>DATKPC010000092.1:0-23458 GCA_035524275.1 Burkholderiaceae bacterium
CCGCGGGCCCGCGCCGCTTGGCGGTCCGTCACGCTCAGCGCTTGGCGACGCCCTGCTGCAGGCCCGGATGCGCCTGGCCGGCACGCCGGCGGCGGCTGGCGAGCAGCGCCGCGCCGAGGGCCAGCGTCCAGCCGCCGAGCGCGCCGCCACCGCCGGTCGACGGCATCGTGGAGGCCGCCGATGCGGACACCGGGGCGAGCGCGGTGCCGGACAGCTGCACGGCCTTCATCGCCGAGGCGCTGCCCGTGGATGTCGTCAGCTGGCCGGATTGCGCGCCCGTCGTCTGCGGCGCGAACTGAACGGTTACCGAGCAGCTCGCGGCCGGCGCGAGCGTCGTGCCGCTGCACTTGTCCGACGTGATCGAGAATCCGCTGCCGCCGCTAACCTGCAGCTGCCCGATCGGGGCCGGAGCGGTGCCGGTGTTCGTCAGCATGACCTCGAGCGCGCCGCTCGTCGCGCCCATCGTGACCGGGGCGAAGCTCAGCGCCGGCGTCGACGGCGTCACCGCGGCGCCGCTCGATGTCGTCGCCTGCGCCTCGAGGTCGATCGCGAGCGGGCTGCCCGCGGCATTCGATGCGATCTCGAGCGTCGCGCTGCGGGCGCCGGATGCCGTCGGATTGAACATCACGTTGACCGTGCAGGGGCTGCCGGCGGCGACCGCGGCGCAGTTGTTCGTCGCGGAGAAATCGGCGGCGTCCGCGCCGGTCACCGACGTGCCGCTGACCGCGAACTGACCCGGTCCGGCGTTCGTCAGCGTCAGCGACTGTGCGGAGGCGCTGCCCGCCGCGAAGACGAGCTGCGTCGCCGATGCGCTGACGCTCGGCGCGCTCGACGACGCCGCTGTCGAGGTCGATGTCGAACCGGAGGTCGTCGAGGTGCCCGTGCTCGAGCCGCCGGCCATCGTCGTGCCGGATGTGCTGGTCGTGCTCGTCGATCCCGTCGTCGTCGACGCGACGCCGGCGCGCCCGATCAGGAGCGTTTCCAGCACGCCCTTCGCGTCGGAGGCGATCGTCAGCAGGTCGCGTTCCGGATCGACGACGGCCGGATCGAACGTCAGGTTGACCGTGCAGCTCGAGCCCGCGGCCAGTTGCGGCGTGCAGGTCGTCGTCGCGGCGTAGTCGGTCGCCGTGCGCCCCTCGATCGTGATGCCGTTGATGTCGAGGACCGCACCGCCGGCCGGATTGGAGATCGTCAGCGTTTTCGTCGTGGCCTGCCCGACGGCCGTCGCGTCGAACTCCAGCGCCAGCGCCGAAAGCGTGGCCGCGGCGCCGTTCACCGACGTCCCGACGCCTTCGAGCGCGACGGTCTTCGTCGCCGGATTGCCGCTGTCCTGGATCGTCAGCGTGCCGGCTCGCGGACCGACGCTGGTCGGCTTGAACGCCACGGCGATCGTGCAGGTCGAACCCGACGCCAGCGCCCCGCCCTGGACGCACGTCCCGGTGCCCAGCGCGAAGTCGCCGCTCGTCGCGATCTTGCTCAGCGTGACCGACTGGTCGCCACGATTGAGGACCGTCAGCGTGCGCGGGTTGCCGGCCTGGCCCACGGCCTCCTTGCCGAAGCGCAACGCGTGGCGCGAGTAATGCGCCGGATACCCGCCGCCCATGCTGGTCGTGTTCATCACGACGACCGGCACCGTCGCGGCGGTCGTCGTCGTGCCGCTGGTCGACGTCGTGGTCCCGGTGGTCGAGCCCGTCGAACCGGTCGACGTCGTCGTGGAGGTCGAACCGGTGGTCGTGCCGGTCGTCGTGCCGGTCGTCGTGCCGGTCGTGGTCGATCCCGAGGATCCCGTCGAGCCGGTCGTCGTCGAGGTCGTACCCGTCGTCGACGTCGACCCGGCGTCGGTCACGACCGCCGCGATGTCGGACATCACGGTCTGGTCGTTGCCGGCGAAGGAAGCCATGTTGGTGCTGGTGATGCCGGCGACGGTCAGCGGGAACTGGTTGAGCGTCTTCAACTGCGCGGCGAATGCCGCCGGCGTCGAATGGCAACCGGCGCAGTCGGTCGTGTATTCCTGCGTCTGCGCGGCGGTCTGCGCCGTCGCCGACAACGGCAGCGCGGCCGCGGGCAGCATGATCAAGCTCAATTTATCGAGCATCCGCATCGGAGGCCTCCATGGTTGGTCGCGGGGCCCGGGAGATCGCGCGCTGCTGCGATCTCCCGGCGGGCACGCGCGGTGAGGAACATCGCGGCGGCTCGCGACCGCGTTGCGGCCACGACCCGGAGTGGGAGCGATTATTCGTTTCGCGCCGCGACTTGACGATTGCGCAGACGACCTAAGACCACGCGCGTCGCGTGCCCAGCCTAGGATGGCCGGTCTAATGAACCTGACCTAGTCCCATGAACCGCCGGCATCGCACCCGCTGTCCGCGCGGTACGGCGCGCCGCGCCGCCGGCGTTCGATCAGCCGCTCGCGGGATCGCGCGACAACGCGACCTCTCGCCGTCGCGTCGCGCTCGCGATCCCGGCCTCGATGATTCGCATGACGCGCACAGCCGCGAGGGCATCGACGGGAACCGGCCCGTCGCCGAGGACCGCGTCGCGCAGCGCGCGGTAGTACGCGACATAGTCGCCGCGCCGCTGGTCGATCGCCGTTTCGCGAACCGTATCGGCGGCGGGAACGACGAGGCGGCCTTTCGCCGGATCGACGCCGAAACCCGGCGGCTCGACGCCGTGCGCGCCGGTGCGGGGCCGGACGCCGGCCTTGAGCTGCTCCTCCTGGACGTCGAGACCGTGCTTGACGTAGCCGGCAAGTTCGCCCTGGACGACGAAACGCGGCCCGATCGCGGCGACAAGCGCGCCGGCGTGCAGGATGACGCGCAGCGCCGCGTGCGGGGCCGGGTAGCGAAGGATCACGTGGAACCAGTCGTCGACGCTCGCGCCGGCGCGCTGCAGCTCGACGTCGGCCTGGATGGCCTCCGGCCATCCGAAGAGTTCAAGCGCCTGGTCGACGAGGTGCGGTCCGAGGTCGTACCAGAGCCCGGCGCCCGGCGTGGCGCGCTCGCGCCAGCGATCGCGGACCTGCGGGCGATAACGGTCGAAGTGCGATTCGAAGTGGACGACGCGCCCGACGGTTCCCGCATCCAGCAGCGCCCGCAGCGTCAGGAAGTCGGCATCCCAGCGCCGGTTGTGGAACGCGGAAAGGACGACGCCGCGCGCCCGCGCGCGGCGATCCAGGTCCCGCGCCTCGGCGAACGTCAGCGTGAACGGCTTGTCGACGACGACATGGCGGCCCGCCGCAAGCGCGCGCGAAGCCAGTGCGTGATGGCTCGCGTTCGGCGTCGCGATGACGACGATGTCGATATCGTCGCGGTCGCAGATCGCCGCCGCATCCGGGTCGACGTGGATCCCGGGCCAGTCGGCCTGCACTTTGGCCGCATCCCCGCTGCAGACGACGGCCAGCTGCAGGCCCGGCACCGCAGCGACCAGCGGCGCGTGGATCGTCCGACCCGCATACCCGTATCCGAACAGCGCGACGCGCAGCGGCGTCACTGGAAGGCGACCTCCGCGAAACTGCGCAACTTCCGGCTGTGGAGCTGCTCGACGCCCTGCCGATGCAGGAGCTCGATCGCGCGGATGCCGATCCGCAGGTGCTGCTCGATGCGCTCGCGGTAGAACTGGTTCGCCATTCCCGGCAGCTTGATCTCGCCGTGCAGCGGCTTGTCGGAAACGCACAACAGCGTGCCGTAGGGGACGCGGAAGCGGAATCCGTTGGCCGCGATCGTCGCGCTCTCCATGTCGAGCGCGACCGCGCGGCTCTGGCTGAAGCGGCGCGCCGACGTGCCGTGCGGCAGCAGTTCCCAGTTGCGGTTGTCGCTGCTCGCGACCGTGCCGGTGCGCATCAGGCGCTTGAGCTCGTAGCCGTTGAGCTGCGTGATGTCGGCGACCGCCGCCTCCAGCGCGAGCTGCACCTCGGCGAGCGGCGGGATCGGCACCCAGATCGGCAGGTCCTCGTCGAGCACGTGATCCTCGCGGACGTATCCGTGGGCAAGCACGTAGTCGCCGAGTTGCTGCGTCGTCCGCAGCCCGGCGCAATGCCCGAGCATGATCCAGGCGTGCGGCCGCAGCACCGCGACGTGGTCGGTGATCGTCTTCGCGTTCGACGGACCGACGCCGATGTTGATCATCGTGATGCCGGTGCCGTCGGCACGCACGAGGTGGTACGCCGGCATCTGCGGCAGGCGCGGCGGCGGCGTGCCCTGCCGCAGCGGGCTGCGCGGCGGGCGATCGGCGCGAGGCGTGACCACGTCGCCGGGTTCCACCAGCGCGTCGTAGCCGGGTTCGTCCGCCGGCGGAGCGTGCATCATCGCGCGCCCGAGCCGGACGAACTCGTCGATGTAGAACTGGTAGTTCGTGAACAGCACGAAGTTCTGGAAATGCTCCGGCGCGGTGCCGGTGTAGTGGCGAAGGCGGTGGAGCGAATAGTCGACGCGCGGGGCCGTGAACAACGCCAGCGGATGCGGCGCCCCGACGCGAGGCTCGTACGTCCCGTTGGCGATCCGGTCGTCCATCGCCGCGAGGTCCGGCAGGTCGAAGAGGTCGCGCAGCAGCAGACGCTGGCGCGCGTCCAGGTTGCCTTCGACATGATCGTTCTCCGCGAACGCGAAGTGCACCGGGATCGGCTGCGCGCTCGCGCCGATCTCCAGCGCGACGCCGTGGCTGTCGCGCAGCAGTCGGAACTGCTCCGGGTAATAGTTGGCGAAGATGTCCGGTCGCGTCAGCGTCGTCTGGTACGTGCCCGGGCCGGTCACGAATCCGTAGGACCGCCGCGAATCGGCGCGCGCGACGGTATCCGTGTGTACCCGGACGAAGGGATAGAAGGCGCGGACGCGGCCGGCGGGCAACTCGCCGTCGACAAAGGCCTGCAACGCGCGGCGAAGGTGGGCCGTCCCCTCGTCGTAGATGCGACGCGCGTAGTCGAACGCGGCGCCGACGTCATCGAAGCTGCGCGTATCGAAGCCTGGCGGGGTTTCGTAATCTGGCATCGTTTGAAGCGCCGTGGCGATCGCCCGGGCGGTGTCCGACTTGTCCGACTGCCGTAGCGTAGCGCGACGTGACGACGGCCCGCCCGCGCGCCGCCGACTCGACCTAGAATCGCCCGATCATGGAGCAGCGCACGCCACGCGTCATGATGCATCCGGCAGGTTCCGACCCGCGATCGGAGCGGGTGATCCATGTGTCGGTCTTCGGCCGCGTGCAGGGGGTCGGATTCCGCGAGAGCATGGTGGAGGCGGCCAACCGGCTGCATGTCGAGGGTTGGGTGCGCAACCGTCGCGCCGGGCACGTCGAGGCGGTTGTCCGCGGCCCCTCGCAGGCCTGCGAGGCCCTGGTTCAATGGGCCCGTCGCGGGCCGGCCACCGCCGACGTGGAGCGGGTGGATGTGCGAGCGGCGACCGACCTGGAGGGAGCCGGGCTGGGCCCCGGCTTCCGCCGCGCGCCAAGCCTGTGACGTCATCGGGGGCGCCGGCGACCGGCGCCCGACAGCAACCATCGGACAAGGGCAGGACCCGCGTGAAGATCATCCGTGAGTGGCTCGGCAGGAATCGTGGCTTCCTGCTTTTCCTGGCGCTGTTCGGGCTGTTTCGTACCGCGATCGCCGACTGGAGCCCGATACCTTCGGGTTCGATGCGACCGACCCTGCTCGAGGGCGACCTCGTCTTCGTCGATCGCATCGCCTATGACCTGAAGCTGCCGCTCAGCGATCTCATCCTGGCGCGGATCGGCGAACCGCGGCGCGGCGACGTCGTCGTCTTCCATTCGCCGCGCGACGGAATCCGCCTGATCAAGCGCGTGATCGCGCTGCCGGGCGACACGATCGAAATGCGCGGCAAGCGCCTCGTCGTCAACGGCGAGCCGGCCAACTATCGCCCTGTCGCGCCGGTCGGCGGGCACCCGCGCGCCGAGCCGGGGTTGCCGGTATCCGCCGAACGCTTTGTCGAATCGTTCGCCGGCGGCGAGCACGAGGTCCAGTTCCTGTTCGCGACGGGTCGCGACGATTTCGGGCCGCTCGTGGTCCCGGCGGACCACTACCTGATGCTGGGCGACAACCGCGACAACAGCGCCGATTCGAGGTACTTCGGCCTGGTCCCGCGCCGCCTGCTCGTCGGGCGGGCCAACCTCGTCATCGGCTCCGTCGACATGCTGGGCAACTGGCTGCCGCGACCGGATCGATTCGGCCGCCCGCTCGACGCCCGGCACCCCTGACGGGCCGGCGCGGAAACCCCGTGCCGTCGTGCCGAGGCTCAAGCCGCGGCGGCGATCCGTTCGTCGTTCTCGTCCGGCAACTGGACCCGCTCCAGCTGCAGAGGCTCCGCGGCGAATGGCGCGAGCAGGGCGCGCGGATTGTGGCGCGCGTCCAGCCACAGGTTGTAGGCGTCGCGCGGCACGATGACCGGCATCCGGCCATGCACCTGCGCAATGGTCGGGTTGGCCTTGCAGGTCACGATCGTGAAGCTGTCGAGCGTCGCGCCGCTGGCGCCGTCGACCCATCGCTCCCACAACCCGCCCAGCGCGAAAAGGCGGTGATCCCCGAGCGAGATTCGCCAGCGGACCTGTTGCTGCGCGTCACCGCCCCATTCGAAATAGGCGTTCAGAGGGACGAGACAGCGGCGATGGCGATACGCAACCCGAAAAGCCGGCAGCCGGTCGACGGTCTCGGCGCGTGCATTGATGCAGCGCAGGCCGAAGCGCGTGTCCTTCGCCCATGGCGGAACAAGCCCCCAGCGCGCGAGCACGCATTCCCGGGCGAGCGGATTGGGCGCGTGGGCATCCGACGCGTAGCTTTGGCGAACGATGGGGGCTGCCTGGGTCGGCCGCACGTCCAGCGCCACATCGAATTCGGGCGCCGCGGGCAGGTCGAAGTGCCCCCGCAGTTCTTCCGGGCGATTGGAGAGTTCATACCTCCCGCGCATTGTCCGGTGTTCGCCCATTTCCGCTGGTAACGAGATTCTGTTTTGCGTTCCGGCGGCGAGTCGGCAACGGGCATCGCGCCAACGCGCGCCGATTGCATTCGCTTGTCCAGACCCTCAGGGTCGCGAACAATCACCCCCAACGCGGTGTCGGTTATCTTGACCCCTTCCCTGGGCCGAGTATGCCGATCGGACGACGCGGTCCTCAATGTGAATTTTCGACAAACGCCGCGAATCCGCCCGATCGTGCGGAATACTCGGGTTGAAATCGGGAGTTGCTTTCGACGAGACAGCGCATCGGCTGTTGTCGAGTCGCAACAACGCCGTTCGACCGGACATCATCGTCGCAATTTGCGAACGATCGTGCACCGATTTGCGAGCGACTCAGAGCTTGATTTCGGTCCACAGCCTGCTGCGTTCCTGCCGGATTTCCGGCGGCAGCAACCGCAGCACATGGAACGACGACATCCTGTCCTCGGGCGGGAAGACCGCCTGGTTCGACTTCACCTCGGGCTTGATGAAGTCGAGCGCGGTCTTGTAGGCGGCGCCGGATCCGATCAGGTTGGAGAGGTCGGCGGAATTCCGGCCGTCCATCATGAAATTGACGAACGCGTTCGCCAGCTTGGGGTTCGGGGCCGACTTGAGGATGACCATGTTGTCGACGGCCAGCGTCGCCCCCTGCTGCGGCAGCACCGAGACGATATGGAAGTCCTGCTTCGCGGCCTGCGCGTCGCGGTTGCCGAGGAAGAAATCGTTGGAATAGCCGAGCGCCATCCAGATGTTGCCGGCAGCCATTTCCTTCGAGTACGACGCCGAGTTGAAGGCGGCCCAGCACGACTTGGCCTTCGTGATCGTCGCGGCGGCCTTCTTGTAGTCATCGGCCGACGTCGTGTTCGGGTCGATGCCGAGGTAGTAGAACGCCGCGGCGAATATCTCGTCCGGCGAATCCAGCACCGTGATGCGCCCTTTCAACTTGCAGGCGATCGCCGGGTCGAAGATCGCTTCCCAGCCGGTCGGTGGCGGGAATGACGCCTTGCGCAATGCGGCGTCGTTGTAGCCGATCACGGTCACGGTGTAGGCGTACGGGACGGCGTACTGGTGCTGCGGGTCGTACGGAAGCGACGCGAACTGCGGCCGGATGTTGCCGATGTTCGACAGGACCGCATGGTCGAGCGGCTGCAGGTCGCCGCGCCGGATCATGGCCTCCACGGCGTTGCCGGTCGGCACGACGACGTCGTAGCCGGTCGCGCCGGCCGCGAGCTTGGCGAGCATCTCGTCGTTGTCCGAATAGAAGGTCTGTACGACCTTCGCGTTGAACTGCTGCTCGAAACGCTTGACCGTCTGGTCGTCGATGTAGTCGTTCCAGTTGTAGAGGTTCAGCGTGCCGCCGCCCGCCGCCGGCGCATTCTGCGCGGAGGCGCCCGCCGTCGCCGCGCCGCCCTGCGCCGACTCCTGCTTCTGGCATGCGGCCACGAGGAGCAGCGCGAGGATCGACATGCCGGTGATCGACATGCCGGCGATCGACATGCCGGCGGCTGCGCGGCGTGCGGGCTTCGGGGCGGGCTTCACGTGCGGTTCCCTTCGCGGTTCACTGGTTGATGCGCAGGATGCCGGGCGCGACCCGGGCCGCCGCCGTGATCAGCAGCAGCGTGAGCGCCAGCATCAGCGTCGAGACGGCGTTGACCTCGGGAGTCGCCGCGACCTTCACCATCGAGTAGATCTGCAGCGGCAGCGTCGAGGCCGTCGCGCCGGCGGTGAAGAACGTGATGACGAAATCGTCGATCGACAGCGTGAAGGCCATCAGCGCGCCGGCCACGATGCCGGGGAGGATCAGCGGCAGCGTCACGTGCCGGAACGCGAGCGGCGGACTTGCGCCGCAGTCCCGCGCCGCCTCGACCAGGCTTTCGTCCATTCCGGCGAGCCGCGCGCGCACGACGATTGCGACGTAGCTGACGCAGAAAGCGATGTGCGACAGCGTGATCGACACGAGGCCGAGCGTCATGTTGAGCAGCACGTAGAACATCAGAAGCGCGACGCCCATCAGGATTTCCGGCATCGCGATCGGCGCGAAGACGAGGAAACCCAGGATCCGCGGCCGACCGCGGCTGAGCGCGAATCCCGCCATCGTCCCGAGCACGGTCGAAGCGAGCGACGCGACGACCGCGATCAGCAGCGAATTCCACGCCGCGGCCAGCATCCGTTCGTCGCCGAACAGCTTGCCGTACCACGACGTCGTGAAACCGACCCAGGTCGCGTTGAGCCGGCTGTCGTTGAACGAGAACAGCACGACGACGACGAGGGGCAGGTAGAGGAAGAGGAACGCGATCGCGCTGGCGATCCACATCCACGCGGGAACGCGACGACCGCCCATGCGCGTCAGGCCCCCTGCCCGGCCACGGCGCGCGCGGCGGGGTCGAGCCCTGCGCGCCGCGGCCTTGCCGCCACGGCGGCAAGGCCGGTGAGCGCCAACGCGACGACGGTCAGGACGATCGAGAGCACCGAGCCGAACGGCCAGTCGCGCGCTTCAAGGAACTGCTGCCGGATCAGGTTGCCCACCATGTTGCCGCTCGTTCCTCCGACCAGGTCGGGCACGGCGAAGATCCCGAACGCCGGGATGAAGACCAGCGCCGATCCGGCGAACACGCCGGGCAGCGACAGCGGCCACGTGACATGGCGGAAACGCGCCCAGGCGCCCGCGCCGAGGTCCTGCGCGGCGTCGATCAGCGCCGGATCGTGCTTCTCGAGGTTCGCGTAGAGCGGAAGCACCATGAACGGGAGATGCACGTAGACCAGCACGAGGATCACCGCGAACGGCGAGAACATCAGCGTCACCGGACCGAGTCCCAACGGAGCGGCGAAGAAGTTCACCAGGCGCGACATCCACCCGGACGGCCCGAGGATGATCATCCACGCATAGACGCGGATCAGGAAATTCGTCCAGAACGGCAGGATCACGAGCAACAGCAGCAGGTCGCGCCAGCGCGCGCTGCTGCGGGCGATCAGCATCGCCAGCGGATAACCGGCGACCAGGCACAAGGCCGTCGTGGCCGCGGCATAGAGCAGCGAGCGCAGGAACAGTTCGAGATAGATCGGGCTCGCGAAGAGCCGGGCATAGCCCTCGAACGTGAGGTTGGGGTGGCCGTCGGCGCCGAGCAGCGGCGCGAGGCCGCCGAACTCGCCGGCCACGCGGAAGCTCGCGAGAACCATGAGCGCCGACGGCAGCGCGAAGAGCAGGACGAGGTACGCCAGCGGCGGCAGCGCGACGAGCCACTCGCCGCGCGATCCGCGATTCGGGGCCCCCATCGCGTCACTCGGGGAGGAAGTGCCCGGCGTCGCGCGTCCAGGACACTTCCACCGGGTCGCCGACGTCGAAGAAACGCGTGCGCCCGGGCGCCGAATTCGCGCGCAGCGCCTCGATGCGGCGGCCGCCGGGCAACTCGACGACGTACATGGTCACGTCGCCGCTGTAGAGGAAATCGCTGACGTGCCCGGCGATCCGGTTGGACGCGTCCCGCGGCATCACCCCGGGGCGATCCAGCGCCACCTTCTCCGGCCGCAACGCCAGCGCCCCGCGCGTGCCGGCCGCCGGGCAGGACGGTATCGCCGCCTGCACCGCGCCAATGCCGTCGAGCTCCAGGTCGACCCGCTCGCCGTCGACCGCGCCTATCCGGCCGTCCAGGATGTTGCACTGGCCCAGGAAGTCGGCAACGAACCGGTTGCAGGGGAACGAATAGATCTTCGAGGGTTCGTCGAGCTGCTCCACGCGACCCTGGCTCATCACCGCGATGCGATGCGACAGCGCCAGCGCCTCGGTCTGGTCGTGCGTGACGTAGATGAACGTGATGCCGACTTCCTTCTGCAGGTTGATCAGCTCGATCTGCATCTGCTCCCGCAGCTTCGCGTCGAGCGCGGCGAGCGGCTCGTCGAGCAGCATCACCGTCGGGCGGGTGACCAGGGCGCGGGCGATCGCGACGCGCTGGCGCTGGCCACCGGACAGTTCGTGCGGGAACCGGGCGGCGAAGGCGTCGAGGCGCACGTTCTCGAGGGCTTCCGCCACCTTGCGCTGGATTTCCGCGGAAGGCGTGCGCGCCATCTTCAACGGGAACGCGACATTCGCGGCGACGGTCATGTGCGGGAACAGCGCGTAGCTCTGGAAGACCGTGCGGACCGGCCGATGTTCCGGCGGGCGATCGGTCAGGTCCTCCCCGTTGAGGACGATGCGACCGCCCTCCCGCGCATTGTCGGGCGCATCGAATCCGGCGATCATCCGCAGCAGCGTGGTCTTGCCGCAGCCCGATGGGCCGAGCAGCGTGAAGAACTCGCCGCGCTCGATTGCGAGCGAGACGTGGTCGACCGCGAGCGTTTGACCGAAGCGGCGCGCGACGTTCTTGATCTCGAGCAGGGCCATCCCTTAGCGGGTCGGAAATCCGGACAGCCGGCGATTATGGCGCAGGTGACCGGAAGTGGGGCCGGCGGCCGGTAACGCGGGCACCCGCCCGCCTTCCGGCGTGGGTAGCACGCAACGTGCCGGGCCAGCGCCGGCAGCCCGGCTTGATCTGCGTCGCGGCGCTCGCTCGGATAGGCCGGCCGCCCGCCCCGCCGAGGCTTACGATCCGGGTCATGGAGTCCTCGTCCTCGATGCAGCCCTCGCGCCAGGCTTCGTCCCCGCCTGCAGCCGTCCTTCCGGGGCTGGACCGCATGTTGCGCGCCGCAACGTCCGATCTGTCGTTCGGCATTTCGCCGGCCGCCCTGTTGCTTGCCGCCGGCGACTGGGTCGCGCACCTGGCGAGCATGCCGGGCCAGCGCGCTGCGCTGGCCGCGCGCTGGGTCGACGATGTCGGCCGCCTGGCGCGCTGGGCGAGCCGGGCGCCGCTGGACCATGCTGCCGGCCCGTGGGATGTCGCTCCGCACGATTCGCGATTTCGCGATCCGCGCTGGGGCGACTGGCCGTTCAACGTCTACGTGCAGTCCTTCCTGTGCGTGGAACAGTGGTGGCACGCGGCGACGACGGGCGTCCGCGGCGTCTCGGCGCACCACGAGAAGGTCGTCGACTTCGTGGCGCGGCAGTTCCTCGATGTCTGGTCGCCGTCGAACTTCCCGTGGACCAACCCGGAGGTCGTGGATCGCACGATGCGCGACGGCGGGCTGAACTTCGCGCGCGGCGCGGCCAACTGGTTCGAGGACGCGGCGAGCGTCCTGATGGGCCAGCCGCCGCCGGGAGCCTCCGCCTTCCGCGTCGGCGAGCACGTGGCGATCACGCCCGGACGCGTGGTGCTGCGAAACGAGCTGATCGAGCTGATCCAGTACGCGCCGACGACGGACAAGGTGCACCCGGAGCCGATCCTCCTCGTCCCGGCGTGGATCATGAAGTACTACATCCTTGACTTGTCGCCGAAGGATTCACTCGTCAAGTATCTCGTCGACCAGGGGCACACGGTGTTCGCGATCTCCTGGAAAAATCCGGACTCCGGCGATCGCGACCTCGGCATGGAGGACTATTTCGAGCGCGGGCTCATGGCGGCGATCGATGCCGTCTCGTCCGCGCTCCCGGGCTCGTCGATCCACGTCGCCGGCTACTGTCTCGGGGGAACGCTGACGGCCATCGGCGCGGCGGCCATGGCGCGCGACGGCGACCATCGACTCGGCTCGATGACGCTTTTCGCGGCGCAGACCGATTTCAGCGAGCCGGGCGAGCTGGCGCTTTTCGTCGACGAGAGCCAGGTGGCCTTTCTCGAGGACGTGATGGCGCGGCGCGGTTACCTCTCGGGGCAGCAGATGGCCGGCGCCTTCCAGTTGCTGCGCTCGATCGACCTGATCTGGTCGCGCGCGGTGCGCGAATACCTCCTGGGCGAGCGGCCGCCGATGAGCGACCTGATGGCCTGGAACGCGGATTCGACCCGCATGCCGGCGCGGATGCACGCGGAATACCTGGAGCGCCTCTACCTGCGCAACGAGCTTTCGAACGGGCGCTATGCGGCGCGGGGCCGACCCGTCGCGCTGGCCGACATCCGGCTTCCGATCTTCTGCGTCGGTACGACGACCGATCACGTCGCACCCTGGCGCTCGGTCTACAAACTGCACCTGTTCACCGAAACCGAGATCACGTTCGTCCTCACCACCGGCGGCCACAACGTCGGTGTCGTCAATCCGCCAGGCTCGCCGCATCGATTCTGGATGCGCACGCGCGACGGCGACGGCGCATACGAGCCGCCGGAGGATTTCCAGCGCGACGCGCGCGAGATCCAGGGATCCTGGTGGCCGGCGTGGCAGGACTGGCTGGCGGCGAGGTCCGGCGATCCGGTCGCGCCACCCGCTCTTGGCCTGCCGGGCAAGCCGGTTCTCGAGGCGGCACCCGGCCGCTACGTCCGCGAACGCTGACGCGGGTCGGTGGCCGCGATCTCCGTGGCCGCGCCGAACCAGACGAACGCCCCGATCAGCGCGAGCATCGGATTGAAGAACACGCCGGCCAGGATGAACGCGACGGCAATCGCCTGGCCGATCCGCGCGGAGATACGCGTCGCGCGTTCCGGCGCCATTCGCATCGCGAGCGCGGCGCGCAGTACGCGTCCGCCGTCCATCGGGAAAGCCGGCAGGAGGTTGAACGCTGCAAGCGACAGGTTGATCGCGTAGAGCGCGTCCGGAATCGACGCCGCGGCGTCCGGGTCGTCCGGGCCGGCGCTTCCGGCGCCGAGCAGCCAGAGCAGCAGAGCGATCGCCACGTTGACGGCGGGACCGGCCAGCGCCACGACGATCTCGGCGCCCGGTGTCGGCGGCTCGCCGTCGAGCCGGGCGACCCCGCCGATCGGAAGCAGCGTGATGTCCCTCGTTCGGACGCCGTAACGCCGCGCCGCCGTCGCGTGCCCGAGTTCATGCAGCACCACGCAGCCGAAGACGGTGCCGACGACGACGATCGCGTCGACCGCGTCGTCGAGCCGACGGGTATCGAACCATGCCCTGCCGGCGTAGGCCGCCAGCAGCAGAACGAACGTCACGTGAACGCGTATCTCGATTCCGCGCACGCGCGCCAACAGCCAGGAAGTCCTCATCGAATTCGACATCTTTTTGCGCGTGATAATCGGGCAACTCCACGCACCATGGGACACCTGCGGACGTGAACACGCGGCGAACCGGCGGCGATCCGCCCATGGCGCCCAGCGAAAGTGGCGCTCCGCGCGTCCTTTTCGCTTTCATCGCCGGCGTCATCGGCGTAGCGGCCGGATTCGAGCCGGCGCTCCACGTCGCCCAGGCGCTCGGCCTGGCGCCCGGATTCGCGTTGGCGTCCGGAGGGCCATTATCGGCCGTCTCGCTGGGCACGTTGCCGGTCCCGCGCTGGCTGGTCCTGGCGGCATGGGGCGGCGCGTGGGCTCTCGTCCTCGCGAGGCTGACGCGTAGCGACCTGTCGCGTACATGGCGCGCCGGCAAGGGACTCGCGTTCGGGGCGACCGCGCCTTCGATCGGGGCATGGTTGCTGGGTGCATGGCGGTCCGATTCCATCGGCCGCGTGCCCGATTGGATCGACCTCCAGACGCTCCTGCTCGCGGACGCCGCGTGGGGACTCGTCACGATCCTCGTCCTGGACGCCCTGACGGGGACGCGCGGCGTACGCCGCCGCAGCGACGCCGACTCGCGCAGGCGGCCGGGCGCGTGACGGGCGCGTCGCCCGGCGATGCGCCGACGGCGACCTATTTCACGAAGGCCACGCTTCCGCCGCCCCGTGGATGCGGCGCGGCACCGTGGCGACGGAAACCGTGTCCGCGGTCGTACCGTGGCAGGGCGGCGCCTGGGGCAAAGGTGGATACGTACGGATAGGCGCCGACCACCGCATTCGGGCCGCAATCGTCGAGCCCCGATTCGCAGTCGGTTGCCGGCGGAGGCGCGATCAGAGTCACCGGCGACGGAGGCGGCGGGACGCTCGAAGACCGCTGCATCTCGAGTTCGAGGATCCGGACGCGCTGCTGCAGGACCTTCAACTCGAGTTGTCGCGTCGCCTCGCGCGATCCAGCCTGCGGATCGTCGGCGGAGGTCGCCGCGGGTGCCACGTGGATGACTTCGGCCACCCGGACGCCCTTTGGCGGCGCCTGGTCGCTGAAAGTCATCCGGCCCGATGCGTCGACCCAACGATAAATGTCCGCGTCGACACGACCGGGCGCTGCTGAAGCGACAACAACCAGGGCGGCCGCCGCAACGGCGGACAACACACCGCGCCCATCCTTCCCGTTGCCGGAAACCCTCGCGATTCCGCTCACAGCGACACCTGCCGAGACCGGTTGACGCTTTCCAGTATATCGACCGTGCCGCTGGCCGCTGCAGCGGGGCCGCCGCGGGACATCGCTGTCATCCGCTCGGGCATCGGGATGAAGGGCGCCACGCGAGGATCCGGCGCACAGCCGTGGCGCGCATGCACCGCGCTGGCCTGCGTGGCGCATCGCCGGCGGGTCGCGGATCCGAAGCCGAACGACGTACCTGTCGCTGCAGGAAACCCCATCCGTCAGCTTTCCGCGAACCGCTCGTCGGCGGGCGCCTCGTCGCGACCGCGATCGGCGAAAGCGCCCGTCCTCTGGCGCGGAGATTGCAGGGAGTGCGGCGGATGCTGCGCCGCACCAACGGCATCGAGCCGGTGCGGCCTGCACCGCGACGACATGTTCTTTTGCCGGAGTTCGCCATGGATGAACTATTCGCGTCCCTCATGGGATGGGCCGTGTCGCTTAGCGGTTACGCGACGCCCGCCACGCTGCCGGACATCGCGGCGGTTCCTCACGCCACGCTGGAGGCAGCCGCCTGCGCAGGGCGACACTGCAAGGTCCTCGGCTGGTTCCCGCCTGGGCAGCGGATCTATATCGACGACCGCCTCGATCCGCGCCAGAGTCTTTATGCGAGTTCCATCGTCGTCCATGAGATGGTGCACTACCTGCAGCAGCAGTCGGGCCGCTATGCGGCGCCGTACACCTGCGACCAGGCGATGGCGATGGAGCGGGAAGCCTATGCGGCACAACAGGAATACCTGGTCCGCTACGGTGTCTACGAACCCGTCGGCATCAGCATGCACAACGCGGGGTGCGTGCTCACGGCCGAGCAACACTGAGCGTCCCGCGCCGCCGCCGCGGGACGCTCAGTGCGCCGGCGCCGATGGCGCCGCCTGCGGCGCCTGCTGCGGTTGCGGCGTCACTTGCTGCCACCCCGACGGACATTCCTTGGCGTACGGGTAGTACATCTTCGAGTCGGCGCAGTAGTACCAGTAGTAACTCTGAGCCGGCGCTGCGGCGGGCGCCGCCGGCGCTGCAACGACAACTGGCGGCGGCTCGTAGGCGTACGCCGGAGGGTAGTACCACGGGTCATACCAGGGAAACGGCACGCCGACGACGATGCCGACGCGCGGCCCGCCCCAGTAGCCGTGGGCACTGGCATTCGCGGCAACGAACAGCGCGCCTGCGGCGACCGCGAACCCGCCGAGGACCTTCGTGAACCTATTCATGATCGTGACCCCTCGTAACGTCGCGAAAGCTTGCCGCTTCCATCATTGCGGCGGCGGCGGAGGCGGCGGCGGGGCCGCGGGCGCCGGAGCCGGCGTCGGGTAGACGTAGCTGTAGCCGTAGCCACGTCGCACGTAGTAACCGGCGGTGGGCAGCGCGTTGCCCTTGGCGTACATGCATTGCTGGTACGCGATGTCGTAGCGGCGCTGCAGGCTCGCGCCAGCGTAAGCGCCCTGGTTGGCGCCGATCGCGGAGCCGGCAACCAGGCCCATGCCGGCTCCGGCACCGGCTCCATTGTGGCCACCGATCAGCGCTCCGGCGGCCGCGCCGACGACGGTCCCGATCGCGGCGGTTCCCGCCGCCCCGGCTGCGGCGGCCTCTGCGCTGGTGGTGCCTCCGATCGACTGGTTCGCGTAAGCCCGGCAGGCCTGGTCCTCGGCCGAGAACACCTCGAGCGGCTTGCCGGCGGCAGGCATCACCGCGACGGACGGTCCCGTTGGCATTTCCACGCAGGCTGCGAGCAACGCCAACGGCAGCGCCGCCAGGAGGTACCGCGTCCGATTCTGGCCCATGGTCATGATTCTCCCCGCCTCAATGTACTGCGGCCCGTCGCCGCGTCGGGTTCGCCGACCGTCGGTCCGGCCACTCCCTGGTTCCAGGGTCCATTTTTCATTCCGAAACGCACGTCGCAACATCTTGCTTGCATCCTCCCATGGCATCGACGCGGAAGCATCCTAGCAATCCGTTCCGCCGAATTGGAATCGGGCCAACGGGCGAAGTTCCGGCAAGTCTGTATCGGCCCGTTAATTCCTTGACAGGCGACAAACGTTCCATGCCGTCGAAGAGCTTTTCGTTGCCCGGACTCCTTAACGCATGACGATCGCGGTAGGAGTCACAAGGTTTACAACGGCTTACAACTCGTCAACAGCCGTTGACTGCAGTCACCCGGAGCGGTTCTTACACTCGTCATTGCCAGGTGTCGGTACACGCGGTTCTCGTCGGCGCCCCCCCCTTGCCCGGCGGTTCGGCTCGCCGGCATCTGGCGCCCCGCGTCCTTGACGGATCTACGGCTGCAAGCGCAGGCGGGCGACGGGTCCCAGCCAGGGCCCCGCCGCGTTACGCAGCCAGTCGCGAGCCGCGGGCTCGTCCCGCACCACCGCGTCGAGGTACGCCGTGGTCACCGTGCGGATCGCGGCGACGCCGAGCGCCCGCTGCGTCATCGTCAGCGAGCGCGCGGCGGCCACGGCGCCGGCATCCGCGCCGGATCGACCGTCGCGCTCGCCGAGAAGCGCGCGCATCTCCGCCTCGCGCTGCGCAGCCTCCTCGACCGAGTCCCGCTGGCTCCTCTGCGCGCGCGCAGCGGGTATGCGGCGATCCTCATCGGCATCGACGGGCGGCTCCGCGACCACCTCGCCGGCGATCTGCCGATGCGTGCCGTCGGCAAGCAGCAGGAGCGCGCTGCCGTTGCGCGGCAGGGCCTCGAACGCGTCATCGCGCGCACTGCCCTGCGCCGCCGCCCCGTACACGGTGGACTCGTTGCGTCCGCCGACCCATAGCGCCGGGACGCCGACCTTTTCGTAGCGCGTCGTCAATTCGCCTCGCGGGATCCCGCCTTCGAGGGGACCCAGCGCCAGCACGGCCCGCGGCCGGATCGGAAGCGAGACCGGCTCGACGCCGGGATAGGCCTCGCCGGCCGCCACCATGACCGTCGTGGCACCGACGTCGTAGCCGGCCAGGACGATCCGCGTCCAATCGATCGCGGCGAGTCGCGGAAATGCCGCCGTCCGCGCCTTCAGCGTCGCGATCGTTCGCGCCAATTCGCTCAGCCGCTGCTGCATCGCCGGCGCGGCGAGCCGGTGCCGCGCGACCACGTCGAACTCGCCGCGACGCGCATCGGCCGACGTCCAGGCCTCGGCATCCTCGACAAGCGGCTGGATCGACAGGACGGCGTATCCGGCCTCCGCCCAGGCGTGCGTCCAGGTGCAGTCGGCCGTGGCCGCCTGCCCCAGCCCCGGCAGGTAGACGATCAGGGGCGCCGGCGCGACGTGCGACGGCACGAGAAGTCGTGCGCTGACGGCGGAGTCCGCCGTGTTCCACGCGATGGCTTCGTCGGATGCGACGCCGACGCGCGGCGCGACGTACCCGGTCGCGACGAAGCGGTCGATCGCCTGCGCGTCGACACGCGGCTTCTGCGCGAACGATGCGCATCCGGCAAGCAGCAGCGCCGCGACGAGGGACGGGACGATGTGCCGCCGGGACGGACGGTCGGCGTCGGGACGGGCCATCCGCGGCTTATACCGCAACACGGCGCTTGGCCGCGCGTGGCTAGGCGCCGCGCGCAACTTTCGACAGCATCTCGAACAGCAGCGCGCGCTCCGCCGCGGACAGCACGCGGAGCGCCTCGTCCTCCATCGACTGCGAGATCCGGTGCGCGCGGCGCGCGAGTTCCGCGCCGCGCGGTGTCAGGCGTACATGCTGCGAGCGACGATCCTCGCGGCTGCGCACGCGTGTCACCCAGCCCGCGTCGTGCAGCCGATCGACGAGGAACGACAGGTTCGGCGGTTGGATCGCGAGGGCGGCGCTCAGCATTTTCGGCGTGACGTCGTCATTGCCCAGCAGGAGGACCAGGATCGTGAACTCGACCGGCCTCAACTTGAGCGGCTGCCCGATCGCGGCGTCGAATGCAGCACGCGTCGCGATCGCCGCGCGCGCCAGCGAATAGCCGAGCAGGTGGTTCAGCAGTGCGTGGTCCAGCGGCGCGGCGGCGGCCCGCGGAGGGCGCGGCGCTGGCGCCGCCACGCCCTCGGAGCGCGGAGTCCGGACCACTCAGCGCTCGAGCTTCCAGTCGCCGTCGACGACCTTCAGGACCACCGCGGCGTCGTCGCTGAAGCCCCAATGGTCCGTCGGCGTGTACTTGATCACGCCCTGCGACGCGGTCACGGCGACGCCGCTCTCCAGGGCCTCCTTGAGCGCGGCCCGGAACTCCGGCGTGCCGGGCTTGGCTTTCTTCCTGGCGATCGGCACCGCGGCCTCGAGCACGAGGGCGCCGTCCCAGGCGTGCCCGCCGAACTGGTTCCGCGTCCCGGCCCCGAACGCCTTCTCGTAGGCGCCGACGTACTTCAGCGCCTGCGGCTTGGCCGGATTCGAGTCCGGCAGCTGCTCGGCGACGATCGCCGGGCCGGAGACGACGTAGGCGCCGTCCACGGCCTTGCCGCCGACCCGCATCAGGTCGCGCGAGGCGGCTGCGTGCGTCTGGTAGATGCGCCCGCGATAGCCGCGATCGACCAGCGCGAGATGTGGCATCGCGGCGCCGCTTCCCGACGCGACGACCAGGATCGCGTCCGGATTCGCGGCAACGAGCTTGATCGCCTGGCCGGTGACGCTGGTATCCGCGCGCTGGAAGCGTTCGACGTCGACGATGCGGATCCCCGCCGCACTCGCCTTCGCATTGAAGTCGCTCAGCCACACCTCGCCATAGGCGTCGGCGTAGCCGAGGAACCCGACCGTCTTCACGCCGAGTTTCTTCATGTGCTCGACGATCCCGTGCGCCATCACCGCGCTCGAATGCGCCAGCCGGAACGACCAGCCGTCCTTGCCCGGTGGCAGCGGAATCGGGGACATTGCCAGTTGCACCGTCTGCGCCTCGGCGGCCACGCCGGCAACGGCGACGGCCACCGGCGTCGCCGCCGAGCCGACGATCACGTCGACCTTGTCCTCGGTCACGAAACGACGGGCGTTCTTGACGCCCGTCGTCGGATCGGTGGCGTCGTCGAGCATGACGAGACGTACCTTTTCGCCGCCGATCGTCTCCGGCCACAGCGACATGCCGTTCTTGATCGGAATGCCGAGACCGGACGCCGGCCCGGTCAGCGGCAGCGTCACGCCGATCGTCAGGTCGGCCCAGGCCGGCGCCGCGAGGCCCAGCGCGCCGAGAAGGGCCAGCGCCGCGAGGCGGCGCGTGGCGCTAGGATGGGGTGTCTGCACGTTGCTCTCCTTGTTTGGCCTCTCGCGGCCTGTTGTGGTTCGTCGTCGTATCAGGCGGCGGCCGGTCCGGCGTCGCGCTCGGCGCGTGACGGCGCCGCCCGGCGCGCGATCAGCACGTAGGGATCGGCCTCGGCGCCGATGTACAGCGCGTCGACGAGCGCGGCCCTGGCGGCCAGCACGGCGCGCTGGTTGATCGACCCCTTGTCGGTGATCTCGCCACGGTCGATCGACGGCGGCTCGACGAGGATATGCGCGCGGACCGGGCGCGTCGCGCTTCCGGTGCCGGACTCGTGCAGGCGATCGAGCAGGTCCTGGAACTTCTCGCGGACACGGGGGTGGTGCAGGACCTCGACGCGGTCGGCCTGCGGCGGCAGCGACGCCAGTTCGCGACAGGCGTCGAGGCGCGGGAAGAACAGCAGCCCGAGCTCGTCGCGGTCGATGCCCGCGACGACGGCGTCCTGGACGAACGGATCGCCGAGCTGCACGACGCGGGCGCGCAGCGGGCCGACGCTCACGAAGGTTCCGGTCGCGAGCTTGAAGTCCTCGGCGATCCGGCCGTCGAAGACGATGCCGAGCGCCGGCTCGGCGGGATCGGCGAGCCGGACGGCGTCGCCGGTGCGGTAGAAGCCCTCGTCGTCGAATGCGGCCTCGGTCTGCTTCGCGTCGCGCCAATAGCCGGGCATCACGTTCGGTCCGCGAAAGCGGATCTCGGTCTTCGCCTCGACCGGCACGAGCTTCACGTCGACGCCCGGACACGGCAGTCCGATGTGTCCGGAGGCCGCGACTTCGGGCTTCACGGCGAACGTGCAGGACGGCGCGGTCTCGGTCATCCCGAGTCCCGTGATGATCGGGATCCTCTCGCCGACGGCGGACTCCGCGATGCGATCGAGCTGGTCCCAGACGACCTGCGAGAGCCCGGCGCCGGCGAAGAAGAACGCCCTGACCCGCCGCAGCAGCGACGCGCGCAGCTGCGCGTCGTGCTCCATCGCCGCGGCGATCTCCTCGAAGCCCTTGGGCACGTTGAAGTAGACCGTGGGGGAGATCTCCCGCAGGTTGCGCAGCGTCTCCGCGATGCCGGCCGGCGTCGGCCGGCCCTCGTCGATGTACAGCGTGCCGCCGTTGAAGACGACGATCCCGGTGTTGTGGTTGCCGCCGAAGGTGTGGCTCCACGGAAGCCAGTCGACGAGAATCGGCGGCTCGTCCTCCAGAAAGCGGAGGCATTGCCGCAGCATCTGCTGGTTGGCGCAGAGCATCCTCTGCGTGTTCACGACGGCCTTGGGCTGGCGCGTCGAGCCCGAGGTGAAGAGGAACTTCACGACGGTGTCCGGACCCGTCGCGGCATGCGCCGCGTCGAGCGCCGCCGTCGGCCGCACCGCGAGCAGATCATCGAAGCGGCGCGCGCCGCGGCCGCGAGCCTCGCCCCGCGCCACGACGATGTCGACCGCGCGCCCGGCGGCCACCGCCTCGAGCGCGGGACCGTAGGTGGCGCCGTCGGAGGCGAAGATCATCCCTGGCGTCAACGTATCGAACACGTGCCGAAGCTTCGCGAAATCGCGCGACAGCCGGGAATAGGCCGAAGTCACCGATGCAAACGGGATGCCGGCCCACATGGCACCCATCATCAGCGAGAAATGCTCGAGGTCGTTGTCCGAAAGGATCAGCAGGGGCCGGTCGGCCGACAATCCGCTGTCGAGGAGCGCCTGGCCGAGGCGCCTCGCCCGCTCGAGCATCGCGCCATAGCGGATCTCGCGCCAGCGCCCCTCGGCGTCGCGCTGCGCGACGAGGAGGCGGTCCGGCGCCTGCGCGGCCCAGTGCGCGAGACGATCGGTCAGGCGCGCGGGAAACGGCTCGAGGGCTTCGGTCGACCGCAAGTAGATCGCGCCACCGGGCCCACGCTCGACCTGCGCGTCGAGGCAGCCGCCGACACGCGCCGCCCGATAGCGCGGCGCGGCTCCCGGCGCGGGTGCGACACCGCCGCTCACGTCGGCTTCACCTTGCCGGCGCGCCCTTCGAGAAAGGCGCGCAGGCGCAGCTTCGCCGCCTCGTCGCCGCCGGCGATCCCCGCCATCAGCGCCTCGACGAACAGGCCGTCGGAAGGCGGCAGCGACGCGATTCGCGGCAACGCTTGCATCACCGCGAAGTTCGAAAGCGGCGCATTGCCGGCCATGCGCGCGGCGATCTCGAATGCGCGTTCGAGCCCGGTCCCGACATCGACGAGGTATTGCGAGACGCCGGCCTGGTGGCCCTCCGAGGCGTCCAGGACGCGGCCGGTGAGCATCATGTCGGTCATTCGCGCGACGCCGATCAGTTGCGGAATCCTGACCGACCCGCCGCCGCCGACGAAGATGCCGCGACTGCCCTCCGGCAGCGCGTAGTACGCGCTGCGCTCGGCAATCCGGATATGCGCCGAAGCCGCCAGTTCCAGCCCGCCGCCGACGACGGCGCCGTGCAGGACGGCGACCACCGGGACCCTCCCGAACTGGACCTCGTCGAAGGCCGCATGCCACGCCCGCGAATGCAACACGCCGTCCGCGACCCCGCGCTCCGAGAGCTCCGAAAGGTCGAGGCCAGCGCAGAAATGCTCGCCCTCGCCGCTGACGACGACGGCCCGGGCGTCCTGCGGCAGGTTGACGAACGCGGTCCGGATCTGCGCGATCAGCGCGTCGTTGATCGCGTTGCGCTTCGCCGGGCGGTCCAGGCGCAGGTGCACGACGGGACCCCGCCGCGTGACGCGAAGCAGGTCGAGCGCGCGCAGCAGCGCATGCTCGACCGGAACCTCGGTCGGCGCGGAGTTTGCGCCGGATGTCGCCTTCGGATCGGTATTCATGATTTGGATGGTGTCGATCGCTTAATTTGATTCAATTTTATAATCAAAAATGTTTCGCCCGCAAGACATAGCAGCTTATTTTTCGACAATATCCCTGTATTCGAGGCGGTCATTTAATTATGGAAAATAATAAAAATATCGCCCGATGGGGTCGGCCCAACCGCAGGCCGCTGCCGGATCCCCGGCCTTTGAACGCGACCCATGGGGAATAAGGCATCCGGCCGCCCCAATTCACGACATCCGCCGTACCGCACACATGGCAAAGTCCTTGC
>DATKPC010000093.1:0-2626 GCA_035524275.1 Burkholderiaceae bacterium
CCTCTCCCCCGCCCCTCTCCCGCTTCGAAGCGGGAGAGGGGAGTTTCGTCGTTGCCAATCGAGACATCGTCGCCATGGCGACGCCGAGACTCCCCTCGCCCGCGAAGCGGGAGAGGGGTGGGGGAGAGGGTGCTTGCCCGCCCACGCCGGGAGCACCCCACGCGACGCCTATCCCGTCCAACGGACATTCCAGCTTCGATTTTCTGCGCCCCGTCGCCTGCTTCTCGTCGTCGGTCCAGCGGGCGACTAGATTGCGGTTCTCGCGCGGGCGGCCGCGCCGATCCCGATGCGGACCCCGACATGAGCGACACCAAGGCGGATGCGAATGACGACGTGCGCGAGCGCAGCGGCGCGGCCGCGGCGCGCGGCGCGCGGTCGCGTGCGTGGCTTTCCACGGCCGCGCGCCTGGCGCGCGCTTTCGGCGAATGGCTGGGCGCGCTGTCGTGGCGGCGCTTCATCGGGCTGTCGCTGCTGGTGATGATCGCGGCCGCGGTCACGAACTCGATCGTGTCGACCGACGCCCGCCGGCCCGCGGTCATCATCACGAACGACGACACCGACAACGTCGAGGTCGCGGTGAGCCCGCGGGGCATCGTGATCGGCCCGGCCCACAAGAAGAAGGAGGCGCAGGACGACGCGGCGGGCGCCGCGAATCCCGCGCCGGCGCCGTCGGGGCCGGACGAGGCGGAGGCGCCGCCGGCGTCAGCCGGCGACAGCGATCTCTCGCTGCCGCTGGAGGAGCTGGGCGATCCGCAGCGGCGCGCCAAGGCGATCGACGAGGTGCGGCGCCAGGTCGAACGCATGGTCAGGGAACGTGTCGCGCGCGATCTCCAGCGCGCCGAGGTGCGCCAGGCGAAGGAGCGCAGCGACTGGGTCGTCACGATCGCGGTGCTGGCGATCCTGTCGCTCGTGATCGTGAAGGTCGTGCTCGGCTCGATGCGGCGAGCCGAGGACCGCGCCCGCGTCGCGACGGCGGCGGCCAGCGAGGAGGGGCTGAAGCGGCAACTCGTCGAGGCGAACCTGAAGATGATGCAGGCGCAGGTCGAGCCGCACTTCCTGTTCAATACGCTCGCCTCGGTCGACTACCTGATCGAGACCGACCCGGCGCGCGCCTCGAAAATGCAGAAGAACCTGATCCAGTACCTGCGCGCGGCGTTGCCGCAGATGCGCGAGGGTTCGACGACGCTCGGACGCGAGATGGTCCTGTGCCGCTCGTACCTCGAGATCCTCAAGGTGAGGATGGAGGACCGGCTGCAGTTCGCGATCAACGTGCCGCAGGGGCTGCTCTCGGCGCAGTTCCCGCCGATGATGCTGCCGACGCTGGTCGAAAATGCCGTCAAGCACGGGCTGGAGCCGAAGCCGGAGGGCGGGTCGCTGACGATCGCCGCCGACATCGCCAACGGCCAGCTGCGCGTGACGGTTGCCGATACCGGCCTGGGCTTCGGCGCCGCGAGCCAGCCCGGCACCGGGCTGGGGCTCGCGAACGTCCGCGAGCGCCTGGCCGCGCTTTATCACGGCGCCGCGAAGCTGGCGGTCGAGGCGAATTCGCCGGCGGGTACGATCGTGCGGATCGAGCTGCCCTACACGTTCGATCCGGCGGCGCGCGACGACGTCGCGCCGGCGGCCCCGCAACCCGTTTGAACGGAGCGCCGCGCCGTGAACACCCGACCGCCATCGCCGGCTCCCGCGGTGCCGCGCGCGATCATCGCGGACGACGAACGGCTGATGCGCGAGCAGTTGCGCGCGCGGCTGGCGGAGGCCTGGCCGACGTTGCAGGTCGTCGCCGAGGCGCGCAACGGACAGGAGGCGGTCGACCTCGTCGCGGCGCACCGACCCGACATCGCGTTCCTCGACATCCGCATGCCGGGGATGACGGGCATCGAGGCCGCCCGCGCGATCGGCGGCGCCTGCCACGTGGTGTTCATCACCGCCTACGGCGAATTCGCGCTCGAGGCGTTCGAGCAGGGGGCCGTCGACTACGTGCTGAAGCCGGTCGAGCGCGAACGCCTCGACGTGACGGTGGCGCGGATGCAGTCGCGGCTCGGTTCGCGCCCCGCCGATCTCACCGCGCTGCTGGCGCAGCTCGCCTCGCGCCTGACGGACCTGCCCGGCGCCCGGCCTGCGTACCTGCAATGGCTCCAGGCCTCGGTCGGGCAACAGATCCGGATGATCCCGGTCGACGAGGTGCTGTTCTTCACGTCGGACGAGAAGTACACCCGGATCCAGGCGGCGGGCTACGAGGCGCTGATCCGCAAGCCGATCCGCGAGCTCGTCGCCGAGCTGGATCCGGCCGTCTTCTGGCAGATCCATCGGGCGACGATCGTCAATATCCGCGCCGTCGGTGGGGTTGTCAGGGATCTGCGCGGCCGGCAGCTGGTCCAATTGCGCGAGCATTCGCAGAAGCTCGAAGTCAGCCGGAATTTCTCCCATCTTTTCAAGCAGATGTAGCGTCGGGAAGCGAACCGCAGCGGCCACGCGACCGCGCCAATTTGACACTCAACGGCGCACGAAAGATAATCTGCGGTTCCCTGCGTCAGCGGAGGGGTGCCCGAGTGGTTAAAGGGGGCAGACTGTAAATCTGTTGGCTTACGCCTACGTTGGTTCGAATCCAACCTCCTCCACCAGA
>DATKPC010000094.1:0-48719 GCA_035524275.1 Burkholderiaceae bacterium
TGACTTTCCGATGGTTCGATCGACGTCGCGTCGCGGCGCCGAACGGGGCATGGCGGGGTGGCCGCGAATTGCCGGCAAGCCGGCGCCAGGAAGCGGCCGCCGACCGTTGAACGCCCGACCGTCGCACGCGATCGGGCGGACACGGACGACCGTCGAGAATAGCATCGTGGCACCGCGCGACGGGTCGCGCAACGCCGCGGTGCAAGACCCGGGCCGGGGTGGTTCAGCGAATGGAACAGCGTGCCGTGAGCATCACGGTGGCGTTGGGAGAACTGCCGAAATGGGCGTGCGCGCGCAGCACCGGTGCCATGCAGCGCTCCGCGTCGACGCCGAGCGCCTGCAGCATGGAGCGCAAGCGCGGCGCCGCGAAGCCGAGCGAATAGCGCGGCTGCTGGATCGTGCCGTCGGCCGCGGCACGCGGCATTTCGATCATCAGGCTGCCGCCCAGCGCGGGCGTCTGCCGGATCAATTGCGCCGCCGCTTCCGGCCTCTGACTTTCGAGGATCTCGAGCGCGGAGTCGCTCGTCGAGGGAATCGCGCCGGAGGCGAATCCCGCCGCGGGCGGGTCGCCGGCTGTCGCGCCGCCGCCCGGTGCCGCGCCGTGGATCATCGCGGCGGCGGTCGTCGACGGCACGCGCCAATTGCTGATGAAGCGCGCGTCGACGCCGACCGACCCGCCATCGGCACGGGCGGTGAAGTGTGCGAACACACACATCAAGGCGGAAAACCCGGCGACGATGATCCGCCGATCGCGTCCGGACCCAAGGTCGCTGGGGTAGATCGGCGGTGGTCGTCGCGGCATCCGGAGCCTCACGGCGTAGGGCTGGCATGATGATGTACCCTAAAACGCGGTACGGCAAGAGTCTTCCGATGCGCGATCGCGGTCACCCGAAAGACGCCTTGCGTTGCGTCGCCGGCACGCTCACGCCGCTGCGATATGCTGGACGCCATGGATGAATCGACCCGCACGCCCACCTCGATCGACGCGGTTGCGCAGCTGCTCGCCTCGCGCGACTACGTGGCCGATCGACAACTGGTCACCGCGATCTACCTGTCGCTGGCCCTGAAACGGCCGCTGTTTCTCGAAGGCGAGCCGGGAACCGGCAAGACCGAGGTCGCGAAGGTCCTGGCTTCCGCGCTCGGCGCGGAGCTGATCCGGCTGCAGTGCTACGAGGGCCTCGACGTCGCATCGGCCGCCTACGAGTGGAACTATGCGCGCCAGATGCTCGAGATCCGCATCGCGGAGGCGGCGCATGAAGCGAGCCGCGAGCAACTCGCGCACGATCTCTTCAGCGAGCGCTTCCTGATCGCGCGACCGCTGCTGCGCGCGCTGCAACCCGGCAAGGTGCCGCCGGTGCTGCTCATCGACGAGCTGGATCGTGCCGACGAGCCCTTCGAAGCCTACCTGCTCGAAATCCTTTCCGACTTCCAGATCACGATCCCGGAGTGGAAGACCATCGCCGCCGGCGTGCCCCCGGTGGTCGTGATCACGTCCAATCGCACGCGCGAGATCCACGACGCGGTGAAGCGGCGCTGCCTCTACCATTGGGTCGACTACCCGTCGGCCGCGCGCGAGTTCGAAATCGTCCGGCGCAGGGTTCCGCAGATCCGGGAAAGCCTCAGCCGGCAGATCGTCGCCTTCGTCCAGGGACTGCGCCAGATCGACCTGTACAAGCTTCCCGGCGTCTCGGAGACGATCGAGTGGTCGCGCGCGCTGCTGGCGCTCGACGCCGTCGTACTGGAACCGGAGACCGTCAGCAATACGCTGGGCGTCCTGCTGAAGTACCAGGACGACATCGCCAAAGTCCAGGGTTCGGAAGCGGCGCGCCTCGTCGAGCGCATCCGCAACGACGCGGCCGCGGTCAACGGCTGATGGTGCCGACCGCGGGCGACGCCGCGTCGGCGCTGCCGGGCCACCTGGCCGATAACGTCGTCCACTTCGCGCGCGTCTTGCGACGCGCCGGCGTCCCGATCGGCACCGATCGCGTCCTGCTGGCGCTCCGGGCGCTCGAGGTCGCCGGGCTGCAGTCGCGTCGCGACCTCTATGCCGTCCTCATCGCGTGCCTGATCGATCGGCGCGAGCAGGTGACCCTGTTCGACCAGGCTTTCCATATCTTCTGGCGTGATCCCGACATTCTCGGGCAGATGATGCGCATGCTCCTGCCGCAGGTCGATTCGCGCCTGGGCGGCGCGACGTCGCCGGTGCCGGAGAATCGTCGCCTGGGCGAGGCGCTGTTCACGCAGGCGCCGCAGCCGCGGCCGCCGGAACCCGAGCAGCAGCGCGTAGAGATCGATGCGCGGCTGAGCTGGTCCGATCGCGAGCAGCTGCGCAAGGCCGATTTCGAGACGATGACAACGGCCGAGTGGGCCGAAGCGCGGCGAATGGTCGCGCTGATGCGCCCCTTCTTTGCCGAGCTTCGAACGCGACGCAGCGCCGCGGCGACGCGCGGCACGGTTCTCGACCTGCGCGCGCTGCTGCGATCGGCGGCTCGGCACGGCGGGGATTTCGTCGACCTGCCGCTCCGCAGCCGGCGCACGCGTCCGGCCCCGCTCGTCGCGATTGTCGACATCTCCGGATCGATGAGCCGCTATTCGCGGATGTTCCTGCATTTCCTCCACGCGATCGGCAATGCCGACTACCGGGTCGAGGCCTTCGTCTTCGGCACCCGGCTCACGTCGATCACGCGACCGATGCGCGCGAAGGATCCTGACGTCGCCGTGGCATCGGTCGTGCGCGCGGTCCAGGACTGGTCCGGCGGCACGCGGATCGCCGATGCCCTTCACGCGTTCAATCGCCAGTGGGCCCGCCGCGTCCTCTCGGGCGGGGCGACCGTGCTGTTCGTGAGCGACGGCCTCGAGCACGGCGCCCCCGACGTGCTGTCCCACGAAGTGGAGCGCCTCGCGAAATCCTGCCGCCGACTGGTCTGGCTCAACCCGCTGCTTCGCTACGAGGGCTTCGAGCCGAGGGCGCGCGGCGTCCGCGCGATCCTGCCCTACGTCGACGCCTTGCTGCCGGTGCACAGTGTCGACAGTCTCTCCCGCCTGGCGTCGATCCTGGCGACGGCGGCACCGTCGACCGACCGTGGGCGCGGCGCCGACGCCTGGGGTGGCGCCGGGCTCGCCGGCTCGCGCCGATCACGGGCGGCGCCGCTGAGCGTGCCGGCCTGAGGATCCGGCGCCTGGGCCGCGCCGGACCGTGCGGCGAGACCTGCCGCGAGACGATTCGTCAATACACCGCGCCGCGCGCGTCGACCGGCCAGACGGCCTCGACCGTTCCCTGGCGGACCGCGACGATCCAATCGTGCAGGTTCACCGTCGGGTCGCAGTGCCCCGGGACCAGCAGCGCCTTCGCCCCGATCTTGATGGCCGGGCCGCCGTCGGCGATCCGGGTCAGCACGGTGTGTTCGTCGGAAACGGAGTGCACGCGCCAGCCGTCGAACGTCGGTCGCGCCGGACCCGAATCGGTCGAAAACGCCTTGAGCCCGGCGTCCAGTGTCGCGCGTTCGCCGCGTTGGCTCATGACCGTCGTCAGCACGAACAGCGCGTTGTCGAACACCGGGGCGTCCGGATCCTGCTCGTTGCGCTTGTAGTCGACGTCCATGAAGAGGTACGAACCGGGCTGGATCTCGTTGTAGACGCCGCTCGTGGCGTCGTACGGGAATGTCCCGGTGCCGCCGCCGGTGATCACGTCGCACGAGAGGTTGGCCGCGACGAGGGCGTCGCGCACCTCGGCGGCGCGCGCGGCCGCGTGCTTCACGGCAGCGCGTCGCTCCGGGGCTCCGCGGCGGTGCTGCGCGGAGCCGGCGTACGCATGCAGCCCGGCGAGGTGCAGGAAGCCGCTGGCGGCCACGACGCGTGCCACCTGGACGGCCACCTCGGCGTCCGGAACACCGCCGCGATTCTGTCCGACGTCGACTTCGACATAGACGTCCAGGCGCGCCTGCTCTTCGGCGCACAGCGTCGCCAGGCGTCGCGCGGATTCGGCGTCGTCGACGCAGACGCCAAGCTTCGAATCGGTGAAGCGACGCGCCAGTTGCGCGAGGCGACGCAGTTTCTGGTCGCCGGCGATCTCGTTCGTGATCAGCACGTCGGGGATGTCGCCGCCCAGGAAGACCTCGGCTTCGCCCATTTTCTGCACGCAGATTCCGACCGCGCCCGCATTGATCTGGCGGCGCGCGATCTCGACGCACTTGTGGGTCTTCGCATGCGGCCGCAGGCGGACGGCGCTGCTCGCCGCGGCCTGCGCCATCCGCGTCAGGTTCGCTTCGAACTTGTCGAGATCGAGGATCAGCGCCGGCGTGTCGACCTGCTTGAGCGAATCGCCGCGCTGCGCCGGAATCCAGTCGAGACGCATCGGATCAGTCTAGGGCCTGTTCACGCGATGGATCGCCGCTCCTCCGGCCGCCGGTCGGACGTCACGCGGCCCCGGTCGACGGGCGCATCCGCGCGAACGCATGCCAGCAGGTCGAACCCCGGAATGGGAGGGAGGCGACGTGGGACGACGGACTGAATCGGACACAAGGCATCGAACCTTGGATCGACAAATCAATGCCATTTTCAGGAACGCCAGATCGAGGAACGCCAGATCGCGTCGCCGCACGGGTTCTGCGCCGCGGGCCGACACTGTACCTGAACACTTTGGTGGGAACACTCGGGAGTCGCCTCTGCGCAGGCTGGCACGACGCACCTTCGGGTCGACCCCAGCCGGTGTCGGTGGAGGTTCGCAGCTTCGGGCGCGCCCGGTACCGGATCTCGTGCCCGCGGACGATCCGTCACGTGGGTGTGTCGACCGGCGTCGCGCCGCCCGTTGGGGACGCAGCGCGAGGGGCCAGCCGCAGCAGTTGGACCTCCGCGAGGCTCCCGTACAGCGGCCGCGTAAGGACGCGTGAAATCGCGCTGGCCGCGAGCGAACAGGCCATCAGCGTCAGGACCATCGAATGGCCATCGACCATCTCCATCACGATGATGAACGCGGTCAGGGGCGCCTGCGTGACGGCGGCCAGGAATCCGGCCATTCCGAGGGCGATCAGCGCCGCGGGTTGGTCCAGGTGGAAGCATTCCGCGAATCCATTGCCGATCCCCGCTCCGATGGCCAGGGAGGGGGCGAAGATTCCTGCCGGGACGCCGGACCACGTCGTCAGCCATGTGGCGACGAACTTGAAGAACGTGTAGCCCGTCGGCACGGATTCCTGCCCCTCGAGCATCGAACGGGTCAGTGTGTAGCCGCTGCCGAACGTGGCGCCGCGGGTCACGAGGCCGATGACGGCGCAGGCCAGGCCGCAGGCGGCGGCGAACGCCGCAGGATGCCGCGAGCGCCAGCGGGTCGCGCGGTCGGGCGACCTGCCACCCAGCGAGGCGATGAGCAGGCGTGCGAACAGTCCGCCCGCGATGCCGCTGGCCAGTGCGACACCGACGCCCGGGAGCAACATGCCGATGCCAAGTCCATGGACCCGGATCATGCCGAAGTAAGTCTCGTTCCCGTTGATCGAGACGGCGACGATTCCGGCCAGGACGATGCCGGTGATCAGCAGGCCACTGCTGCGTTGCTCGGGCGTTCGCGACAGCTCCTCGATGGCGAACATGACGCCGGCCAGCGGCGTGTTGAAGGCTGCCGCGATGCCGGCCGCGCCCCCCGCGACGAGCAGCCCGTGTTCGCTGACGGCCGACCGCCGCGGCAGCCAGCGCCGGCCTGCAAGCATGATGCCGGCCGCGATCTGGACCGACGGCCCTTCGCGCCCCAGCGAAAGTCCCGCCAGCAGGCCCCAGCTCGTCAGCAGGATCTTGGCCACCGTCAAGCGCAGCGAGACGAACAATCCCATTCGTTCCGTCGCTACCGAACCGGACAGTGCGGCGATGACCTGCGGGATCCCGGATCCTCCCGCGCCGGGCACGTAACGCCTCGTGAGCCAAGCGATGCCGAAGGCGCTGGCGGGCATCCACGCAAGCGCCATCCACGGTACCGAATCGTCGAAGCGGAAGAAGACTTGAAGCGCCTGCTCGGTCAGTCGCGTGAATCCAACCACCGCGAGACCGGCCGCGGCGGCCGAAACCATCACGACGGCCCTCGCCCACCAGCGGCGCCAGTCCGCGAATTCACGACGAAATGCGACTTGAATTCGATGCCGGCGGTGCATCGGTCGGTGCGCAGGCCGTGATCAGATGGTCTTGCGAATTTCGCCGGCTGCGGTCTGGAGCACGGCGACGGCGCCCGTCATCTTGAGCCCGAAAGCCCTGGAGCAGGAGCTCCAGACGGGGAAGGAATGACGTGGCAATTTGAGATGACTGGTAGGGGCACAAGGATTCGAACCTTGGACCTACGGATTAAGAGTCCGCTGCTCTACCAACTGAGCTATACCCCCGATACGGCCACGCGCGGCACCCGTTCGAGCTGCCCGGTCGCCACGCGCCAAGCGCGCATTTTATAGCAAGCGGCGAACGTTGCAGCGCTCGCCGCCGGATCCTCCTCGTCAGCGGATCGAAACCTCGACGCGGCGCGCCTCGGCCGGGTCCGAACCGCCGGTGGTTACCTGCGGCTTCTCGAGATCCACGCGCTCCGCCGCGACGCCCGCCGCGACGAGCGCGTCGCGCACGGCCAATGCGCGCTGCTTCGCGAGTTCCGCATTGGACTGCGCGTTGCCGCTGGCGTCATGGAAGCCGGAGATGACCGCATGCGATTCCGGTTTCCCCTGCAGGGCGGCGACGATCGGCGCGAGTTCGCCCGGCGCCGTCGCCGGGAGTGCCGCGGCGCCCAGTTCGAAATAGATTTTCACGGTACCGACGGCGGCCGCGGGCGCGGCCGGTGCCGCTACCACGGGCTCCGCGGCGGCGGGAACGGCGGGCGCCGCGACGGTCGCCGACGACGGACTGAACGTTCCGCCGACCGACAGCGCGACGCCGATGACCATCAGCGATACGAAGATCGCGACGCCGAGGACCATCCCGATGGCGACGTTGATCTCGGCGTCCTGGTCGTCGAACATGGCGGCTCCCGGCTCAGCGGACCGTGACTTCGACGCGGCGGGCTTCCGCCGGGTCGGTGCCGCCGACGGTCTCCTGCGGCTTCTGCAGCTCGATGCGGTCGGCAGCGACGCCGGCCGCCGCCAGCGCGTCGCGAACCGCGATGGCGCGCTGCTTGGCGAGCTCCGCGTTCTGCTGCGCATCGCCGGACGCGTCATGGAAGCCGGAGATCACGACCTTCGCGCCGGCGTTGATCTTCGCGGCGTCGACGACGGCGGCGAGCTTGCCCTGCGCATCGGCCGGCAGGTCGGCCTTGCCGAGGTCGAAGTAGAGCTTCGTCGCCAGGGCGGCCGCCGCCGCCGGCGCGGCCGCCGGCATCGCGACGCTCGCTTCCGCCGGCTTGCCGCCATGGACGGCGGCCACGACCGGCACGATCAGCAGCGCGACGATGTTGATGATCTTGATTAGCGGATTGACCGCCGGGCCTGCCGTGTCCTTGTAGGGGTCGCCGACCGTGTCGCCGGTGACGGCCGCCTTGTGGGCGTCGGATCCCTTGCCGCCGAAGTTTCCTTCCTCGATGTACTTCTTCGCGTTGTCCCACGCGCCGCCGCCGGTCGTCATCGAAATGGCGACGAAGAGGCCGGTCACGATCGTGCCCATCAGCGCGCCGCCCAGCGCCTCGGGGCCGAGCAGCAGGCCGACGACGATCGGCACGAGCACCGGCAGCAGCGACGGGATCATCATTTCCTTGATCGCGGACGTCGTCAGCATGTCGACTGCGCGGCTGTAGTCCGGCTTCGCGGTCCGCTCCATGATCCCCTTGATCTCGCGGAACTGGCGCCGAACCTCCTCGACGACCGAGCCGGCGGAGCGCCCGACCGCTTCCATCGCCATCGCACCGAAAAGGTAGGGGATCAGGCCGCCGATGAACAGGCCGACGATGACCTTCGGGTTCGTGAGGTCGAACATCGCGTGGATGCCGAACTGGTCGAGCGAATGGGTGTAGTCGGCGAAGAGCACGAGCGCCGCGAGGCCGGCCGAACCGATCGCATAGCCCTTCGTGACCGCCTTCGTCGTGTTGCCGACGGCGTCGAGCGGGTCGGTGATGTTGCGGACGGCCGGCGGCAGCTCCGCCATCTCGGCGATGCCGCCGGCGTTGTCGGTGATCGGCCCGTAGGCATCGAGCGCCACGACGATGCCGGTCATCGACAGCATCGCGGTCGCGGCGATCGCGATCCCGTAGAGCCCGGCGAGCGCGTGCGACGCGATGATCGCGATGCAGATCGCGATCACGGGCCACGCCGTGGCCTTCATCGAGACCGCGATGCCGGCGATGATGTTGGTCGCGTGTCCCGTCGTCGAAGCCTTCGCGACGTACTTGACCGGCGCGAAGTCGGTGCCGGTATAGAACTCCGTGATGTAGACGAGCGCGGCGGTGAGCACCAGGCCGATGACGGCGGCGCCGTAGATCCGCATCGTCGACAGCGAAGCGTCGGCCGAGGCGACGTCGCCCAGCAGCCACGTCGTGACCGGATAGATGAGCACCAGCGCCAGGACGCCGGCGACGATCAGCCCGCGGTAGAGCGCGTTCATGATCTTGCCGCCCTCCCGCGCCTTGACGAAGTAGCAGCCGACGATCGACGCGAGGATCGAGACGCCGGACAGCGCCAGCGGATAGACGAGCGCGCGCTCGCCGAGCCCCTTCAGCGCGAAGGCGCCGATCAGCATCGTCGCGATCACGGTGACCGCGAACGTCTCGAACAGGTCCGCCGCCATCCCGGCGCAGTCGCCGACGTTGTCGCCGACGTTGTCGGCGATCACCGCCGGGTTGCGCGGATCGTCCTCCGGGATCCCCGCCTCGACCTTGCCGACGAGGTCCGCGCCGACGTCCGCGCCCTTGGTGAAGATGCCGCCGCCGAGCCGCGCGAAGATCGAGATCAGCGAGGCGCCGAACGCGAAGCCGATCATCGGATGCAGGGATGCGCGCAGGTCGCTGCTGCTGCCGACGCCGAGCGCGGCGTAGAAGCCCGCGACGCCGATCAGCCCGAGGCCGACGACGAGCAGCCCGGTGATCGCGCCGCCGCGGAACGCGATGTCGAGCGCCGGATTGAGCCCGCGCGTCGCCGCCTGCGCGGTGCGGACGTTGGACCGCACCGAGACGTTCATGCCGATGAAGCCGGCGACGCCCGACAGGACCGATCCGAGCACGAACCCGATCGCCGTCTTCAGCCCCAGCTGCGGGATGATCGCGATCACGATCGCGAGGACGACGCCGACGACGGCGATCGTGCGGTACTGGCGGCTCAGGTACGCCTGGGCGCCCTGCTGGATCGCGGCGGCGATCTCCTGCATGCGCGCATTGCCTGCATCCTGTTTCAGGATCCAGGAGATCGAAATCGCGCCGAAGACCACGGCCGCGAGGCCGCAGGCGAGCGCCAGGATCAGTCCGGACGACATGGGGGGATTCTCCTTATCGAATCGTCAAAATTCGGCGAACGGGTTCGGGCCGGCCGCGCGCGGCGCAGGCCGGTCGCGAACGAGGCTCAGGTCAGTGCGGTGAACACGCGGGCGCGGATGTCGTCGACGCTGCCGACGCCGGAGACGTCGCGAAAGCGCGGCGCGCGCGGATCGCCGCTCGCAGCCCACTTGGCGTAGTAGTCGACGAGCACGCTGGTCTGCGCGTGGTAGACCTCGAGGCGCTTGCGCACGACGTCTTCCTTGTCGTCGTCGCGCTGGATCAGCGGCTCGCCGGTGGCGTCGTCGCGACCCGCCAGCTTCGGCGGGTTGAAGCGAACGTGGTACGTGCGGCCGCTCGGCAGGTGGACCCGGCGACCGCTCATGCGCTCCACGATGTCGGCGTCGGGAACCTTGATCTCGAGCACGACGTCGAGGCCGACGCCCGCGTTTCTCAGCGCGTCGGCCTGCGGGATCGTCCGCGGGAAGCCGTCGAAAAGGTAGCCGGACTGGCAATCCGGGGCCGTCAGGCGCTCTTTCACGAGCCCGATGATGATGTCGTCGGAGACGAGCTGGCCCGAGTCCATCACGCTCTTCGCGGCGAGCCCGAGCGGCGTACCGGCCTTGACGGCGGCGCGCAGCATGTCGCCGGTCGAGATCTGGCAGATCCCGAAGTGATCCTTGATGAACGCGGCCTGGGTTCCCTTGCCGGCGCCCGGCGGACCGAGCAGGATGATGCGCATCGCCTGAAGTCTCCCGTCATCACCGCGTCTCGGCGCGGCTCGTCTTGCGCCGGCACGCTGGCGCGGTCCTCGTTGCCCTGGTGCTGTTCGTCGTGGTTCTTCTTCTTGCGGCAGGCCACGGCGAGGCGCCATCCGCGCAGCGTCATCCGCCCGCACGGCCCCGGACCGGCCGCCGACCACCGTGCAGGTTCAAGTACGCGGAATCCGCGCTCGTCCCGGTCGCTGCAAACGGGGGATTCTACCTGCGGGGCTGACGGCAGCCTGACAAGGCGGGCGCGGGCCGGATTCTAACGATTCCGCGTGGCATCCCGTCGCCGCCCGGTGCGGCGAAAATACAACGACCCGGTCGCCGATGGCGCGCGTCCTTGGTGCGACGCCGCATCGCCTTTCGCCCGAACCTGAAGGATCACGCCGCCGCGCCCGCGGCGATCAGCGCGCGCACCGCTTCGAGGTCCTCGGCGGTGTCGACGCCCGGCGGCAACGGCTCGCGCAGCCGCGCGACGACGATCCCGTGGCCATGCCAGAGCGCGCGAAGCTGCTCGAGGCTCTCGAGCCGCTCGATCGGCACCTGCGGCAGCCGCGGGTACTGCAGCAGGAAGCGCACGCGATAGGCGTAGAGGCCGACATGGCGCCACGCCGGCAACTCGGGCGGCAGCGCGGCGGGCCGGCCGCCGCCGGCGAAGGCGTCGCGAGCCCACGGAATCGGCGCGCGCGAGAACAGCAACGCCCGATCGCGGTGGTCGACGACGACCTTGACGACGTTGGGATTGAAGAATTCCGCGGCATCACGAAGCGGATGCGCGGCGGTGGCGATCTCGCAATCCGTGCGCGCGCGCAGCAGCGCGGCGACGCTTTCGATGATCGCCGGCGGCATCAGCGGCTCGTCGCCCTGGACGTTGACGACGATCGCGTCGCCCGGGAGGCCGAGGATCGAGCACGCTTCCGCCAGCCGGTCCGTCCCGGTGGCGTGCGCCGCGGAAGTCAGCACCGATTCGACGCCCGCCGCGCCGCACGCCGCGACGATGCGCGCATCGTCGGTGCAGACGACCACGCGTCGCGCGCCGGCCCGGGCGGCCCGGCGCGCCACGCGCACGACCATCGGCGTTCCCCCGAGGTCCGCCAGTGCCTTGCCGGGCAGGCGCGTCGATCCGAAGCGCGCCGGAACGAGGACGTCGAAGGCGCCCGCGTGGTCGCTGCCGCGGTTGCCGTCGTCGGCACCCACGCGTCCGCGCCTATCGCGGCGCCGGCGCGCCGCCGTCCAGGCGGCGGGCTTCGGACTCGAGCATGATCGGAATGCCGTCGCGGATCGGAAACGCGAGGCCGGCAGCGCGCGAGACGAGTTCCTGGTGCTGGCGGTCGTACTCGAGCGGTCCCTTCGTCACGGGACAGACGAGTATGTCAAGCAGGCGCGGGTCCATCGTGGGGTGCCTTTCCGATCCTCGACTCGATCAGGTCGATCAGTCGCTCGTCGATCCGACTGTGCAGCGGCACGACCCAGATCCGCGGATCCTGCGCGATCGACGGCGAGACGGCGCATTTTACGGCGTCCTTCTCGGTGATCAGCACCCGGTCGTGGCGACGCGCCGCGAACGGATCGTCGGCGTAGGGGTAGTGGTCGTGCAGCGCAAGCTCCTCGACGTCGAGGCCCGCCGCCGCGAGCATCTGGAAGAAGCGCCGCGGGTTGCCGATCCCGCAGGCGGCGAGCAGCTGCAGCTTGCCGTCGACCTGCTGGCGGCGCAGCTCGGCCAGCGCGATGCGCTGCGACGGCCGCGTCAGCGACCACGCTTCGCGAACCTCGGTTTCCAGCGCGTAGAACGGCGAATAGACGCGCACGGTCGGCGCGGCGCCGTTGAACACGACGGCATCGACGAACGCGAGGCGCTTGGGCGGGTCGCGCAGAGGACCGGCGGGCAGCAGCCAGCCGTTGCCCCAGCCGCGATCGTCGACGACCGCGATCTCGAAGTCGCGCGCCAGGCCGTAATGCTGCAGGCCGTCGTCCGCGATGATGACGTCGCAATCGCCTTGGCCCTGCGACGGGCCCGCGCCGCCGCCGCGAGCCAGCAGGCGGGCGGCGGCCGCACGATCGCGCCCGACCGCGACCGGCACGCCGGTCGCCCGCGCGATCTCGAGCGGCTCGTCGCCGAACTGCCGCACGTCGCCCTGCGGATCGATGCGTCGCGCCTCGCCGGCGCTTGTCCCGTAGCCGCGCGCGACGACGCCCGGGTGCCAGCCGCGCGCCGCCAGCTGGCGGACGAGCGCGATCGCGAGCGCCGTCTTGCCGGTGCCGCCGACATAGAGGTTCCCGACGACGATCACGGGGACGCCGACCGCGCTGGCCCGCGCCAGCCCGACCTGGTAGCGCCAGCCCATGAACCGGCGCCAGGCCCGATGCAGCAGCCCGAGCGGCCACAGCAGGCGCGCCGTCAGGCCGCGCCGGCGCCAGACCGCATGCGCCCAGCGCTCCGCGGGGGTCCGCCAGCTCATCGGCTGGTCACGGAGCGGATTGGCGCTGGGTGGCGAAGCTGATGTGCGCCAGCCCGGCCAGGCGCGCCGCCTCGAGCATCGTCACGACGGCCTGGTGCGGCGCCTGCGCGTCGGCGTTGATGACGACCACCGGGTCGGTCTGCCCTTCCGCCGCGCGCTTCAGGAGCAGCGCCAGCGCGCCCGGTTCGGTCTGCATGACGACGGTGTGCGCGACCGCGTACCGGCCATCCGCGGTCACCGCGACCTGGACCTCGAACGGACGCACCGGCGGCCGGGTCGCGTCGGCCGAAGGCAGCTCGATCTGCAGTTCGGAAAAGCGCGAATAGGTCGTGCTCACCGCGAGGAAGATGACGACGATCAGCAGGACGTCGATCAACGGGATCAGGTTGATCTCCGGCTCCTCGGCGAGCGGGCGCCGGAACTTCATGTCGTCGCTTCGCGCGCCGCGCGCTTGGGCGCGAACAGCGTCTCGATCATGCGCTGCGCCTGGTCTTCCATCTCGACGATGAGGTCGTCGATGCGCGACCGGTACTGGCGGTAGGCCAGCGTCGACGGGACGGCGACGATGATCCCGAACGCGGTGCTGTAAAGCGCCACCGAGATGCCGTGGGCGAGCTGCTGCGGGCTCGAGCCGATCTGCTGCGCGGCGAAGATCTCGATCATGCCGATCACGGTGCCGAACAGCCCCAGCAGCGGCGCGATCGAGCCGATCGATCCGAGCAGCGTCATGTAGCGCGACAGTTCATGCGTGGCCTGGTTGCCGGCGGCCACCACGGCCTGCAGCGCCGCCTCGCGCCCGGCTTCGGCGTTGCGCAGGCCGGCGGCCAGGATGCGCCCGAGCGGTGAACTGCGCTCCAGCTTGCCGAGCACCTCGCCGTTGACCGCGCCGCGCGCGTGCAGCCCCAGCACGTCGTCCAGCAGCTTGGCCGGCGTGATGCGCGAGGCGCGCAGCGCGACGCCACGCTCGATGATCAGGGCGAGGGCCACGACCGATGCGATGATCAGCGGCCAGACGGGCCAGCCGAGGGATTGGACTATCGAAAGCAAGGCGCGGGTCCTTCGGTTGCGAAGCGCGGAGGCGATTCCGGATTCGAGTTTGCCAAGGGGTCTTGCGGAGGGGCGCAGTGTAGTGGCTGCGACGTTCGAACTCCTCGTCGCGGGCGCGCGTCGCCGCGGAATCGGCAATTCCGCCTTGAGGGACCGCGGGACCGTCCCTCGCGGAAACTTGGTACCTTGCGGTCGCCGTCCGGTCATCTGTCCACACGATTTGTGGATAACTTTGTTGATAACTCGCGGAAGGGCACCGGAAACCCGCGCCAGCACTGGATTCCACATCGCTGCACAGGGAATTGGCAGCCCATATAATCTTTGAAAATCAGATACTTGAAGCGAATCCTGAACGTGCCCTGGCGGATCGAGCCCCATCCACGCGGTCGCCGCCACGATGTGGACAGGTTTTCGGCCGGAATGCCGCATGAATCCTGAGTTCGACGACGCAAAGCCAGAATCCACGCGGGTTCCGCTCACGGTTTCCGCGCTGAACCGCGCCGTTGCTGGATTGTTATCGCGGCACCTTCGCCTGGTGCGGGTTCGCGGCGAGATTCGCGGGATGACCCGCGCCGCGAGCGGGCATTGGTACTTCATGCTGAAGGATGAGCAGGCCCAGGTCCGATGCGTGATGTTTCGCAGCCGCAACATGCTCGTCAATCCGGCGCCCCGCGACGGCGACGAGGTGGAGGTCGTCGCGCAGGTCGGACTCTACGAGCCGCGGGGCGAATTCCAGCTCACGGTGGAGTCGCTCGCGCGTTCCGGCGGCGGACGCCTGTTCGAGGAGTTCCTGCGACTGCGCGACCGCCTGGCCGCGGAGGGGCTGTTCGATGCCTCGCGCAAACGGGTACCCCCCTCGGTGCCGCGCACGATCGGCGTCGTGACGTCGCTGCAGGCGGCCGCGCTGCACGACGTGCTTGCGGCGCTCGCGCGACGCGCGGCGTATGCGCGCGTCGTCGTCTATCCGGTTCCCGTGCAGGGCAGCGGCGCCGGCGAGCGCATCGCGGACGGCCTCGCGACGGCCTCGCGCCGCGCCGACGCCGACGTGCTGCTGCTCGTCCGCGGCGGCGGTTCGATCGAGGACCTGTGGGCATTCAACGAGGAAGTCGTCGCCCGCGCGATCCGGGATTGCCGGGTGCCGGTCATCGTCGGCGTCGGCCACGAGTCGGATTTCACGATTGCCGATTTCGCCGCCGATGTCCGCGCGCCGACGCCGACGGCCGCCGCGGAATTGGCCGCGCCGGATCGCGCCGGCCTCCTCGAGGCCGTCGATCGTCGGCGGCGCGCGTTGGCGCAATGGGTGCGGCACGCGGCGCAGGCGCGCGCGCAGCGGCTGGACATTGCGCAGCGCGTGCTGTCGTCGGCGCACGGGCCGCTGCGGGGCCTGCGCACGCGGATCCAGGACCTGGACGGACGCGCCGCGCGCGCGGTTCGCAACGCACTCGTCCGTGGGCAGCGCGAGCTGCAGGCCGCGAAGCTTGCGTTGACGCGCGCGAGGCCGGCGACGGCGCGCCTGTCGCAGGACGTCGTGGCGGGGCGCGAGCGGCTGCGTGCCGCGGTCGCTCGTGCGGTGCCGGCGCTGTCGCTCCGCGTCGACCTGCTGTCGCGTGCGCTCGCACAGCTCGACGTCGACCGCGTGCTGGGCCGCGGCTACAGCATCGTGCGCGACGGCGAGGGCCGGATCGTCACGCGGGCCATCGACGTGGCCGCCGGCGAGTCCTTGTCGATCCGGTTCGCGCAAGGCCACGCCGCCGTCAAGGTGGAACAGTCGCCGCTCGCGGAGGGACCGCCGCGGTAGCGCAGGTTGACGCTTGCAGGGTACGCACCCGGCGCGCCCGCGTCGCGACCCTGAACAGGCCCTAGAATTCCGGGCCTCGACGTCCCACCGACAAGGAATCTCACCGATGGAACACAAACTTCCGCCGCTGCCGTTCGCGACCGACGCGCTGGCGCCGCACATCTCGAAGGAAACCTTCGAGTTCCACTACGGGAAGCACCACCAGGCCTACGTCACGAACCTCAACAACCTCGCCAAGGGGACCGAGTTCGAGAACCTGGGCCTGGAGGACATCGTTCGCAAGTCGAGCGGCGGGATCTTCAACAACGCCGCGCAGGTCTGGAACCACACCTTCTTCTGGAACAGCCTGAAGCCGGGCGGCGGCGGCGAACCGGGCGGCGCGCTCGCCGCGGCGATCACCGCGAAGTGGGGTTCGTTCGCCGCATTCAAGGAGGCGTTCGCGAAGAGCGCGGTGGGCAATTTCGGTTCCGGCTGGACCTGGCTCGTGCGCAAGGCGGACGGCTCGGTCGACATCGTCAACACGAGCAATGCGGGCACGCCGCTCACGACGTCCGACAAGCCGCTGCTGACGATCGACGTCTGGGAACACGCGTACTACATCGACTACCGCAATGCGCGGCCGAAGTTCGTCGAGACGTTCCTCGCGAGCCTCGCGAACTGGGATTTCGCGGCCCGAAACTTCGGCTGATCCGGACGCGGCCTCGAAGGCCTGACCGATTCGGCGCCGCGCGGCGCCGAATCGGTCACGGCTGCGCCAGCTGGTTGATCCTCGAGCCGGCGCCGATGCCGTGCGCCTTGAACCAGCCGCCGCTCATCTCGAGCGCATAGCGCACCGGGTGCTTCGCGCAGTGCGACGCGTCGGTGCGCGGCTCCATCTCCTCGACGTTGGCGATCGTCCCGTCGTCGTCGATGAAGGCCACGGCGAGCGGGATCAGCGTATTGCGCATCCACATGCATTGCGTGGCGCGCCGCTCGAAGACGAACAGCATCCCGTGGTTCGGCGCCAGGCCCTCGCGATGCATCAATCCCTGCAGGCGCGCCGGCTCGTTGTCGGCGACCTCCGCCGTGATCACGTGGATTCCGGCCGTCAGCTGGACGGTCCGCGCCGCGGCGGCCTGCGCCGCGGCGGCGAGCGCTGCTACCGCGATCCACGCCGCGGCGGCCTTCGCAGCCGGCCAACGCGTCGTCACGGGTTGCTGCCGGCGGGCGACGGCTTCGCGCTCGACTTCGACTTCGAATGCTTCGACGCGGTCGACGACTTCGCCTTGGTCGACTTGTGCTTTTTCTTCTTCCTGCTCTTGCCGGAGTTGCTGCTGCCCTTGGACTTTGCCTTCGGTTTCGTCGCGGTATCGGCCGGGCTCGCGGAGGTGCCGGTCGTCGTCGGCGCCGCGGCCGGCGGAGCATCGCCGACGCGGCCCGTCGCCGATGGCGCGCTCGTCGGCGAGCCGCCGGCGGCGCCCGCGGCGGAGCCGGGCACGGTCGCGGGTGGCGCGCCGACGGGCGCAGCCGGCGCGATGTTCCCGGTGATCGGCTTCGGCGGCGCCGCCGTGGGTTGCGAGGGCGTGGCGGTCGTCTGCGCCAGCGCGACGCTGGTCAACAAGGCCGACACGACGAAACCCAACGACTTCTGCATTTCACATCCTTTCCCGGTCCGTCCGCGTCCGTGCTGACGGCATGATCGACAAGTGCGGCAAGACGAAGCGAAAAGGCCTTAACGCGGGATTGTTCGCCCGCGTTGACGCTGCGCCCCTTGACGGGGCGCAAAGGGCCTGCGCGCTAGAATCGCGATGATCCTGCGTCGGCCCCGCGACGCCGGCCCGCACTTCACCGATGCCGCCGATCCCGATCCGGCGCTTTCCGATTCTGCCATCCGCGCGACGATTCCCGGAGCTTCCATGTACCAGCACATCAAGGTCCCCGACCAGGGCCAGAAGATCACTGTCAACGCCGACAACACGCTCAACGTGCCGGACCAGCCCATCATTCCGTACATCGAGGGCGACGGCACCGGGGTCGACATCACGCCGGTGATGCTCAAGGTCGTCGACGCTGCGGTGGCGAAGGCCTACGGCGGGAAGCGCAGGATCGTCTGGATGGAAATTTTTGCCGGCGAGAAGTCGACGCGGATCTACGGTCCCGACGTCTGGTTGCCGGAGGAGACGCTGGCGGCCGTCCGCGAATACGTCGTATCGATCAAGGGCCCGCTCACGACGCCCGTGGGCGGCGGCATCCGCTCGATCAACGTGGCGATGCGGCAGGAACTCGACCTGTACGTCTGCCTTCGCCCGGTGCGCTATTTCCAGGGCGTCCCCAGCCCGGTGAAGGAGCCGGAAAAGACGGACATGGTCATCTTCCGCGAGAACTCGGAGGACATCTACGCCGGGATCGAGTACGAGGCGGAGACCGACAAGGCGCGCAAGCTGATCGCCTTCCTGCAGAACGAACTCGGCGTGCGCAAGATCCGCTTCCCGGCGACCTCGGGCATCGGCATCAAGCCGGTCTCGCGCGAGGGCACCGAGCGCCTCGTGCGCAAGGCGCTCCAGTACGCGATCGACAACCGGCGCAAGTCCGTGACGTTCGTGCACAAGGGCAACATCATGAAGTTCACCGAGGGTGCGTTCGCGAAATGGGGCTACGCGCTGGCGCAGCGCGAGTTCGGCGCGCAACTGCTCGACGGCGGCCCGTGGATGTCGATCAAGGCCGCGCACGGCGAGATCGTCGTCAAGGACGTGATCGCCGACGCGTTCCTGCAGCAGATCCTGCTGCGCCCGGCCGAGTACGACGTCATCGCGACGCTGAACCTGAACGGCGACTACGTCTCCGATGCGCTCGCGGCGCAGGTCGGCGGCATCGGGATCGCGCCCGGGGCGAACCTGTCCGACACCGTGGCGATGTTCGAGGCCACGCACGGCACCGCGCCGAAGTACGCCGGCAAGGACTACGTGAACCCCGGCTCGGAAATCCTGTCCGCGGAAATGATGTTGCGGCACATGGGCTGGACGGAGGCCGCCGACCTCATCATCCGCTCGATGGAGAAGGCGATTCTTAACAAGACCGTCACCTACGACTTCGCGCGCCTGATGCCCGGCGCCACGCAGCTCTCGTGTTCCGGTTTCGGCGCGGCGATGATCGCCCAGATGTAGCGGCGCGGCCCGCGGCGGCCCGCGGAAATGAAAAGCCCCGCAGCTGCGGGGCTTTTCATTTCCGCGCGGGCGCGCGGGCAATCGCTCGGGAAGTTCAGGACGGTGTGATGTTCGACGCCTGCTTGCCCTTCGGCCCCTGGACCACCTCGAATACGACCTTCTGCCCCTCCTTCAGCGTCTTGAAACCGCTTGCCTGGATCGCGGAAAAATGCGCGAACAGGTCCTCGCCCCCGTCGTCCGGCGTGATGAAACCGTAACCCTTGGCGTCGTTGAACCACTTGACCGTACCGGTTGTCATACCCCTTCCTCAGCTGATTGGAATGTCGGTGCTCTTGCCAACGGCCGCCTGTCGGGCCGGCGGCCGCCCGGTTCTGCGCCGGGATCGGTTGGGCCATCGTCGCTGCGCCTTCCGGCCGGATCCCGCCGCGGGGCGGGCCGATCGGAAAGTCGAATGACTTCGGCGGTCAATTCTTCTGGGAAATCCGTCGTCGCGTCAAGCCTATGGACCCGTCACGTCGGCGCCGGGAGGCGGGGTGCGGGCGCCCCGGGTCCGCGCAGCCGTTCCGACGATCGGTCGAATACCGGCGGCTTGCGGTGCAAAACGCATGCTTCGGAAAGGGTTCGCGCGGGGTAAAAACGCGGTGTGGCACGGATTCGACAAGCCCCCGGGGAGGGGACTGCCGATCGGTTGTTTGCCCGACCGGATTGGGATGATCATATGTATCCGCCGGCGAGCGGCGAACCGTTTTTAACTTATGATTGGCACGAAGCTTGTAACGCTCCGTGCACGGCGCGCTTTTCCAGAATGCGGTCATGACTGAACGGTCGGGTGACGGTGTCGTTGTCGAGAAGCAGGCAACCCGCGTCAAGCCGCCCGGGATGTACCAGGTCGTGCTGCTCAACGACGACTTCACGCCGATGGAATTCGTCGTCGGCGTGCTGCAGAAGTTTTTCGGCAAGGGACGGGAGCAGGCGACGCAGATCATGCTGAAGGTCCACCACGAGGGTCGTGGCGTCTGCGGCGTCTACCCGCGCGACATCGCGGCGAGTAAAGTCGAGCAGGTTTGCAGCTATTCACGCCAACACCAGCATCCGCTGCAGTGCGTGATGGAGGAAGCATGATTGCGCAGGAACTCGAAGTGAGCCTGCACATGGCCTTTGTCGAGGCCAGGCAGGCAAGGCATGAATTCATCACGGTCGAGCACCTGCTTCTGGCGCTCCTGGACAATCCGTCGGCGGCCGAGGTGCTCAAGGCCTGCGCATGCAACATCGAGGACCTGCGCAAGAGCCTGCAGAATTTCATCGCCGACAACACGCCGGTGCTGCCGCCCAATTCGGAGGCCGATACGCAGCCGACGCTGGGCTTCCAGCGCGTGATCCAGCGGGCGATCATGCACGTGCAGTCGACCTCCAACGGCAAGCGCGAGGTGACCGGCGCCAACGTGCTGGTCGCGATCTTCGGCGAGAAGGACTCGCACGCGGTCTACTACCTGCACCAGCAGGGTGTCACGCGCCTGGATGTCGTCAACTTCATCTCGCACGGCATCACGAAGACGCCGCAGGCCGAGGAGAAGGCGAAGCAGCCGGCCGAGACCGACCAGGAAGGCGGCGAAGGACGCGAGCAGGCGTCGCCGCTCGAGCAGTACACGCAGAACCTCAACCAGCTGGCGCGCGACGGCAAGATCGATCCGCTGATCGGGCGCGAGCCGGAGGTCGAGCGCGTGATCCAGGTCCTGTGCCGCCGGCGCAAGAACAATCCGCTGCTCGTCGGCGAGGCGGGCGTCGGCAAGACGGCGATCGCCGAGGGGCTGGCGTGGCGCATCGTGAAGAACGACGTGCCGGAGATCCTCGAGAAGTCGAGCGTCTATTCGCTCGACATGGGCTCGCTGCTGGCGGGCACGAAATACCGCGGCGACTTCGAGCAGCGGCTCAAGGCGGTGCTGAAGCAGCTGAAGGCGAACCCGAGCGCGATCCTCTTCATCGACGAGATCCACACGCTGATCGGCGCCGGCTCCGCGTCGGGCGGCACGCTGGACGCCTCGAACCTGCTGAAGCCGGCGCTCGCGACCGGGCAGCTGAAGTGCATCGGCGCGACGACGTACAACGAATACCGCGGCATCTTCGAGAAGGACCACGCGCTGTCGCGGCGCTTCCAGAAGATCGACGTCAATGAGCCGACCGTCGCGCAGACGATCGAGATCCTGAAGGGCCTGAAGTCGCGCTTCGAGGAGCACCACGGGGTCAAGTACTCCGCCGGGGCGATCACCGCGGCCGCCGAGCTCTCGGCGAAGTTCATCAACGACCGCCACCTGCCGGACAAGGCGATCGACGTCATCGACGAGGCCGGGGCCGCGCAGCGGATCCTGCCGGTGTCGCGCCGCAAGAAGACGGTCGGCAAGAACGAGGTCGAGGAGATCATCGCGAAGATCGCCCGGATCCCGCCGCAGACCGTCTCGAGCGACGATCGCACGCAGTTGAAGAACCTCGAACGGAACCTGAAGAACGTCGTGTTCGGCCAGGATCCGGCGATCGACGCGCTCGCGGCCGCGATCAAGATGGCGCGGTCGGGACTCGGCAAGCCCGACAAGCCCATCGGCTCGTTCCTCTTCTCCGGCCCCACCGGCGTCGGAAAGACCGAGGTCGCACGGCAGCTCGCGTTCACCCTCGGCATCGAGCTGATCCGCTTCGACATGTCCGAGTACATGGAGCGCCACGCCGTGAGCCGGCTGATCGGCGCGCCTCCGGGATACGTCGGCTTCGACCAGGGCGGCCTGCTGACGGAGGCGATCTCCAAGAAACCGCATGCGGTGCTCCTGCTCGACGAGATCGAGAAGGCGCATCCGGACATCTTCAACATCCTGTTGCAGGTCATGGACCACGGCACGCTGACGGACAACAACGGCCGCAAGGCCGACTTCCGCAACGTGATCGTCATCATGACGACGAACGCCGGCGCCGAGACGCTGCAGAAGCGTTCCATCGGGTTCGGCAACACCCGCGAGGTCGGCGACGAGATGGCGGAAATCCGGCGCATGTTCTCCCCGGAGTTCCGCAATCGCCTGGACGCGATCATCAGCTTCCGCGCGCTGGACGAGGAAATCATCCTGCGCGTCGTCGACAAGTTCCTGATGCAACTCGAGGAACAGCTCAACGAGAAGAAGGTCGAGATCACGTTCTCCGAAAAGCTGCGCCAGTACCTTGCCAAGAAGGGGTTCGACCCGGTGATGGGCGCTCGCCCGATGTCCCGCCTGATCCAGGACACGATCCGCAAGGCGCTCGCCGACGAACTGCTTTTCGGTCGGCTGATCGGCGGCGGAAAGGTCAATGTCGACCTGGACGACGCCGACAACGTCAAGCTCGACTTCCCGCCGCCGGACAGCGGCGACGCCCCGGCTCCGGAGCGGGGCGAGCCCGTCCTGTCGGAGTAGCGATCGGATCGCCTGCGGCGCGGCTCGTGTGAAGGGCGCCGGCGTGTCGTGGCGCGGCGCCCTTCGGGGTGACGACGACGTGCTGCGCCGCACCACCCGCGACATTCCTCCGGCCTTCGGTTGGATGACGACAGGATGAGCGACACGCCGCGCATCGAACTCAAGGTCCTCGACCCGCGCCTGCACCAGTGGGGGCTGCCGCGTTACCAGACGTCGCTCGCGGCCGGCATCGACCTCATCGCCTGTCTCGACGCCCGCGTCGTGGTCGCCCCGCAGGCGCCCGCGATCCTCGTCCCGACGGGTCTCGCCATGCACATGAATGCCACGGGCTACTGCGCGCTGATCCTTCCGCGGTCCGGGCTGGGCCACAAGAGGGGGCTCGTGCTCGGCAACGGCACCGGCGTGATCGACGCGGACTACACGCAGCAGTGCTTCGTCAGCGTCTGGAATCGGAATCCGGCGGGCGACGGCGACGGCATAGCCATCGAGCCGGGCGACCGGATCGCGCAGATGGTCTTCGTGCCCATCGTTCGTCCGCGGTTCGACATCGTCGACGAGTTCAATTCGCCGAGCGCACGCGTCGGCGGCTTCGGGTCGACCGGCCTTTCCGGCTCCGCGTCGGGGTCGTGAGGCGCCGGATTGCCGGTCGCGCGCCCGTGGCGCTCGCGCTCCGGTTCGCCGCGCTGATCGTTCTTGCGATCGCCGCCGCCGCGCCGGCGGGCGCCGCGGAGTCCGGCGCGTTCGCGGTGGTCAACGGCCACCGGATCTATTACGAAGTCCGCGGCGAAGGTCGGCCGCTGCTGCTGCTCCATGGCGGCGGCGCCACGATCGCCACGACGTTCGGCCACCAGATCGACGCCTTCGCGGCCACCCATCGAGTCATCGCGATCGAGCAGGTGGGCCATGGGCACAGCCCCGCCGTCGAAGGCAGCCTTTCCTACGCCGCGATGACCGAGGACACGTTCGGCGTGCTCGACGCGCTCGGCGTGCGTGGCGCCGACGTCGTCGGGTTGAGCGATGGCGCGATCATCGCGCTGATGCTGGCGGCGCGACATCCGGACTGCGTGCGACGCGTCGTTGCCGCCGGCGCGAATTTCGCCCCGGACGGGTATCGCGCACGCGATCTCGCAGGCCTGCGCAAGACCGACCCGGAAACGATGTTCAGCGCTGCGGACCGGGCGGCGATCCTGCGCCTCGCGCCGGAGGGGCGGGCACGCCTGGCGAGCCTCGGCCGCCAGCTGAAGGACCTGTGGCTGAATCGCCCCACGCCCGACGAACTGAGTCTGGCCATCCTCGCCCGCGTCGAACGGCCGGCCCTGGTCGTCTCGGGTGACCACGACGTGATCCGCGAGGCGCACACGCTGCAGCTCCTGCAGGCGCTCCCGGATTCGGCGCTGTGGTTCGTCCCGGGAAGCGGCCACGACGTCTTCAACGAGAAGCCGGCACTCGTGCAGCGCGTCGTCCTCGGTTGGCTCGCGCAGCCCTGAGGAACGGGAGGACCCGCAGGGCGCGCCCGCCAGGGCACGGCACGGCATGCACTCCTGCCGCGCAGGCTCTGCGGACCGCGTCAGCCCGCCCGCGAGCCGCCGAGCCGCCGGGCGATCTCCGCGACGAGGCGCCGCGCCTGCACGAGCTTGCCGGCCGCGGGCAACTCCACCGTCTCGTGGTCGTCGACCAGCACGAGCGCGGAGGCGTCCGACCCGATGGCGTCCTGCGCGATATTGCCGACGATGAGTGGAATCCGCTTCCGGACCCGCTTCGCCTTCGCCGACTCGAGCAGGCGCTCGCTCTCCGCCGCGAAGCCGACGCAGTAGGGCGGCCGTTCAAGCGCGGCGACGGCCGCGAGGATGTCGGGGTTCGGCACCAGTTGCAGGACCGGCGGCTCCGCGTCGGGGGTCTTCTTGAGCTTCTGCGGGCTCGTCCGCGCGACGTGCCAGTCGGCGACGGCAGCCACGCCGATGAAGACGTCGACGGTGGCCGTCCGCGCCATCACCTGCTGCAGCATCTCGGCAGCGGTTCGCACGTCGCATCGCTCGACACCCTGCGGCGTGGGCAACGCGCACGGACCGGCGACCAGCGTCACGGTGGCGCCCGCTTCGCGCGCCGCGCGGGCGATCGCGAAGCCCATCTTGCCCGACGAGAGGTTCGTCAATCCGCGGACCGGATCGATGGGCTCGAAGGTCGGGCCGGCCGTCAGCAGCACGCGCCGACCCTGCAGCACCTTCGGCTGCAACGTCGCGATCACGTCTTCGAGGATCTGGGCGGGCTCCAGCATGCGGCCGAATCCGACCTCGCCGCAGGCCTGGTCGCCGCTCGCGGGTCCGCTGAACACCACGCCGTCGTCCCGTGCCTGGGCGACATTGCGTTGGGTCGCCGGGTGCTCCCACATCTCGACGTTCATCGCCGGTGCCAGCAGCAGGGGACAGCCGCGGCGCGGACGCGCGACCGCCATCGTCGAGAGCAGGTCGTCGCAGAGGCCGTGGGCGACCTTCGCGATGAAATGCGCCGTCGCCGGCGCCACGACGATCGCATCGGCTGCGCGCGTCAGCTCGATGTGCGCCATGTTGTTGTCGATCCGCGCGTCCCAGGCGTCGGTGAACACCGGCTGCCCCGTCAGCGCCTGCAGCGACGTTGGCGTGACGAACTGCTGCGCGCCGCGCGTCATCACGGCCTGGACGAGGGCTCCCTCGTCGCCGAGGCGACGCGCCAGTTCGCATGCCTTGTAGGCCGCGATCCCGCCGGTGATACCGAGCACGATCCGCTTGTTCGCCAGGTCGCCCATCGAGGCTCCAGGAAATTGCCGCGGCAATTTAGCAGGTCGCCGTCAGCGGGAACGGCGAACGCGCAGCAGCTCGTCGAGGATCAGGAGCGCGGCGCCGACGCTGATCGCGCTGTCGGCGACGTTGAATGCCGGAAAATACCAGTCGCGCCAGTGGAAGAGCAGGAAGTCGATCACGTGCCCGTGTACGACCCGGTCCACGACGTTGCCCAGCGCGCCGCCCAGGATCAGCGCCAGCGCACAGCCGAAGAGCCGCTGCGATCCGTGGCGCGCCAGCAGGTAGAGGATGAACAGCGAAGCCGCGACGCCGACCCCCAGCAGGGCCTTGCTCTGCCAGCCGCCGGCGTTGTCGAACATCGAGAAGGCGGCTCCGCGGTTGTAGGCCAGCACGAGGCTGAAGAACGACGTCACCGGCCTCGTCTCGCCGAGCGAGAATGCCTTCGCGATCACGAGCTTCGTGTACTGGTCGGCCAGGATCACGATCGCGGCGACGCCGAGCCACGGCGCGAGATTGCGTCCTGCGGACGCGCTCTTTCCCCAGGCCATCAGGCGACCACCCGCGTTTCGCCGGGTCCGAACAGGTTGCTCGCGCAGCGCCCGCAGATCGTCGGATGCCCGGCGACGGCGCCGACATCGGTCCGCCAGTGCCAGCAGCGCTCGCACTTGGCGTGCGTGCTGGGCGTGACGTCGACGCGGATCGTCGAGCCGTCCGCGCCACGGTGCAGTGTCGCCCGGCTCGTGATCGTCACGTAGCGCAGCTCGTCGCCCAGCGTCGCGAGAAGATCGAAATCCTCGCCCGGGACGTGGACGTCGACCTCGGCCTGCAGCGAGGAGCCGAGCTGTCCCGCGGCGCGCAGCGGCTCGATCGCGCGCTGCACGTCGGCCCGGATCGCGCGGACGCGATCCCACTTGGCGAGCAGCGCTTCGTGTCCCGGGACGGCCGGCAACTCGTGGAACAGCTCGGCGAAGACCGTGTCCATCGTGCCGCCCTTGAAGATTCCGTACGCCTCCTCGGCGGTAAAGCTCAGGAAGGGCGCCATCAGCCGCAGCAGCGCGGACGTGACGTGCCACAGCGCGGTCTGCGCGCTGCGCCGCGCGACCGAGTCCGGGCCGCAGGTGTACAGCCGGTCCTTCAGGATGTCGAGGTAGAACGCGCCGAGGTCCTCGGAGCAGAACGTTTGCAGCCGGGCCGCGACCGGGTGGAACTCGTAGCGGTCGTAGGCGGCGACGAGCTCGGCCTGGACCTGCGCCGCGAGGGCGATCGCATAGCGGTCGATCTCCAGCATCCGCTCGACCGGGACCGCGTGCGCCGCGGCGTCGTAGTCGCTGGTGTTGGCGAGCAGGAAGCGCAGCGTGTTGCGGATGCGCCGGTACGACTCGACGACGCGCTTCAGGATCTCGTCGCCGATCGACATCTCGCCGGAGTAGTCGGTCGACGCGACCCACAGTCGCATGATCTCGGCGCCCATCCGGTCGGCGAGCTCGCGCGGGTCGATGCCGTTGCCGAGCGACTTGCTCATCTTGCGCCCTTGCGCGTCGACGACGAAGCCGTGGGTCAGCAGGCCGTTGTAGGGCGCGCGCCCGTCGATGGCGCAACCGATCAGCAGCGACGAGTGGAACCAGCCGCGATGCTGGTCGGACCCCTCCAGGTACAGGTCGGCCGGATAGGCGAGCGCGGCGGCGTGCGACCCGCGCATCACGGTGCGGTGCGTCGAGCCGGAATCGAACCAGACGTCGAGGATGTCGTTGATCTTGTCGTACTCCGCGGCCTCGTGCGCCGGAAGGATGTCCTCGATCCGCGCGCGGCTCCACGCCTCGACGCCGCCTTCCTCGACGACCTGGGCCGCCTTTTCGAGCAGTTCGAGCGTCCGCGGATGCAACTGTCCGGTGGCCTTGTGGATGAAGAACGGCAGCGGCACGCCCCAGTTCCGTTGCCGCGAGATGCACCAGTCAGGCCGGTTCGCGATCATGCCGTGCAGGCGCGCCTTGCCCCAGGCGGGATAGAAGCCGGTCTGCTCGATGGCGCGCAGCGCGGTCTGCCGCAGCGTCTCGCCGACCGTCTCCTTCTGCATCACGCCGGCCGATTCCCGCGTCGCGCCGTCCATGCGGACGAACCATTGCGAGGCGGCGCGATAGATGAGCGGCGTCTTGTGGCGCCAGCAGTGCATGTAGCTGTGCTCCTGCTGCGACGCGTGCAGCAGGCTGCCGGCGACCCGCAGCGCATCGACGATCTTCGGATTCGCGTCCCAGATCTTCAGGCCGCCGAAGAGCGGGAAATCCGCGGCGTAGTGTCCGTCGCCCTGGACCGGGTTCAGGATCTGGTCGTTCGCCATCCCGTACGACTTGCACGAATCGAAGTCTTCGACGCCGTAGGCCGGCGCGGAATGGACGATGCCGGTGCCGGCGTCCACGGTGACATAGCTGCCGAGGTAGACGGGCGAGGCGCGCCGGTATCCGGGGTGCACGGCCGCGAGCGGGTGCACGAAAGCGACGCGCTCGAGCGCCCGGCCCTCGGATTCGCCGACGATCCGCCCCTTGAGCCCGTAGCGCTGGAGGCAGGCCTCGACCAGGTCGCGTGCCAGGATCAGCAGGCGGTCGCCGCAGTCGACGAGCGCGTAGACGAAGTCCGGATGGAAGTTGAGCGCCTGGTTCGCCGGGATCGTCCACGGCGTCGTCGTCCAGATCACGGTCGACGTCGGCTTTCCGAGCGCTGCGACGCCGAAGGCCTTCGCGACGCGCGCCTCCTCGGCCGCATCGAGCGCGAAGGCGACGTCGACGGCAGGCGTCTTCCTGTCGACGTATTCGACTTCCGCCTCCGCGAGCGCGGAGTTGCAGTCGAAGCACCAGTTCACCGGCTTCAGTCCGCGATAGACGAATCCGCGCTCCATCATCCGGCCGAGCGTCCGGATCTCGTCGGCCTCGGCCTTGAACGTCATCGTCCGGTAGTGGTTCGGCCAGTCCCCCAGCACGCCGAGGCGCTTGAATCCCTGCATCTGCAGCGCGATCTGCTCGGTGGCGTGGGCGCGCGCGCGCGACTGCACGTCGGCGCGCGCCAGATGCTTGCCGAACTTCTTTTCGATGTGGATCTCGATCGGCATCCCGTGGCAGTCCCAGCCGGGCACGTACACCGCGTCGAAACCGGCCATCGACCGCGACTTGACGATGAAGTCCTTCAGGATCTTGTTGACCGCCGTCCCGAGATGGATCTCGCTGTTGGCGTACGGCGGGCCGTCGTGGAGGATGAATTTCTTCGCGCCGCGCCGCGCCGCGCGGATCCGCGCGTACGTATCGCGCCGTTCCCAATCGGCGACCCAGCCCGGTTCGCGCTTGGGCAGGTCGGCCCGCATCGGAAACGGCGTTTCCGGCAGGTTCAGCGGGTACTTGCGATGGTCCGCGTTGCCGTCGGCCGGCGGCGCCTTCGCCCCGCGCGGGTTCGGTTTGTTCTTGCCATCCGACATCGTCATGTCCTCGGCCCCCTCGGGCTCTTCGAGCAGTTCAACGGACCGCCGCGCGGTCGCGCGGACGGGAAACGGTTCGCGCCCGCGCTAGCGCGTGTCGCCGGGCGCGCCGGCGCGGGCGAGCTCCGCGCGGGCCCGCTGCGCGTCGCGTCGTATCGCGGCGGTCAGCTCGTCGATCGTCGCGTACTTTTCCTCGTCGCGCAGGCGGCTTGCGAATTCGATGCGCACCAGGTCGCCGTAGATATCGCGGGCGAAGTCGAAGACGTGCACTTCGAGCAGCCACCGTCCGCTGTCGTCGACCGTCGGGCGCACGCCGACGCTTGCGACGCCGGCCATCGCCCGCGGCGCCACCCCGTGGACGCGAACCGCGAAGATGCCCTGGGTTGCCGGCCGCCGGGCGCCGATGCGCAGGTTGAGCGTCGGGAAGCCGATCTGCCGGCCCAGTTTCGCGCCATGCAGCACCCGCCCGCTGACGACATACGGGCGCCCGATCAGCCGCGAGGCCCGCGGAAGATCGCCGGCGAGCAGCGCTTCTCGCACGGCCGAGCTGCTGATGCGCTCGCCGCCGTCGGAGACCGTCTCGATTTCGGCGACGTCGAACCCGCCTCCGCTGGCGCCGCGCCGGCGCAGCAGCTCGACATCGCCGGCGCGCCGCGCGCCGAAGCGGAAATCGCCGCCGACCACGACGCGGCGCGCGGCGCATCCGCCGACCAGGACCTCGTCGATGAAGCGGTCGGCCTCGAGCGCCGCGAGGCGCTGGCCGAAATGCTGCACGAACACGCGCTCGATGCCGCAGGCGGCAAGCGCCTCGATCTTGTCGCGCAGGTTCGATATGCGCGCCGGCGCGCGTTGCGGGGCGAAGAACTCCCGCGGATGCGGCTCGAAGGTCATCAACGCCGGAACCACGCCCAGCGCGCGCGCGTCGGCGACGACGCGCGCCAGCAGCGACTGATGCCCGCGATGCACGCCGTCGAAATTGCCGATCGTGAGCACGCAGGGCGCGCGGTGACGGGCGGGAGGAATTCCGCGGAGGACCTGGATCGACATCTCTGACCTGCGTTGCCTGCCTGGACCCCCGCCTGGAGATGGGCCCAGCGGTCGTGCAGCGTGCGGCCGCGAGGAAAACCGACGATTATAAGGTCGCCCCCGGTGCGGCGTTCGGCGACCGGCATCACGCCCTGTCGTGCCTGGCGCGGGCGGCGCGCGACCCGGGCGGCGGATGCGTGCCCGGTAGAATGGCGCCGATGCGAAACATCGTCTGCGTCATTTCGGGGCGCGGCAGCAATCTCGAGGCCCTGCTTCGCGCCGAGCGGGCCGGTCGATGGCGCGAGCGCCTCGACGCCGGCGTCGCCGCGGTGATCAGCAATCGACCGCAGGCGCGCGGCCTGGATGTCGCGCGCGAAGCCGGCGTCGCCGCGCAGGTCCTCGACCACGCCCGGTTCGCCTCGCGCGAGGAATTCGAGCGCGCGCTCGCCGCTGCGATCGACGCGCATGCGCCATCGCTCGTCGTGCTGGCCGGCTTCATGCGCGTCCTCGGGGCTGCATTCGTCGCCCGCTACGAAGGCCGGATGATCAACATCCATCCATCGCTGCTCCCGGCTTTCGCGGGGCTCGATACGCATCGACGCGCTCTTGCTTCCGGCACGCGGATCCACGGGGCGACGGTCCATTTCGTGTCGCCGGAGGTCGATGGCGGCGCGATCATTGCCCAGGCCGCCGTGCCGGTGCTGCCGGGCGACACCGAGAGCGTCCTTGCGGCACGCGTGCTGGCCGCGGAGCACCGGCTGCTGCCGCGAGTCGTCGAACTCGTCCTCGACGGACGGGTCGCGTTGCGCGAAGGCCGAATCGCGGCCGACGGCGTCGATGCCGCGGAATTCCTGGCCTTCGAGGCGCAGCCGATGAGCGGAAACGGACCGCGCGGCCAGGCAAGTGGCCAGCCCGCCGGCCCGATGCTGCACGTGCCATGAAGCGGGGAACCAAGTCGAGAATGAAGCCGGCGATGAAGCCGGCGATGAAGCCGGACATGAAGCCGGCCACGAACCCGGGACGAGGCGTGCGCCCGTCGTCGGCGGCCGTACCGCCGCCGGTGGTCGATGCGCTGGCCCAGCTGCTCGCCCGCGTGCTGCGTTTCGAGGGCCCGGCGGATTCCGCAATGTCGCGTTTTTTTCGCGACCGCCCGCAGCTCGGCGTTCGCGACCGCGGGCTGATCGCCGAGGGCGCCTTCGACGCGATGCGACGCCTGTCGACGCTGGCGTGGTCGATGAATCCGGCGCGCCCGGAGCGGGCGCCGCGGCTCGCGGCCCTGGTGACGCTGGCGCGGCAGCATGGCCTCGACGCGCTCGATCCGAGATCGCTCGGCGGCGACGAACGCGCGGTTCGCCACGCGCTGAAGCTCGACGTGGCGCATGCACCGGCCGCCGTGAGGTCCGAGGTACCGCTGTGGATCTTCCGTCTCGTCGAGGCGCAATACGCCGATGCCGTGCCGCTCCTGGCGGCGTGCGCGAGCCCGGCGCCGCTGGACCTGCGCGTGAACACGATCAAGGCCGAGCGCGACGCCGTGCTCGACGAACTGGTGCGCAGCGGCACGCGCGCGCGACCGACACCGTACTCGCCCGACGGCATCCGCCTCGTCGACAAGCCGGGCCTGACGCGCTGGCCCATCTACAAGGAAGGCCGCATCGAGGTCCAGGACGAGGGCAGCCAGCTCGTGGCGCGCCTGGTCGCGCCGCGCCGCGGCATGATGGTCGCCGACCTCTGCGCCGGCGCCGGCGGCAAGACGCTCGCGCTCGGTAGCCTGATGCGCTCGACCGGACGCATCTACGCGTTCGACAACAACGCGCGACGGCTTGCCGGGCTGCCGCCGAGGCTCAAGCGCAGCGGCCTGTCGAACGTCCATCCGGTGGCGATCGCGAGCGAGGGCGATCCGCGCGTGAAGCGCCTCTCGGCGAAGATGGACCGCGTACTCGTCGATGCGCCCTGCTCCGGCAGCGGCACCTGGCGCCGCAACCCGGACCTCAAATGGCGATTCGACGAGCACGAGATTGCGCGGCTCGGCGAGATCCAGGCGCGCCTGCTGCGTGCCGGCGCGCGGCTCCTCAAGCCGGGCGGGCGCCTCGTCTACGCGACGTGCTCGCTGCTCGAAGCGGAAAACCAGCGCCAGGTCGAGTCCTTCCTCGCCGAGGACACGCGATTCCGTGCCGTCGCGGCCGACGAGGTCCTGCGCCCGCAGGGCATCGCGATCCCCGACGCGGCGCGGTTCGCGCCGTGGTTCGTGATGCTGCCGCATCTGCATGCGACCGACGGCTTCTTTTCGGCGATCCTCGAGCGGCACGCATGACGTCGAACGCGCCGGTCCCTTCCGCGCCGATCGTCGAATTCATCGACGCGATCGCCAGCGGCCTTCGGCAGCCGTATCACGCATGGACCGCGGTCGCGATCGTCGTCTCGCTCGCCGGGGCCTGGCTCTTCGGCCGCTTCGTCCGCCGACTGGTCGCGGCGCGGGTCGATCGGCTCAACGCGGCCGCGGCGTCCCGCGGCACGGGCGTCGACCTGCTCAAGTTCTCGATCGAAGGCCTGCGTCGCCTAGCCACGCCGATCGCCGCGCTGGTCCTGCTGTGGCTCGCCGCGGTGGCGTTGCGCGCGACGCACGTCTTTGCCGCGCCGGCGGACGGCCGCATGCTGCGCGAGGCGGCAAACCTCATCGGTGCCTGGGGGGCGATACGGTTCGGGATGTTCGTGCTGCGGCGCGTGTTTCGCAACCTGGCGTTGATCTCCGCTTTCGACCGCGTCATCGGCCTGGTCGTCTGGGGCCTCGTCGCGCTGCACCTCACCGGGCTCCTGGACGACGTGATCGCGTGGCTCGACGCCACGAAGATTCCGGCCGGGCACGCCACGGTCTCGCTGTGGAGCGTGATCAGCGCCGCCGTCGTGATCCTGGTGGCGCTCCTCGCGGCGCTCTGGGCCGGCTCCGCCGTCGAGAGCCGGCTCGACGCGATCGACAGCCTCGACACCAGCGTCCGGGTCGTCCTCGGTCGCGTGGCGCGGGCCCTGCTCCTCGTCGTCGCCGTGCTCGCCGGCCTGCAGTTCGCCGGGATCGACCTCACGATCCTTTCGGTCTTTGGTGGCGCGCTGGGCGTCGGCCTTGGCCTCGGCCTTCAACGGATCGCGAGCAACTACGTGAGCGGTTTCATCATCCTGCTGGACCGCAGCCTGCGCATCGGCGACATCATCGCGGTCGACAAGTTCAGCGGGACCGTCACGCAGATCAACACGCGCTACACCGTGGTCAACGGGGGCGACGGGACCGAGGCCATCATCCCGAACGAGATGCTCGTCTCGACGCCGGTTTCCAACCAGTCGCTGTCCGACCGCAGGGTGCGCGTCGCGATCCGCCTCTGCGTCGCCTACGGCACCGACCTGGAGGATGCCCTCTGGCGCATGCAGGCGGCTGCGAGCGCCAATTCGAGGGCCCTCGCCGAACCGGCGCCGGTCGCGCTGCTGACGGCCTTCGGCGCATGCGGTGTCGACATCGAACTCGGATTCTGGATCGCCGATCCGGGGGCGCGCGGCCTGGCCTGGAGCGAGGTGGCCCGCGCGGTCTACGCGGATTTCCGCGCCGCGGGAATCCAGATCCCCTTGCCGCAGCGCGAGATCCGGATCCTCGGTGAAGCCCCTAGCCGCGCGTCGATGGAACCCGGCGGCTGACTCGGCGCCTGCGACGAAGCGCTCCCGTCGCTGCCGCAAGGCGTCTTTTTCGAGGCTTCGACGGGTCCAGATCGGCATCCCGTGCGAACGGCGCCGCAGGTACAATGCGGCACGCCGCGCGGTGATCCGGATCTTCTTTGATCCGGGGTCTTCCGTGATCCTGGGTCGTCCTTGATCCCGGGTCGTCCACGATCCTGCGAGTCGGGGTCGAGGGGCCGCAGCGCGGTCCTGCGCGGTCCTCGGTGTCTTACGGAGTCTTCATGTACCTTGTTCAATTCCTGGACGGTGGCCTTCTGCAACTGGCATGGTGGCAGGTCATCCTCGCGACGCTCGCGCTGACGCACGTCACGATTGCCAGCGTCACCATCTTCCTGCATCGCTCGCAGGCGCATCGCGGCCTCGACCTGCACCCGATCGCGAGCCACTTCTTCCGTGCCTGGCTCTGGCTGACGACCGGCATGCAGACCCGCGACTGGGTGGCGATCCACCGCAAGCACCATGCGAAGTGCGAGACCCCGGAGGATCCGCACAGCCCGCAGACGCGCGGCCTGAAAACCGTGCTGTGGACCGGCGCCGAGCTCTACATGGCCGAGGCCAAGAACAACGAAACGCTGCAGCGGTACGGGCACGGCACCCCGAACGACTGGCTGGAGCACCACGTCTATTCGCGGTTCACGTGGCACGGCGTGGCGCTGATGCTGGGGATCGACCTGATTCTCTTCGGCATCGGGGGGCTCGCCGTCTGGGCGATCCAGATGATCTGGATCCCGTTCTTCGCCGCCGGCGTCATCAACGGCATCGGGCATTTCTGGGGTTATCGCAACTTCGAGTGCGTCGATGCGAGCACGAACATCTCGCCGTGGGGCATCCTGATCGGCGGGGAGGAACTGCACAACAACCACCATACGCATCCGACGTCGGCGAAGCTTTCGTCCAAGTGGTACGAGTTCGACCTCGGCTGGACCTACATCCGCATCCTGCAGGCCGTCGGGCTCGCGAAGGTGCTGCGCGTCGCGCCGGTTCCGCGCGTCGTCGAACCGGCGCGCCGGGTCGACCTGGACACGCTGCAGGCCGTGATCGCCAATCGCTATGACCTGCTGGCCCGCTACACGCGCGAACTGAAGAAGGCCTACCGCGACGAGCTGGCCCGGCTGCGCCTGCCGCAGGCGGACGCGGCGCGATTCGGGAAGCTCTGGGGCCTGTTGAAGCGCGCCGACGTGCAGGGCGCGTCGGCCGGCCAGAAGCAGACGCTGAGCGAACTGCTCGCCGTCAGCGGCGTGATGCGTACGCTGGTCGAGATGCGCGAGGAACTGGCCGCGACGTGGCTGCGTTCGTCGGCGTCCCGCGAGCAGATGCTGGTGCACCTGCAGGACTGGATCGTTCGCGCGGAGGCAAGCGGCATCAGCGCGCTGCAGGCCGCGGCGCTGCGCATCCGAAGCTACGCGCCGACGGCATCCTGACTCCCCGTGCGCGGTAAGCGACCCACAAAAAACCCGGCATTGGCCGGGTTTTTTGTGGGTCGCTACAGCAGCCTTGCTTGTGAGGCAGCCTACTTGAGGCAGCCTACTTGAGCTTCGTTTCCTTGTAGGCGACGTGCTTGCGAACGACCGGATCGAACTTGAGGAATTCGAGCTTGTCCGGCGTCGTGCGCTTGTTCTTGGTCGTCGTGTAGAAGTGGCCGGTTCCGGCCGTCGATTCCAGCTTGATCTTTTCGCGTGCGCCCTTGGCCATCGCTGATCTCCTTGATCCCTGATCCCTGATCCCTGCCCTAGCGGCCGAATCAGGCCGCGCGGTCCGACGCCGCGGCGCCCTTCTTCACGAGATCGGCAAGGACCGCCTCGATGCCGAGCTTGTCGATCGTCCGCAGTGCGGCGCTGGTGACGCGCAGCCGCACCCAACGGCGCTCGCTCTCGATCCAGAAGCGGCGGTATTGCAGGTTGGGAAGGAAGCGGCGCTTGGTCTTGTTGTTGGCGTGGGACACATTGTTGCCAACCAAGGGCTTCTTCCCGGTTACTTCGCAGACCCGAGCCATCTCGATTCTCCGCGCGCGCAGGCGCATGCACAAACTGAAAAGCCCACTATCGTAATATTTTCCTGGCCCTGGCGCAAGTCGAGGCCTGGTGCGCGGAGTGGCCGGTCATAGCAGTCCGCGCTCCGCGAACGAGAGGCAGGCGCCGCGGGCCACGATGACATGGTCGACGACGCGGACATCGACGATGCCCAGCGCTTCGGCCAGCGTGCGCGTCAGCAATTCGTCGGCATGGCTCGGTTCGGTCGTGCCGGACGGATGATTGTGGGCGAGGATCACGCCTGCGGCATTGTGTGCCAGCGCCCGCTTGACCACTTCGCGCGGATAGACGGCTGTCTGCGTCAGCGTGCCGCGGAAGAGCTCCTCGAAAGCCAGCAGCCGGTGCTGTGCGTCGAGGAACAATGCCGCGAAGACTTCGTGCGGCCGCCGGGCGATCTGCGCCTGCAGGAAGTGCCCGACCGCTTGCGGCGACGACAACGCAGGGCCTCGCGCCAGCCGTTCCCGCAGGGCCCGGAGCATCAGTTCGCGCGCGGCCTGCAGCCGACCGTGATGGCCTTGCGTCTCGGATCCCGGCAGAGTCGCCAGTTCGGCAGCCGTCGCGTGCAGCACCCCGTCGATGCCGTCGAATCGCACCAGCGCGGCGCGCGCCCAGGACAGGACGCGCTCCGGTCCGTCGACACCTGCGAGCACCGCGGCGACGACCTCCGCGTCGCTTCGTGCCTCGAGGTCGGCCGGCTCGCCGGCGGACGCTGGACGCGCGCGGCGGCGAGAGGCGGGATACGTGCTGGGCTTGACGGCCGTCATCGGGGGGCGAATCTCGTGGCATCGACGGGCATCGCCGCAGGCACCGGGCGGCGCACGGGTTGTCGAACAGGCCCTAGAATGATCGCCGTGGATGGGTCGACCGTCACTCCTGCCGCCGGTAACGACGACGGCGATGCGCTGCCGCGCATTGCCGCGACGTCGTTCGTCACGCTGCACTATCGCCTCGTCGCGCGTGCCGACGGCGCCGAGCGCGAGGTCTTTTCGAGCTTCGGCGCGCAGCCCGTCACGGTGCAACTTGGCGCCGGCAGCCTCGCCTCCGCGCTCGAATCGCGGCTCGTCGGCTTGCCCGAAGGCGCGCAGGCAAGCTTCGACCTGGGGCCCCACGATGCCTTCGGCACGCGCAACCCGGAACTCGTCCAGGTGCTCTCCGCGTCGTTCTTTGCCGAAAACGCCGACCCCGGAGCGGAGTACGCGCCGGGCGATGTCGTCTCGATCAGTTCGCCGGACGGCCGCCGGGTCGTCGGCGTGCTGAAGCAGCGCGACGAACGCCGCGTCGTCGTGGATTTCAACCACCCGCTCGCCGGATTGCCGTTGCACTTTTCGGTCCACGTCATCGGAGTCCTCTGAAATGGAAGTCCTGCTCGCGGAACCGCGCGGTTTCTGTGCCGGGGTGGACCGCGCGATCGAGATCGTCGAGCGTGCCCTTGCGATCCACGGCGCGCCGATGTACGTGCGCCACGAGATCGTCCACAACACCCACGTCGTCGCGTCGCTGCGCGAGAAGGGCGCAGTCTTCGTCGACGACCTGTCGCAGGTCCCGCTCGGCGCGACGGTCGTGTTCTCGGCGCATGGCGTACCGAAGTCCGTCGTGGAGGAGGCCGGGCGCCGCGGGCTGCGCGTATTCGACGCGACCTGCCCGCTCGTGACCAAGGTGCACGTCGAGGTCGGAAAGATGCGCGCGGCAGGTCGCGAGATCGTGATGATCGGCCACGCCGGGCACCCGGAGGTCGTCGGCACGATGGGGCAGAGCGACGGCGGGATGCACCTGGTCGAGACCGTCGAGGACGTCGCGCGACTTCGCGTTCGCGACCCCGAAAAGCTCGCGCTCGTCACGCAGACGACGCTGTCGATCGACGACGCGGCGGCGATCGTCGAGGCGTTGAAGACCCGCTTCCCGTCGATCGCGGAGCCGAAGAAGGGCGACATCTGCTACGCGACGCAGAACCGCCAGGATGCGGTCAAGTGGATGGCGCCGCAGGTCGACGTCGTCATCGTCGTCGGCAGCCCGAGCAGTTCGAACTCGAATCGGCTGCGCGAGGTCGCGCAGCGCCACGCGGTACCCGCCTATCTCGTCGACTCGGCCGCCGAGGTCGATCCGCAATGGATCGCCGGTGCCCGCCGTGTCGGCGTCACCGCCGGCGCATCGGCGCCGGAGGCGCTCGTGGAAGCGCTGGTCCGCCGGTTGCGCGAATTGGGCGCGACATCGATCCGCCCGTTGCAGGGCGTCGCCGAGAAGGTGGTGTTCCCGCTGCCGCGCGGCCTGTCGCGGCCTGGCGAGCGCGGCGCGGCCTGAGCGCGGCCGCGCCATGGCGGCGAATGCGCCCGCGTCGGCGCCCCGCCTCGCCCGCCGCGGTCGTCCTCCCGTGGAGGCGCGCGCGATCGACGCGGCTTCAGCGGCGCTGATCGACCGCTTCCTCGACGTCGCGTGGCTCGAGAACGGGCTCGCCGCGAATTCGCTCGCGGCCTACCGTCGCGACCTCGCCCGCCTCGCGGGCTGGCTGGGCGCGGCCGGCGCGACGCTCGGCGCCGCGACGGCCGCCGACCTCGAGCGGTTCTTCGCCGCCGAGCATGCCCACCTGAGGGCGACGACGGCGAACCGCCGATTGGCCTGTTATCGCGGCTTCTACCGCTGGGCCGTTCGCGAAGGCGTGGCGGCGACGGATCCGACGGCACGCCTCTCGACCGCGCGTCGTCCGGCGCGCTTTCCGAAGACGATCAGCGAAACCCAGGTCGAGGCGCTGCTGGCGGCGCCGGACGCGACCACCCCGCTCGGGATGCGGGACCGCGCGATGCTCGAAATGATGTACGCGACCGGCCTGCGCGTCTCGGAACTCGTCGGCTTGCGCCACGCCGATGTCGGGCTCGACGAAGGCATCGTTCGCGTCGTCGGCAAAGGTTCCCGCGAGCGGGTCGTGCCGCTCGGCGAGGAAGCCAGGGACTGGCTGTCCCGCTATGCCGGCGCGGCGCGCGCTGCGATCCTCGGCGGTCGCGCCGCGGACGCGCTGTTCGTCACGGGTCGCGCGGCGCCGATGACGCGCCAGATGTTCTGGAAAATCGTCCGGCGCTACGGCGCCGCGGCCGACATCCGTGCGCCGCTGTCGCCGCACGGCCTGAGGCACGCGTTCGCGACGCACCTCCTGAACCACGGCGCCGACCTGCGGGTCGTCCAGCTCCTGCTCGGCCATGCCGACATTTCGACGACGCAGGTGTACACGCACGTGGCGCGGGAGCGGCTGCGCGAACTGCATGCGCGGCACCATCCGCGCGGCTGAGCGTCGCATGGCGGGCGCCGCCGCGAGGGCCAGCGTGCAGCGCCGATAAACTGCGCGTCGGCGACGACAAGGGGCACGGGGGAGGACAGGGTGATGCTGCTCGGCGAGGCGGTGGCGGTGCTGGTGGCGGCCTATCTGGCGGGTTCCCTGTCGTTCGCGGTGATCGTCAGCCGCGCGATGGGCCTCTCCGATCCGCGCAGCTACGGATCGGGCAACCCGGGCGCGACGAACGTGCTGCGAAGCGGACGCCGGAGCGCGGCGGCGCTGACGCTCGCCGGCGATGCCCTGAAGGGCGCGATCGGCACGTGGCTCGGCGCCTGGGCCGGCGCCGCCGGCGCTGGCGCGGCGCTGGGCGTCGCTCCGGAGTCGCTCGCGGCACTCGGCGCGCTGGCCGCCTTCATCGGCCACCTGTTTCCGGTTTTCTTCGGCTTCCGCGGCGGCAAGGGCGTCGCGACGTTCCTCGGCGCCATGGCCGCGTTGCAGCCGTGGGCCGGCCTGGCGTGCGGCCTGGCTTGGCTGGCGATCGCGTTGGCGACGCGATATTCGTCAGCCGCCTCGCTGGGTTCTGCGCTGGTGGCGCCGGTTGCCACGTGGTGGCTCGGCCTGCCTCCGATCGCGGTGGCCTCGGCCGCCGTGATGACGGCGCTGCTTTTCTGGCGTCACCGCGCCAACATCGCGAACCTGCGCGCCGGGCGCGAGCGGCGCATCGGCGAGCGCGCCCCGGGCGCGTCGTGATTCGCGCCACTTGCGCCACCTGCGCCACCTAAGCCGTCCTGGGCCGTCCTGGGCCGGCCCGTGCACGTGGCTACGCCGCGGCGCTCGCGAGGCGACCCGCCTGGTAATCGTCGATCGCCTGCTCGATTTCCTCGCGCGTGTTCATCACGAACGGGCCGTATTGCACGACGGGCTCGCGTAACGGGCGCGCCGCAAGCAACAGGGCCTTTGCGCCGTGGCCACCCGCCTTCAACCTGACGCGGTCGCCGTGGCCCAGGAGGCCCGCGGCGCGATGGGGTACGGCCCGCTCGTCGTCGCCGACGAGGACTTCGCCCTCGTAGGCATAGACGAAAGCGTTATGGTCGGCAACGAGCGGTACCTCGAAGACCGCGCCGGCGGGGAGCCGGACGTCGACGTACAGCGGCGCGGTGGCGCCGCCGGCGATCGGTCCGGCCACCGTACGACGCCGACCGGCGGCTTCGACGTCGTCGGTCGAATCGACCTCGATCGAACCCGCGATCACCCGAGCGCTGCCGCCGCCGGCCAGCTCCACCTCCGGGATGTCGCGGGCCGAGACGTCCCGATAGGCGGCCGGTTTCATCTTGTCCGCCGCCGGCAGGTTGATCCACAGCTGGAATCCTCGCATCCGGCCTTCCGTCTGTTGCGGCATTTCCGAATGGATGATTCCGCGCGCCGCGCTCATCCACTGGACGTCGCCCGGCCCGAGGTCGCCGCGGTTGCCGATGCTGTCCTGGTGCCGCATCCGTCCGTCCAGCATGTACGTCACGGTCTCGAAGCCGCGGTGCGGATGCGACGGGAAGCCGGCGATGTAGTCCTGCGGGTCGTCGGAGAAGAACTCGTCGAGCATCAGGAACGGATCGTGCCGCAGCGCCGGTTGGGCGCCGAGACTGCGGCGAAGCCGGACGCCGGCGCCATCGGACGCGGCGATCGATGGAATCACGCGTTGCAGGGGACGGACAGGCATGGAAGCGACTCCTGGGCCGCCAGCGGCGACCGTTCAAGGGAATTCCGGTTGCACGTACCCGGTTGAATTGGGGACGATTGCCATCAGCTCAACCCCGAAGCCACCGCGGACTTCCGGCCCGGCGGGTCGACCCGCCGGGCCGGCGCGGAAGCGCCGCGACGCCGGCCCGGGCCGTGCCGGTTCAAGCCGCAGCTCCTGGAGTTTCTCCGATGATGCCTGTCCTGGCGCGAAAACTCGCGATCGCCGTTGCCGTCATCGTGCTGGTGGTCGCGCTGGCGCCCTTCGCGACCGTGCCCGCCGGGATGCGCGGCGTGATGACGACGTTCGGTCGCCCGTCCGAGGAGGTGTTTTCCGAGGGATTGCACTTTCGCTGGCCGATCGCGCAGTCGATGAACCTCGTCAACGTCTCGATTCAGCGCGGCGACGGGGAGGGCGAGGCGGCCTCGCGCGACCTGCAGACGGTCCACACCCGGATCGCGCTGAACTACCACGTCCAGCCGGACGCCGCCGTGTCGGTCTTCCGCGACCTTGGCAACCAGCCCGGCGATCGGATCATCGTCCCCGCTGTCAACGAAGCGGTGAAGGCGGTCACGGCCGGTTTCACCGCGGAGGAACTGATCGCGCGCCGCACGGAGGTCCGCGATCAGATCATCGCGCAGCTTCGGGAGCGCCTCGCGCGCCACGGAGTCGTCGTCGACGAGTTCTCGATCGTCAATTTCCAGTTCTCGAAGACGTTCAACGACGCGATCGAGGCCAAGACCACGGCCGAGCAGTTGAAGCTGAAGGCCGAGCGCGACCTGCAGCGGATCCGGGTCGAGGCGGAGCAGAAGGTTGCCCAGGCGCAGGCCGAGGCGCAGGCGCTGGGTCTTCAGCGTACGCAGGTCACGCCGGAACTGATCCAATTGCGGCAAATCGAAAACCAGGCCAAGGCCATCGAGAAGTGGGATGGCCACCTGCCCGGCGTAACCTCCGGAGCCATACCGTTCATCGATGTCGCGCATGCACCGGAGGTCGGCAAGCACTAGCTTTTTTCAGTTTCGCTCGCGCGCGGGCTGTCCCTGCCCGCCGAAAGCGGCCAGCGCGGTCGCACGCTGAATCCGGCCGGACCCGGCTCCGGCGCTTCGCCGCGCCGCAGCTGCGACCAGCCCGCGAGCGCAATCATGGCGCCGTTGTCCGTACACAACTCCAGCGGCGGGAAGAAAAGCTCGCCGCGGCGTTTCGAGATGTCGGCGGCAAGGCGCGTACGGAGCTGCTTGTTTGCGCTTACTCCCCCGGCGACGACCAGGCGCCGGGTGCCCGATCGATCCAGGGCCCGCATGGCTTTGGTCGCGAGCACATCGACGACGGCGTCGACGAACGCCAGCGCAATGTCGGCACGGACCTGTTCGCACAGGTTGGTGGCCGCTCGAACGGCGGTCAAGACGGCGGTCTTGAGGCCACTGAAGCTGAAGTCGAGACTGTCGCCGCCGATGAGGGGGCGCGGGAACCGGAACGCTCCGGGCGTGCCGAAGTCGGCGAGCCGGGACACGGCAGGTCCGCCCGGATAACCGACGCCCAGCAGCTGCCCCGCTTTGTCGAACGCCTCGCCGGCGGCGTCGTCGAGCGTCTCGCCCAGCAGCGTGTAGGCCCCGGCGGCTTCGACGTGCAGCAGTTGCGTATGCCCGCCCGAGGCCAGCAGTGCGAGGAACGGGAACGGCGGGGCCGGAGTCGCCAACAGCGGCGACAGCAGGTGGCCCTCGAGGTGATGGACTCCGACGACCGGGCGTCCGAGCGCGAAGCCCAGGCCGTGCGCCACCGCGGCACCGACGAGCAGCGCGCCGGCCAGCCCCGGCCCGCGGGTCACGGCGATGGTGTCGACTTGCGCGAGGCGGCGTCCGCCGGCCTCCAGGGTCTCGTCGATCAGCGGCAGGAGCCGCCGGATGTGGTCGCGCGACGCCAGTTCCGGGACGACGCCGCCGTAGTCGCGATGCATCTCGACCTGCGAATGCAGGCGGTGCGCGAGCAATCGCGGCGCGCCGTCGGCGGATTCCTCCAGGATCGCGACGCCGGTCTCGTCGCAGGACGTCTCGATGCCCAATATCAACATGGGTAGGCCATCCGCCGGCGGTCGCGGGCCCGGCACCGGCGCTGCGCTGGCCGCGTCGGCCGGAGTAGGTTAGAATGTCAAGTTTACTGCAGCGGAAACGCCGCCCTGGCGCTGCACCAGCCACGGTGCGGGACAAGGTGGGGGGAGGGCGCCGCGCATCCTGCTTTCGAGGTGGACTGAGTTTATGCCGACGATCCGTGTCAAAGAGAACGAGCCCTTCGAGGTCGCGCTGCGCCGGTTCAAGCGCACGATCGAGAAAAGCGGCCTCCTCACCGAATTGCGCGCGCGCGAGTACTACGAGAAGCCGACGGCGGAACGCAAGCGGAAGAAGTCGGCGGCGATCAAGCGCCATTTCAAGCGCCTCCGCAGCCAGATGCTGCCGAAGAAGCTCTACTGAGCCTGGGCGCGCGCAGCCGGGGACGGCGCCCGACTTCGAGCCACGTTTCAGGTCTCGAAATCGGTCCCCGTCCCCTTTGAATTTTTCGGGCTCGCTGGCACGCTTGCGACGGCTGGCGAGCCGTGCGGGTGCCTGGCGGCCGGACTCCGGAGTCCCGCGACGATGCCCCTGAAGGACCAGGTCAACGAGGACATGAAGGCGGCGATGCGCGCGCGCGACGCGCTCACGCTGTCGTCGATCCGGCTGCTGTTGGCGGCGATCAAGCAGCGCGAGATCGACCAGCGCGTCGTCCTCGACGACGACGCCGTGCTCGCGGTGGTCGACAAGCTGATCAAGCAGCGGCGCGAATCGATCGCGCAGTTCGCGGCGGCCGGGCGCGAGGACTTGGCCGACAAGGAGCGCGCCGAACTGGCCGTGCTCGAGCGCTATCTGCCGCAGCAGCTTTCGGCCGCCGAGGTCGATGCGGCGATCGCCGCCGCGATCGCGGAGGTCCGTGCCGCGGGCGGCGCCGGTCCGCAGGCGATGGGAAAGGTGATGGCGATTCTCAAGCCGCGGCTGGCCGGTCGCGCCGACATGGGGCAGGTTTCCGCCCGCGTCAAGGCGCTGGTCAGCGCGTCCTGAGACGCTCGAAACTTGGCTGCCAGGTTGTCGGCCGCAGGATTCCGCGCCGCTTCTCGGCGTGGCGCGTCCGGCAGCATAAGATGACGGCGTGATTCCACCCGGCTTCATCCAGGACCTTCTCGCGCGGGTCGACATCGTCGACCTCATCCAGCGCAGCGTCCAGCTGAAGCGCGCCGGGCAGAACTACAGCGGCCTCTGTCCTTTCCACGGCGAGAAGACGCCGTCGTTCACGGTTTCGCCGACGAAGCAGTTCTTCCATTGCTTCGGCTGCGGCGCGCATGGCAGCGCGATCGGGTTCCTGATGGACCACCGCGGGCTCGGTTACATCGAGGCGGTGCGCGAGCTGGCGCAGCAGGTCGGAATGCCGGTCCCGGAGGACCCGTCGTCGGCCGCCGCGCCGAACACCCGCGGGCTCGCCGATGCGATGCAGCGCGCCGCCGCGTACTACCAGCGCGTGCTGCGCGGCAGTCCGGCGGTCGAGTACCTGAAAGGGCGCGGCATCACCGGCCGCACGGCGCTGCGCTTCGCGCTCGGATACGCCCCCGATGGCTGGCAGCCGCTGCGCGAGGCCTTCGACAACTACGAGGAGCCGCGGCTCGTCGAGGCCGGCCTCGTGATTTCCAACGAAGGCAAGCGCTACGACCGTCTCCGCGACCGCGTGGTGTTCCCGATCCGTAACCGGCGCGGCGCCATCGTCGGATTCGGCGGCCGCGTGCTCGGATCCGGGGAGCCCAAGTACCTGAACTCCCCCGAAACGCCGTTGTTCCACAAGGGGCAGGAGCTCTACGGCCTGTACGAGGCCATGGAATCGATCCGGCGCCGCGGCCGCGTCATCGTCTGCGAGGGCTACATGGACGTCATCCAGCTCTCGCAGGCCGGCTTCGAGGAGTCCGTCGCGACGCTCGGGACCGCCGTTTCCGCGACGCACGTGGGCAACCTGCTGCGGCTGACCGATCACGTCGTGTTTGCCTTCGACGGCGACGCGGCAGGCCTGAAGGCGGCGCGTCGGGCCCTCGAAGTGACGCTGCCGGTGATCAGCGACGACAAGCGTGCGAGCTTCGTGCTGTTGCCCGGCGGCAACGACCCCGACGACCTGATACGCGGCCACGGGCCGGGTGCGTTCGAGGCGGAACTCTCGAAGGCGCTTCCGCTGTCCGGCTGGTTCGAGCGCTGCCTTGCCGAGGGACGCGACCTCGCCGAGCCGGAGGGTCGCGCCGCGATGCTGGCGGCCGCGCGACCGCTCCTGGAGTCGATGACGGCCGGTGCGCTGAGGATGCAGCTGGTTGCGCGACTCGCCGAGGCCGGCCGCACGACGGCGGGCGACGTCGAGCAGCTGTTCGGCCTGCAGCCCTGGCGCCGCCTGCCGGCGCGGCGCGAGGCGGCGCCGCGTCGCGCCGCCGCCGGCGTTCGCGACCTGAAGCAGCGGCTGCTATGCAGCCTGGTGGCATTTCCGGAACTCGCGCGCGAGTTCAACGGCGCGATCGCGCGCGAGATCGTCGACGGCGACACGGTGGCCGATCGCCAGATCGTCGAGATCTGGCGCGCGGCGACCGCGAGCGAGGTCACGTTGTCCGGCGGCCTGCTGGAACTGCTCGCCGACAGCGAACATGCGGACCATTACCGCGCGCTCGCGGCGCAGGAACTGCTGGTCGAAGGCCAGCTCGACGCGGCGCGCGACGACTGTCGTGCGATCTTCACGCAGTTCGAACTCGACCGGGTCAACGCCGAAATCGACGGGCTGGCGCAGCGCGGCGGCAGCCTCGAGGCGGAACAGAAGGAGCGATTCCGGGAACTGCTTCAGCGTCAGGCCGCTCTGAAGAAGGAACGGCTGGCGAATGCCTTGCCGCCGCGATAGGCGGCGTCGGGCGGTCCCGCCGACGGGAGGCGGCAAGCTCGCGCTTCCGGCTGATATAATTTAATGTTTGCCGTGCCGAAAATGGGGTGGATACACCCCCGAATGCACCCCATATATCCGAAATACCCCACGTAGCCGGCTGGATATCGGGTTATCGCATGGCCGCTGTCGCGTTGCCCCCTCTTGCCCCGCTACTCGTTCGAACGCGGCACCCCGTCTCGCGGCACCCCGTCGCGATCCCTGCATTTCTTCAGGTGAAACAATGGTCTCGAAAAAGCCAACCCCTCCGGTGAAAGCGACGACGGCCCCGCTCAAGGCCAAGGGTGGCCGCGGCGAAAGCCGCGCGGAAAGCCCGGTGCCCGCGCGCAGCCCCGCCAAGGAAAAGCCGGAGGCGAAGGTCCCCGCGAAGGCGCCGGCGGTCGAGGCGAAGGTCGCCGGCGCGAAGGCCAAGGCGGCGGGCGAAGCCGCGACGAAGGCCGCGGGCGCCAAGCCGGGTGCGATAGCCGTGCCGGCGGCCGAGGCGGCCAAGCCCAAGGCCCCCGCCGCGCGCAAGAAGCCGGCTTCGGAGGAGGGCCTGATCGCCGGCGACGGTGGCGACAGCGTTCCGGAAGCCGGCGACGACGCCGTCGATCCGGCGGTGCAGGTGGCCGAGAAGATCACGCAGAAGCAGCGTGCGAAGGATCGCCGCGCGAAGGAAAAGGCGCTGAAGGAGGCGCTCGAGCGCAGCTACCAGGGAACGCAGGAAGATCTCGAGGCGCGCCGAAACAAGCTGAAGGCGCTGATCAAGCTCGGGAAGGAACGCGGGTTCCTCACCTACGCCGAGATCAACGACCACCTTCCGGACAATCTCGTCGACGCCGAGGCGATCGACTCGATCATCAGCACGTTCGGCGACATGGGCATCCAGGTCTTCGACCAGGCGCCCGACGCCGAGACGCTGCTGATGAACGAGAACGTCCCGGCAGCCACGACCGACGACGACGCCGAGGAGGAGGCGGAGGCCGCGCTGTCGACCGTGGATGCGGAATTCGGTCGCACGACCGACCCGGTGCGGATGTACATGCGCGAAATGGGCTCGGTCGAGCTCCTGACGCGCGAGGGCGAGATCGAAATCGCGAAGCGGATCGAGGACGGCCTCAAGCACATGGTGATGGCCATCTCGGCGTGCCCGACGACGATCGCCGAGATCCTCGCCTACGCCGACCGCATCAAGTCCGCCGAGGCGGCGATCGACGAGGTCGTCGACGGCCTCGTCGAGCCGGACGCCGAGGATTTTCCGGCGAGCGGCAGCGTGGCGTCGGACGACGACGAGGAAGCCGAAGGCGACGACAACGCCGACATCGGCGCGAGCGGGATGACGGCGGCGCAGCTCGACGAGCTGAAGGCGCGCGCGCTGGAGAAGTTCGAACACGTCCGCAAGCTCTTCGAGAAGATGCGCGTCGCGTTCGAGAAGGAGGGCTACAAGTCGAAGGCCTATGTCCGCGCGCAGGAGCAGATCCAGGACGAGCTGATGTCGCTGCGCTTCACGGCCAAGATGGTCGAGAAGCTGTGCGATTCGCTGCGCTCGCAGGTCGACGAGGTCCGCAGCCTGGAGAAGCAGATCTACGAGATCATGGTCAACAAGTGCGGGATGCCGCGCGCGCATTTCCTCAAGCACTTCCCCGGGGCCGAGACCAACACGCGCTGGGTGACGCGCGAGGCCGACGGCGGGCATCCGTATTCCGAGGTGCTCGGCCGCAACCTGCCGGCGGTCCACGAGCTGCAGGGCAAGCTGTCCGACCTGCAGAAGCGCGTCGTGCTGCCGCTGAAGGACCTGCGCGAGGTCTACAAGCAGATGGCGACCGGCGAGGCGAAGGCGCGCAAGGCGAAGCGCGAGATGACCGAGGCCAACCTCCGCCTCGTGATCTCGATCGCGAAGAAGTACACGAACCGCGGGCTGCAGTTCCTCGACCTGATCCAGGAAGGCAACATCGGCCTGATGAAGGCGGTCGACAAGTTCGAGTACCGGCGCGGCTACAAGTTCTCGACGTACGCGACGTGGTGGATCCGCCAGGCCATCACGCGTTCCATCGCGGACCAGGCGCGCACGATCCGGATCCCGGTCCACATGATCGAGACCATCAACAAGATGAACCGGATCAGCCGCCAGATCCTGCAGGAGACCGGCCTGGAGCCGGATCCGGCGACGCTTGCGGTCAAGATGGAGATGCCCGAGGACAAGATCCGCAAGATCCTCAAGATCGCGAAGGAGCCGATCTCGATGGAGACGCCGATCGGCGACGACGACGACTCGCATCTCGGCGATTTCATCGAGGACACGCAGACTGTCGCGCCGGTCGACGCGGCGCAGTATTCCAGCCTCGCCGATGTCACGAAGGAGGTCCTCGATTCGCTGACGCCGCGCGAGGCGAAGGTGCTGCGGATGCGCTTCGGCATCGAGATGAGCACGGACCACACGCTCGAGGAGGTCGGCAAGCAGTTCGACGTCACGCGCGAGCGGATCCGCCAGATCGAAGCGAAGGCGCTGCGCAAGCTGCGGCACCCGAGCCGGTCCGACAAGCTGAAGAGCTTCCTCGAGTGAAGCGCCGCCGCGCGGCGGGCGACCGTCCGCGCGGCCTCTCCGGCGCTTCGACCCTTCCCACGGGGGGCTGGCGGCGCCGACATCCCCGGGCCGTTAGCTCAGTCGGTTAGAGCAGGGGACTCATAATCCCTTGGTCGCTGGTTCGAGTCCAGCACGGCCCACCAATCAAATCAGGCGTTAGGGCATTTTGTGACGTTGGAGTCCTTCGCAAAGGGGCCTCCGGGTACAAAATGGGTCCAGTCGCCGCGCTCGAGGGCGCGAATGGCGACGTTCGTAAGGACCCGATCCGGCAAGTGGAAGGCGGTCATCCGTCGCCACGGGTGGCCGACAAAGGCGAAGAGCTTCCGCACCCGCCAGGACGCGGAAGACTGGGCCCGACGCGCCGAGGACGAGATGGTCCGCGGTGTCTTCATCTGTCGCGACGCCTACGAGCGGATGACGGTGGCCGTCGCGCTCGATCGCTACGCCCGCGAGGTCACGCCACACAAGAAGCCGAGCACCCGCGCGCGCGCGGTTCTGCGCATCGGCGAGTTGACGACGCAATTCGGGAAGTATTCGCTGGCGGCGATCACGCCCGAACTCGTCGGGACGTTCCGGGACCGCCGGCTCGCAGCCGGCATGGCGAACAATTCCGTCCGACTCGAACTCGCGCTGGGACATTTCGTATTGATGCAGCCATGCACCAATCACAAATTGACCAGAAAGTCTCGCCACAGACCATCGACGCTATCGCCATACGTGGAATTTAATGCCGACGAAAAGCCTTCTCCTCGCTCAATTGATGTCAACAGCAGATGAAATGCGACGGGATTTCTTTCATGCAAATACCCGACAAACATTGCTGCCTGCCGGTAATACATGTGGGGCTTAAGGCCATATGACGCCGCGCTCTTAGGCCATAGTGGCGAACCATGATCCTCAGGCAAGAAAGTGAGGCCGGCCTTGATGCTTTTCGACGCCTCCACGTCCGTAACGGTCTCCGCACCGCCTCCACCAGACACCCATGTCGCCAGTCCCTCATGAAACCATCCCGGAATATTTGCCCATGGCCACGTACCCATCGTCAACGCGAGATTCAAGTGGGACAATTCATGCGTAACAATTCCTGGAATGCGCTCCGGTGTTGTCAGCAATTTAGG
>DATKPC010000095.1:0-112952 GCA_035524275.1 Burkholderiaceae bacterium
CGCGGCGGCGGCGGCCGTGCGGCCCGCGCAGGCGACGTTCGCCGCGCGCGGCACCGGACGCCGGCGCCGGGGCGCCATCCACGGGCGCGTCGCCAGCGGCAGGCGCTGCCGGCAGCTCCGGCGGCGCGGCCCGCGCGGCAGGCTCGACGGCCTCGTGCGCCGGGCGGGACGCCGCCGCGGTGTCGGCAGTCGGTACGTCGGCGCGCTCCGGCTGGGCGTCGCGATCGGGAGGGGTCGCAGTGTTCATGGCGTGATCGGCTCGGCGGCGGGATCGCCGTCATCGGAGGCAGGTTCGGGAGCGGCGCCGGACGGTGCGGCGGACTCGTCGTGGGGGTCGAGAGGGGTGGCGTGGGAATCGGGGGGCGTGGCACCGGCCGGCTCGGCGGCGGACGCGGGTGCGGATTCGGCGTCGGCGAGGGCCCGGGCCTCCGGCGCGCGTCCGTCGGCAAGCTGCAGTTCGAACGCGGCAGCCGGATTCGCGCCGCTGTCGAGCGGCGGCAGTTCCTCCAGCGAGCGCAGCCCGAGATCGTCGAGGAACGCGCGCGTCGTCGCGAGCAGCGCCGGCCGGCCGGGCGCCTCGCGATGGCCAATCGTCTCGACCCAGCCGCGGTCCTCGAGCGTCTTCACGACCTGCGCCGAGACGGTGACGCCGCGGATTTCCTCGATGTCCCCGCGCGTCACCGGCTGGCGATAGGCGATGATCGCGAGCGTCTCCAGCACGGCACGGGAATATTTGGGCGGCTTCTCCGGCGTCAGCCGGTCGATGTATTCGCGCATCTTCGGCGTGCTCTGGAAGCGCCAGCCGGTGGCGAGCGCGACGAGCTCGATGCCGCGCCCCTGCCAGTCGCGCCGCAGCTCGTCGAGCAGCGCGCGCACGGTGTCGGCGCCGATCTCGTCGGCAAAAAGGCGACGCAGGTCGCCGACGGCAAGCGGTTGCGGCGCCGTGAGCAGCGCCGTCTCCAGGACGATCTTCGCCTCGCTCGTATTCATGCTCTGCGGTCAAGTCGGGCCAGGAGGCACCCGTTGGCACCCGTTGGCACCCGTTCGTGCGCGGAACCGATCGGTGCCGCCGAACCGGCTGCACCATTTCTGCCGCCAAAAATTGCCGGTGAACCGGGGGTGACGCTCCGGATCGCGGACAGGCTTTTCTATTGTCTTTTTTCGGCGCCGCGCGAATCGGGGTTCGCGAGCGGACGGGCCGGGACCCAGAGCACGACGACGCATGGGCGTCGCTGGTCTCGGCCCGTAATTCGCGTCGCGGCGACGAGGGCCTTCATCGAAACGATGGCCACCTGGATCCGCGCGATGCGTTGCGTGCCAATAACCGCAAGCCCGCCCCGGAATCCAGTCTTGACGCCAGTCTAGCACCGATTGGCGCCGCAGCAACCCGGGGGACGCGCGACGCCGCCGGCGACGCAAGGCGCCGGGATCCTTGCGTCGCCGGCGAATACTGTATACATTCATAGTGAATGCATTTACAGTATCTCGAAATCCGAGGTCGAAACCCGAGGTCGAAACCCGAGACGCGCCATGACCACCGACAATCCCGCCGCCTCCCACGCCGCCGCGCCCGGCGCCGCTGCCCCGACAGCCCGCCAGAGCGAGATCCTCGAATTCATCCGGACGACATTGATCGACCGCGGGGCGCCGCCGACGCGCGAGGAGATCGCCCGCGCCTTCGGCTTCCGCTCGCTGAATGCCGCGGAGCAGCACCTGCAGGCGCTCGCCAAGAAAGGGCTGATCGAACTCGTCTCCGGGACTTCGCGCGGAATCCGGCTGCGGGAAGCGCTGGGAGCCCTCCAGGAATCGGCGCGCGAATTCGGACTACCGCTCATCGGCAAGGTGGCTGCCGGCAGCCCGATCCTGGCGCAGGAGAACGTGCTGCGCCACTCGGCGATCGATCCCGCGCTGTTCAAGCCGCGCGCCGACTACCTGCTCGAGGTCCGCGGGATGAGCATGCGCGACATCGGCATCCTCGACGGCGACTGGCTGGCCGTGCATCGCCAGGACCGGGCGCACAACGGACAAGTCGTCGTGGCCCGGCTCGGCGACGACGTGACCGTCAAGCGGCTGAAGCTCAAGGGCGCGCGCGCCGAACTCATCGCCGAAAACCCGGATTTCGAGCCGATCGTGGTCGACCTGAAGCGCGACCCGTTCGAGATCGAGGGGCTCGTCGTCGGGGTCATCCGACCTGCCGTCTGATCCTGATCCTGGTCCTGGTCCTGGTCCTGGTCCTGGTCCTGGTCCTGGTCCTGGTCCTGGTCCTGGTCCTGGTCCTGGTCCTGGTCCTGGTCCTGGTCCGGTCCTCTGCCCCTCGTCCATCACCTACCTCCCCTCGCACCCTTTGCCCCGCGGAACGAGCATGTCGACTGTCGAAGCCATCCCGCTGTTCACGCCCGGCCGCTCGCGGCTCGATGACGCCATCGCGCCGGACCCGGCCATGGCCGCCGATTCGCAACGCGCCGTCGCGCTCGACCAGCTCGCCAACCTCTGGCGCGCCGGCGACCTGCAACACGACGATCCGTCGGCGTCCTGCCGGCCCACCGGCTTCGCCGCCCTCGATGCGGAATTGCCGGGTGGCGGGTGGCCGACCGGGCAGCTGATCGAACTGCTCGTCGCGACGCCCGGGGTCGGCGAGCTCGGCTTGCTCGTGCCGGCGCTCGCCGGCATCGCGCAACAGCGACGCAGCTGCGTCTGGGTCCTCCCGCCCGAACGTGCCGGCAACGAAGCCGTCCCCTATCCGCCGGCGCTCGCCAACGCCGGGATCGATCTCGCCCGCAGCCTGTTCGTCAGGCCTGCGGTGGCGCGCGAAACCCTCTGGGCGCTGGAGCAGGCGCTGCGCGCCACGCACCTCGGTGCCGTCATCGGCTGGATGGCCACCGGCACCCCGGACGGCGACTTCCGCGCGCTGCGGCGCCTCCAGCTGCTCGCCGGACGCAGTCGCGCGCTGGTCTTCGTGCTGCGCGACATGTCATGCGCGCCGGCGCCGTCGCCCGCCGCGCTGCGGCTGCAGCTGGGCGCGACCGACGGCTGCCTGCAGGTCGCGCTGCTGAAGCGGCGAGGGCGGCCGCTGCTCAAGCCGATCGCGCTGCAGGTCCAGCCGCGCCACTGGCGCGACGCCCGCATCGAGACCCTGCCGGCAGCACCGCGACGCGCCGCCGCCGGCGCAGCGCCTGCCGACGACGCGCCGGCAGCGGCTCCCTCGGCGCTGTCGCCGATGACGTCGTCGCCGGCCGGCCGGCGCTGGTCGCTCGCGTCGATCTTCAGCCACTGACGCCGAAAGCGGCATCGCTTCGTCGCGACCGCGGTTCGTCGTGCCGCGCGATGCTCTGGCTCGCCATCTGCCTTCCGGCGCTGCCGCTGCAGCTCGCCGAAAGAGCGCTGGTCCGTGCCGGCCCGCTGGTGATCGTCGAAGGGCCGCCGCAGCGTCCGGTCGTCACCTGCTGCAATCCGCAGGCGAGCGCCGCGGGCATCGAGCCAGGACAGAAGCTTGCTGCCGCGCAGGCGCTGGCTGGCCACCTGCTCGCGCTCGAACGCGATCCGGCGCGCGAACGCGCCGCCCTGCACGAATTGTGCTGCTGGGCCTACCAGTTCAGTCCGCATATCGCGCCGTTCGGCGACGAGCAGTCAAGCGGCGTGATCCTGGAAACCGGCGCGAGCCGGCGCCTCTTCGGCGGCCACGACGCGCTGCACCGGCGCATCGCCCGCGAGTTGCACCGGCTGGGATACCGCGCCAGTTTCGGGTACGCGGCAACGCCGCGCGCGGCGCAGCTGATCGGCCTTGCGCGCCTGCGTGGCCGCGACGAGCAGGCCGACGCTCCCGACGCATCGTCGCTGAAAGCGGCCCTGGCGCCGCTGCCGCTCGCGTGGCTCGGGTGGGAGGCCGGCACGGTCGCCACGCTGCAGAGCCTCGGCCTGGAGAAGGTCGGCGACGTGCTGCGCCTGCCGCGCGACGCCTTCGCGCGGCGGTTCGGGACGCTGCTGCTCGATGAACTGGATCGCGCACTGGGGCGCCAGGCCGATCCGCAGCCGCCGTTCACGCCTCCGGAGCGATTCGAGGCCGGCCTCGAATTGCCCGCCGACCTCGCCGATGCGGCGCAGTTGCTGCAGCCGGCGCGAAGCCTGCTGCGGGCGCTGCAGGGCTTCCTGCGCGGGCGCGGGGCCGGAGCCACCGAACTGCTGTTCCAGGCCCACCACAGCCCGCGCCGGGCCGTGCCGGCGCCGCCGACGCCGATCGTGCTCAAGCTGGCCGCGCCGGAGCGATCCGCCGAGCGCTTCGCCGCGCTCCTCGGCGAGCGCCTGGCGCGCGTCCGGCTGCCACAGCCGGCCACCGCGCTGGCGCTGCGCGTCGAGCGGCTGCTGCCGTTCGCGCCGGCGCATCCCAGCCTGTTGCCACCGTCGGCCGACGATCCGTCGCCGGCCCCGGCCACCGGCTGGCTGCAACTCGCCGAGACGCTCCATGCGCGGCTCGGCTCCGAGCGGGTCTTCCAGCTGCTCGCCGTCGACGACCATCGACCCGAGTACGCTTACCGGAGCGCGCCGATCGCGATCGATGCCGACGAAGCGACGACGCGCGGGGAGGCGTCGCCGGCCGCCGCGCAACGCCCGCTGCTGCTGCTTCCGGTACCGCAGCCGCTGCCAGGCGATGCCGCGGCGCCGCGCTACCGCGGCAGGCTGACGCTTGTCGCCGGGCCGGAGCGGATCGAGTCCGGCTGGTGGGACCTGGGGGACGCCCGCCGCCGCAGCGTGCACCGCGACTATTTCGTCGCCCGCAATCCCCCCGGGCAGACGCTGTGGATCTACCGCGACCTGGCGGCACCGCACGGCTGGTACCTGCATGGGTTTTTCGCCTGACAACCCATGACCGGAGCCGACCGCGGCACGCCGCCGCAAGCGCCGAGCCATCACCGAGGACCGAGGAACCGACGATGTACAAACTCTATGGAAGCCAGGGCTCCGGATCCGCGGCGGTCGAAGCCGCGATGGCGATCGCCGGCGTCGACTGCGCGCTCGTCGAGGCGGCCACGTGGAGCCCGGGTCCCGGCCTCGACGAGCTGCGCCGCATCAATCCCCTGGCGCAGATCCCGACCCTGGTCGCACCCGACGGATCGATACTCACCGAAAGCGCCGCGATCCTGATCCACCTCGGCCTCGAGTTCCCCGGCTGCGGCCTGCTGCCGGCATCGGCCGCGGCCCAGGCACAGGCGATCCGCGGCCTCGTCTACATCGCCGCGAACTGCTACGCGATGATCGGGGTCATCGACTATCCGGAACGCCTCTGCGCGGACGCCGACGAGGCGCTGCGCGAACGACTCCGCGACGGCGCGCGGCATCGCCTGCACGCGCTGTGGGACGCCTTCGTCGACCAGTTTCCCGCGACCCCGTTCCTCGGCGGCGCGGCGCCGGGCGCGCTCGACGTGCTGGCGGCCGTCGTCTCGCGCTGGTCCGGCGCGCGCCCGCATCTGGCGCAGACGCGGCCGCGGTTCGCCGACCTGCTGCAGCGGATCGACACGACGCCGCGAATCGCGGCGATCTTCCAGCGCCATTGGCCGGCGGACGCCTGATGCCGCGCCCCTATACTTGCGGGCCCGATGCGCGCCGCCCGCGGTCACCCGGTTCGGCCGCGGCGCGCCGCGCTCCGCAACCTCGATGGGAAACCTGATGCGCATCGTCAATTTCAGCGCCGGCCCGGCGGTCCTGCCGGAAGACGTGCTGCAGCGCGCCGCGGCCGAAATGCTCGACTGGCACGGCAGCGGGATGTCGGTGATGGAAATGAGCCATCGCGGCAAGGAGTTCATCGGCATCGCCGACAAGGCGGCGGCGGACCTGCGCACGCTGCTCGCGATCCCCGCGAACTACAAGGTGCTCTTCCTGCAGGGCGGGGCGATCGCGGAGAACGCCATCGTCCCGATGAACCTGCTCGGCGCGCGGCGCAGCGCGGACTACGTCAACACCGGCGAATGGTCGAAGAAGTCGATCAAGGAGGCGCGCCGGTACTGCAACGTCCATGTCGCGGCGAGCGCCGAGGACCGCAACTTCACCTACATCCCGGCGCGCGAAGGCTGGCAACTGGACCCGGAGGCGGCGTACGTGCACATCTGCACGAACGAGACGATCGGCGGCGTCGAATACCACTTCACGCCCGACACCGGCGCCGTCCCGCTCGTCGCCGACATGTCCTCGCACATCATGTCGCGACCGGTCGACGTCGCACGCTACGGCGTGATCTACGCCGGCGCGCAGAAGAACATCGGCCCCGCGGGGCTGACGCTCGTCATCGTCCGCGACGACCTGCTCGGGCGCGCGCTTCCGATCACGCCGTCGGCCTTCAACTGGAAGGAACAGGCCGAAGCCGACTCGATGCTCAACACGCCGCCGACCTGGGCGATCTACGTCGCCGGCCTCGTCTTCGAATGGCAGCTCGCGCAGGGCGGGCTCGCCGCGATCGAGGCGCGCAACATCGAGAAGGCGAAGCTGCTCTACGACTACCTCGACAGCACGATGTTCTACGTCAATCCGGTCGACCGCGCGGCGCGGTCGCGGATGAACGTGCCGTTCCGGCTGCGCGACGACCGGCTCGACGAGGTCTTCCTGAAGGGCGCCCGGGAGCACGGGATGGTGCAGCTCAAGGGGCACCGCTCGGTCGGCGGGATGCGCGCCTCGATCTACAACGCGATGCCGATCGAGGGCGTGCGGCGGCTCGTCGACTACATGCGCGAATTCGAGCGCCGCCACGGCTGAACGGCGACGCGACCGGGGCGACGCATGGAGCCATTCCGGATCCTCACGTTCAACCAGATCGCCGCGGCCGGACTGGCGCGGTTCGATGCCGGGCCGTATCGCGTCGGTCCCGACGAGGCGCGGCCGGACGCGATCCTGCTGCGCTCGCACGAGCTGCGCGTCGACGCGATCGCCGCATGCGTCAAGGCGATCGCGCGCGCCGGCGCCGGTACGAACAACATCCCGGTGGCGGAGATGTCGCGTCGCGGCGTCCCGGTGTTCAACGCGCCGGGCGCGAACGCCAACGCGGTCAAGGAGCTCGTGCTCGCCGGCCTGCTGCTCGCGGCGCGCAACCTGGTCCCGGCGCTCGGCTTCGTCGCCGCGCTTCCGCGCGACGCCGTCGACTACGAGAAGCGGGTCGAGGGCGGCAAGAAGCAGTTCGCGGGCGTCGAGCTCGCGCGCCGCACGCTGGGCGTCATCGGCCTGGGCGCCATCGGCAGCCTCGTCGCCGACGCGGCGATCAAGCTCGGGATGGACGTCGTCGGCTACGACCCGGAGCTCACCGTGGACGCCGCGTGGCGGCTGCCGGCGACGCTGCGCAAGGCGGTCAGCGTCGAGGACGTGCTGCGGCAGGCCGATTTCGTCACGCTGCACGTTCCGCTGCTGGAGGCAACGCGCGGCCTCGTCGGCGAGCGCCGCCTGAAGCTGATGCGCGCGGGCGCCGTGCTGCTCAACTTCTCGCGCGACGGCATCGTCGACGAGGGCGCGGCGCGCGCCGCGCTGCAGGACGGCCGGCTGAAGGCCTACGTCTGCGACTTCCCGAGCCCGGCGCTGGCAGCCACCGCGGGCGCCGTCGCGTTGCCGCACCTCGGCGCCTCGACCGACGAGGCCGAGGAGAACTGCGCGGTCATGGTCGCCGACCGCCTGCGCGACTTCCTGGAGAACGGCACCGTCCACCACGCGGTCAATTTTCCGGACGTCGAGATGCCGCGCGGCGCCCCCGACCGGCTGGCGATCGCGAATGCCAACGTGCCCAACATGCTGGGGCAGATCTCGACGGCGCTGGCCCGTTCCGGCCTGAACATCCACGACATGGTCAACAAGTCGCGCGGCGAGATCGCCTATACGCTCGTCGACGTCGACAGCGCCGTCAACGACGCGGTGCTGCGCGCGCTGGGCGCGATCGACGGCGTGCTGTCGGTGCGGCTGCTGCCGCGGCCGGACGAACTCGCGCCGGATCCGGGTTCCTGAAGTCGCTGGCGGCGCCGTCGTCGCCCTTGCGCCGGCTCGGGGAGCCCGACGTCTTGCAGGACGTCTTCGGCCACGGACCGACGCTCGTGAACCCGGTGATCGCCGACGGCAGCCGGAGCTCGAGCCCCGGATCGTGTGGCCCCACGACGGCATGATCGCGCGCGGCAGCGGGCGGTGTCACGCCGCCAGGCGAGCCGAATGAAAAGCGCCCCGCGACGTCGGGCGACGTTCGCGGGGCGGGATGAGACGAACCGAGGCGTGCGGTAACGGCTACAGCGCGTTCAGGAAGTTGACCAGGTCCTGCTTCTGCTGCGCCGTCAGGCCGATCGCGAAGCGCTTGTTGTAGAAATTCACGACGTCCATCATCGTTTGCGCCGAGCCATCGTGGAAGAACGGCGCCCGCGAGGCCATGCCGCGGAGGTTCGGCACGGTCGATCGGCCGACGTCGGCGCAGTGGCCGGAGATCAGCGCGAGGCCCGGATCGTTCGTGTAGACCGTGTAGTTGTTCGCAGCGGTTGCGGCGGCCGGCAGGTCGTTGACCGGCGGCGGCCCGAAGCCCCCTGTCGTGGTCGGTGGCAGGAGCGCGGCCGCCGTGCAGGTCACCTGGAAGATCGGCAGATCCATCTGCGGCACCGGACCGCCGAACATCGGGTTGTCACCGCTGACGCCGATATCGTGCTGCGCCTGCGGAATCAAGTCGTCGCCGGACTGCGGCTGGCCGTGACAGGACGTGCACGTCCCACCCGATCCCGGCGGGTTGAAGCCGTCGAGACCGAAGTTCGGCCCAGGTGTGTCGACGTTGGTGACCTGGAACGTCGTGTTGTTGAAGATCTGCTGGCCGCGATAGATCGATTGCTGCATCTGCGCGGTAGGCGACGAACCGGTGACGGTCGACCAGGCATTGAAGATCGACGTCCCGCGCGCAGGCGGCGGGCCACCGCCGGTCCCGAGCCCCGTCGGCGTCACCGTCGACAGGAACTTCGGTCCGCCTTGGGCGCCGCCGCTGGTCAGGTCGAGCCAGGGCCAGACGGATTGCTGGCCACTGAAGAACTGCGACTCGAACGCGACGATCTGGGCCAACTGGTCGTCCGTCGGGTCCTGGGTCGCTTGGGCATGGCCGCGCGTCGCGTCAAGTGCCTGGCTTCTCAGGGTCGGCTCGCGGCCGTCCCACATGATGTTGCCGCCATTGACGGTCACGAACGGCAGGTTGGTCGACACCTTCGGCCGGCGGTAGACCGAAATGATCTGCGTGACCTTGCCGGTTTCGTCCGTGGTCTGCGCATAGGTCGGGTCGGTGTTGCAGCCGTACGGATCGTGGACCACCTTGATGGTGTAGTCCGCGCCCGCCGGCACCGGCAGGAAGATCCGGAACACGCCGCGACTCATGATCAGCGAATACGGATCGCTCTGGTGGTTGCCATAGGTGCCGCGACCGACATGGCCGCCGAAATGCGACGGCATCGTGTTCCACGAAGAGACCGCGCTCGGGCAGTTGGCGCCGTCGACCGGCGCGAAGATCGGATCGCGCGGTCCGGACTGCGCGAAGCGCTGCTGGATCGCCGCGGTGCTGACGCCCATGCCCTGTTCGGGAATGTGGCAGGTGCTGCAGGCGCGGCCGTTCGTCCCGAGCGACTGGAAGAACGGGTTGGTGCCCGTCACGAGCGGTCCCGAGGTCTGGTAGGTGCCCAGGGTGCCGTTCGGGTCCGGCGTCACGAAGCTTTGCGGCAGGTACGGCGAAATGACGCCAGGACTCGCGCCGAAGGGCTGCGGGGCCGACAAGGCCGAGCGCCACATCTCCTTGACATAGGGCGGCGTGCCCGGCGGCAGGGGCGGTAGCGTCTGCGCCTGCGCCGTTGCCATCGCCACGACCAGCGCGGCGACCGACACCCCGGAGGCCGCGATCGCGCGCTGGCGTTGCCTGCGAAGCGACCCGGTGCCTGTGGTGGTCCTTCTCGTCATGTCTCTCACCCCCTACGGTGGCTCTTCCAGCCCGAGTGGCGCGTTTGCGGCAGGCGATGCGGAAGCAGCAATTCCTGAATCGACGGATGACATGTAAACGCTAACTTATTGATGTATTTACTCAACGATTCACTTTTTTGGGATATCCCTCCCGAAAGTTGGACGCAGAACGTCGGGTTACCGACGGATAAAAACACCATAAACAGGTAATTGCCGATCAGAATAAGTACCGTTTAATGGGTAGTCAATGGGGGTTACCACGTGTACGTCGCTGCATCCAGCCGGGAAGCGACGGCGGACCCGAGGGATCACCGGACGGACGCGCGTGACGCGGCGACCAACGCGTGGTCCGGTCACTCTCCGGACGGCGTGGTTTTTCGTTCGTCGTGCCGATCCGCGCGTTGATCGGCACCAGGCTCAGGCTCGCCATACTGTATATTTTTACAGTATGTATCCGTCGTACGCCGAGCTGCACTGCGTATCGAACTTCTCGTTCCTGCGCGGCGCTTCCCATCCGGAGGAACTGGTCGAGCGGGCGCTCGAGCTGGGCTACCACGGGCTCGCGCTGACCGACGAGTGCTCGTTCGCCGGCAGCGTCCGTGCGCACCTCGCGCTGCGCGATGCGCGCGAACATGTCGGCGCGGCGCAGCGCTTCCGGTTGATCCACGGCACCGAGATCCAGCTCGCCGATGGGCCGAAGATCGTCCTGCTCGCGACGAGCCGGACCGGCTACGGCAACCTGGCCGAGCTCGTCACGCTCGCGCGCCGCGCGGCGACGAAGGGGAAGTACCTGCTGACGCGCGCCGGCCTCGAGGCGCATGCCGGCCTGCTGCGCGAGACGCTGGCGCTGCTCGTGCCGCCGGCGGGACTCGGCACGCGCGCCGACCCGGCGCCGCTTGCCGAGGCGGCCTGCTGGCTGAAGGGGCTCGCTGCGGATCCCGCGGCGGCATGGATCCTCGCCGAGCTGACCCGCGGACCCGACGACGCGGCCCACCTGTCGCACCTGCGCGCGCTGGCGCAACGCCACGGGCTGCCGCTTGCCGCCGCCGGCGACGTCCACATGCACCGGCGCGCGCGCAAGCCGCTTGCCGACGCGCTGGCCGCGGTCCGGCTGAAGACGCCGCTGGCGCAATGCGGCACGCGCTTGCCGCCGAACGCCGAGCGCCACCTGCGGCCGCTGCAGCGGCTGGCGCGGATCTATCCCCTGGAACTGCTGCTGGAGACGATGGCGGTCGCCGAACGCTGCGCGTTCTCGCTCGACGAACTGCGCTACGAGTACCCGGAGGAGATCGTCCCGCCGGGCCACACGCCGGCGTCATGGCTGCGCCAGGCGACCTTCGACGGCGCCGCGGAGCGCTATCCCGGCGGCATCCCGGAGCGCGTCCGCGCGATCCTCGAGCACGAACTGGCGCTGATCTGCGAGCTGCGCTACGAACCCTACTTCCTCACCGTCCACGACATCGTGCGCTTCGCGCGCGCGCAGCGGATCCTGTGCCAGGGGCGAGGTTCCGCGGCCAACTCCGCGGTCTGCTACTGCCTCGGGATCACCGAGGTCGACCCGGCACGGATGTCGGTGCTGTTCGAGCGCTTCATCAGCAAGGAGCGCAACGAGCCGCCCGACATCGATGTCGACTTCGAGCACCAGCGGCGCGAGGAGGTGATGCAGTACATCTATGCCAAGTACGGCCGTGATCGCGCCGCGCTCACCGCCGCGCTGCACACCTATCGGCCGCGCGGCGCGGTGCGCGACATCGGCAAGGCGCTCGGCCTGTCGCTCGACCAGGTCGACAGGCTGGCGAAGAGCCTCGCCTGGTGGGACGGCCGCCGCATCGCTCCCGACCGGCTGCGCGAGGCGGGCTTCGATCCGGACAACCCGCTGGTCGCGCGCGTCGTCGCGCTGGCGCACGAGCTGATCGGCTTCCCGCGCCACCTGTCGCAGCACAGCGGCGGCTTCGTCGTCGCGCGCGATCGGCTCTCGCGCCTCGTGCCGATCGAGAACGCGGCGATGCCCGACCGCACCGTGATCGAGTGGGACAAGGACGACCTGGACGCGCTCGGGCTGCTGAAGATCGACGTGCTGGCGCTCGGGATGCTGTCGTGCGTGCGGCGCGCGCTCGACCACATCGAACGCTTCCGCGGCGCGCCGATGCGGCTTTCGGACATCCCGGCGGAGGATCCGCGCGTCTACGACATGCTGTGCCGCGGCGACTCCCTCGGCGTGTTCCAGGTCGAGTCGCGGGCGCAGATGAACATGCTGCCGCGCCTGCAGCCGCGCTGCTACTACGACCTCGTGATCGAGACCGCGATCGTGCGGCCCGGCCCGATCCAGGGCGGGATGGTCCATCCGTACCTGCGGCGGCGCCAGAAGATCGAGCCCGTCACCTACCCGTCGGACGCGGTGCGCTCGGTGCTGGAGCGCACGCTCGGCGTCTCGATCTTCCAGGAGCAGGTGATGCAGCTCGCCGTCGTCGCCGCGGGATTCACGCCGGGCGAAGCCGACCGCCTGCGCCGCGCGATGGCGGCGTGGAAGCGCAAGGGCGGACTGGGACCGTTCCGCGACAAGCTGATCGCCGGGATGCTGGCCCGCGGCTACGGCGCCGACTACGCGGAACAGATCTTCCGACAGATCCAGGGCTTCGGCGAATACGGCTTCCCGGAGAGCCACGCGGCGAGCTTCGGGCTGCTGGTCTACGTCTCGTCGTGGCTCAAGTGCCACGAGCCGGCGGCGTTCTGCGCCGCGCTGCTCGATTCGCAGCCGCTCGGCTTCTACGGCCCGGCGCAGATCGTGCGCGACGCCGTCAACCACGGCGTCGAGGTGCGGCCGATCTGCATCGCCGCGAGCGCATGGCACTGCACGCTCGAGCCCTCGACAGCCGACCCGGCGCGGCCCGCCGTGCGCCTCGGCCTGGAACTCGTCCACGGCTTCCCTGCCGAGGCAGCGCAGCGCCTCGTCGCCGCGCGCGCGCAGCGCCCCTTCAGCGACGCCGCGGACCTCGCATTGCGGGCGCAGCTGGCGCGCGGCGAGATCAGCCGGCTTGCGGCCGCCGACGCGCTCGCCGCGGTGAGCGGCCATCGGCGCCGCGCGCTCTGGGCGACGCTGGGCGTCGACGCCGCCGCGCCGCGCAGCGCGCCGCTCACCGCGGCGGCGCCGCCGCGCGAGGCCGGCGTCGACCTGCTCGCGCCGACCGAAGGCCAGGAGATCGTCGCCGACTACGCGCACACCGCGCTCACGCTGCGCCGCCATCCGCTGGCGCTGCTGCGCGAGCGGCTCGGGGCGATGCGGCTGGTCACCGCGGCGTCGCTCGCGCACAGCCGCGACCGGCAACCGGTGCGCACGGCCGGGATCGTCACGTGCCGCCAGCGCCCGGCCACCGCGAGCGGCGTCACGTTCGTGACGCTGGAGGACGAGACCGGGACGATCAACGTCGTCGTCTGGCGCACGACCGCCGAGCGCTGGCGGCGCGAGCTCATCGGCGCCACCCTGCTCACCGTCTATGGCCATGTCGAGCGCGAAGGCGACGTGATCCACGTGATCGCCGGCCGCCTGGTCGACCACTCGGCGCTGCTGGGCGGGCTGACGGTGGGATCGCGGGATTTCCACTGACGGGACAGCACGAAAATTCATTGGCGGCGGGCGACGAAATAGTGGGAAACTCTCGCAGCCATCGGCAGTCCGCAGGCGCGGCGCCGATCTCGACACCAGGGGGAAAAGAATGAAGAAACTCACGCTGCTCGGCCTCTTCGGCGCACTCCTGCTCGCCGGCTGCGCCGACCTCGCGAACCGCGAGGGTGCCGTCGCGCCCGGCTACGACTCCGCGCGGCCCAAGGTCTTCGTCGTCAAGAACCTGGCGCAGGCCCTGCGCGAAGGCGAAGGCGACACCAGGGCGAGCGCATCGGGCATGAAGGCCGCGGCGAGCGACGTCGCGCCGATCCTCGTCGATCCGCCGTCGCTCTACTTCCGCGTGAGCGACGGGGGCTCCGAACCGATCGATATCATCTGGTCGCTGCCGAAGAACGACCGCTACGAGTTCCGCGCCGGCAGCATCACCTTCCCCGGCTATGACCAGGGCGACAACGCCGAATTCCGCTGCCACCTGGGCCCGACGACCGACGGGCTGACCTACACGTGCACGAACCGGCGCTCCGCCGAGGCGGCCTACAAGTACAACATCCGCGTCTACGACAAGTCCGCGGCACCCGGCGCGCCGCCCGCGTTCACGCTCGATCCCGGGGCGACGAACGGGCACTGATCGCCAGCGCCGCCGGCCGCGACAGCGCCGGCTTCAGCCAGGCGCGAGCCTCGACCAATCCGTCGTCGAGGCTCGAGCGGGCCCCTTCCGCCTGCAACGCCGCGAACCGGGCGTCGGTCAGCGCGCCTCTCGCGCGCTCGATCCACGGCGCAAGAAACGCCTCGTCGACCGTGTCGCGCTGCAGTCCGGTGCTGCGGATCTGCTCTTGCGCGATGCCGTAGAGACGCGCGACAAAGGGCCAGTCCCCCTGCGCGCTCGCGATCGCCGCACAGACATCGAGCGCGCTTTGCCCGGCGAGCTTGGCTCCGATCTCGGCGCAGACGTCCAGCACGTCGCCCAGCTGCGCGATCGCGTCGGCTTGCGATCCGAGTTCGATCGAGACCATCGCCTGATTGACGAGACCGATCGCCAGCAGCTCCCGATCGCCCAGGTCGCGCGCCGTGGCGATCACCTGGGCGTAGAGCGGCGCGGCGAGGCCGGGCTGCCCCTCGGCACGATGCACCATGGCCAGCGCGTTGGCGGCGGTCGCGGTCTCGCGACGGTTTCCGAGTTCGTTCGCCAGCCGATAGGCGGCCTCGAGATGGCCGCGCGCCGCGGCCACGGCACCTTCGCCGAGGCAGGCCATGCCGAGCGGCTGAAGAATGAAGCCGATCCATTTCCTGTCATCGCGTTCGCGCGCGATCGCCAACGCCTCGGCAAGGCAGTCGATCGCTTCCGTATGGCGCCCCATGAAGTAGTCGAGCTGCCCGGCGCGGAAAAGAGCCTCGCAGCGGGCCTGGGTCCGATCCGCGAGCGCGGCCCGTGACAGCACTTCCTCCGCGACGCGCAGGCCCAGTGCCGTCAGTCCGCGACTGATCCAATACGATCCCAGAGCGTCGACCAGGCGCACGCCGAGCATCGGATCCTCGTTCGTGCGGTCGCCGAAGGCGTGGGCTGCGAGGAAGTTCTCGCGCTCCTGGTCGGCTCGCGCCAACCACTGCGCCCGTTGATCGGCATCGGCATATCGGCGCCACTTGAGGTTTTCCGCGAGCGCGAGGAAGAAGTCCCGATGCCGCCGGCGGGCGGGAACTTCGTCCTGCATCGAGGCCAGCTTTTCCTGCGCGTAGTGGCGCACCGTGTCCAGCATCCGGTAGCGGGCGCCGCTGGCTTCCATGACGACGAGCGACTTCTCGACCAATTGCGCCATCAGGTCGAGGACCTCGTCGCGCTCGATGCCGTCGCCGGCGCCCACGAATTCCGCGCCTTCCAGCGTCCAACCGCCGGCAAACACCGAAAGCCGCCGGAACAGCGCCCGTTCCTGCTCCGAAAGGAGGTCGTAGCTCCAATCGATCAGCGCCCGAAGCGTCCGCTGCCGCGGCAGCGCCGTCCTGTCCCCGCTGGTGAGCAACCGGAATCGATCCGACAGGCGCGCGGCGATCGCCTCGACGGACATGGCCCTCGCCCGCGCCGCGGCGAGTTCGATGGCGAGGGGAATGCCGTCGAGACGCTGGCAGATCTCCGAAACCGCCGACGCATTCGCAGGATTCAGCGCGAAGGACGGCTGGGCCGCGGACGCGCGGTCGACGAACAAGCGCACCGCCTCGAGCCGCGCCAGGTCGCCGACGGACATCCTCTTCGCCCGATCCGGAATGGCGAGCGTCGGCACGTGGTAGACGACTTCGCCGGCCGTCCGCAGGGGGTCGCGGCTGGTCGCGAGGATCGTCGTGCGCGGACCGGCCTGCAACAGGCGCCTCGCGATCGCCGCGCTGGCGTCGATCAGATGTTCGCAGTTGTCGAGAACGACGAGAAGCTGCCGATCACGGACGAAATTCGCCACGGTATCGGCGATCGGCACGCCCGCCTCCTCCTTGACGCCGAGAACGGCGGCCAGCTCCTGCGCGACGAGGCGCGCGTCCTGCAACGGCGCGAGTTCGACGAACCAGACGCCATCCGGGTAGTCGTCGAGCATGTCCGCCGCCAATTGCATCGAAAGGCGCGACTTCCCGATTCCGCCCATCCCGAGCAAGGTCAGCAGGCGGCTGCCCTGCAGCAGGTCGCGGGCCTCGACGAGTTCCCTCTCCCGGCCGATGAACGAGTTGACCTGCTGCGGCAGGTTGTTCGGCGTCGACTCCAGCGACCGCAGCGCGGGAAACTGCGTTCGAAACCGCGCATCGACGACCTGGAAGATCCGCTCCGGGCGCGTGAGGTCGCGCAAGCGCACCTGGCCCAGGTCCAGCAGCGAGATGCCGCTGGGCAGGCGGCCCGAGATCGATTCCGCGACCGCGTGCGACAGCAGCATCTGGCCGCCGTTCGCGGCGCTCATGATCCGCGCCGCGCGATTGACCGCCGGGCCGAAGAAGTCGCCGTCGCGGCGCTCGTCGCGGCCGCGATGCAGGCCGCAGCGAAGCCGCAGCGGCGGCTCGTTCTCGCCGGCGAGCCCGAGCTGGATCTCGAGCATCGCCATCAACGCGTCGAGCGGATCGTCGAACGCGGCGTGGACGCCGTCGCCGGTCATCTTGACGACGGCGCCGCGGTGGCGCTCGACGGCGGCGCGCGTCAGCTGGTCGTGCCGCGCGAGCGCCGGCTTCATCCGCTCCGGCTCGGTTTCCCAGAGGCGCGTGCTGCCCTCGATATCCGAGAACAGGTAGGTCGTGGAAGGCGAAGGATCGGTCACGGTCGCAGGACTGCCGGACACGCGGTAGGTACGCCAGTGTCGAGCCCGTGCGGCACCGCGTCAAGCCTCCGGGTGCGCTCCCTCGAACCCGGCACCGGAGAACAGCCGCATCATCAGCGCCGCTTCGCGGTCATGGACGATCGCGAGGAAGTCGGCCGCGCCCTTCATGTCGCGGAACGCCTCGAATCCGCTCGCCAGGAAATGATGCAGGTGCCCGAGGCCCGCGGCTTCCGCGGGCCGGCGCATCAACCCAAGAAGCCGCGGCAGCAGCTTGATGCGCGCCAGCGCGTCGAGCGAATGCCCGATCGTCATCACGCAGTCGAGCTGCCGCGTGCGTTCCTGCGGCGTCGCGCTGGTCCGATAGGCGTCGGCGTAGGCCGCGGCGAACGCCGCGGCGTCCGTCGGGACCTGCGGCGACATCGCCGCGGCGAGGCGCCCGTCGAGCCGTTCCGACAGCTCGTCGAGCTCGACGGCGTCGGCGATCGTATGCAGCGCGCGCGCCGGCAGGAAGGCCTCGAGCTTCGAGACGGCGCGCAGCGCCTCGCTGTCGCGCGCCTCGAAGTCGTGCGCGCCGTAGAGCTCGTCGAGAAAGAATTCGCACGCCGGGCGGAAGCGCGATGACGCGAGCAGGTCCGGGTAGGTCGCGCGCAGCCGTTGCGCCTGGAAGCGCTTCACCGCGTGCCAGCGGTCGCGCAGCGCGCCGTCGGCTTCGAACTGCGCCCGCAGCGCCATGACGCGCAGCAGCGCGGCGGAGATCTTGCCGCCCGCGGAACGCGCCGAGGGATCGCCGCCGCTCACGTCGCGGGACCTACACGATGCGGCGGCCGTTGGCGCCGGAGATGCCGCGCGGCACCGAGGACAACAGGCGCCGCGTGTACTCGTGCGCCGGCGCGCCGAAGATCGCATCGGCCGATCCGCGCTCGACGATCTCGCCGCGGTTCATCACGAGGATCTCGTCGGCGACGCTACGGATCGCCGCCAGGTCGTGGCTGATGAACAGGTAGCTGATGCCGAGTTCCTCCTGCAGATCGAGCAGCAGGTTGATCACGGTGGCCTGGACCGAGACGTCGAGCGCCGATACGGATTCGTCGCAGACCAGCAGTTCCGGGCGCAGCGCGAGGCAGCGCGCGATCGCGATCCGCTGGCGCTGGCCGCCGGAGAACTCGTGCGGGTATTTCGAGAGGCTGGCGCGCGGCATGCCGACGCGCTCGAGCAGGTCGGCCGCCGCGTCGCGCCGCGCCGCATCGTCGGCGCCGATGCGGTGGATCCGCATCGGCTCGACGAGGATCTGGTCGACGCGGAAACGCGGATTCAGGCTCGCGTACGGATTCTGGAAGATGATCTGGACCCGGCGCCGATAATCCATCAGCCGATCCGCCGGCATCGACAGCAGGTCTTCGCCGCCGAAGCGGATCTCGCCGGCCGTCGGCTCGACGAGCCGCATCAGCATCAGGCCGACCGTCGTCTTGCCGCTTCCGGATTCGCCGACGACGCCGAGCGTCCGACGCCGGGCGATCGTGAACGACGCGTCGCGGACTGCCTCGACGCGGCGGTGCGACAGCAGCCCCGTCTTCAGCCGAAACTCCTTGCGCAACCCGCGGACCTCGACGAGCGGCGGCCCGGCCGCCGACGTGCGCTCGGCGGCGGGCGCCGGCGCGGCGGCCTGCGGCACCGGCGCGTCCGGGCCCGCCGCCAGGAACTGCTCGACGACCGGCAGGCGGCGCAGCCGCACGTCGACGCGCGGGCGACAGGCGAGCAGCGCGCGCGTGTACGGATCCCGCGGCGCGGCGAAAAGGTCGGCCGCCGGCCCCGCCTCGCGCACGCGGCCGTCGCGCAGCACCACGACCCGGTCGGCGATCTCGCCCACGAGCGCGAGATCGTGGCTGATGAAGAGCATGCTCATCGCGCGCTTCTCGCGCAGCCGCTGCATCAGCTCGACGATCTGCCGCTGCACCGTGACGTCCAGAGCCGTCGTCGGTTCGTCGGCGATCAGCAGCTTCGGCTCGCAGGCGATCGCCGCCGCGATCATCACGCGCTGCTGCTGGCCGCCGGACAGTTCGTGCGGGAAAGCGCGCATCCGTTCGCGCGGATGCGGAATGCCGACCTCGGCCAGCAGTTCCTCCGCGCGCGCCTGCGCCTGGCGCCGCGACAGGCTGGCGTGCAAGCGAAGCGCCTCGGCGACCTGGTCGCCGACCGTGAAGACCGGGTTGAGCGAACTCAGCGGATCCTGGAAGACGACGGAGATCTCGCGGCCGCGAAGCTGGCGCAGCCGCTGCGCCGGCGCCTGCAGCAGGTTCACGCCGTCGTAGTCGATGCGGCTGGCGGCGTCGACCTCCGCGTTGTCCGGCAGCAGCCGGACGATCGCCATCGCGGAGACGCTTTTTCCAGACCCGGATTCGCCGACCAGCGCGACGGTCGAGCGCGGCGGTATCGCGAACGAGACGCCGCGGACCGCCTCGACCGGCGCCGCCTTGCGCATCCGGAACGCGACCCGCAGGTCGCTCACCGCGAGCAGGTCCGGCGACGCCGGGGCGCGGCCTTTCGCCGGGCGGTTCGTGGTCGTCATCGCGCGGCCCTCATCGCAGCCGCGGATCGAGCGCGTCACGCAGCGCGTCGGTCAACACCGAGAAGGCGGTGACGAAGACGGCCATCAGCGCCGTGGCCGCCGCCAGCTGCCACCACTTGCCGAGGATGAGTTCCGACTGCGCCTCGTTGAGCATCGTGCCCCACGACACCGAGTCGATCGGCACGCCCAGGCCGAGGAACGACAGGATGACCTCCGACTTGATGAAGAAGACGACGAGCAGCGAGACCTGGACCAGCACGACGTGGCTGACGTTGGGCAGGATATGGACGAACATCCGCGAGCCGTGGCTGGCGCCGATCGCCTCGGCAGCGCGCACGTATTCGCGGACGCGATGCTTCAGGTACTCGGCACGAACCTGGCGGTAGACCGCCGTCCAGCCGGTCAGCGCGAGGATCAGGACGACCGTCGACGTGCCGCGACCGAGGACCGCGGCGAACGCGAAGATCAGCAGGATCCCGGGCACCGCGGTGAAGACGTTGTAGAGCCATTCCAGGACGTCGCCCGCGATCCCGCCGAAGTAGCCCGCGACGGCGCCGAACAGCGTTCCGATCGCCGCGGCGAGCAGCGCGGCGAAGACGCCGATGAGTATCGAAACCTGCGCGCCCTTGATCGCCTTCGCGACGACGTCGCGCCCGAGCCGGTCGCCGCCGAACGGCAGCGTCGCGCGGTGCGGCACGACGTGCTGCTGGATCAGCGCGGCGCGCGCATCCCATTGGGCGTATTGCGGCGCCAAGGGGTCGACGGCCGAGAGGTCGAGGCGCGGCCCGTCGGGGCGCTCGATGCGGATCGATTCGTCGGCGGTCGCCCCCAGGAAGACGGGATTCGCGAACGGGACGCCCACTTCGCGCTGCCAGTCGGCGGCCACGAGGCCGACCGCGCTGGCCAGCACGAGCAACGTGAACGCGGCGACGATGCCCAGCGCCCACATCGCGGCGCGATCGTCGCGCAGGCGCCTCCAGGCAAGGCGCCAGACGCCGGGCGACGGGCCGGCGTCCGGTGCGGCCAGGGTGGGGGAGGCGGCGGCCAAGAGGTGCGCTCCGTGGACGTGGACGGGTGGCCGCCGCTCAGTCGAGGCGGACGCGCGGGTCGACCGCCTTGTACAGCAGGTCGGTCGCCAGGTTGATGAGCATCGTCAGCACCGCAAGGTAGATCGTCACGGCCTGGATCACCGGATAGTCGCTGCGGTTGACCGCGAGCAGGATCTCGCGCCCCAGCCCCGGGATCGAGAAGAACACCTCGATCAGGAACGAGCCGACGATGACGCCCGGAAGCTCCGTCGAGATGTTCGTCAGGATCGGGATGGCGGCATTGCGCATCACGTGCACGAGCAGCACGCGCGCCTCGGAGGCGCCGCGGGCGCGCGCCGTGCGCACGTAGTCGTGGCCCATCTCGTCGAGGAAGAAGCTGCGGTACAGGCGCGTCGTCGGCGCGATGCTGACGAACATCGCCAGCAGCACCGGAAGCGGCGCATAGCGCGCGAGGTTCGTCCAGACCGAATCGCTCCAGCCCTGGATCGGGAACCACGCGAGGCGAAAACCGAACAGCCACTGGCCGACCAGGACATAGACGAGGAATGAAATCGACAGCGCCACGGTCGTGGTCGCCATCACGGCGCGATCGGTCAGCGATCCGCGGACCGTGGCAACTGCCAGTCCGATCGGGATCGAGACGACGGTCTGCAAGACGAGGATCGGGATCATCACGGTCAGCGTCGCCGGCAATCGCGTCTCGAACAGGTGGGCGACCGACTCGTTGGTCGCCCAGCTCTTGCCCCAGTCCAGCGTCAGCAGCTCGCGGACGAAGATCCCGAGCTGGATCCACCACGGCCGGTCGAGTCCCAGCGTGTGGCGGATCGCCTCGACCTGTTGCGGCGTCGCACCAAGACCGGCGATGATCGTCGCCGGATCGCCGCCGAACCACTTGAACAGGAAAAAGACAAGCAGGATCACGCCGGCCAGCGTCGGGACCATCTGCCACAGTCGGCGTACGGCGTAGGCGAGCACGGTCCTAGAATGAGAGCGGCGCGGATCGCGCCGGCGCGGATTCTATCGGCCTTTGCCGGCGTCAGTACGATCCGGCAGGGAACAACGGTTCGAATCTTCCGAGCTCCAGGTGTCCGTGTCCGGCAACGCCTCCTCGCCCGCCCGTCGCCTGCGGTTCCTGGCGCCGATCCTCGTCCTGCTGGCCGCGACCGCCGCCGCGACGGCCTCGGCCGCCGTCCTGCGCTACGCGTTCGAACGTGCCGAGACGGGCTTCGATCCGGCGCAGATCTCCGACGACTATTCGCGGACGATTGCCGCCAACCTCTTCGACGCGCCGCTGCGCTACGCGTACCTCGGGCCGCCGGGGACGCTGGAACCGAACACGACCGCGACGCTGCCCGTCGTCTCGCCCGACTTCCGCGTCTTCACGTTGACGTTGCGGCCCGGCATCTATTTCGCCGACGATCCGGCCTTCGGCGGCAGGCGCCGCGAACTCGTCGCCGCGGACTACGTCTACACGATCAAGCGCTTCGCGGACCCGCGGTGGAAGAGCCCGGTCTGGAGCTCGATCGAGGAGGTCGCGATCGTCGGCCTGAAGGCGGCCCGCGATGCCGCGCAGGCATCCGGTCGCTTCGACTACGACGCGGCCGTCGCGGGCCTGCAGGTGCTGGACCGCTATCGATTCCGGATCACGCTCGAACGCCCCGCGCCGCACTTCGTCGACCTGCTCGCCGACCCCTCGCAACTGGGTGCCGTCGCCCGCGAGGTGGTCGAGCGCTACGGCGATGCGGTCACCGAGCACCCGGTCGGCACCGGGCCGTTCGTCCTGGCGCACTGGCGCCGCTCGTCGCTGATCGTCCTGGACCGCAACCCCGGCTACCGCGACGAGACCTATCCGCCGGCGCCGCCCGGCGCCGACGACCGCGCCCGGGCGCTCGCGCGCGACTTTTCCGGGCGCCGGCTGCCGATGGTCGATCGCGTCGAGATCACGCCGATCGAGGAAAACCAGCCGCGCTGGCTGGCGTTCCTGGACGCGGAGCACGACGTGCTCGAACGGATGCCGCTGCAGCTGGCGCCACTCGCAGTCAAAAGAACGGCGGCCGGGACGGCACCGACGCCGCTGCTGGATCGCCGCGGGATACGGATCGTGCGGCGTCCGGAGATCGACGTGACGCTCGCCGTCTACAACATGGACGATCCGGTCGTCGGCGGCTATGGTCCGCCGCAGGTCGCGCTTCGCCGCGCGCTGAATCTCGGCCTCAATGTCGACGACGTGATCCGGCTCGTCTATGCCTACCAGGGGACGCCGGCGCAGACGCTGATGCAGCCGGGCACCTCGTCCTACGATCCGTCGTGGCGCACCGAGAACGGCGACTACGATCCGGCGCGTGCCAATGCGCTGCTCGACGTCTACGGCTACGTGCCCGGGCCCGACGGCTGGCGGCGGACGCCGGCGGGCGCGCCGCTCGTGCTCACGATGACGCTCACGCCGGACCAGGCGGGCCGGCAACTGGCGGAGATCGCGCGGCGCTCCTTCAGGGTCCTTGGCGTGCACGTCGAATTCCGCTTCGGCCAATGGCCGCAGAACCTGCGGCGGGTGCAGCAGGGAGACTTCCAGATCTGGACCGTCGCGATGAGCGCCAACAGCCCGAACAGCCAGGACGTGATGCGGCTCGCCTTCAGCGGATCGATCGGCGCCTACGACCTGTGCCGGATGAACCTGCCGGCCTACGACGCGCTGTATCGCGAGGCGACGCGGCAGCCGGACGGTCCGGAACGCTCCGCGACGCTGCAGCGGATGAACGAGCTCGAGGTCGCCTACGCGCCGATGAAGGCGATCGCCCACCGGTACAAGATCGACCTGGTGCACCCCTGGGTGCGCGGTTACCTCGACACGCCCTACATCTACGACTGGTGGCGCTACGTCGACATCGACGCGCGGCGGCTCGCGGAGGACGGGCGATGAGCGTGCCGCAGGGGCGCGCCTGGCGCGCGGCCGCCATCGCGCTGTCCGCGGCGCTTTCCACGGCGCTGCCCGCGACGGCGGGCCCGGCCGAGGCGGCGCCGAAGGTGCTGCGCTACGCCTTCGAGATCGCCGAGACCGGATTCGACCCGGCGCAGATCTCCGACCTGTATTCGCGCGACATCGCTGCCAACATCTTCGATGCGCCGCTGCATTTCGCATGGCTGGGACGCGCCGGCGAGCTGACGCCGAACACCGCGGCCTCGCTGCCGGAGATCTCGCCGGACTTCAGGACCTTCACGTTCGCGCTGAAGCCCGGGATCTACTTCGCCGACGATCCGGCCTTCGGCGGCAAGCGCCGCGAGCTCGTCGCCGCCGACTACGTCTATTCGATCAAGCGCATCGCGGATCCGCGCTGGAAGAGTCCGACGTGGAGCGCCGTCGAGGAAGCCGCGATCGTCGGCCTGAAGGCGGCGCGCGACGCCGCGACGCGGAGCGGGCATTTCGACTACGACGGCGACGTCGAGGGCCTGCGGGTGCTGGACCGCTACCGGTTCCGCGTCACGCTCGAGCGCCCGATGCCGCACTTCGCCGACAACCTCGCCGATCCGTCGCTCTTCGGCGCGGTGGCCCGCGAAGTCGTCGAGCGCTATCCGGACGCGATGATGGAGCATCCGGTCGGGACGGGCCCTTTCCGTCTCGCCGAGTGGCGCCGTTCATCGCGGGTCGTGCTGGAGCGCAACCCCGGCTATCGCGACGAGCCCTATCCGGTCGCGGCGCCCGATGCCGACGCCGCGTCGCGCGAGCTGGCGCGCCGCTTCGCCGGTCGGCGCCTGCCGATGATCGATCGCGTCGAGATCTCGCCGATCGAGGAAAGCCAGCCGCGCTGGCTCGCGTTCCTCAATGACGAGCACGATCTCCTCGAACGGATGCCGCGCGACCTGGCGACGCTCGCCGTCGCCGGCGCGATGCCGACGCCGACGCTGCAGCGGCGCCACGTGCAGGTGCTGCGGGCGCCGGAGATCGACGTCACGATCCTCGTCTACAACATCGACGACGCGGCCATCGGCGGCTACGCGCCGGCTCAGGTCGCGCTGCGTCGCGCGATCAACCTGGGCTTCAATGTCGACGAGGTGATCCGGTCGATCTACCGCTACCAGGCCGTGCCGGCGCAGACGCTGGTGCAGCCGGGCACCGCGCTGTACGACGCCACGATCCGCACCGAGAACGGCGACTACGATCCGGTGCGCGCCAACGCGCTGCTCGACATCTACGGCTATCGGCGCGGCGCCGACGGCTGGCGGACGCGCCCGGACGGCGCGCCGCTCGCGCTGGCGATGATGCTGACGCCCGACCAGCAGGACCGGCAGTACGCCGAAATCGCCAGGAAGTCGTTCGATGCGCTCGGGCTGAAGATCGACTTCACGTTCGGGAAGTGGCCCGAGAACCTGCGACGCGCGCAGCAGGGCGAGTTCCAGATCTGGCCCGTCGCGCTGAGCGCGGCGGGCCCCGACAGCCAGGACGTGATGCGACTTGCCTACAGCGGATCGATCGGCGCCTACGACCTGTCGCGAATCAAGCTGCCCGCCTACGATGCGTTGTATCTTCAGGCGGCGCAGCTGCCCGACGGCCCCGCGCGGGCGGCTATCCTGCGCCGGATGAACGAATTGGAAATCGCCTACGCCCCGATGAAGGCCGTTGCCCACCGCTTCAAGATCGACCTGGCGCAGCCCTGGGTCCAGGGCTACCGCATCGTGCCCTTCGTCCGCGACTGGTGGCGCTACGTCGACGTCGATGCGGCGGCGCAGGCGCGCGCGACGCCGTGAACGCGACCGTCCGGACGCTGCGGCGCGGCCTCGCGGCGGCCGCGCTGTCGCTCGCCGCGGCGGGGCTCGCCGTGCTGCCGGTCCGCGCCGCGGACAAGGTCCTGCGCTACGCCTTCGAGATCGCGGAAACCGGTTTCGACCCGGCGCAGGTCTCCGACCTCTACTCGCGCAACATCACGGCGAACCTCTTCGATGCGCCGCTGCGCTACGCCTGGCTGGCGCCGCCGGGAACGCTGGAGCCGGCCACCGCCGCGTCGCTGCCGGAGGTCGCCGACGATTTCCGGTCGTTCACCTTCACGCTGCGTCCGGGCATCTACTTCGCCGACGACCCGGCGTTCCACGGCGCGCGCCGCGAACTCGTCGCCGCCGACTACGTCTACTCGATCAAGCGCATCGCGGATCCGCGCTGGAAGAGCTCGACCTGGGGCCAGTTCGAGGAGGTCCATGTCGTGGGCCTCAATGCCGCGCACGACGAGGCCGTCCGGACCGGGCACTTCGACTATGACCGCGCGATACCCGGCCTGCAGGTTCTCGACCGCTACCGGTTCCGCGTCGTGCTGGAACATCCGGCGCCGCGATTCCCGCATATCCTCGCCGACCCGTCGGTCTGCGGCGCGGTCGCGCGCGAGGTCGTCGAGCGGTACGGCGACGCGATCATGGAGCACCCGGTCGGCACCGGGCCGTACCGGCTCGCCGACTGGCGCCGCTCCTCGCGGATCGTGCTGGAGCGCAATCCGGGCTATCGCGACGAGACGTTCCCTGTCGCGCAGCCGGGCGCCGACGACGACCAGCAGGCGCTCGCGCGGCAGTTCGCCGGCCGTCGCGTGCCGATGCTCGACCGCGTCGAGATCTCGCCGATCGAGGAAAGCCAGCCGCGCTGGCTCGCCTTCATCAACGGGGAGTACGACTTCATGGAGCGGATGCCGCGCGACCTGACGCAGCTCGCGCTGCAGGGCGCGCAGCCGACGCCGCTGCTGCAGCGGCTGAAGATCCAGCTGATCCGGCGCCCGGAGATCGACGTCACGCTGGTCGTCTACAACATGCAGGACCCGATCGTCGGCGGCTACGCGCCGGCGCAGGTGGCGCTGCGCCGCGCGCTGAACCTCGGGATCAACGTCGACGAGATGATCCGCTCGATCTACAAGTACCAGGCGTTTCCGGCGCAGACGCTGGTCCAGCCCGGCACCTACGGGTACGACGCGCAGCTGCGTACGGAAAACGGCGATTACGATCCGGCGCGTGCCAATGCGCTGCTCGACCTCTACGGGTATCGCCGCGGCGCCGACGGCTGGCGCACGCGGCCGGACGGGACGCCGCTCGCGATCGAGATGAATACCGAGCCGGACCAGCGCTCGCGGCTCACCGACGAGATCTTCAAGAAGTCGTTCGACGCGCTCGGCGTGCGCATCCTCTTCAAGCCCGCCAAATGGCCGGAGAACCTGAAGATGGTCGAGAACGGCCAGTTCCAGGCCTGGATCCTCGGCTGGTCGGCGAGCGACCCGGACAGCGCCGGGTCGCTTCGGCTCTCGTACGGCCCGGCGATCGGCGGCGACAACATGTGCCGCATGCAGCTCGCGGACTACGACCGCGATTTCCAGCGCGCGGCGACGCTGCCGGACGGTCCGGAGCGGCTGGCGCTGGTGCGCCGGCTGCAGGAGTACCAGGTCGCGTATGCGCCGATGAAGGCGCTCACGCATCGCTTCAAGATCGACCTCGCATACCCGTGGGTCCAGGGCTACCGCAAGCAGCCCTTCATTCGCGACTGGTGGCGCTACGTCGACATCGATCCGGCGCAGCGGCCGCGACCGCCCTCGTGAAGACCGCCGCGATCCTGCGCCTGACGCTGGCGCTGCAGGTCGGCGCCGGAGCGCTCGTCGCGGCGCTCGCCGGTCCCCGCGAGGCCGCGCGCTGGGCCCCGTGGGTCTGCGGCGCGTCGATCCCCGTGCTGTTGACCGGCCTGTCGATCGGCCTGCAGCTCGCGATCGATGCGGCGAAGGACCCGCGGCGTCCGCGCACGTCGATGCGTCACGTGATGCAGGTCTGGATCGGCGAATGCGCGGCCTCGCTCGCGTGCTTCTGCTGGCTGCAGCCGTTCCGCGCCGGCTATCCGGAACCCGCGGCCGTCCGCGACGCGAGCCGCCCCGCGGTGCTGCTGATCCACGGCTACGCCTGCAACCGCGGCGCCTGGCTGCCGCTTGTCGCGTCCCAACGCCTCGCCGCGTTCAACGTCGCGACGCTCGATCTGGAGCCGATGCTGGCCGACATCGACGGCTACGCCACGGCGATCCACGAGGCGATCGGGCGGCTGCGCGCCAAGTGCGATGCGCCGCGCGTCACGCTGGTCTGCCACAGCATGGGCGGGCTCGCCGCGCGAGCCTACCTGCGCGCCTACGGCGATGCGCAGGTCGATCGCCTCATCACGATCGCGACGCCGCACCGCGGGACGATCTTCGCGCGCCTGGGCCGCGGACCGAACGCGAAACAGATGATCTTCGGCTCGGACTGGATCGCGCAACTGCAAAGCGCGATGACACCGGCGTGGCTCGGCCGCCAGGTCCACATCGGCAGCCTGGACGACAACCTGATCCACCCGCGCTCGAGCCTGGCGCTGCCGGGCGTCGCGCGCGTGCACTGGCTCGACGGCGTCGGGCACCTGGCGATGCTGACGGACGAGCGGGTCTGGAACCTCGTCGCCGACGAGGTCGCCGCGCAGCGGCATCCGGATTCCAGCGCGCCCGACGCCATCGCCGCCGGCAGGGGCTAGGCGAACTCCAGCACGACCCGGCGCGTCCGGGCGCTCTTCTTCTCGATTTTCGCGACCCGCAGCGCGCCGATCTCGGCGATGTTCGCGACGTGCGTCCCGCCGCAAGGCTGCAGGTCGACGTCCCGGATCCGGACCAGGCGCACCCGGCCGTAGCCGATCGGCGGGCTCACGCTCATCGATTTGACGAGCTGCGGGTTGGCCCGCAGTTCGTCGTCGGCGATCCATTCGCAGGCCACCGGGTGCGCGGCTTCGACGAGCCGGTCGAGCGCCTCCTGGACCGCACCGCGCTCCAGCGGCTCGGTCATCGCGAAATCCAGCCGCGCCGTGTCGCGGGAGATGCTGCACCCGTCGACGAGGCGGCGCACGATCGCACACAGCAGGTGCGTCGCCGTATGCAGGCGCATATGCCGGTAGCGGCGGTCCCAGTCGATCAACGCCGTGACCGGCGTGCCGACGAGCAGCCGGTCGCGCCAGTCGGACGCCGGGTCCAAGCCGTGCAGGGTATCGTCGGGCGTCGCGCCGTCATGGCGGCTCTTGCGCGCATCGACGACGGGAATCCGGGTCCCGTCGGCGAGCGCGAGGACGCCGGTGTCTCCCGCCTGGCCGCCGCCGACCGGGTAGAACACGGTCCGGTCGAGCAGCACGCCGTCCTCGAAGACGCGCGTGACCACGGCCTCGCAACTGCGCAGGTAGGCGTCCTCACGGTGCAGCGCATGCGTACTCATGACCTATGATAACTGCGCGAAGGACGGTCGTAGAACAATGAGGGCGTGCGGCCGGCGAGCCGCGCGTAACCTCGTGGAGGCAACGAGATGAGCGACCTGAAGCAACGATTCGAGCAGGCCCAGGCGGACTCCAAGAACCTGCCGCAGCGCCCGGACAACGCGACCCTGCTGAAGCTCTACGGGCTGTTCAAGCAGGCGAGCGGCGGCGACGCGAACGGCGAGCGGCCCGCCATGACCGATTTCGTCGGCCGTGCCAAGTGGGATGCCTGGCAGGCGCTGAAGGGCACGTCGCGCGACGAGGCGATGACGCGCTACGTGGCGCTGGTCGACGACCTCAAGGGCTGAGCACCGACGCGGCCGCGGCCCCGATTCAAGGCCGCGGCGAAATCTCGAAGACCTGCCGCAGGTAGGCGAGGTACGCCTGGTCGTCGCACATGTTCTTTTCCGGCGCGTCGGACAGCTTCGCGACCGGCTGGCCGTTGCAGCGGACCATCTTGATGACGATCTGCAGCGGCGTGTAGCCGAGATCGTTCGTCAGGTTCGTGCCGACGCCGAACGCGATGCCGGCGCGGCCGTGGAAACGGTGGTACAGCTCGAGCACCCGCGGCAGCGTCAGCGCGTCGGAGAACACCAGCGTCTTCGTTCGCGGATCGACGCGATTCTTCTCGTAGTGCGCGATCAGGCGCTCGCCCCAGGCCACCGGGTCGCCGGAATCGTGGCGCGCGCCGTCGAACAGCTTGCAGAAATACAGGTCGAAGTCGCGCAGGAACGCGCTCATCCCGTAGACGTCGGACAGCGCGATGCCGAGGTCGCCGCGATACTCGCGCGCCCAGACCTCGAAGCCGAAGGTCTGCGAGTCGCGCAGCCGTGGGCCCAGCGCCTGGCAGGCCTGCAGGTATTCGTGCGCCATCGTGCCGAGCGGCAGCAACCCGTGGCGCTGCGCGTACATCACGTTGCTCGTGCCGGCGAAGTTCTCGCCGAGTTGCTCCTTCAACGTCAGCACGACCTCGTTGTGCCATTGCCGCGAAAAGCGGCGCCGGGTGCCGTAGTCGGCGATCCGCACGCCGGCGGCGAGCGGGTCGGCGCGCACGAGCGCCAGCTTGGCCCGCAGGCGGCGGCGCCCCTCGTCGTAGTCCGGGTGCGGCTGGGTGCGGGAGAAATAGACCTCGTTGACGATCGCGAGGACCGGGATCTCGAACAGGATCGTATGCAGCCACGGGCCGCGGATCGTGATCTCGATCTCGTCGGCCGCGGCCGGCTTCACCGCGATGCACTTCGTATTGAGCTGGAACAGGCCGAGGAAGTCGACGAAGTCGCTCTTGATGTAGCGCAGGCCGCGCAGGTATTCGAGCTCGTGCTCGCGGAACCGCAGCGTGCACAGCGCGGCGATCTGCTCGCGGATCTCGTCGATGTGCGGCGCCAGCGCGACGCCGCGGTTGCGGCACTTGAACCGGTACTCGACCTGCGCCGCCGGAAACTGATGCAGCACGACCTGCATCATCGTGAACTTGTACAGGTCGGTGTCGAGCAGCGACGTGATGATCATCGTTTTGGACGTGTCCTGGCCGGGGCGCCGGCCCGGGCGCCGCGCGCCCTGCCCAGGGCCCGGCCGGCCGCCCGCCGGCCGTCGCCGCCACCTGCGACGCGATAGAATACCTGCTTGTCCAAACCCCGACCGCAGCCGCCGCCTGCCCTACCCGATCATGACCCACGTCGTCACCGAGCCGTGCATCAAATGCAAGTACACCGACTGCGTCGACGTGTGCCCGGTCGATTGCTTCCGCGAAGGTCCTAATTTCCTCACGATCGACCCCGACGAATGCATCGACTGCGCGGTCTGCATCCCGGAATGCCCGGTCAACGCGATCTACGCCGAGGAAGACGTGCCCGCGGACCAGCGGCAGTTCATCGCGCTCAACGTCGAACTCGCGAAGAACTGGCCGTCGATCACGCGGATGAAGGCGCACCCCGCCGACGCCGACCAGTGGAAGGACGTGGCCGACAAGCTGAAGTACCTCGAACGTTGATCCGCGCCCCGCGAGGGCGGCGGCCGGCGGCGGCCGTTCGTCGGCGCGGGGCGGCGGATCGCAGGCAGCGCGGTGGATGCCCGCCGGAATCGCGGGAAAAGCGACGTCCCATCCCGGGAGTGCCTGCCTTTACGGTAGGGGCCGATCGGTGGAATATAGAATCCGCAGGGTGGCCCGGCCGCGGCTTGCTTCGGCGCGTACCGGCAAGCCGGCCCCGGGCGATACCGTCCGGACGGCGATGGTGACCGGAGATCCGCGTGCTGTACCAACTCCATGAGTGGCATCGACGACTGCTGAACCCGCTGTCGCACTGGGCGCAGGTCACGTCGGAGCTTTTTTCCAGCCCCTACAGCCCGCTCGCCTATACCCCGTTCTCGCGGCGCATGGCCGCCGGCTACGACCTGCTGCACCGCCTCGGGAAGCACTACGAGAAACCGGGCTTCGAACTGAATGCCACGACCGTCGACGGCGTCGAGGTCGCGGTCGTCGAGGAAGTCGTCGTCAGCAAGCCGTTCTGCCACCTGCTGCATTTCCGGCGCGCGATGCCCGATTCGCTCGCGAAGCGTCCGCCGGACCCGGTCGTGCTCGTCGTCGCGCCGCTCTCCGGCCACCATGCGACGCTGCTTCGCGACACGGTGCGCGCGCTGCTGCAGGACCACGACGTCTACATCACCGACTGGGTCGACGCGAAGATCGTCCCGCTATCGCACGGCCCGTTCCACCTCGACGACTACGTCGACTACGTGATCGAGTTCATCCGCAAGCTCGGACCCGACGTGCACGTCGTGTCCGTCTGCCAGCCGACCGTGCCGGTCCTCGCGGCGGTTTCGCTGCTGGCGACCGCGGACGATCCGAAGCAGCCGCGGACGATGACGATGATGGGCGGGCCGATCGATACGCGGCGCAACCCGACGCAGGTCAACGCGCTGGCCAAGCGCAAGCCATACGACTGGTTCGTCAACAACGTGGTCTTCAAGGTCCCTGCCAGCTATCCCGGCTACCTGCGCGACGTCTACCCCGGGTTCCTGCAGCATGCCGGATTCGTCGCGATGAATCCGGACCGGCACGTCAATTCGCACTGGGACTATTACATGGACCTCGTCAAGGGCGACCGCGACGACGTCGAATCGCACCGGAAGTTCTACGACGAGTACAACGCGGTCCTCGACCTCCCCGCGGAGTACTACCTGGACACGATCCGCATCGTCTTCCAGGAACACCGGCTGCCGAACGGGACCTGGTACGTGCGCGGCACGCGCGTCGCACCCGAGGACATCCGCCGCGTCGCGCTGTTCTCGATCGAGGGCGAACTCGACGACATCTCCGGTAGCGGGCAGACGCAGGCAGCGCATGACCTGTGCAGCAGCATCCCGCCGGAGGCGAAGCAGCACCTGACGGCCGAAGGCGTCGGCCACTACGGCATTTTCTCCGGCCGCCGCTGGCGCGAGATGATCTACCCGCAGTTGCGCGACTTCATCCGCCGTCACGCGTGAGGCGGCCGCGCGGGGCGCGCCACGGCTCGCCCCGCGCCCGCATCCGCCGGTTCGTTCGCCCGCCTTATCGCCCGCCCGTTCGCCGCATGGCGCAGCACGACAGCACCGCCGCCCCGCTCGCCGATCGCATCGATGCGCTGCTGCCGCAGACGCAATGCACGAAGTGCGGCTTCGACGGCTGCCGCCCCTATGCCGAGGCGATCGCGGACGGCCGCGCCGCGATCAACCGCTGCGCCCCGGGCGGCGCCGCCGGCATCGCGCGGCTCGCGACGCTGCTCGCCACCGCGCCGCTGCCGCTGGACGCGACCTGCGGCACCGAAGGCCCGTTGCGCGTCGCGCGCATCGACGAATCGGTGTGCATCGGCTGCACGCTGTGCATCCAGGCCTGCCCGGTCGATGCGATCGTCGGCGCGGTCCGCCGGCTGCATGCGGTGCTCGTCGCCCAGTGCACCGGCTGCGACCTGTGCGTCTCGCCGTGCCCGATGGACTGCATCCGGATGTTCGACGTCGACCCGCCGCGCGCCTGGACCGACGCGGACGCCGCCGCGGCGCGCGAGCGAATGAACGCGCGGCGCGTGCGGCTCGCGCGCGAAGCGCTTGCCAACGACGAACGACTCGCGATCAAGGCGGTGGCGAAGCTCGCGGAGATCGACGGGCGCGACGACATCGACGCCGCCGCCCGCGCCCGCAAGAAGGCCGTCGTCGAAGCGGCCATCGAGCGGTCGAGGGCGCGCCGCCGCGAGCGCCAGGCCGCGGTGGACGCCGGGTCCGTGAAGTGAACCCGGCCCGACGGCGCGCGATCTTCGAGCGACTCCGCGCCGACAATCCGCACCCGCGCACGGAACTGGAGTACCGGACCCCGTTCGAACTGCTGGTGGCCGTCGTCCTGTCGGCGCAGGCGACGGATCGCAGCGTCAATGCCGCGACGCGGCGGCTGTTCCCGGTCGCCCACACGCCGCAGGCCATCGCGGCGCTCGGCGAGAGCGGGCTGACCCCCTACATCCAGACGATCGGGCTGTACCGAACGAAGGCGCGCAACGTCGTGCGCCTCTGCGAATTGCTGCTGGAGCGCCATCAAGGCGAGGTTCCGCGCGAACGCGACGCGCTCGAAGCGCTGCCGGGCGTCGGCCGCAAGACGGCCAACGTCGTGCTCAACATCGCTTTCGGCGAACCCACGATCGCGGTGGACACGCACATCTTCCGTGTCGCGAACCGGACCGGGCTCGCGCCGGGCGCCACCGTCGAGGAGGTCGAACGCCGCCTGCTGAAGTTCGTTCCGGACGAATTCCTCAAGGACGCGCATCACTGGCTGATCCTGCACGGGCGCTATGTCTGCACCGCGCGCAAGCCGCACTGCCCGGACTGTTCGATCGCCGCGTGGTGCGAATATCGCGGCAAGACGCGGCCGCCCGAGGCCGGCGCCTGACGAGACCGGTCACCGATGATGTTCAACCCGTCGCGAAACGAGGTCCGCCGTTTCTTCGTCGAGGCTTGGCGCAAGCATCGCGCCGGAGCGATCCTGACGCCGATCGAGGCCCAGGCATTGCCGTGGATCGAGCGGCACCCGGAATATCACGGCTTGCTGGAGCGGCCGGACGAGGCCATCGACCGTGAATTCGACGCCGAAAACGGCGAATCGAATCCGTTCCTGCATCTTTCACTGCACTTGGCGCTCGCGGAACAGTTGTCGATCGACCAGCCGCCGGGAATCCGGGCGGCCTTCGCGCGGCTTCAGGCGCGCCACGCGTCGCTGCACGATGCGGCACATGCGGCCATCGAGTGCCTTGCGCAGACGATCTGGGAAGTGCAACGCGCCACGGCGCCGGTCGATCCGCTGGAGCTCAACGCGCGCTACCTGGAAGCGCTGGAGCGCGCGGTCGGCGGCTGACGCCCGGGCGTCCTCGCCCGGGGCACCGCACGCGGGCTGGCCGCGTGCCGCGCGAAGGGCCTACTTCTTCTGGTTCAGCGGACCCGCAAGGCCGGACAGGTAGGCCGCGACGTTTTCAATGTCGGCCTTGCTGAGCGGCTTCGCAATGCCGCCCATGATCGGATTCTTGCGCGCGCCGGACTGGTAGTCGCCCAGCGCCTTGACGATGTAGTCGTCGAACTGCCCGGCCAGCCGCGGGTAGCTGGGATCGACCGGCGTCTGGTAGTCCTTGCCGTGGCAGGCGGCGCATTGCGATTCGGCCAGCTTGCGGCCGGCGTCGGTATCGGCGGCGTACGTCGGCGACAGCGCCAGCGCGACCAGCGCGAACGCCGCGCAGCGACGAGCGGAAGCGGGTACGGAAAAGGCGGTTCGGGAGATCATCGTCATCAGTCCGGAGTCGTCGACCAGGTTACTTGCCCGCTTCGCCGCGGCTGGCGAAGTAGTTGGCCACCAGCGTGATCTGCTCGTCGGAAAGCCCCTGTGCAATGACGGTCATGGTCGGGTGACTGCGCTCGCCCTTCTTGTACTCGTGCAGCGCGGATTCGATGTACTTGGCCGATTGCCCGCCGATTTTCGGGACGCGATAGACCCGCGGGAACGATGCCTGGTAGTTCGGGATCGTGTGGCAGCCGGTGCACGAGGCGACGTACGGCGTCGCCGGATCCGGCGCGCCTTCGGCGGCTGCGCGCTGCGCGGCGGCTAACAGCGGCAGGCCCACGACGGCGAGCGTGGCCAAGGTGGTGATCCTGCGACGTCGGTTCGGTTTCATAAGTGCGTCGGAATCCAGGTTGTTCGGATCGTCGTGCCGCCCGCCCCACCGGATCGGCCGGCCAATGATCCTTGCGCGGGCACGGCGCGGGCTTGCCGCCCGCGATGTCGAGCGGGCGCGATTCTAGCGCACGAAAACGAGAAAACCTCGCATCCAGCAGGGCGCCCGTATACTGGATCCTTCCGTTCCGACGCCCGCCCCCCCGGATGCAACGCTTCGAAGGCTCCTCGACCTACGTCGCCACCGACGACCTGAAACTGGCGGTCAACGCGGCGCTGACGCTGCAGCGTCCGCTGTTGATCAAGGGCGAGCCGGGCACCGGCAAGACGATGCTCGCCGAGGAGGTCGCCGCGGCGCTGCGGATGCCGATCCTGGCGTGGCACGTGAAGTCGACGACCAAGGCGCAGCAGGGGCTCTACGAGTACGACGCCGTCTCGCGGCTGCGCGATTCGCAACTCGGCGACGACCGGGTGCGCGACATCGCCAACTACATCGTCCGCGGCGTCCTGTGGCAGGCCTTCGAGTCGGCGCAGCAGGTCGTGCTGCTGATCGACGAGATCGACAAGGCCGACATCGAGTTCCCCAACGACCTGCTGCGCGAGCTCGACCGGATGGAATTCCACGTCTACGAGACGCGCGAGACGATCCGCGCGCGGCATCGTCCGCTCGTCGTGATCACGTCGAACAACGAGAAGGAGCTGCCGGACGCGTTCCTGCGCCGCTGCTTCTTCCACTACATCCGCTTTCCGGACAAGGCGACGATGCAGGCCATCGTCGACGTGCATTTCCCGGACCTGCGCCGCGAGCTGCTCAAGAATGCGCTGGACGCGTTCTTCGCGCTGCGCGACGTGCCGGGCCTCAAGAAGAAGCCCTCGACGTCGGAACTCCTCGACTGGCTGAAGCTGCTCGTCGCCGAGCAGATCCCGCCCGAGGCGCTGCGGTCGAGCGACGACAAGCTGTTCGTGCCGCCGCTGCACGGCGCGCTGCTGAAGAACGAGCAGGACATCCACCTTTTCGAGCGCCTCGTGTTCATGGCGCGACAGAACCGCTGACGCGCCATGCCTTGGCTGCAACCCCTCACGCTCCGCGGGCAGCACGCGCAGCTCGAGCCCCTCGCGCTCGCCCACGCCGAGGGTCTGGCCGACGCGGTCCGCGACGGCGAGCTCTGGACGCTGTGGTACACGACGGTTCCGAGGCCCGAGGGCGTCGCCGCGGAGATCGAGCGTCGCCTGAAGCTGCAGGAAGCCGGCTCGATGCTGCCCTTCGCGGTCCGCGACGGCGCCGGGCGGCTCGTCGGCATGACGACCTACATGAACGTCGATGCCGCGAATCGCCGGGTCGAGATCGGCTCGACCTGGTACGCCCGCAGCGTCCAGCGCACCGCGCTCAACACCGAATGCAAGCGCATGCTGCTCGCGCACGCGTTCGAGGCGCTGTCGTGCATCGCGGTGGAATTCCGCACGCACGTGATGAATCGCGCCAGCCGCCGCGGCATCGAGCGGCTCGGCGCGCACCTCGACGGGATCCTGCGCCAGCACATGCGGATGCCCAACGGGACGCTGCGCGACACCTGCGTCTACAGCATCACGTCGCCGGAGTGGCCGACGGTTCGCGCGCATCTCGACCACGAGCTGGCGCGCCCGCGCACCGCCTGATCGCCCGCCCGTCCGCGCCAGGCCTTCCGCGATGCTGATCAGCTTCTTCTACCACCTGCGGGCGGCGCGCCTGAACGTCTCCATCAAGGAGCTTCTGACCCTGCTCGAGGCGCTGTCGCGCGACGTCATCGGGCCGTCGATCGACGAGTTCTACTTCCTTTCGCGCGCCACGCTGGTCAAGGACGAGGCGCAGTTCGATCGCTTCGACCGCGCCTTCGGCGAGTTCTTCAAGGGCGCGCAGACGACGCTCGAGCTGGCGCGCGAGATCCCGGACGCCTGGTTCAAGCAGGCGCTGACGCGCGACTTCTCGCCCGAGGAGCTGGCGCGCCTGGAGAAGCTGGGCTGGGACCGGCTGATGGAGGAACTGCGCAAGCGCCTGGAGGAGCAGCGCGACGCGCACCACGGCGGATCGAAGTGGATCGGCAGCGGCGGCACGTCGCCGTTCGGACACGGCGGGGCGCATCCGGAAGGCATCCGGATCGGCGGGCCGTCGCGCGGCAACCGCAGCGCGGTCAAGGTCTGGGAGGCGCGCGCCTATCGGGACTACGACGACCAGGTCGAGCTCGGCACGCGCAACATCAAGGTCGCGCTGCGGCGGCTGCGGCGCTTCGCGCGCCAGGGCGCGGAGCTCGAGCTCGACCTTCCGGACACGATCGCGGCGACCGCGCGCAACGCCGGCTGGCTCGACCTGAAGCTGGTGCCGCAGCGGCACAACGCGGTCAAGGTCCTGATGCTGCTCGACGTCGGCGGCACGATGGACGAGCACGTGAAGCGCGTCGAGGAGCTCTTCTCGGCCGCACGCGCGGAGCTGAAGCACCTGGAGTTCTACTACTTCCACAACTGCGTCTACGAAGGCGTCTGGCGCAACAATCGCCGGCGCTATGCCGAGCGGACCGACACCTGGGACCTGCTGCGGAAGTACAACCCGGACTACCGGCTCGTCTTCGTCGGCGACGCGACGATGAGTCCCTACGAGATCCTGCAGCCTGGCGGCAGCGTCGAGCACAACAATCCGGAAGCCGGCGCCGTCTGGCTGCAGCGCCTGACATCGCACTTCACGAAATTCGCATGGATCAATCCGGAGCCGGAAGGCCTGTGGGGCTACCGGCAGTCGGTGAGCCTCGTCAACCAGCTGGTCTCCGGACGGATGTATCCGCTGACGCTGGAGGGCCTCGGGCGGGCGATGCGGGAGCTGTCGAAGTAAGCGCTCGCCTCGTGGTGGATGTCGGCGCCGCTCAGGACGAGCGCCGAACGCCTCCCCGCGACAGCCCCGGCCTCAGTGTTCGGTGACGAACGGCGGCGCCGCCTGCAGCACTTCGGCAATCGTCGTGACGCCCGCAGCGACCTTCTCGGCGCCGGCGATCCGCAGCGAACGAAGGCCGTCGCGCGCCGCCTGCGCGCGCAGCTTCGCGATGTCCATCCCGCCGCGCGCGACCAGCAGCTGCACCGCTTCGGTCACGTGCATCAGCTCGATCAGGCCGGTGCGCCCGAGGTACCCGGTGCGGCGGCATTCGAGGCAGCCGACCGGCTTGTAGACGCGCTGCGGCGGCTTCGAGCGCCACGGCGCGACGAGTTCGGCCCACAGCGCCGGGTCCACCGGGTCGTCCGGCGCCTTGCAATGCGGGCACAGCGTGCGAACGAGGCGCTGCGCCATCACGGCGATCACGGTCGCGTTGACGAGGTACGCCGGCACGCCGAGTTCCAGCAGCCGGGCCATCGAGGCCGCCGCATCGTTCGTGTGCAGCGTCGAGAACACGAGGTGGCCGGTCAGTGCCGCCTGCACCGCCATGTCGGCGGTCTCGCGGTCGCGGATCTCGCCGACCATGATGATGTCCGGATCCTGCCGCATCAGCGCCCGCAGTCCGTCGGCGAAACCGAGCTCGATCCCGTGCTGCACCTGCATCTGGTTCAGCGAAGCGTCGACCATCTCGATCGGATCCTCGACCGTGCTGACGTTGACTTCGTCGGTCGCCAGCATCTTCAACGTCGAATACAGCGTCGTCGTCTTGCCGGACCCGGTCGGCCCCGTCACGAGAATGATGCCGGACGGACGGCGGATCAGCCGGTCCCAGGCCTCGATGTCGCGATCCGCGAAGCCGAGCTCCGCGTAGCTGCGCACGGCGACCTCCGGATCGAAGATCCGCAGCACGAGCTTCTCGCCGAAGGCCGTCGGCAGCGACGACAACCGGATCTCGACCTCGCGCCCGGCCGCCGCGCCGGCGCCGATCTTCGTCTTGATGCGACCGTCCTGCGGCCGGCGCCGCTCGACGACGTCCATCCGCGCCAGCAGCTTGATCCGGCTCGTCATCGCGTTCATCACGCCCGGCGGGACCTGGTAGACCTGGTGCAGCAGGCCGTCGATGCGGAACCGCACGACGCCCTGGTCGCGCTTCGGCTCGAGGTGGATGTCGCTCGCACGCTGGTCGAACGCGTACTGCAGGATCCAGTCGACGATATGAATGACGTGCGCGTTGTCGGCATCGACCTTCGAGCCGAGTTCGACGAGCTGCTCGAAGTTGCTGACGACGCTGGCGCTGCTGCCGGTCCGCGCGGCGTTCTTCACCGACTGCGCGAGCGTGTAGAACTCCGTCGTGTAGCGGGCGACGTCGAGCGGATTGGCGACGACGCGCCGCACCGGCTTGCGCGAGATCTGCTCGATCTCGCGCTGCCAGCCCTCGAGGAACGGTTCGCAGGTCGCCACGACGATCTCGGCCGCCGTGACCGCGATCGGCAGGATCGAGTGGCCCGTCGCGTACGCGCTCGACATCACGTCGACGATCCGCGTGAAATCGACGCGCAGCGGATCGATGTGCTGGTAGGCGAGCCCGGCCTTGTCGGCCAGCCACTGCGTCAGCACCTCGATGTCGAGCAGCTTGCGATCGCCGTCGCGGCGGCGGAAGTTCATTTCCGCCACGAGCGCGATCGGGTGGCCGAAGCGCTCGCGGTCGGCGATCGCGTGGACGCGGTCGCCGTCGGGCGAGGCGAGCACGCCGTCGGCGATGAGTTGCGCGACGACGAACTGGAGCGTCAGCCGGCCCGTGAAGGGCACCGGTGCGCGTCGCTCGGCGGCGACTGCCGCCGTGGATCCGGTCGCCATTTCAGGCTCCGGCCGCCCCCTGCGCCTGCGCCTGCGCCGCGGCATCGGCGTAGCGCGCCGCCAGCTCCTTCGCGCGGCCGGGGGTCTTCTCGAACTCGGCGACGACCGCGTCGACGGCGCGTCGCGTGAGCGGCGTCGACTCCAGCGGCCGGATGAACTTGCGCCTCAGGTAGCCCTTGATGAGCTCCGGCGACATCACGTGCGCCTTGTTGTCGACGCCGCCGCTGAACATGAACAACGTCCGCAGCGGGCTCACCCACCGCAGCCGCGCCTTGATGAATTCGGCGCCATTCCACAGCTCGAACCAGGTTCCGCGCGCCCACGACGCGATTTCCGCGTCGAGCTTGGCATCCTCGGCGCGGTCGACGTCGCTGCTGACCGTCACGTCGGTCAACGGATCCGGAACGGTGAGGTCGGCGTTGTGCTCCGCGGCAACCTGCATCAGCGCGCCGGTCGAGACGCGGACGCCGCCCGGCACCGTCGTCATCGGGAACGAGCCGGTCATCTGCAGGCCGTCGATGCGCGCGCGCAGTTCGCTGCTCTGCAGCGAGTGGCGGATGTAGGTCGCCTGGTCGGTCGGCTTGACCGCCATCGCATGCGCGGCCATCAGCTCGTTCAGGTAGTCGGACTGCTCGCGCTCGGGCATCCGGATCAGCGCCATCCCGTCACGCAGGATCCGGGTCATCGGCGGGATCAATTCGACGAGCCGGCGGCGCTCGTCGGCCGTCGCTTTCGGCTGCACGCTCCAGACGAGGTCGTGGATCACTTCCCGGAAGCTCTTCGAGAAGCCCTTGGTCTCGTCGTCGCGCTGCGACGCGGTCACGAGCACCTTGACCCACGGGCCGACGAGAAAATCGCGCATGAACGGCTCCAGGTCGACGCGCTCGAACGCGCGCCGGACCTGGATCGTCGTGTTGATCGTCAGGATCTCGCGCCGCTCGGCGTCCTCGAGCGCGCGCTTGGCCCGCGCGACCGGATCGGCGTCGCGCGGCTTGATCTCGGAGACGAACGATTCGAACTCCGCCAGCAGCTTCTCGAAGACGGCGACGTCCTTGTCGAACTTGACCAGCACGTCGCGCACGACGCGATCGACCTCGGCAAGGAACTTCTCGTTCTCGTCGCCGTACGGCTCCCAGCCGACGGACGTGCTGGCCAGCCGGTCGATCAGCCGCCGTGCCGGGTGCGAGCTCGACGCGAAGAACGCGGCGTCCAGCAGCGCCGCCTTCAGGACCGGGAACTGCAGCCGCGACAGCAGCGCCTTGATCTCCGACGGAACATGGTTGTCCCGCATGACCTGGTCGAACATCATCCCGACGAGTTCGATCGTCAGCTTGTCGACGGTCCGCGTCGACTGCGAGATCAGGTGCTCGCGCCAGGCGTTGACGCTGCCCGCGGAGCCGCCGGCGAACGCCGCGCCCTGCAGCCCCTCGAGCCCCAGCTGCTGCAGCTCGTTGACCGATTCGATCAGCGCCGGGGGCACCGGTCCGATGGCCGCCGGCATCGGCGGCATGTCGAGCCCGCGGGCGTTGGCCTGGAGCCGCGCCAGCAGCGCATCGAGCAGGACCTGCGACGACGCACCGCCGCCGCCGCCGCGGGCACCTGCGGGACCGCCGGCCGCGCCGCGCGCGCCCGGCGCGCCGCCCGCGACGTTCCCCATCGCGGCGTCGCCGGCGATCGCGCCACCGCCGCCGCCACCCTGGCCCGCGCCGTCGGCGCCCGGCGCGCCGCCGCCCCCCGCACCGCCGCCGCCCGACGCGTCGGTCGCCGGCTCGACGTCAGGCCCGATACCCTTGCGGCCGGCCGACGACCCGACGGCCCGACCGGTCATGCCACGGCGAATCGCCTTGCTTTCGATCCCGTGGACGCGGAAATGGTCGATCAGCGCGAACTGCACCCGGACGAGTTCCTCGCCGAACGGCCGCTCGAACGCGCTGAGGAAGAATTCCCAGGCTTCCGGATGCAGGTTGACGTCCTCGGCGGCGCGCAGCAGCGGCGGCACGAAGACCGAGGGCCCGAACGGGTTGTCCGCGCTCGCCAGCTGCCCGCGCCCGGTCAGGTAGCCGACGATCACGTTGAGGTCGCGCATCGGCTCCTCGACCATCCCGCCCATGCGCCGCGCGCAACGGTCGGCGATCGTCTCGCCGGCGCTCTCGGCCTCGTCGACGAGCGACAGCGACTCCGCGTCGAGCTTCAGCGTCGGGGTGCCGGACTTGACCGCGACCAGCCGGCTCAGCGCCTCGTCCTGCGACGTCTTCAGGCGTTCGAGGTAGGCGGCACGCAGCTCCTCCTCCTTGGTCGCCAGGATGCGCTGCACCAAAGGCGAGCCGACGCCGAAGTCCCAGCGCGCGGTGAGCTGCTCGTTGACGATCGTGACGAGGCTCGGGAACGCCGTGCCGATCAGCTCGCTCGCGATCGCGGCGGCCGAACGCAGCAGCGCGGAGGCCTGGCCGGCCGGCAGGTAGGGAACGTCTCCGTAGTGTCCGGAGGTCGATGAAGCGTGCAAGGATTGCATGCGGCGCCGAGGCGAGGGAGCGTGAAAGACTGTAAAGGTACGGCCCGGCCTGTCAAGGCCAACCGGACCGCAAAAACGGCATCAAGCCGGAACTTCTTCCGTCGAATGTGGCCGGACTCACCGGGCCCCGTCGCGGCGTCGGGCTGGCACAAACGCGCGTCATACGATCAGCTGCCCGTCCCCGGTGCGCCCGTCGTCCACGAACGCGCGCAGGCCGGAAACCCATTTGCGTAGCGGAAGCTTGTGAGCCGCCTCGAGCTCGCGGGCGCGCGCAAACAATTGACCGAAGGATACTTGAACCGGCGGGCCGCACAGCGCCAGCGCGACACGATTGCCTTCGTCGACCTCCGGCAGCGCGAGGACGCGCCCGTCGAACGCGGCGCCGATCGCCGCGAAGCTGCGCTCGAAGCGGCTGCCGAAGAGATTGAACGCCGCGACGCCCGGCGCGTTCATCGCGGCGCGGCACCGGTGATAGAACTCGACATCGTCGTAGACCGGCCCGCGCGCCGCGGCGTCGTAGAGATCGACCTGTACCCAGTCGAAGCCGGCGCGCCGCTTCGCGCGCTGGCCGGCGACGAGAAACGCCAGCGCGTCGTCGACGACGACCTGCAGCCGGTCGTCGTCGGGCGGCAGCCGGAACCAGCGGCGCGCGTTGTCGACGACGCCCGGATCGATCTCCACCGTCGTCACGCGTGCGCCCGGCACGAAGCGATGGCAGTACTTCGTCAGCGCAGCGGCGCCCAGGCCGAGCTGCAGGATGCGCCTCGGCTCGTCGATGAAGAGCAGCGTCGCCATCATCTGCCGCTGGTACTCCAGTTCGAGCGCGTACGGCTGCGCGATCCGCATCGCGCCCTGGACCCAGATCGTCCCGAAGTGCAGGTAGCGGACGCCGTCGGACTCCGACAGCGTGATCGCGGCGTGCCGACCGCGCGGCCGCACGTCCGGCGGCGCCACGCGCGGCCGCGTCCTAGGACGCGCCATGCGCGTTCGGCGCCGAAGCCTGCTGCAGCTGCCCCATCACCTCGGCGACCGCGCGCTCGAACAGCGGAGCCTCTTCGAGCGGGCGCAACCAGCCCGCCTCGAGGAACGACCGCAGGTTGTCGCGGGTCAGCGAGCGCGCGGTGCCCCCTTGCTTCGACGTGAACACGTAGAGATTGCGGCGCGGGCTGACCCAACGCAGCTGGACGCGCTCGAAGCCGTCGGCGATGCGCAGCTCGAACCAGTCGCCGCGCTTCAGGCCGCGGGCCAGCGACGAGGCCTCGCGACCGCTTCCGGGCGACGGCGGCTGCATCCCCGCCGGCAGGTTCAGCGGGCTGATCGGCACGTTGTCGGCCGCAAACGCCTGCTGGATCAGGTCGTCGGTCAGCTCGACATTTGCCGCCGACTCCGTTCCGACGGCCGTCGTCGCGGCCTTCGACAGGCTGAACGCATCGAGCTTGATCCGCATCGTGCTCGGCTCGAAGCGCTGTCCGCCGCCGTGCGCCAGCTCGATCGTCTTGATCGCATCGGCGTGCGACTTCATCAGCTTGGAGAAGAACTCGCTGGACCGGTCGGGGGCCCACTCGATCAGCTTCAACCCTTCGCGGAGTACCGAGAGCACCGGCGGGATCGCCGCGAGCATCCGCTTCCGATCGTTCGGCGCGAGCTTCGGCTGTACCGTCCAGACGAGGTCGGGCACGATGCTCACGAAGCGACGGACGATCCCGGGCTCCGCACCCTCGCGCTCCGCGGCGGCGACGAGCACGCGGACCCAGGTGTCGAGGAGGAAGTCGCGCAGGTAGGACTCGATCTGCACGCCGTCGAAGGCGCTGCGCACCTGCATCGTCGCGCGGATCACCTGGATCTCGCGGTTCTCGGCGCGTTCGAGCGCGCGCTTGGCGCGCGACACCGGATCGTCGTCGCGGGTGCGCTCCGCGTCGAGGTAGCGCTCGAAGGCTTCGAAGGCCGTCCCGAACGACTGCGGCCCGGTGTCGGTGAGCACGGTCTGCACGGCGCGCCGCACCTCGGCCAGGTAGCGGCGGTTGTCGTCGCCATCCTCCGTCCACCCGATCGCGGTGCTCGCGATGCGATCCAGCAGCCGGCGCGCCGGCTGCTCCGGCGTCAGGAAGAGGTCGGGATCGGTGAGCGCGACCCGCAGCACCGGGAACTGCAGCGCACCCAGCAGGTCGCGTATGGGCCGCGGGATGTGGCGGTCGCGCGCGATCCGGTCGAACAGCAAGCCGACGAGCTCGATCGTCAGCCGATCGACCTGGCGCGTCGCGGTCCGGTTCAGCAGTTCGCGCGCCTTGGCCGGCGCCAGCCCGACGCCCGCGCCGGCGCCGGCGCCGTCGCCGACGTGCGCCGCGAAAGCCAGCGCCCCGACGCGCTGGATCTCGCCCAGCTTGTCGATGAGGCGCGGGTCGACCGCCGCGGATCCGTGGGCGACGCCGCCCAGGCCTCCGAAGGGTCCGGAGGCACCGAACACCGCGGGCTGCGCGAACCCGCCGCCCGGTACCCCGGCCACCGCCGGTCCCGGAACGACGCCGCCGATGCGCTGCGTCATGAACTGCAGCATCTGGCCGGCCGCGACCATCGGGTCGGCCCCGATCGCGGCGAGCGCCTGCGGCGGCAGTCCGAAGCCGGCCGGAACCGGGACGCCGACGCCGCCCGCGAGCGGCACGGCGTACGCCGGCATGCCCGGTGCCACCGGAGAAACCGGCGCGAAGGTCCCCGCTGCCGGCGACGGCGACGGCCTCTGGTGGCGCGCGTTGCGGACGACTTCGTCGCTCAGGCCTTGCGACGCGAGGTAGCGATCGATCGCCTCGAACGCGGCGGCGACCGGCACGGCGAGCGGCGCGACGAACAGGCGCATCACGTCGAGCAGGTCATCGTGCGGCGTGCCGACCGCTTCCAGCGCGACGCGCAGCGGGCGCAGGAACATCGCCGGACGAAGAGGCATCTCGGCATCGCTGAGCGCGGTCTCGCGGACGAGGTCGAGGATCCGCAGCTTCACGGACGTGAACAGGTCGCCGACGCCGTTGAGCAGGCGCCCGCCGGCGCTCTCGACGAAGGCATTGAGTTCCATGTCGTCGTATTCGACGAGCGACAGCGAGCGGGATCCGGACGCGCGGTTCGGCGTCCGATGCGCGACGAAGTCGCCGATCGAGGACACCATTTCGACGCGCAGCGCCTCGGAATAGGCGTGCAGGAACGCGCGGTCGCGCGTCAGCAGGAGACGCGCCTTGCGCGCCGCCTCCTCATCGTCGGATTTCGCGATCGGGCCGAGCGCGGCGATCAGCATGTCGGCGACGCGCGGCTCGATCACATTGCGGATCGGCGTCCAGCAATCCTCGAGGATCTGGCGCGCGCCCGGTCGGCGCGACAGCATTTGCGTCAACGCGATTCCCCAACAACCACCCACGTGGAGCGATCAGCCCGGCGGCTTCGAGGCGGCCTCGTCGGTCGGGAAGCGGCCCTGCGCGCGGATCGAACAGCCTTCCCGTCCATCGTGCCGGTCCCTCGTCGCGCCATTCGCCAGCGGCGAGCGGTTCGGTTTCCGGCGACCCTCTCTTTCTAGCCGCATTCTGCCGTATCGGCAGCCGGCGTCGCAATTTGATCGCAGCCCGGACGGATGGCATCGGGCGGCCGTCGGCCGTCAGGCGCTCGGCGCCAACCGCCGATCGCTGCAGCGGTCCTAGACGACGTGACGGGTGGCGAAGAACGCCCGCCATGCGGCGAGCTTCTCAGCGGCCGGCATCCCGGCGAACGCCGGACTGGTCGAAGGCAGGACCGCCGTGGCCACGCCCCAGGCGCGCACCTCGCGTTCGCAGCGGCCCGCCGTCCGCCCGTTGAAGGCCACCGCGCGCAGCCGCGGCGCGAGGCGCCGCACGCGCTGCAGGTCGTTCACGCTGGCCTCGACGATCGCGCCGTCGAGGCTTCCCGGACGGATGCAGGAGTCGTAGACGTCCCAGATGCCGACGCCGTGCGCGAGCACGCGCGCCAGCCGCGCCGCGTAGTCCAGCGCGACGAGCGGCTCGTCCAGCACGGCTCCCAGGATCGGCCAGAACTGGTTGCGCGGGTGGGCGTAGTAGCGCGCCGCCGTCAGCGACGCGACGCCCGGGAAGCTGCCGAGCACCAGCGTCGTGACGCCGCCGTCGATCACCGGCGGCAGGCCGCGCAGGCGCCGGTCGCCGGGCGGCGGCACCACGTCGCGGTCGTCCTCAGCCGTGCGCGGGTCCCGACGCCGGCGCGCCGGCCGACAGGATCAGCCCGTTCATCCGGCGCACGAAGGCCGCCGGATCGTCGAGTTGGCCGCCCTCGGCCAGCAGCGCCTGCTCGAACAGCAGGTTGGCCCAGTCGTCGAAGCGCTCCTTCTCGCCGGCAAGGCGGCGGACCAGGGCATGGTCGGGATTGAGCTCGAGCACCGGCGCCGCGGGCGGCGCCTTCTGGCCGGCGGCCTTCAGCAGGCGCTGCAGGTGCGCGCTCATGCCGTCGCGGTCGGCAACGAGGCACGAAGGCGACTCCGTGAGACGCGTGGTGACGCGCACGTCCTTGACGCGCTCGCCGAGCGCGGCCTTGACGCGCTCGAGGAACTCGCGGTGCTCCTCGGCGACCTTCTGCTGCGCCTCCTTGTCCTCGTCCGCCAGCGCCCCGAGGTCCAGTTCCCCCTTGGCGACCGAGATCAGCGGCTTGCCGTCGAACTCGGTGAGGAATCCGAGCAGCCACTCGTCGACGCGATCGACGAGCAGAAGCACCTCGATGCCCTTCTTGCGGAAGATCTCCAGGTGCGGGCTGTTGCGCGCCGCCTCGACCGTGTCGGCGGTCACGTAGTAGATGCCGTTCTGGCCCTCCTTCGCCCGCTTCAGGTAGTCGGCGAGCGAGGTCGAGCCGGCCTCGCCGTTCGTCGTCGCGAACCGCAACAGCTTCGCGATGCGCTCGCGGTTGCCGGCATCCTCGCCGATGCCCTCCTTCAGGACCTGGCCGAACTCGGCCCAGAACCGGTCGTAGTCCGCGGCGCGGTTTTCCGCCAGGTCCTCGAGCAGCGACAGCACGCGCTTGGTGCACCCCTCGCGGATCGCGCGCACGTCGCGGCTCTCCTGCAGGATCTCGCGCGAGACGTTGAGCGGCAGGTCGTTGGAATCGACGACGCCGCGCACGAACCGCAGGTAGGCCGGGACCAGCTGCTCCGCGTCGTCCATGATGAAGACGCGGCGCACGTAGAGCCGCACGCCGTGGCGCGCGCCGCGATCCCAGAGGTCGAACGGCGCGCGGGACGGCAGGTAGAGGAGCTGGATGTACTCGGTGCGGCCCTCGACGCGGTTGTGCGTCCAGGCGAGCGGTTCGCCGAAGTCGTGCGCGACGTGCTTGTAGAACTCGCGGTACTGCTCGTCGGTGACGTCGGCCTTGGAACGCGTCCACAGCGCGCTCGCCTGGTTGACCGTCTCGAGCTCGTCGAGCCGCTTCATCTCGCTGGCGTCCTTGTCCCACTCCTCCTTCGCCATCCGGATCGGCGTCGCGATGTGATCGGAATAGCGCGTCAGGATCGACTTGAGCTTCCAGCTCGACAACAGCTCGTCCTCGCCGTCCTTCAGGTGCAGGATCACGTCGGTCCCGCGCTGCGCGCGCTCGGCCCCCTCGACGGTGAATTCGCCCGATCCGTCGCTTTCCCAGCGCACGCCCTGGTCGGCCGGCAGTCCGGCGCGGCGCGAGATCACCGTGACGCGATCGGCGACGATGAACGAGGAGTAGAAGCCGACCCCGAACTGGCCGATCAGCTGCGCGTCGCGCTGCTGGTCGCCCGTCAGCCTGGCGAAGAATTCCCGCGTGCCGCTCTTCGCGATCGTGCCGAGGTGCAGCACCGCTTCGTCGCGGCTCATCCCGACGCCGTTGTCGGACACGGTGACCGTGCGCGCCGCCTTGTCGTAGTCGATGCGGATCGCGAGCTCCGCCCCGCCCTCGAGGAGCGCGGGATCGGAAATCGCCTCGAAGCGCAGCTTGTCGCACGCGTCGGAGGCGTTGCTGACGAGTTCGCGCAGGAAGATCTCCTTGTTGCTGTACAAGGAGTGGATCATCAGGTGCAGCAACTGCTTGACTTCGGTCTGGAACCCGAGCGTCTCTTTCACGGCGCCCATCGGACGTGTCCTCCCAAGACGACGACGAAAATCGGAATGCGCAAGCGACGCCTCGAGGCCCGTCCACCGAACGGCCGGTCGACGGCAAGCGGCGCGCCGGCGGTATTTTGGGCCAGCGGCGCGGATTTCAAGTCCGGCGCGCGCCAGCACCTGGCCGAACGGGGATTCAGCCGCCCAGTTCCCGTTCCAGGAAGCGCATCGCGGCCGGGTTGAGGCAGGTCGCGGCCGCGACCCGCATCCAGGTGCTCGGCTGCTGGCGCGGCGAGAACAGCCCGCCGGGGGCGCACAGGATGCCCTGCGCGGCGGCGCGGGCGGCGATTGCACGGGTGTCGCGACCACAATCGACCCACAGGAACATGCCTCCCTGCGGCGCCGCGAACGGCCGCGCCCCGAAGCGCTGCAGCGCCCGCAACGTTCGGTCGCGCGCGGCATCGAGGCGTCCGCGAAGCCGGTCGACGTGGCGCCGATAATGCCCCTCGGCGAGGATCCGCGCGACGACCCGCTCGCCGAGTTCCGGCGACGTCAGGCCCGTCAGCAGCTTCAGGTCGGCGAGGCGGTCCGCGAGGTCGCGGCGCGCCGCCAGGTAGCCGACGCGAAGGCCGGCGGCGAGCGTCTTGGAGTAGCCGCCGACATGCACGACGCGGCGCAACTGGTCGAGGCTCGCTAGGCGCAGCGCCTGCGGCGGCGCGAGATCACCGTAGATGTCGTCGTCGACGATCGTGCAATCGTGGCGCTCCGCGATCTGCAGCAGGCGATGCGCTACCGCCGGTGAAACCAGCGTTCCGGTCGGGTTGTGAAGCACCGAGCTCAGCACGAACAGCTTCGGCTGGTGGCGTTCGAGCAGCGTCGCGAGCACGTCGAGGTCCGGCCCCTCCGGCGTCCTCGGCACGCCCAGGACGTTGAGGCCGAAAGCCGCGAACCGCCCGAACAGGACGAACCATGCCGGATCCTCGACCAGCACGGTGTCGCCCGGGCCCGCGAGGAGCCGGGCGACGAGGTCGAGCGCATGCGTGGCGCCGGACGTGACGACGATCTGGTCGGGCGCCGCAGCGACGTCGATCTGCGCCAGGCGGCGTGCGATCTGCTCGCGCAGCGGCAGGAAGCCGGCGGCCACGCCGTAGCCCAGCACGCCCGAGGCCGTGCCGCGGCCGACCGTCCGTATCGCCGCGCCCAGCTGGGCCGACTCGAGCCATGCCGACGGCAGCAGGCCGGCGCCCGGATGCCCTTCGGCGGGTGCCTGGGCGAACAGGCTGCGCATCAGCCACGCGACATCCAGCGACGCCGCCTCGCGCGGCGGCACCGCCGCCGCGCCGCCGGGCACGGTGCTGGCGCGCGACGACCAGCGCTCCGGCCTGCCGCGAATGAAGAATCCGGCGCCGCGGCGCGACTCGACGTGACCGGTCGCCACCAGGCGGTCGTAGGCCTCGACCACCGTCGAACGGCTCACCCCCTCGCGCTGCGCGAACTCGCGAATCGACGCGAGCCTTGTGCCCGGCTGCAGCGCGTGCTCCTCGATGCGTCGCGCCAGGCGAGCCGCGATTTGCTCGGGCAGCCTGCGGCCGCCGCCCCGGACGAGGGCGTCGCCTGCCCCCCAGTGCGCGTCGAGCGCCGTCGTACCGTCGTCGGGAACTGTCATGCCGGAATGTCCAGGCCAGTCGGCCAAACCGTGTGAAGAAGTGTACTGCTTCCGTACTGCTCGACACGGTAGAGTACGCGCACCTGAACCGCCCATGACGCCGCCTGCGGCGCACCTTTCCCCGCGCGACGCACACCCGCGCGACGCACCTTTGCCCGAACTGTCCCCGTGATGGCCCACGACGAATTCCTCGCGCTGCTGATCTTTGCCGGGATCGGCTCGGTGACCCCGGGCCCGAACAATGCGGTCGCCACGGTCACCGCGGCGACCTTCGGGCTGCGGGCGGCGTTGCCGCACGTCGTCGGCGTTCCGCTCGGTTTCTCGACGATGCTCTTCGCCGCGGCCGCCGGCGCGGCTTCGCTCGTCGCCGACGTGCCGGCGCTCGCCACGGCACTGCACTGGAGCGGCATCGCCTACATGGCCTGGCTGGCGTTCGCGCTGGCCCGCGATCGCGGCGGCGGCTCCGACACCGCCGGCCCGTTCGCGCTGCCGCTGGGCGTCGTGCAGTCCGCCGCGTTCCAGTTCCTCAACCCGAAGGCGTGGATGCTGGCGCTGGCCATTGCCGGCACCTGGATCGTCGGTGCCGATACGTGGCGGCGGGCCGCCACGGCCGGGCTCGTCTTCACGCTCACCGCGGTGCTGAGCCTGCTCGCCTGGGCCGGCGCCGGGGCTGCACTTCGGCGCTGGCTCGCGTCGCCACGCCGCCTGCGCGCGTTCAACCTCGCGATGGCGCTCGCGTTGGCGCTGACCGCCGGATGGCTGGCGTGGCGCGGCGAGCGATGAGCACGGCGGCCGCCGGCGGCGGCGATGGCGGCCCGCGGACGGCGGCCGCCGGCGGGCTCCTCTGGGGCCTGGTCGGCGTGCTCGCGTTCAGCCTGACGCTGCCGATGACGCGGGTCGCCGTTGCCCGCATCGATCCGTCGGTCGTCGCGTTCGGCCGCATGGCGATCGCCGGACTCGTCGCGATCGCCTGGCTCGCGGTGACGTGGACGCGGCGGCCCGGCGGCGCCGAACTGCGCCTTGCCGCCGCCTCCGCGCTCGGCGTCGTCATCGGTTTCCCGCTGCTCTCGACGCTGGCGCTGCGCTCGACATCGGCAAGCCACGCGGCGATCGTCTCCGGCCTGCTGCCGTTCGCCACGGCGGTCTTCGGTGTCGTGCTGCACCGCGAACGGCTCGCGCCGCGCTTCTGGGCCGCGGCCGTCGCCGGATCGGCGCTCGTCGTCGGCTACGCGTGGACGCGCGGCGGCGGACGGCTGTCGGTCGGCGACCTGTGGATGCTCGGCGCCGTCGTCGCCGGCGCGTTCGGCTACGCGACCGGTGCCCGCCTCGCGATGCGGATCGGCGGCATGCGCGCCATCCTGTGGTCGCTCGCCACGGCGACGCCGTTCACGCTGCCGATCGCGGCGGCGTCCGCGCTGAATGCGCCGCCGCACGCCGACGCCGCGACCTGGGCAGCCTTCGGCTACGTGACGCTGGTTTCGCAGCTGCTCGGCTTTTTCGCGTGGTACAACGGGTTGGCGAAAGGCGGCATCGCGCGCGTCGGCCAGGTGCAGCTGCTGCAGGTTTTCTTCACGATCGGCTTCGCGGCGCTCGCGTTCGGCGAGGACGTCGCGCCCTCGACCTGGTGGTTCGCGGCAGCGGTGGTCGCGACGATCGCGTGGGGCCGGTCGTCGCGGGCGGCGGCGACATCGGCACCGCGTTGGGGAGAGCACGCATGCACGGCAACGGCGGCCCGCGGTATCGATTCCTGACCTGCGACGTCTTCACCGACCGGCGCTTCGGCGGCAACCCGCTGGCGGTCGTGACCGACGCGGTCGGGCTGGACGACGCCCGGATGCAGGCGATCGCGCGCGAATTCAATCTCTCGGAAACGACGTTCGTGCTGCCGCCGTCGGACCCGCGACATGCGGCACGCGTTCGCATCTTCACGCCGGGGGGCGAGTTGCCCTTCGCCGGCCATCCGACGGTCGGCACGGCCTACGTCCTGGCGCGGATCGGCGCGATCCCGCCGGCCGCGACGCAGGTCCGCTTCGAGGAGGGCGTCGGCCCCGTCCCGGTGTCGATCGAGCGCGACCGCGGCGTGCCGACGCGCTGCACCCTCACGGCGGCGCGCCGCCCGGGGTGCGGCCCGCCGGCGCCCGATGCGGCGACGCTGGCGCGCGTGTTGTCGCTGGATCCGCGCGACATCGCCCCGCACGCGGAATGCTGGTCGTGCGGCGTGCCCTTCCTCGTCGTGCCCCTGGCGTCGGTCGCCGCGCTGGAGCGCTGCCGCATCGATCCGGCGGCCTACGCCGGCATCCGGCACCACGCCGCGGGCCACGTGTACCCGGTCGCCCGCGTCGACGCGGCCACCTGGCGGGTGCGGATGTTTGCCCCGACGCTCGGCGTCGCCGAGGATCCGGCAACGGGAGGCGCCGCCGCGGCGTTTGCCGGATGGCTGGCGCGCCACGAGCCGACGCCGGGCACGTCCTATCGCCTGCTGCAGGGCGTCGAGATCGAGCGTCCCAGCCGCATCGACCTGCAGTTCGACGTCGAGGGCGCCGAGGCCTGCAACGTGCGCGTCGGCGGCTCCTGCGTCATGGTGAGCGAGGGTTCGATCGAGGCCTGAGGAGCGGCGGGCGCGCGGCGGACCGCAGCGGGAGCCGCCGCGCGTCGGCGGCCGCACGTCCGGCAGCATTTTCGGTGGACGTAGCGGCGCCGGTGTCGACGGCGCTGTCGACGATCCCGAGGTAGCAGGCCTCGAGCGCCAGCGCGATCCGCCGCCAGTCGCGCTGCAGCGCCGCGGCGCGTGCCGCGGTGCCGAGGCGGCGACGGCGCGCCGGATCGCGGACCAGTGACGCGACGGCCTCGGCGAATTCGGCGGGCGCCGGCGAATCCACGACCAGCCCGCTCGCCCCGTCGTCGATCACGGCGGCGGCCGCCGACCCGGCGCCGCAGGCGATCGCGAGCCCGCTCGCCATCGCCTGCAGCAGCGGTGCCTCGGCATTCGTCGTACCCGGCTGGAGCCAGATTTCCGCGGAGGCGCGCGCGATCGCGCGGTCCGTCGTGACGTCGGCGACCACGATTTTCGGCCACCGCGCCAGCAGCGCGTCGGCGCACGGACCGCGCCCGAGCAACACCACGCGCCCTTGCGGCGCCTGGCTCGCCATCGCGGCGCACGTCGCCGACACGCGATCGAAGGGCGTCGCCGGCTCGACGTCCGCGCTGCACAGGATCGCCGGAGCCCGTTCGCCAACGCCCCAGCGCGCCCGCACGCCCGCCTCGCGCCGCGCCGGCGCGAATCGCGACGTGTCGACGCCGGCGGCGACGAAGCGCACGTCGCGAAAGCCGCAGCGAACCAGTTCCTCGCACATCGCTTCCGTCGGCACGATCGTGAGCCGCGTGCGCTGGTGGAACTTGCGCAGCAACCTCGCGACCGGCTTTGCCAGCCCGTGGATCCCGGACCGCCGCGCAGGCCGGTTCGTCTCCGACACGTCGCCGGCGCGGGTGCCGCCGACCGGTTGGGCGCGGAAGTCGGCGCACACCGGTAGCCGCAACTTCCGGGCCGCATGCAGCGCGGACCAGCCGAGCGTGCCGGCCGTCGCGATGTGGACCAGGTCGGGTCGCCGGACCGTCCACAGCCGCAGGAGCGCCCGTCCCGGCCCCAGGCCCGCTCTCCAGCCCGCCGTCAGGCCGGATTGCCGCGCGATCGGCAGGCCCTCGAGCGCCGCGCCGACCGCGCGCGCGGCGGGCGGGTCGCGCCGCGGCCGCACGAGTTGGATGTCGTGGTTCAGTTCCCGCAGCGCGGCCACGCGCTCCGCGACGGCCCACGCCACGTCGTTGGCGTCCGGCGCGAAGGTCTCGGTGACGATCGCGATGCGCAACGAGCGCCGTGGCGCGGAGAGTTGCTCGACGCTGATCGGCGAGAAATCCATCTGCATGCCCATACGCTGCACGCGCCCGGCAACCGGGTCATGACACTGCCCGTCGCCGCGACGCGCTCGCGCGTCGTCAAACGGTCATCGAAACTTCACGAAATTTCAGGACCGCCGTCATAGGATCCGCCGCGGCACTTCCGCCTCGCCGACCCAAGGAATCGAATTGAACGCCTTCCTTCACGCCCTCGAGATCCAGCGCTGGGACGACCACCGCTACTACCACCACAGTCGCGTCAACCAGGCGCTGCATTTCTTCAGCGCCTTGAGCTTCCTGGTCGCCTACGCGATGCTGTTCAAGGACCCGGTGATCGCGGCGCTGATCGGTTGGCTCGTCGCGATGAGCAGTCGCCAGGTCGGGCATTTCTTCTTCGAGCCGAAAGGCTACGACGCCGTCAACCAGGCGACGCATGAATACAAGGAGCACGTGAAGCTGGGGTACAACCTGAGGCGAAAGGCGGTGCTGATCGCGCTGTGGGCGGCTGCCCCGCTGGTCCTCCTCGTCGATCCGACGCTGTTCGGGATCTTCCCGGCACCGCTCGCGGGCCACGACGGCCTCGTGCACCGCGTCGGGCTGATCTGGCTCGCGCTCGGCGTCGGCGGGCTGCTCTTCAGGACGATCCAACTCGTCGTCATCAAGGACGCCATGACCGGCCTCGTCTGGATGACGAAGATCCTCACCGATCCGTACCACGACATCAAGCTCTACCACAGGGCGCCGCTGCAACTGCTGCGCGGCCAACGGTTCGAGCCCGGGCGCGAAGGACACCGGGCCTGAGCGCCGCATTGCACACGGCGCGCGGGTCGGGCGTCGTCTCAGGTTTCGATAGGCGCGGCCGCCGGTGCCGCGGGCTGCGGGCGCGCGTCCGCGGGCTCCGCGGACGCCCGGCCGCGACCGACGCGAAGCCGCTGCGCGAGCAGTTCGCGCAGGATCCGGCGCCGGATCGCGCGATTCGTCAGCGTCGCCTCGCCCCACCACCAGCCATCGGCGGACATCATCGCGGCCGCGGCGACGAAGCGCTGCGCGACCGCATCGAAGTCGGCGTCGGTGTAGTTGAGGCTGAAGACGATGCGCCCGCTGCCGACCCAGCTCAGGGCCAAGCCTTCGGCTCGCAGGTAATACTGCAGCATCCAGTTGTAGCGGCTCGGCTTGTCGAAGCAGACGGTCCAGATCGACGACAGGTTCGCGACGTGCAGCGGGAGGAAGGCCTCGCGCAAGCGGCGGTTGAGGCGCGCCGCGCGTTCGTTCCAGCGGGCGTCGAGGCCGTCGTACAAGGCACGCGTCTGCGGCCGCTCCAGGCGATCGAGGAAAGCCTGCATCGCGCCCATCACGTAGGGATGCGCGTTGAATGTCCCGCGTGCAAAGCAGATGTCGGCGGGTCGGTCGTCGCGGAACCGCTGCATCAGGCCGGCGCGACCGCAGACGACACCGATCGGAAGGCCTCCGGCCAACGTCTTGCCGTAGGTGACCAGATCGGCCTGGACGCCGAAATACTCCTGCGCCCCGCCGGGCGCCAGGCGAAAGCCGACGAAGACCTCGTCGAAGACCAGGACGATGCCGCGCCGGGTGCAGATCTCGCGCAGCCGCGCCAGCCAGGCCGTGTACGCCGCGCGATCGAAGCCGGCGTCGCGGCTGCTGTCGACGAGCGAAGAGTCGCCCGGGGCCGGCCGGTTCGGATGCAGCGCCTGCAACGGGTTGACCAGCACGCAGGCGATGTCGGTTCGCGTCCGCAGGACATGCAGCGTCGCGTCGTCCATCTCCTTCAGCGTGTAGGTTTCGTGGGCCGGCGCCGGATTGCCGACGCCCGGCTGCACGTCCCCCCACCAGCCGTGGTAGGCGCCGCAGAAGCGCACGAGGTGCGTCCGCCGCGTGTGGTAGCGCGCCAGTCGCACCGCCTGCATCACGGCTTCCGTGCCGGACATGTGGAACGAGACCTGGTCGAGCCCCGAGAGGCGGCGAAGGCGCTCGACGTTGCGTGCGACGACCGGGTGGTAGGACCCCAGCACCGGTCCGAGCGGATCGGCGAGGGCCGATCCGTCACGGATGCAGTCGCGATAGAAGTCGTAGCCGAAGACGTTGACGCCGTAGGAGCCGGTCAGGTCGTAGTAGCGGTTGCCGTCGAGGTCGGTCAGCATCACGCCGCCGGCGGACTGCAGGAACGCACCGATCGGCAGGCTGCGGGCCACGATGCGGCTGAACTGCATCGGAACCCGATAGGCCGACGTGAACTGCAGGTCGGGCAGCGACGGCTTGGCCTGCGCCGTCAGCGCGACGGATCGCGGCGCCATGGCGCGCAGCCGATCGCCGAGACGCGTGAAGCCCGCGCGGCGGCGCGCGATGACGTCGCCCGGCGCGTCGTCGGACGCGAAGAAGGTCGCGTCGTCGTAGTGGCACGCCGGAAGCAGCGCGGCGATGCGGCGCGACATCCTCGCATGGCCGGCGAGCGAGGGATGCTTGGCGCGCGACAGGTCGAGGCGCCGTTTCAGGCGCGGCAGCGATGCGGCCGCGGCGAGGCTCGTCGCGGCGAGGGCGGTGAGGGGCAGCGAAGCATGGGCGAGGAAATCCTGCATCGTGGTCGGGCGACGTCATCCGGCGCGTGGGTGGTCGATGCGCGCTTGTACCGCGTCGAATTGACAGCCGCATGAACGCGCGCGCCTGGGTCGGGCGGATCGTCGCGAACGAGACGCTCAACTACACGCTGACGAACCGGCTTCCGCGGCGCCAGCTCAACCGTTTCATGGCGTGGTTCAGCCGCATCCGCAACCCGGTCGTGCGCCGGCTGTCGATCGCGACGTGGCGCTACTTCGCCGACGTCGACCTGTCGGACGCGATGGCCTCGAGCTTCACGAGCCTTCACGACTGCTTCACGCGGCAGTTGCGCCCGGGGGCCCGGCCGTTCATCGCGGATGCGGCAACGCTGGCGAGCCCGTGCGATGCGATCGTCGGGGCCACCGGAACGATCGTCGGCGACGACGCGGTCCAGGCGAAGGGACGGCGGTATCCGCTGAGCGAGCTCCTGGAGGACCCGGCGCTGGCGAGCCATTACGTCGGCGGAACCTATGCGACGCTGCGAATCACGGCCGGGATGTATCACCGCTTCCACGCGCCGTACGACTGCCGCGTCACGTCGGTCACGCATATCGCGGGGGACACCTTCAACGTCAACCCGCCGGCGTTGCGACGCGTCGATCGCCTGTACTGCCGCAACGAGCGGGCCGTCATCCGCTGTCGGCTCGTCGGTGGCAGCCCGGGCGGCCCGGATGTCGACGGGCAGCTCGTGACGCTCGTGCCGGTCGCCGCGATCCTCGTCGGCGGGATCCGCCTTCACTGCGCCGACCTGCTGTTGCACGGCCGCTACCGCGGCCCGCGGCAGGTCGCCTGCGACGCGCGGCTGCGCAAGGGCGACGAGATGGGCTGGTTCGAGCACGGCTCGACGATCATCGTGCTGGTGCCGGCCGGCTGGTCGCTCGCCGATGGGCTTGCGGAAGGCGCGCCGGTGCGAACGGGCGAGGCGCTGATGTGGTGCGGCCGGCGGGGCGACTCGCGGGCGGCCGGTTGTACGGCGCCGCCCTAGGGTGCGCCACCGCCAGCGGCTCACGCGTCAGCCGGTGGAAGCCCTCGCGACGTGGCCGCCGCGTTCCGGCACGACGACGGGGTAACCGGGGAAGAATCGCGACACCAGCTGCCGCGGCCCGAGGTCCTCGATCTCGCGAAAGCCCGCGCGCCGCAACCGCTCGTCGAGGGCCTCGGTCTCGAGGAACGTCTGCAGCGATTCGCCGGCCGCCGCGACACGCGCCGCCAGATCGTCGAGCACGGCCGCCGTCGCGTCCGTCAGCTCGCCGCGCGGGTTTGCATAGTCGAAGACGAGGTCCGCGCCTCCCGGATTCGCGGCGACGAAGCGCAGTGTCTCGTCGATCGCCTCCACGCTCAGGTAGACGACGACGCCGAGCCACGAGAAGAACGTCCGGCAGGACGCATCGAACCCGCAAGCCTCCAGCCGCGAGCGCAGGTCCTCGCGCTCGAAGTCCACCGGAACGTAGACGAGCGACGGCGGGGCCTCGATGCCGGCCGCCGCGAGCTTCGCGCGCTTCCAGGCCTGCGTCGACGGATGGTCGACCTCGAAGATCTTCAGCTTGTCGCGCAACGGCCCGCGATACGCGTACGTATCCAGCCCGGCGCCCAGGATCGCGAGCTGGCGCGCGCCGCGTCGCTGCGCCGCGGCCAGCGCATCCTCGGCAAAGCGGGTCCTCATCGCGATGAAAAGGCGCATCACGCGCTGCTTCGCATCCCCGCGCGCCGCCTCGATCGCGGCCCCCGCGTCGTCGCCGAGGATGGCGACCGCCAGCGGGTCGGCGAATACCGAACCGCCTTCGAGCACCTGGTGCGCCGCGCGGTGCCCCGCCGCGCCCAGCGCGGTCCGACTCGGCCTGCCCGCCTGCATGGTGCCGGGCTACGCGGACCGGTCGGGTTCGGCGCCCGGCGCCGGCGGCGTCACCTTCGCGATTCCCGTCGGTTTCAGCCGTGACGCGAGCAGCGTGCCCTTGCGTGCCCGATGGCCGGCATGCGCGGCGAGCGCGCCACCGGCGATGACGAGGTCGGTCGGCTTGCCGGTGCGCTGCGCCGTCCCGCTGACGACGACGCCGGCGTCGCCGCACGGCACCGCGCCGAGCAATTTCTCGCCATCGTCGAGGCCCATGAAGGCGACGCCGCGGCCGCCGGCGCCCTGCGCCTTGATCTCGCTCGCGGCGAACACCAGCAGGCGCCCCTTCTCCGACAGGCACGCGATGCGATCATCGCGCGCGGCGTCGACGCGCTCCGGCCGCAGCGGTCGCGCGCCCTCGTCGAGCGTCACGAACTGCTTGCCGCCCTTCTGCCTCGAGACCAGGTCGCCGAGCACGCAGGCAAAGCCGTGGCCGGCGGTCGTCGCGAGCAGCAGCGGCTGCGACGTGTCGCCGGCGACGTACGCGACAAGCTGCGTCCCGGACTCCAGCTCGATCATCGAGGTCACGGGCGCGCCGTCGCCGCGCGCCGAGGGCAGCTGCGCGACCGGGATCGAGTAGACGCGGCCGTTGCTGCCGACCGCGACGAGGACGTCGACGGTCCGGCACGGCCATGCGCCGTAGAGCGCGTCGCCGGCCTTGAACGTGAAGAGCGACGGATCATGCCCGTGGCCGTTGCGCGCCCGCGCGAAACCCTTCTCCGAGACGATCACGGTCACCGGCTCGTCCAGCACCCGCGTCTCGACCGTGGCGCGCGCCGCCGTCTCGATCAGCGTTCGGCGGTCGTCGCCGTACTTCTTCGCGTCCTCGTCGAATTCGCGCTCGACCTGGCGCTTGAGCAGCGCCTCGGACGCCAGCAGCTTCTGCAGCGACGCCTCGTCCCGCCGTTTTTCCTCGAGCTCCTGCGTGATCCTGATCGCCTCCAGCCGTGCCAGCTGGCGCAACCGGATCTCGAGGATGTCCTCGGCCTGCCGGTCACTGAGCCGGAACGCCTTGATCAGTTCCGGCTTCGGCTCGTCGGACTGGCGGATGATCCGGATCACCTTGTCGATGTGGAGAAGGACGATTTCGCGGCCCTCGAGGATGTGGATGCGGTCCTGGATCCTCTCGAGCCGGTGGCGGCTGCGCAGCCGCACGGTCTCGACGCGGAAGCCGATCCACTCGCGCAGGATCTCGAGCAGCGGCTTGCAGCGCGGGCGCCCGTCGCGCCCGATCATCACGAGATTGACCGGGACGCTCGTCTCGAGGCTGGTGTGCGCCAGCAGCGTGTTGACGAACTCCTGCCGGTCGACCTTCGCGGTCCGCGGCTCGAACACGAGACGCACCGCGGCATCCTTGCTCGACTCGTCGCGCATCCGGTCGAGGACCGCAAGCACGACCTGCCGCAACTGCTGCTGCTCCGCGGTTAGCGACTTCTTGCCGGCCTTCACCGTCGGATTCGTGAGCTCCGCGATCTCCTCCTGGACCCGCCGCAACGAGGCGCCGGGCGGCAGTTCGTCGACCACCAGCTGCCACTGCCCGCGCGCCAGGTCCTCGAAGCGGAAGCGCGCGCGGACCTTCAGGCTGCCGCGGCCCGTCGCGTAGATCTCGCGGATGTCCTCGGGCGGCGAGATGATCTGCCCGCCCCCGGCGAAGTCGGGACCCGGCAGCGTCTCCATGACGTCCTGCAGCGTCGCGTCCGGCGCTTTCATCAGGACGTGCAGCGCCGCGACGACTTCGCGAAGGTTGTGCGACGGGACCTCGGTCGCCATCCCGACCGCGATCCCGGAGGCGCCGTTGAGCAGCACGAACGGGAGCCGCGCCGGCATCAGCTTGGGCTCGACCGCGGAGCCGTCGAAGTTCGGCGCGAACTCGACGGTGCCCTCGTCGAGCTCGTCGAGCAGCAGCCGCGCGATCGGCGTCAGCCGCGCCTCGGTATAGCGGTAGGCGGCCGCGCCGTCGCCGTCGCGGCTGCCGAAGTTGCCCTGGCCGTCGACGAGCGGGTAGCGCAGCGTGAAGTCCTGCGCCATGCGGACCAGCGCGTCATAGGCCGCCTGGTCGCCGTGCGGATGGAAGCGGCCGATGACGTCGCCGACGACGCGCGCCGACTTGACGTGGCGCGATCCGGCCGCGAGACCCATCCGCTCCATCGCGAACAGGATGCGCCGCTGCACCGGTTTCTGGCCGTCGGCGACATCCGGCAGCGCGCGTCCCTTGACGACCGAGACCGCGTAGTCGAGATAGGCGCGCTGCGCGAATTCGGCGAGCGCGAGGCTCTCCGGCGGTTCGGAGTCGAACAGTGAAGGTTGGTCTTTCATGGGGATCCTGGGGCGGTGGGCCGGCGGCTTCGGACAAGCGCAGCCGCATGCCGCGCGCCGTGCCGCGGCCCGGGGGCCGCCATCAATGCATCAGGGAACGCTCGGCGCCGCGCCCGCGCCGGTCGACGAACACGCGCAGGAAGTCCTCGGCGCTCATCGGCCGCGCGAAGAGAAAGCCCTGCGCCGAATCGCAGCCGAGGTGCTGCATCCAGGTCTGCTGCGCCTGCGTCTCGATGCCCTCGGCCGTGACGCTCAGCCCCAGGCTGCGCGCCATCTCGACGACGGCCTTGACGATGGTCAGCGTGCGCGCATCGCGCATGCACTCGACCGTGAAGCTGCGATCGATCTTCAGGCGGTGGATCGGCAGGTCGCGCAGGTGCGCGAGGCTGGAGGTGCCGACGCCGAAATCGTCCAGCGCGATGTTGACGCCGGCGTTGCGCAGCCGCAGCAGGTTCTCGCGCGAAAGCGGCGGCGTGTCGAGCAGCGCGGTTTCGGTCACCTCGATCTGGATCTCGCGCGGCGCGACGTCGTACTCCGAGAGGACCGACAGCACGTTCTCGACGCAACCGAGCTGGCGCAGCTGCACGCCCGACATGTTGACCGCGACCGGCGGCACGTCCAGCCCGATCTGGTGCCACATGCGCCGCGCGCGGCAGGCTTCGCGCAGCACCCAGTCGCCGAGCGCCACGATCAGCCCGCTCTCCTCCGAGATCGGGATGAACTCCGACGGCGCGATGTCGCCGAGTTCCGCGTCGTTCCAGCGCAGCAGTGCCTCGGCGCCGATGATCTTGCCGTCGGCCATCGAGACGAGCGGCTGGTAGAAGAGCCGGAAGTCGCGCGTCTCGACGGCACGCCGCAGGCGCTGCTCCAGCCGCAGGCGGACTTCGACGCGGCGCGCGAGCGCCGCGTTGTAGGTTTCGCACCTGCCGCCGCCCGCTGCCTTCGCGTGCCGCATCGCCGCGTCGGCGGCGTTGAGCAGCGAGTCCAGGTCGACGCCATCGTCGGGGAAGAACGCGACGCCGATCGAGGGCGTCACCGACACCTCCAGCCCCGCGACGCGCGACGATTCGGAGATCGAGGCGATCAGCGCCTCGGCGGCCTCGCGCACCGCGTCCGGCTTCTCGGCATCGACGAGCAGCACGAGGAACTCGTCGCCGACGCGGCGCCCGACCACGTTCGGCGGCCCGACGTTGGCCGCGATGCGGCTGCCGACGGTCGACAGCACCTGGTCGCCGACCTTGTGCCCGTAGCCGTTGTTCAGGAAGCGGAAGTTGTCGAGATTGATGAAAAGCAGTGCGCAGTTGCGGCCCGCGGCATAGGCGTCGGACAGCACGGCCTGCGCGCGCTCGTCGAAGAACTGCCGGTTCGGCAGCTGCGTCAGCGCGTCGAACGTCGACAGCCGGTCGATGCGCTCCTGCGCGCGCACCTGGTCGGTCACGTCCTGCACGATCCCGTGGTAGCCGCGAAAGCGCCCGTGGCGATCGAAGACCGGGTCGCCGCCGAACTTCATGTACGTCGCCGTCCCGTCGTCGTGGTGCCGTCGCAGGACGATGCCGCGGAACGATTCGCGCGCCGCGAGCGTCGCGCGATGCGCATCCCAGCCGCCGGGGCCGAGCAGGTCGCCGGGAAGTTCCCACGGCCGCTTGCCGATGGCGTTGGCGAGGTCCGCCGCAAGCGCCGCGCCACGCGCGGCGCCGGGCCGCATCAGCGTGTAGCGCAGGTCCTCGTCCTGCTCCCAGTACCAGTCGCACGCGAGGCTTGCCAGCGCGCGGAAACGCTCGTCGACACGCGCCGCTCGCGCGAGCAGCGCACGGCGGCCGCCGGCGACGACGAACGCGGCGCGGTAGCCGACCCAGCGCCCGGCGGCGAACCGCGGCTCGCCGCTGAACTCGTAGTGCAGCGGCGCCTGCCCGTCCTTCGGCACGATCTGCACCGCGACGCGATGGAACGGCTCGTGTCGGGCGAGCAGGGGCGCGAGCGATAGCCAATCGATCGTCACGCGCGGCGCCGCGGCCAGGTCGCCGAGCGTGCGGCCGACCATCCCCGGAAACACCGCGGCATCGGCGTCCGGCGCGACGTGCGTGACGCGCAGGTCCTGGTCGGTCTCGCAATACCAGGCGAAACCGGTCCGCAGCAGGTCGCGATAGAGGCCGTCCGGCCACCGATCCTGCGACGCGACGGACGCCGAAGGCTGGACGTCCTCCGACACCGGGTCGGCCGAAACACGGTCCGGCGCGGCGGTCGCGCCGGCAGCGGCGGGCGGCGCCGGCGGCAGCGGCACCAGTTCCTCGTTGCGCGGTGCAGGCGTCGCCGCATCGGATGAGCCGTCGCGCGCCGGGCGCGCCAGCAGCCGCCAGCCGACGACCATGGCCGCCAGAAGCGCGGCGGCCGTCAGCGCGGTGCCGCCGATGCCCGTCGCGGCGCCGACCGGGCGCGTGGCGGTGACCGCGCCGCGTAGCTGCTCGCACAGCCACGCCAGCCCGAACGCCAGCAGCAGCGCGACGAGGAGCCGCGCCGAGACGACGCCCCGGCGCCGGGGGCCGCGCCCGATACCTGCTGCCGGATCTGGACTGAAGAGGGTTCGCTTCACGGGCGGTTCACGCGGGGAATCGGTCGTGGGCGGGGCGTCGATCGCCGCGCGCCCTGCGGAACACTACACGCTGGACACCCGGCCGACGAGTGGGGGATCGACCCGCGCGTCCGGCCATCGTCGACGGAACCGGCCGCGGGTGCCGACCGCGCCGCAAGCTCAGACGTCGGCTTCGACTTCGTTGCCGTGCTCCTCGAGCCAGGCGCGCCGCGCCGCGGCTTCGGCACGGCCCATCAGCATCGTCATCGTCGCCGATGTCGCGTCGAGCGCGAAGTCGCCGAGCGTCACGGGCAGCAGTCGCCGCGTGTCCGGATTCATCGTCGTTTCCCACAGCTGCTCCGCGCTCATCTCGCCGAGTCCCTTGAAGCGGCCGATCTCCCATGCCCCTTCGCGGACGCCCTCGTCCTTCAGCTTCGCCAGCGTCGCGTCGCGCTCCGCCTCGTCGAGGCAATAGAGGCGCCGCGCCGGGCGCCGGCCCTGCGCGGAGACGTCGATCCGGAACAGCGGCGGACGCGCGACATGGATGTGGCCGCGCTCGATCAGCCGCGGGAAATGGCGGAAGAACAGCGTGAGCAGCAGGACCTGGATATGCGCGCCGTCGACGTCGGCGTCGGCCAGCACGCAGATCTTGGCGTAGCGCAGCCCGGACAGGTCCGGGTCGTCGCCTTGGCCGTGCGGGTCGACGCCGATCGCCACCGCGATGTCGTGCACCTCGGCGTTCGCGAAGAGGCGATCGCGGTCGACCTCCCACGTATTGAGGACCTTCCCGCGCAGCGGCAGGATGGCCTGGAATTCCTTGTCGCGCCCCATCTTCGCCGAGCCGCCCGCGGAGTCGCCTTCGACGAGGAACAGTTCATTGCGCGCCAGGTCGCTCGATTCGCAATCGGTGAGTTTCCCCGGCAGCACCGCGACGGCCGAACCCTTCTTCTTCTCGACCTTTTGCGCCGCGCGCGAGCGTGCCTGCGCCTGCTGGATCGCGAGCTCCGCGAGGCGGCGCCCGTGCTCCGGATGCTGGTTGAGCCAGAACTCGAGCTGCGGGCGGACGAACGAGGCGACGAGCCGCACCGCGTCGCGGCTGTTCAGGCGCTCCTTGATCTGGCCCTGGAACTGCGGGTCGAGGACGCGGGTCGTCAGCACGAAGCTCGCGCGCGCGAACACGTCTTCCGGCAGCAGCTTGACCCCTTTGGGCAGCAGGTTGTGCGCCTCGACGAACGTGCGCAGCGCGTGGAACATCCCCTCGCGCAGGCCGGACTCGTGCGTGCCGCCGGCTGGCGTCGGGATCAGGTTGACGTACGACTCCCGCGCCACGGCGCCGTCCTCGGTCCACGCGACGACCCAGCCGGCGCCTTCGCCCTCGGCGAAGGCCGCGTCGTCGGCGGCCGCATAGCCTTCGGACTCGAACGTCGGCACGAGCGGCTCGATGCCGCCGAGGCGCTCCAGCAGGTACTGGCGCAGGCCGCCGTCATACCGCCAGTGCCGTTGCATGCCGGTCTTCTCGACCGCCAGCGTCACCTCGGTGCCCGGCAGCAGCACGGCCTTGCTGCGCAGCAGGCGCTCGAGTTCCTCGACGGGCACGACCGCGGTATCGAAGTACTTCGGATTCGGGCGCACCGTGACCCGCGTGCCGCTCGCCTTCTCGCCGGCCGCCGCGCGCCGCGACTTCAGCGGCTCGACGACGTCGCCGTCGGCGAACGCCATCGCGTGGACCTTGCCTTCGCGCCAGACGGTGACATCCAGCCGCGACGCCAGCGCGTTCGTGACCGACACGCCGACGCCGTGCAGACCGCCGGAAAACGAATACGCACCGCCGGCGCGCTTGTCGAACTTGCCGCCCGCATGAAGGCGGGTGAAGACGATCTCGACGACCGGGACGCGCTCTTCCGGATGCAGCCCCACCGGAATGCCGCGACCGTCGTCCTCGACGCTGACGGACCCGTCGGCGTGGACCGCGACGTCGATGCGCCGGCCGAACCCCGAGAGAATCTCGTCGGCGGCGTTGTCGATGACTTCCTGGACGATGTGCAGCGGACTGTCGGTCCGCGTATACATCCCGGGTCGCTGGCGAACCGGCTCCAGGCCCTTCAGCACGCGGATCGAGGCTTCGCTGTAGTCGTTGGACACGCGGTTCGAGCCACGCGGACGGGCAGCAGTCGTCATCAGCGGGTAGTCACGTCGTCGAAGCGGCGCCGGCCGGCACGCCGCGGGAGTGGGATTCTATCGGCGAGTCGGCCGCCGCCGGTCCGCCCGGAGGCGCCCGCCGTCCGCATCCGTATACTCGAAGCGGTCCAGGATGGCTCCCCGTAGTTCAATGGATAGAACGAGTGCCTCCTAAGCGCTAGATACAGGTTCGATTCCTGTCGGGGGGACAAGCGACCTACCTGACGCCGGGCGAGCGGCCCGCCGCGGCTCAGAGCGCGAGCAGCGTCGTGCGGTAGTGCTTCAATTCGTCGATCGACTCGTAGACGTCGGCAAGCGCCTCGTGCCGCTGCCGCTTCTCGAAGCTGCGGTGCGCCTCCGGCTTCCAGCGCCGCGCCAGTTCCTTCAGCGTGCTCACGTCCAGGTTGCGGTAATGGAAGTACGCTTCCAGGCGCGGCATCCAGCGCGCCATGAACCGGCGGTCCTGGCAGATCGAATTGCCGCACATCGGCGACTTGCCGCGCGCCACGACCGGCTGAAGGAATTCGACGATCGTGCGCTCCGCTTCCGCCTCGTCGACCGTCGAGTCGCGCACGCGATCGACGAGTCCCGAGCGGCCGTGCGTCGCGCGGTTCCAGGCGTCCATGCCGTCGAGCACCGCCTGCGCCTGGTGCACGGCGATGACCGGGCCCTCGGCGAGCACTTCCAGGTGCGCATCGGTGACGACCAGCGCGATCTCGAGGATGCGGTCGGAATCCGGATTCAGGCCGCTCATCTCCATGTCGACCCAGACCAGGTTGTTGTCGTCGAAGCGCGGATGTCGGGGCGACGGAGCGGCGGCAGGCAACGAGGCGGGCGACGTGGCAGGCAACGAGGACCCCTATGGGATAATCCGGGCGTGAATTGTCGCATGCAACGCCCGTCGTCGAAGGCGCCGAAAGCCCATGGCGGCGCGGCGCCGGACCTTCTCCGCCGGCGCGCCGCGCCGCCTGCCGCGCCATGTTGACCGCCCTGTCGAGCGGCTTTGCCGTCGCCGTGCTGCTCGTCGTCGCGCTGAAGCTCTGGCTCGCGCAGCGCCAGGTCGCCGCGGTCGGCGCGCACAGCGACCGCGTGCCGGCGCCGTTCGACACGGTGATCCCGCTGCAGGCGCACCAGCTCGCAGCCGCCTATACGATCGCGAAGCAGCGCCTCGGGATGGCGCAGACGCTCCTCGGCGCCGCCGTGCTGCTCGGACTGACGCTGCTCGGCGGCCTGCAGCGCCTCGGCGACCTCGTCGCGGGCGTCGCCGGACGCGGGCTGCCGGGCCAGGTCGCGCTCGTCGCCTGCGTCGGCGTCCTGCTGTCGGCCATCGATGTGCCGCTCGACGCGTACCGGCAGTTCCGGCTCGAGCAGCGTTTCGGCTTCAACCGGATGACGCCGCGCCTCTTCATCGTCGACCACCTGAAGGGACTCCTCGTGGCCGCCGTCCTCGGCCTGCCGCTGCTCGCCTGCATCCTGTGGCTGATGGCGCGCAGCGGCGAGGCCTGGTGGCTCTATGCGTGGATCGTCTGGGTCGGCTTCGGCCTGCTGCTGCAGGTCCTGTATCCGACGGTGATCGCGCCGCTGTTCAACCGCTTCACGCCGCTCGCCGACGCGACGCTGATGGGCCGCATCGACGGGCTGCTGGCACGCACCGGCTTCCGCTCGCGCGGCGTCTTCACGATCGACGGATCGCGGCGCTCGAGCCACGGCAACGCCTATTTCGCCGGGCTGGGCCGCTCCAAGAGGATCGTCTTCTTCGACACGCTGCTCGCGCGCCTCGAGGCGCCGGAAATCGAGGCCGTCCTCGCGCACGAACTGGGGCATTTCCGCCTGCACCATATCGTCAAGCGGCTGCTCTTCTCCATGGCGGCGAGCCTGGCCGGCCTGGCGACGCTCGGATGGCTCGCGCGGCAGGCGTGGTTCTACGAGGCGCTCGGCGTCGTGCCGCGGATGGATGCGCGCAACGATGCGGTCGCGCTGCTGCTGTTCGCGCTCGCCGCGCCCGTCTTCACGTTCGTGCTGGCGCCGTTCGCGAGCCTGCTGTCGCGGCGCCACGAGTTCGAGGCCGATGCGTTCGCGTCGCGGCACGCGTCGTCCGCATCGCTCGTCTCGGCGCTCACCAAGCTGTATCGCGACAACGCCTCGACGCTGACGCCGGACCCGCTGCATTCGGCGTTCTACGATTCGCATCCGCCGGCCGCGCTGCGGATCGCGAGGCTCGTCGACAGCGCGGGCGCCGCACCCGCTTGAACCTCGCCGAATCCGGCCCGGCGACGTTCGCCGCGCGCGTCGTGGCGGACTTCGGCCGGCGCTTCGTCGTCGCGACCGCCGCCGCGACGCCGGCGGTGCGCGGCGCGGTCCGCCGCGGCAAGCGCGACGACGTCGTCGTCGGCGACGAAGTCGTCTGCGGACGGCTCGGCGACGACGACGCGGTCATCGAGGCCGTGCTGCCGCGCTCGCGGCTGCTGTTCCGGTCTGCGGCGACGCGCACGAAGCTGCTCGCGGCGAACGTCGATCGGGTCGCGATCGTCTTTGCCGCGCAGCCGGCGTTCAATTCGCATTTCATCTGGCGCGCGCTGGTCGCCGCGGCCGCCGCGGACGTCGCGGCCGTGGTCGTGCTGAACAAGATCGACCTGCCGGATCCCGACGGGCGCGCCGCAAGGCTCCTGGACGACGAACGGGCGCGGGGCACGCCGGGCGTCAGGGTCTCGGTGCGCGGCGCGACCGAGGCCGCGCGGGGCACGCTGCGCGAGGTGTTCGAGGGCCACCGTACGCTGCTGGTGGGCCAGAGCGGCATGGGCAAGTCGTCGATCGTGAACCTGCTGGTTCCGGACGCCAGCGAACGAACGCGCGAGTTTTCGGCACGCCTGAATGTTGGACGGCAGACGACGACGGCGTCGCGCTGGTTCGACCTGCCGGGCGGCGGTGCGCTCGTCGACGCGCCCGGCTTCCAGCAGTTCGGCCTGGCGCATGTCGCGCCGCGCCGGCTCGACGCCCTGTTGCCGGAATTCGCCGAACTCGCCGGCCAATGCCGATTCGCCGACTGCCGGCATCTCGCCGAGCCCGGCTGCGCGGTCCGCGCCGCGGTCGACCGCGGCGCCATCGATGCGCAACGTCATGCGTTCTATCGCGAGCTGCTCGCCGAATTGTCGCGATGAAGCTGCTGATGCGCTGCGACCACCTGCTGCACGCGCAGCACGTCGCCAACGTGCTGCGCGCCGCCGGGATCGCCTGCGAGCTGCGCAACACGGCGCTGGGCGGCGCGATCGGCGACATTCCATGGCTCGAATGCGCGCCGCAACTGTGGCTGCGCCACGCCGGCGACGAGCCGCTCGCGCGCCAGCTGCTCGATGAGCTGAAGCGTGCGCCGGACGCGGCCCACTGGTCCTGTCCGCGCTGCGCCGAATGGCTGGAGCCGCAGTTCGCGACCTGCTGGAACTGCGGCGCGCAACGACCGACCCGATGACGCGCGCGCCGCGCGCCGCGACGATCAGGCGAGAAAAGCGACGATCGAGAGCACCAGCAGCAGCAGCACCCAGAAGACCATCGCGCGCCAGACCAGCCCGACCGCGGATCGCAACAGGTTGAGGTCGGGCTCGGCGAGCCCGGCGCCTTCGCCGCCCGGCTCGTCGGCGAGGCGCGCGGCCTCCGGCTCCGGAAGGACGCGGCCGCCGAGCGCGCCGCTGGCGGCCGCCAGGATCACGGTGCGCGCATCCGGCGCCGGCACGCCGTCGGCCTCGAAGTGCGCGGCCGGCAATCGACGCCAGCAGTAGATCGCGCCCTCGAAGTCGCCGACGATCGCGAAGGCGAACGCGGTCGCGCGGGCCGGCAGCCAGTCGATCACGGCGAACGCGACGCGGGCGAAGTCGCCGAAGCGGTCGGGCGGCAGCGACGAGGAGACGTCGGGGGGCCGACGCCAGCGGCGGGCGACCGACTGCGCCAGGCGATAGAGGACCGGGCCGGACGGACCGGGCAGGATGACGAACCAGAACAGCGTCCCGAACACGCGCCGATGCGCGAGCCAAAGTCCGGTCTCGATCGACTGCCGGACGATCTCGGTCGGGTCCGGCTCCGCGGCCCCGCTCGCCGGCGTCGGCTCGCCGTTGGCCGCGCGCCATTCCGCTAGCAGTGTCCGCGCGGTGGCGAAGTCGCCGCCATTGAGGCTGCGCTGGATCGCGGTGAAGCTGTGGCTGAACTGCCGGAAGCCCAGCGTCGCGTAGAGCACGATGACGTCGAACGCGAGGGCGACCAGCCGCGAGAACTGCAGGGCGACGAAGAACGTGGCCAGCGTCGCGATCAAGGCGCCGCCGATCACGAGGATCCAGGCATAGATGCCGTGGTGCCGCCGGCCGGCGTTCAGGTTGCGGGCGGCCGCGTCGACGACCGCGGCGGCGCCCCGATGAAGCGCATTGCCCGCGCGCATCGGTCGCACCTGCTCCAGCAGCAGCGTCAGCACGAGCGCCAGCCACGTCATGGCACATGCCCCGTCAGGTGATGCGCCACGTCAGGCGCGGAGGAAGAGGTAGAGGTTGCGCAGCATCGCCGCGGTCGCTCCCCAGATGAAGAACGTTCGATTTGCCGTATAGGGCATCGCGTAGAAGCGGCGCGTGCCCTCGGCGGCCTGGATCAGCCGCCGCTCGTGGTGCGCCGGATCCATCAGGAACGCGAGCGGCACTTCGAAGACCTCGGCGACCTCGAACGGATCCGGCGCCAGCGCGAAACCGGGCGCGACGAGGCCGACGACCGGCGTCACCTCGAAGCCGGTCACCGTGAGATACACCGGCAGGTGGCCGAGCACCTCGACGCGTGCACGGGCCAGGCCGATTTCCTCCTCGCTCTCGCGCAGCGCCGCCGAGACCGGGTCCGGATCGGTATCCTCGACGCGACCGCCCGGAAAACTGATCTGGCCCGCATGGTCGTGCAGATGCGCGGTGCGCTCGGTCAGCAGCACGGTGACGCCGGCGTCGCGCAGCACGAGCGGCACGAGCACGGCCGCCGCGCGAGGCACGCCGCCGTCCTCCGCGGCGCGGTCGTCGCCCGCGAGCTCAGGGGACCAGCGCGGCGGCTGCCGGAATCGGCGCCGCAGCTCGGCGGCCGTCATCCGCCTCGCGTCGACGGCGGCGCCGCGAACCGCGGGATCCTCGAACGCCGGATCCCGCGCCGCCCGGGTCGGATCGAACCCCGGATGCCGCGACCTGCCGCCGCGAACGTCCGGCGTGCTATTCGACGTCATCGGCGACCGCCGTGCCGCGACGCGCCGGCGTCGCGGCACGCGAAGCGGTGCCGCACGCGATCAGCCTTCGCTCTTAGGCTCGCTGCGGCTTTCGAGCTTCTCGCGGATGCGAGCCGACTTTCCGGAGCGGTCGCGCAGGTAATAGAGCTTCGCGCGTCGAACGTCGCCGCGCCGCTTCACTTCGATCGACGCGATCGACGGCGAGTAGAGCTGGAAGGTCCGCTCGACGCCCTCGCCGCTGGAGATCTTGCGGACGATGAACGCGGTATTCAGTCCGCGATTGCGCCTTGCGATCACGACGCCCTCGTAGGCCTGGACGCGCTTGCGCGTGCCCTCGACGACGTTGACGTTGACCACGACGGTGTCCCCGGGCGCGAATTCCGGGATCGCCCGGTTCGCGGTCAGGCGCGCAATTTCTTCGTTTTCGATCTGCTGGATGACGTTCATCGCTGTTTCCTTCATGCCATCGTGGCCCGGGTGTGGCTGGACGCCGCGCCGGATTCCGACGCCGCGCCGTGTGGGGTGTCCCGTCCAGAGGATGGATCGTTGCCGTGGATGATCGACGTGCCGCCCGGCGATGCGGAACGTCGTCGCGCGTCGCCGCGCACCTGCTGCTCGTTGAATTCCGTCGCTGCGGCGGCCGCGTGGAGATCCGGACGCCGCGCCGCGGTGCGTCGCGTCGCCTGCTCGCGCCGCCAGCGCTCGATGTCCGCATGATGCCCCGACAGCAGGACCGGCGGCACCGGCTGCCCGCGCCATGTCTCCGGGCGCGTGTACTGCGGGCCGTCGATCCCGCCGTCGGCAAACGACTCGCGCGCGACCGATTCCTGCTTCAGCGCGCCGGGGAGCTGGCGCACGATCGAATCGATGAGGACCATCGCCGCGAGTTCGCCGCCGGATATCACGTAGTCGCCGATCGAGACCTCGTCGTCCGCGCAGGCATCGATGAAGCGCTGGTCGATCCCTTCGTAGCGCCCGCAGACCAGGACGAGGCCTTCCGCGGCGCCCGAGGCGGTCGCGGCGGCCTTCGCATCGGCATCCCGCCAGCGGCGTCCCGCCGCCGAAAGCACGACGACCCGCGAGCGCGCGGCTCCGGCAGCCCGCTGCGCGGCACGGGCCGCCTCGACGGCCAGCGCCAGCGGCTCGGCCAGCATCACCATCCCGGGGCCGCCACCGAAAGGCCGGTCGTCGACCGTCCGGTGCGCGTCGGTCGTGAAGTCGCGCGGGTTCCACGCCGCAAGCTGCCACAACCCCTGCTCGAGCGCGCGCCGCGTGATGCCCGAGGCGCTCACCGCGGCGAGCGTCTCCGGAAACAGCGTTACGACGTCGAATCGCACTTGGCGCGCCCCATACCCCGATCAACGACTCTTGCCCTGCCGCCCATCCCGTCGAAGCCGTCGCGGCCATCGCGCTACGACCAAGACCGCTCCCAGTCGACGTGGAGCACGCGCGGACCGGTCCCCGCGGAAGCCGCCGCGACGTCGATCCGGTCGACGTAATCCGCAACCAGCGGCACCAGGATCACCTTCGGCGAGCCGGCGGCCGCGCCGCGGCCCTCGCCGCCCCCGATGTTCGCGTCGGGCGCCGGCGGATCCCCGGCGACCTCCAGCACGTCGTGGACCCCGTTGCTTCGCAGCCCGACGACGGACCCGAGGCATTCGCCGCTGCGGTTGACCACGCGCGCCCCGATCAGGTCGACCCAGTAATACTGGCCCTCGGGGAGCGGCGGAAACTCGCTGCGCGCCACTTCGACGTGCATTCCCCGCAGCGCCTCGGCCTGCTCCGGCCCGTCAACGCCATCGAGCTTCGCGACGAGCCCGCCGCCGTGTCGCCGGACGGCCGCGACATGCACCACGCGCCCCGCGCCGCCGCCGCCGCCGCCGCCGCCGATCAGTCGCCACGTCCTCGCGGCCCGGAGCACGTCGGCGTCCGGCGAGGCCGGCGCGACATGCAACCAGCCGCGCACGCCGTAGGCGCCCCTCAGGACGCCGACCGCAATGCCCGCCGGCATGTCCGCCGCCGACGCGTTGCGCCCAATCACGCAGCCGCGGCCGGCGCTTCCTTCGCGTGCTCCTTCAGCAACCGGGCAACCGTCGGGCTGACCTGCGCGCCCACGCTCGTCCAATGCGTCAGCCGATCCTGCGCGACGCGGAACTTGACCTCGGCACCGGCCGCGACCGGGTTGTAGAACCCGACGCGCTCGATGAACCGGCCGTCCCGCGCACTGCGCGAATCGGTCGCCACGATGTTGAAGAACGGACGCCGCTTCGCGCCGCCGCGCGCCAATCGAATGACTACCATGGTTCAATTCCCAATGAAAAGCCTTGTATTCTAGCGGGCTCGCCCCACGGCGGCAACCGGCACGACGCATGCCCGGCAAGGCGCAGGAAACCGGCCCCGAAACACCGTTCCGTCACAAGGCGCTCGCGGCGCTGCTTGCGTTCGTCGGCGGCGGACTCGGCTGGCACCGCCTCTACCTCGGGCTTCCGGGATGGTGGGTCCCGCCGCTCGCCGTCGCGGCATGCGTTCCCTGGCTCCGTGGCGACCCGGCCTGGTTCCAGTCGCCGGCATTCTTCGTCGCGATGGTCCCGGTCGTCATCGGCTTCGTCGAGGCGATCGTCATCGCGCTGACGCCCGACGACCGCTTCGATGCCCGCTTCAACGCCGCGTCGCCGCGTCGCAACCGGAGCCGCTGGGATGCCGTGCTGGTCGCGATCGCGACGATGATCGTCGGGTCGATCATCACGCTGACGGTCATCGTCCTGGTGGTGCAGACCCTCGTGGAGTCGAGGAGGCCGGCGGGCGGACGCGTGGGCCAAGGCATCGGCCAAAGCATCGGCGAAAGCCGGGGCGGGGGTGAAGGCGGGGGCTGAGGGACGACGACGCATCGCCCGCTTGATACTGTAAATATATACAGTTATCATCCTGCGCATTCGCCGGCCCGTCCTGGCCGGTGGCGGACCCGCGGCGCATGGCGACCGACCCACCGAAAACGATTCCGATCCGGCCGATCAAGGGGCGCGGCGCGAGCACGAACGAGGGCTCGCGTTTCGACGCGTGGCGGCGCGAGGCCGACCCCGAGGCCGGCACGGACCCGGACATCGACGAGGAACGGCGCCCGGCGACAACGGTCACCGAGGAGCGTGCCCGCTCGATCATCAGTCGCAACGACTCGCCCGACATTCCCTTCGAGCACTCGATCAATCCTTATCGCGGTTGCGAGCACGGCTGCGTCTATTGCTATGCCCGGCCGACACACGCGTACCTCGGCCTTTCGCCGGGCCTGGATTTCGAGACCCGGCTGTACGCGAAGCCGAATGCCGCGGCCGTCCTCGAGGATGAACTGCGGCGGCCCGGCTACGTGCCGAAATGGATTGCGCTGGGCGCGAATACCGATCCCTACCAGCCGATCGAAAGGCGTCTGCAGATCACGCGCGCGGTGCTGCGCGTCCTGTCGGAGTTCAACCACCCGGTCGGCATCACGACGAAGTCGGCGCTGTGCGAACGCGACATCGACATCCTCGCGCCGATGGCCGCGAAGGGCCTCGCGCGCGTCCTGGTCTCGGTCGGGACGCTGGATGCGGAGATCGCGCGCCGGATGGAACCGCGCGCCAGTTCGCCGACGCGTCGCATCGAAGCGATCGGGCGCCTTGCCGCGGCCGGCATACCGGCCGGCGTCATCGTCGCGCCGATCATCCCGGCATTGACGGACCCGGACCTGGAGCGCGTCCTGGAGGCCGCCCGCGGCGCCGGCGCGGCGACCGCGAGCTACACGGTGCTGCGCCTGCCGCTCGAGGTGCGCGACCTCTTCGTCCAGTGGCTCGAGCAGCGCTTTCCGCTGCGGGCGCGCCACGTGATGAGCCTCGTGCAGCAGATGCGCGACGGACGCGACAACGACCCGGCGTTCGGCCGCAGGATGCGCGGCACCGGCATCTTTGCCGAACTGGTCCGGCGCCGCTTCGAGGTCGCCCGCGGGCGCCTCGGCTTCGATCGCGCCGGGCCGCGACTGGATTCGAGCCAGTTCCGGATTCCCGGACCGGGCGACGCGCAGCTTTCGCTGTTCTGAGGTCGCGGCGCCGCCCACGCGTCGTCAAGCGGAGAAATCGCGCGCCAGCGACCCCTGGACCTGCGGCGCGAGTTCGTCGATGCGCGCCCGGTATTGCGGGTGGTCGATCGCGAGCGCGACCGGCTCGGCGCCGCGGAACCCGCGGATCATTTCCGGCGTGAACTCGAAGCGCAGGAAATGCACCGACGACGTCTTCTGCTCGTTGTCACGCTCCAGGTCCTCGTCGGCAACGCCGAAGACCGCCGGCTGCGAACCGACCTGGATCGACACGCGGTCCTCGATCCCCCGCAGCCGCGCCAGCGCCGCCTCGCGCTCGGCGGCATCCTCGTACTCGATCATCATCGTCGCCTTCAGGTTCGCGCCGTCGGGCACCAGCGGGACATAGGCGTCCAGTTCGTCCTGGATGCCGCGCTCCTCGAACGTCTTCTCGACCCTCAGCATCTCCTGGATCTGGTAGCGGATCGTCAGTTCGTCCTCGAAGATCAGCGTCACGTGGTCGCCGAGCGCGATCGTGCGGTTCTTCTTGTGAGCGATGACGCGCGCGCGCATCTCGACGCGCTGCTTCGCGTAGGCTTCCAGCGTCAGCAGGCTGTCGCGGGTGATCGTCATGTCCTCGTTCCTCCTCGCTTCAGAGCGTCGGGGGTGGCGGCGTCCAGATGCCAGCGTCCAGATGCCAGCGTCAAGGTGTCAGCGTCCAGGCGCCAAAGTCCGGGTTTCGCAGGCCGCGCGTCACGGCCCGCGTGTCAAAGTCCGTAGGCGAGCCGCACCAGCGTCAGCGGGTGCGCGAGTTGCGGCTCCTTGCTGCCGGGCGCGCCGGCGGCCGATTCCGCGATGCCCTGCGCGATATGGTGGCCGGCCAGCTGGCAATCCGAGCTGATGTAGTCGGGCGTCGCCTGCGCCATCGCGCGAAACACCGGCCGCCCGATCTTCATCGCGGTGGCGTGGAATTCCTTTTTGACGCCGAACGTTCCGGCGTGCCCGGAGCAGCGCTCGACCGTCGTCACCTGGGTCCCCGGCAACGACTTCAGCATCTCCTCGGTCTTGCGCCCGATGTTCTGCACGCGCCCGTGGCAGGGCACGTGGTACGAGACGGCGCCCAGCGCGTGGCTGAAGTCGGTCTTCAGCAGGCCGTCCTTGCGGCGCGCCACCAGGTACTCGAACGGGTCCCACATCGCGCCGCGTATCGCCTGCACGTCGGCGTCCTGCGGAAACAGCAGCGGCAATTCCTGCTTGAACATCAGCGTGCACGACGGAATCGCGCTCAGGATCGCGTAGCCTTCGCGCGCGAGCTTCGCGAGCCGCGGCGCATTGATGTCCTTCAGCCGCTCGACGCCGGCGAGATCGCCCTGCTCAAGCTTCGGCATCCCGCAGCACGCCTCCTTGCCCGCGAGGACGTACGGGATCCCGTTGTGCGCCAGGATCTTCAGCAGGTCGTGGCCGATCCCGGGCTCGTTGTAGTTGACATAGCACGTGGAGAACAGCGCGACCTTGCCCGGCGTACGCTCGCCGTCGCGCACCGCGGGACCCTCGTCGGCGCGCGCCGTCGAGTGGAACTTGCGCGGCGCGAAGTCGGGCAGCCACGCCTTGCGATCGACGCCGAGGGACTTCTCGAGCACCGCGCGACCCGCACCGGTGTGGTTCACGGCGTTGATCGCCTGGGTGACGATCGGGATCCCGGCGAACCTTCCGAGCGCATCGGTCGACGACAGCACGCGATCGCGCAGCGTCCCGCCGTCGCGCTCGAAGCGCACCGCCTTCGCCCGCAGCATCAGGTGCGGGAAATCGAGGTTCCACGCATGCGGCGGAACGTACGGGCATTTCGTCATGAAGCACATGTCGCACAGGTAGCACTGGTCGACGACGTCGGCGTACTTCTCCTTCGGCACGCCGTTGAGCTCGCCGCTCGGCGAGTTGTCGACGAGGTCGAAGAGCGCCGGGAACGAGCCGCACAGGCTGACGCAGCGGCGGCAGCCGTGGCAGATGTCGAAGACCCGCTCCAGTTCCTTGTCGAGAGCGGCCTGGTCGCGGAACTCGGCGCTCTTCCAGTCGATCGCGTGGCGCGTCGGCGCCTCCAGCGATCCCTCGCGAACTGCCATGACATGGGCTCCTTGGTCGAACAGCCGGCACCGGCAGCCGCGCTGGCGCCTGCCGGCCCGCAAACGACACGGGCCGCGCTGCGGCCCGTGTATCGCGACGATCGCGCGACGTCAGTCGACGATCCCGTCGAGCGTCCGCTGGAACTTGTTGGCGTGCGAGCGCTCGGCCTTCGCGAGCGTCTCGAACCAGTCCGCGATCTCGTCGAAGCCCTCGCCACGAGCCGCCTTCGCCATCCCCGGGTACATGTCGGTGTACTCGTGCGTTTCGCCGGCGATCGCGGCCTTCAGGTTGGACTTCGTCGGTCCGATGGGCAGCCCGGTGGCCGGATCGCCGACCGCCTCGAGGTACTCGAGATGCCCGTGCGCATGGCCGGTCTCGCCTTCGGCGGTCGAGCGGAACACCGCGGCGACATCGTTGTAGCCCTCGACGTCGGCCTTCGATGCGAAATAAAGGTAGCGGCGATTGGCCTGCGATTCGCCGGCGAACGCGTCCTTCAGATTCTGTTCGGTCTTGGAACCCTTGAGTTGCATACCAGCCCCCATCAGGTTGTGCGGATGAAATTCCTGGAGCCGCGCGATGTCGACGCGATCCGCCGCTCGGCGCTCGGCTCCAATAATGTAAGGGCCTCGGCGCGATCGGACAAATTGACTCTCGCTAGGGCAGCGATAGTCGGTCGCTATCGGACGATCGTGTTCTGCCGCGCGCGATGCGAGCGCCCGCCTCGCGCGATAGCGCGTATGCGTCATCGCGGGCGAAGGGTACCGTCACTGACGTATCAGAAGTCGTCGACGCCGAGCGCCAGCGTCGACGACGCGCCGCTGACGATCGACTCGCGCAGCGCCGGAACGAGCGCGAGGTAGTGGTCGGCAAAGAACCGCGCCGTCGCGATCTTCGCCTTCAGGAACGGCGCATCGGCGCCGGCGTCGCGATCGAGCCGGCCGCGGGCGGCGAGCGCGGCGCGCGCCATCTGCCAACCGCCGAAGGTGATCCCGGCGAGCTTCAGGTACGGCACCGAACCGGCGAAGACCGCTCGGATGTCGCTCTTGTAGCTGCCGACGACGTAGTCGACGACCTGCGCATAGGCATCGATCGCAGGCGCCAGCCGCGCGGCGATCGCGCGGATGTCGGCATCGCCGGCCGCCGCTGCGGCGCGCGCGTCGGCGCGCATCGCGTCGGCGAAGGACCGCGCCGCCGCGCCGCCGTCGCGCGCGGTCTTGCGCCCGACGAGGTCGTTGGCCTGGATCGCCGTCGTGCCCTCGTAGATCGTCAGGATCCGTGCGTCGCGGTAGTGCTGCGCGGCGCCGGTCTCCTCGATGAACCCCATCCCGCCGTGGACCTGCACGCCGGTCGAAGCGACGTCGATCGACATCTCGGTGCTCCAGCCCTTGACGATCGGGACCAGGTATTCGTACGCAGCGCCGGCGCGCGCGCGCGCATCGGCGTGCGGATGACGGTGCGCGACGTCGCTGAGGCCGGCGGCGACATAGGCGACGGCCCGCGCCGCCTCCGTCTGCGCCCGCATCGACATCAGCATCCGCCGGACGTCGGGATGGTTGACGATCGCGACCGGGCCACTGGAGCCCTCGACCGCGCGGCCCTGGATGCGCTCGCGCGCGAAAGCCGCCGCCTTCTGGTAGGCCCGCTCCGCGACGGCGACGCCCTGCATGCCGACGGCGAAGCGCGCCGCGTTCATCATCACGAACATGTATTCCAGCCCGCGGTTCTCCTCGCCGACGAGGTAGCCGATCGCGCCGGGGCCGACTTCACCCTTGCCGTCGCCGAAGACGAGCACCGCGGTCGGGCTCGCCTTGATGCCGAGCTTGTGCTCGATCGACGTGCACACGACGTCGTTGCGCCGGCTTTTTTCCCCGCCCGCTGCGGGGAGGAACTTCGGCACGACGAACAGCGAGATGCCGCGCACCCCCTCGGGCGCACCGGCGACGCGGCCGAGCACGAGGTGGACGATGTTTTCCGCGAGATCGTGCTCGCCATACGTGATGAAGATCTTCTGGCCGGCCAGGCGGTAGGACCCGTCCGCCTGCCGCTCCGCGCGCGTCCGCACCAGCGCGAGGTCCGAACCCGCCTGCGGCTCCGTCAGGTTCATCGTGCCGGTCCAGCTGCCGTCGACGAGTCGCGGCAGGTATTCCGCCTTCAGCGCGTCGGAGCCGGCCGTCAGCAGCGCCTCGATGGCACCGTCGGTCAGCAGCGGGCACAGCGCGAACGACAGGTTGGCCGCCTGCAGCATCTCGATGCACGGCGTGGCGACGAGCTTCGGCAGGCCCTGGCCGCCATACTGCGGCGGATGCTGCAGGCCCTGCCAGCCGGCATCGGCGAACGCGCGGAACGCCGCCTTGAATCCCGGCGTCGTCGTGACGACGCCGTCGCGCAGCGTCGCCGGCTGCAGGTCGCCGGCGCGGTTGAGCGGCGCGAGCACCTCGCCGACGAAGCGCGCGTTCTCTTCCAGCACCGCGGCGACGGTCTCGTCGCTCGCGTCCTCGCAACCGGGCAGCTTCTGGACCTCGGCGAGCGAGGCGAGTTCGGACATGACGAACCGCATGTCCTTGAGCGGAGCGACGTAGTCCATGGCGTCCTTCGTGTGAGTCGGCGGTCCTCGCGATCAGCCCAGCGCCTTCACCAGTTCCGGCACGGCCTGGAACAGGTCGGCGACGAGACCGTAGTCCGCGACCTGGAAGATCGGCGCTTCCGCATCCTTGTTGATCGCGACAATCACCTTGGAGTCCTTCATCCCGGCGAGATGCTGGATCGCGCCGGATATGCCCACGGCGACGTAGAGCTGCGGCGCGACGACCTTGCCGGTCTGGCCGACCTGCCAGTCGTTGGGCGCGTAGCCGGCGTCGACGGCCGCCCGCGAGGCGCCGATCGCGGCATGCAGCCGATCCGCCAGCGGCTCCAGCAGCTTGAAGTTCTCGGCCGACCCCATGCCGCGGCCTCCGGAGACGACGATCTTCGCCCCCTGCAACTCCGGCCGGTCGGCCTTGGCGACGGTCCGCGAGACGAAGCGGCTGAGCCCGGCGTCGGCCACCGGTTCGATGCGCTCGACGGCGGCCGCGCCGCCGCCGCCCACCGGATCGAAGCTCGTCGGCCGCACCGTTACGAACTTGATCGGATCGGTCGACTGAACGGTCGCGATCGCGTTGCCCGCGTAGATCGGCCGCGTGAACGTGTCGGGCGACTCGACGCCCAGGATGTCGGACACCTGCGCGCAGTCCAGGCGCGCCGCGGCGCGCGGCAGCACGTTCTTCCCGAACGAGGTGGCCGGCGCGAACACGTGCGTGTACCCGCGCGCCAGTGCGACGACCTGGTCCGCGACGTTCTCGGCCAGGTCGGCCGTGAACTGCGCGCCGTCGGCGTGAAGCACCTTCGCGACCCCGGCAAGCGTCGCGGCCTGCTGCGCGGCGGCGGCACAGTCCGACCCGGCGACGAGGAGGTGCACCGCGGCATCGACGCGCAATGCCGCGGCGACCGTCGAGGCGGTCGAGACCTTGAGGACGTGATTGTCGTGCTCTGCGAGGACGAGGACGGTCATCGGCTTTTCCGTGAGGCAGGAATCGGTGGGTGCGTGGCAACGCGCCGCGGCGGCCGCGGCAGCGGCTCAGACGACCTTGGCTTCGGTCTTGAGCTTGGCGACGAGCGCGGCGACGTCCGGGACCTTGACGCCCCCTTTGCGCTGCGGCGGCTCGCTCACGCGCAGCGTCTTCAGGCGCGGCGCGGGATCGACGCCGAGGTCGGCGGGCTTGACGACCTCGAGCGGCTTCTTCTTCGCCTTCATGATGTTCGGCAACGTCACGTAGCGCGGTTCGTTGAGGCGCAGGTCGGTCGTCACGACCGCCGGCAGGCTCACCGAGATCGTCTCGAGGCCACCGTCGATCTCGCGCGTGACCTCGGCGCGGCCGTCGGCGACCTCCAGCTTCGACGCGAAGGTCGCCTGCGGCAGCGACGCCAGCGCCGCGAGCATCTGGCCGGTCTGGTTCGCGTCGTCGTCGATCGCCTGCTTGCCGAGGATCACGAGCGAGGGCTTCTCGCGATCGACGAGCGCCTTGAGCAGCTTCGCGACGGCCAGGGGCTGCAGCTCGGCATCGGTCTCGACGAGGATCGCGCGGTCGGCCCCGATCGCGAGCGCGGTGCGCAGCGTTTCCTGGCACGGCGCGACGCCGCACGACACGACGACGACCTCGGTCGCGATGCCGCGTTCGCGCAGCCGCGTCGCCTCTTCGACCGCGATCTCGTCGAAGGGGTTCATCGACATCTTCACGTTCGCGAGATCGACGCCGGTCTGGTCCGACTTGACGCGGACCTTGACGTTGTAGTCGATCACCCGCTTGACAGCGACCAGCACTTTCATCGACCGCTCCTCGCCGACTTGGTAGCCCTGACGCCTCGGATCTTATACGGTTCGATCGCGCCGCGCCGGCCGGCGTCAGCGCCGCCCGCGGTCGCGCAGGATCTCCGCCGCCGCGTTGTGGCCCGGGGCGCCGGTGACGCCACCGCCCGGATGCGCGCCGGAGCCGCAGTGGTAGAGCCCCGGGATCGGCCCGCGATAGCGGGCGTGTCCGAGGACCGGCCGCATCGAGAACAGCTGGTCGAGCGACAGATGGCCATGGAAGATGTCGCCGCCGACGAGGCCGTAGTCGCGCTCGAGGTCGAGCGGGCTCCAGGCGCGATAGCCGAGCAGCGCACGACGGAAGTTCGCGCAGTGCCGCTCGACCATCGAGAACACCGCCTCGACCGCCCGGGGCTTCAGCGCGTCCCAATCGGCCTGCGGGCGGAAATGCTGGCAGAACAGGCTCGCGACGTGGGCGCCCGCCGGCGCGAGCGACGAATCGACGACGCTGGGAATCAGCATCTCGACGATCGGCTCATCGGCGATGTCGTGCGCCACCGCATCGCGCCAGGCGCGGTCCATGTAACCGAGCGACGAGCCGAAGACGATGCCGCTCGCGTGGTGCGGCTGCGGCGCCGTCCCGGGCAGGCAGGCGAAGTCCGGCAGCTCCGACAGCGCGACGTTGATGCGCAAGGTCCCGGAACCGCAGCGATAGGCGTCGATCGAGCGCGCGAAGTCCGGCGGCAGCGCGCTGCGCTCGACGAGGCGTCCGTAGAGCAGCTTCGGATTGACGTTCGCCGCGACCCGGGCGGCGCGGATCTCGCGCCCATCGGCCAGCGCGACGCCGGCGACCCGGCCGCGTTCGACGAGGACGCGCGAGACGCCGCAGCCGAGTTCGATCGCGACGCCGCGCGAGCGCGCCTCGTCGGCCATCAACTCCGTGATGCGTCCCATGCCGCCGATCGCGTGGCCCCAGCGTCCCGGCTTGCCGTTGACCTCGCCGAACGCGTGGTGCAGCAGCACGTAGGCCGAACCGTCGGCGTACGGGCTCGCGAAATTGCCGACGACGGCATCGAACCCGAGGACCGCCTTCAGCGCCTCGCCGCCGAACGCGCGGTCGAGCCAGTCGCCGGCGCTCTTCGTGAAGATGTCCACCAGGTCGCGCTGCCCGTCGATCGCCAGGTGCCCGAACTGCCACAGCAGCCGCGCGGCCGCGATCGCGTCGCGGGCGTCGCGAACGACCCAGGGCCCGCCCAGGTTCGGCGGCGCGCGCAGCACCCAGTCCTTCAACTGGCGCGCGAGGCGGTCGAGACGCGCGTCGTGGCGCGCCAGGCCGTCGACGTCGCTCGCGCAGTGCCGCCCGACCTCCGCGAGCGTGAGCGCGCGGTCGCCGCCGAACTTGAGGTAGTCGCCGTCGAGCGGGACGAAATTGGAGAACGGTCGCTCGACGATCCGCAGCCCGCGTTCCGCCAGCCGGAGGTCGCGCAGGACCTTCGGCTGCAGCAGGCTCACCGTGTAGCTGGCGCTGGAGTTGCGGAACCCGGGGACGAACTCCTCGGTCACCGCGGCGCCGCCGACGACGTCGCGCCTCTCGACGACGGTCACCGACAGGCCGGCGCCGGCAAGATAGTTGGCGCAGACGAGCCCGTTGTGGCCGGCACCGATCACGACGACATCCGGTTGTCGCATGTCCCTCCCGAGCGCTCTTGCCGCGGCGACCGCCCTCTCCCCCGGCCCCTCTCCCGCTTCGCGGGCGAGGGGAGCCTCGTCGTCGCCATGGCATACGTCGCTTCAACGGCCGACGACGAAACTCCCCTCGCCCGCGAAGCGGGAGAGGGGCTGGGGGAGAGGGCCTCCACCCCGGGCTGCGCATCATACGTTCCGCGGCGCTGCACGCCGGTTACGATGCGCCGCAAGACCCGCCGCGCGCCGCCGATCCGCCGCGCCACCCCGGAACCCCGGAACCCCGGAACCCTTACCCGCCCCCCCCCCCGACGATGACCCTGCCAGACGCCCGCGCGCCATCCCGGCGCCGCCTGCTGCTTCAAGCGGTCCCCGCGCTCGGCGCGTGCGTCGCCGGCGGCTGCGCCGCCTGGCGGCCGGCGCCGGTGGCGCTGGCCCCGCCGCCGCCCGCGGCCATGCCGCCGCCGGCTCCCGTGCCGCCGCCGCGCCCACCGCGGATCGGGCTCGCCTTGGGTGGCGGCGCGGCGCGCGGGTTCGCGCACGTCGGCGTGATCAAGGGCCTCGAGGCGCTGGGGATCCGGCCGGACCTGGTCGTCGGCACGAGCGCCGGCAGCGTCGTCGGCGCGCTCTATGCATCCGGGCTGAGCGGCTTCGACCTGCAGCGCGTCGCGCTGCAGATGGACGAAGGGATGTTCGCCGACTGGTCGCTGCCTTCGCGCGGCGTCCTCAAGGGCGAGGCGTTGCAGGATTTCGTGAACCAGGCGCTCGAACGCAAGCCGATCGAGGCCCTGCAGCGCAAGCTGGCGATCGTCGCGACCGACCTGCAGAGCGGCGAGATGATCGTCTTCGAGCGCGGCAACGCCGGCCAGGCGGTCCGCGCCTCGAGCAGCGTGCCCGGCGTCTTCCAGCCGGTCCCGATCGCCGGACGCGACTACGTCGACGGCGGACTCGTCAGCCCGGTCCCGGCGCGAATCGCGCGGCGCCTGGGCGCCGACGTCGTCATCGCGGTGGATATCTCGACGCGGCCGGAGCACCAGCCGACGAGCGGCCTGTTCGACGTGCTGATGCAGACGTTCACGATCATGGGGCACTCGATCGCGGCGCTCGAGCTGGCCGACGCCGATGTCGTGATCCGCCCCGGGCTGGCAACCGGCAGTACCGATTTCCAGGCCCGCAACCTCGCGATTCTCGAAGGCGAGCAGGCGGTTGCGGCGATGTCGCGCCGACTCGACGACGTGCTGCGGAAGGCGCGCGCTGGCGCGTCCGCCGCGCCGTCCTAGGACCCGCGGCGTCAGGGACCGGCGCGCGAGACGGTGTCGCCGGCCGCCGCCGGCGTGGCGGCCGCCTCGACGAGGCGGCGAGCGCCGCTGAAGCGCTGGCGCCAGTAAGGCTCATCGAGCGCGTCGATGCGCACCTGGCCGCCGCGCCCCGGGGCATGCACGAAACGGCCGTCGCCGATGTAGATCGCGACGTGCGAGAACGGCTGGCGCATCGTGTTGAAGAAGACGAGGTCGCCGGCTTCGAGCTGGTCGCGGCTGACCGGACGCCCTTCGCGGTGGATCTGGTCGGAGCGGTGCGGCAGGTCGAGGTTGAACAGGTCGGCGAACACGCGCCGCACGAAGCCGCTGCAGTCGAAGCCGTGGACGGCGTCGTCGCCGCCCCAGCGGTAAGGCACCCCGAGCAGCGCCAGCGCGCGCATCACGATGTCGGAACCGAACATCGCCGTGCGCTGCGCCATCGTCAGCGGCCGAAAGCCGTCGTCGCTGTCGGCGGCGCGCGCCGAAGCGCCGGCAACGAGGCCGATCGCTAGCAGCAGGACGGCCGCTCGGTGGCTGGCGCGCGAAGTCGGGGCGGAGAGCTTGCGATCGATCAACAGGGATTCCTGGCGGGTCGGCGAAGATCGTTGCTGCGGCGCAGTCGGAACCGTCCTTCTGGCCACCATCACGACGGCGAATCGGACGCCCGGATGATGCGCCGGGGCTGCCTGCGTCCCGGAGTTGCCCGCGTCCGATCCCCACCGTACGGATTGTACTTTTTTCGGTCAATTCCTCGTACCCGCCATCAACGGAACCCATGCCTGATATGCGCGACGTGCAACGTGGTGGGGGTGGCGGCGCAAGCGGGAACGGGCGGGTACCGTTCGCCGGCACAGGCGTCCTGCCGGCCCAATCACCTGCGTCAACGTCGCCTTTTCCGGTAAATTCATTGTCCGTCCAGGATTCGGTATTGCCTCCGGCCGAGGCAGGACACCCCCAGGCGCCGCCCGACCGGCGCGAGCGAAGCGTGGCCACAGAAGTCATCCAACCGCCAGCCCCGAGCGGCAACCGCCCACGGATCCTCATTGCCGACGACTCGCGGATCGTTCGCGCCGCGATCGGCCACAACATTCGCGACCAGTTCGAAGTCCGCGAGGTCACCGACGGCGAGGCGGCGTGGCAGGCTATCCTGCTCGACGGCACGATCCGGGTCCTGATCACCGACCTCACGATGCCGCGCCTCGACGGCTTCGAACTGCTGAGCCGCGTCCGCAGCTCGAAGGTTCAGCGCATTCGCGACCTGCCGGTCATCGTCATTTCCGGCGAGGACGAAGTGAGCGAACGGGAGCGCGCGAAGGAGCTCGGGGCGACCGACTTCATCCGCAAGGAGGTCGGCGCCGGCGAGCTGCTGTCGCGCCTCGAGGTGCTGGTGAAGCTCGCGACGACGCGCGAGCAGCTCGCCGACAGCCAGGCGACGCTGGAGTCCACGCGCACGATCGACGCCGACACCGAACTGCTGAACCTGGCGTTCTTCGATCGCCAGGTCGAGAAGCTGATCTCGTTCTCGCGCCGCAACCTCACCGACGTCGCGCTGATCTGCGTCCGCGTCGAGCTGTCGATGGCGCAGGCCGAGGCCTGGGAAGGCGAGGTCGAGCAGCGCATCAAGCTGGTCGGCCGCGCGCTCGCCGCCTCGATCCGCCTCGAGGACCTCGGGACGCGCTCGGACCGCTTCGAGTACTGCGTCGCGACGCAGACGAACGGCCTGTCCGGCGTCCTGCGCTTTGCCGCGCGACTGCGCAAGGTGCTGGAGAACGTCGATGCCGCCGGCCCGGGCGTCGAGGTCTGGACGAGCATCGGCGTCGCGACGCTGTCGGAGGAGCTGCGCCGCGGCGCCGAGGAGGTGCGCGGGCTGGCGCAGCGCCGGGCGCAGCAGGCGCAAACGAACCGCTCGCGGCGCATCGTGCTCGGGACCTCCGAAGGCGTCGCGCCCGGCGAGATCGAGGGGCGCGGCGGCGAGGGCTCGATGGATTTCAATCTCGCGCTGGCGCTGATCCGCGCCGGGCGAACGACCGAGGTGATCCCGCACCTGCCGGGAATCCTAGAACAGATGGCCCCGCTGCTGCGCCTCGTGCGCCAGCAACAGGAGGCGATCGCGAACCGGCCCGAAGGAGGAGACGTTGACGACGTACCGCGAGTTCCACGCTAGGTCGATCCAGCAGCGCGAGGAATTCTGGCGCGAGCAGAGCGCCGCGATCGACTGGAAGCAGCCTTTCGAAAAGGTGCTGGACGCCTCGCGCCCGCCTTTTTCGCGCTGGTTCGTCGGCGGCACGACCAACCTGTGCCACAACGCGGTCGACCGCCATGTCGCCGCCCGCGCCGAGCAGCCGGCGCTGATCTACATCTCGAGCGAGACGAACACCGAGCGCACCTACACGTTCGCGCAGCTGTATCGCGAGGTCAACCGCTGTGCCGGGATCCTGCACGGCCTCGGCGTGGCGCGCGGCGACCGCGTGCTGATCTACATGCCGATGATCCCGGAGGCCGTCTTCGCGATGCTCGCGTGCGCGCGGATCGGCGCGATCCATTCGGTCGTCTTCGGCGGCTTCGCGTCGGTGAGCCTGGCGACGCGGATCGACGATGCGCGCCCGAAGGTCATCATCTCCGCCGACGCGGGCTCGCGGGCGGGCAAGGTCGTCCCCTACAAGGACCTGCTCGACGGGGCGATCGCGCTGGCGGGGCATCCGCCGCAGCGCGTGCTGCTCGTCGATCGCGGCCTGGCGCCGATGGCGCGCGTCGCCGGACGCGACGTCGACTACGCGGCGCTGCGCGCCGAACACATGAACGACGAGGTCGCGTGCGAATGGCTCGAATCGAACGAGCCGTCCTACATCCTGTACACGTCGGGAACGACCGGCAAGCCCAAGGGCGTGCAGCGGGACACCGGCGGCTACGCGGTCGCGCTCGCCGCCTCGATCCGCCACATCTTCTGCGGCAGCCCGGGCGAGACGTTCTTCGCGACGAGCGACATCGGCTGGGTCGTCGGCCACAGCTACATCGTCTACGGCCCGCTGATCGCCGGGATGGCGACGATCCTCTACGAGGGCACGCCGGTGCTGCCGGACGGCGCCGTCTGGTGGAGCATCGTCGAGCGCCATCGCGTCAGCGTCATGTTCTCCGCGCCGACCGCGATCCGGGTGCTGAAGAAGCAGGATCCGGCGCTGTTGCGGCGCCACGACCTGTCGTCGCTGCGGCTGCTGTTCCTCGCCGGCGAACCGCTCGACGAGCCGACCGCGCGATGGATCTCCGAAGGCCTCGGCAAGCCGGTGATCGACAACTACTGGCAGACCGAGACCGGCTGGCCCATCCTCGCGATCCCGCGCGGCGTCGAGGCGCTGCCGTCGAAGTTCGGCAGCCCCGGGCTCGCGGTCTACGGCTACGACGTGAAGCTCTACGACGACGCCACCGGCGAGGAACTCGGGGCCGACAGCAAGGGCGTGCTCGGCATCGAGGGCCCGTTGCCGCCGGGTTGCATGACGACGATCTGGGGCGACGACGAGCGGTTCGTGCGGACCTACTGGAAGAGCATTCCGGGACGCAGCGCCTATTCGACGTTCGACTGGGGGATCCGCGACAAGGACGGCTACTACTTCGTGCTCGGCCGCACCGACGACGTGATCAACGTCGCCGGGCACCGCCTCGGGACGCGCGAGATCGAAGAGTCGATCTCGTCGCATCCGAACGTCGCCGAAGTCGCCGTCGTCGGCGTCGCCGACGCGCTCAAGGGGCAGGTCGCCGTCGCCTTCGCGGTCGTGCGCAATCCCGACCTCATCGCGACGCCGCCTCAGCGCCTGGCGCAGGAAGGCGAGGTCATGAAGCTCGTCGACAGCCAGCTGGGCGCGGTGGCCCGGCCGGCGCGCGTGCATTTCGTTACCGGCCTGCCCAAGACGCGCTCCGGCAAGCTGCTGCGCCGCTCGATCCAGGCGATCTGCGAGGGACGCGATCCGGGCGACCTCACGACGATCGAGGACCCGACCGCGCTCGACCAGGTGCGCAAGGCCGCGGGCCGCTGAGGGCGTGGCGGTGACGCTGGCGCGACCGCGCAGGCCCGCGGCGGTCCGGCGGCGCGGCCGCTCCGGACCCCGACACTATGGGCAACACCTATAGCTACGAGCTCGCGGCGCTGCTGCTGCCTCCGACGTCGCCGCTGCTGCTGGCGCTGCTCGGCCTCGTGCTGGCGCGCCGGCGGCTGCGGCTTGGCGTGGCGATCGCGGGCGTCGCGCTGTGCATCGACCTCGTCCTCAGCCTGCCCGTCGTCGCGATGCATCTCGCCGCCCGCCTGGAGCCGTCCCCGCTCGTGCTCGACCACCACGTCGACGCGACCGCGATCGTCCTGCTCGGAGGCGGACGCAACCGCGGCGCGCCGGAATGGGGCGGCGAGACGGTCAAGGCCGTGACGCTCGAACGCACCCGCTACGCCGCCCACCTCGCCCGCGCGACCGGCCTGCCGCTGCTCGTGAGCGGCGGGCAGCCCAACGGCGGGCGCTGGCCCGAGGCGCGGCTGATGCGCGACGTCCTGGTCGGCGAATTCGGGGTCACGCCGCGCTGGATCGAGGCCGACAGCCTGACGACGGCCGACAATGCGCGGCTCAGCGCGTCGATGCTGCGACGCGCCGGCCATGCGCGCATCGTCCTCGTGACGAGCGCGATCCACATGCCGCGCGCGCGCGAGGCCTTCGAGCGCGCCGGGCTGGCGGTGGTCGAGGCCCCGACCGGCTACCGCGGGCGGCAGGAATTCGAATGGCGCGAACTGGTGCCGGATCTCGACGGCGCCGCCGAGTTGTCGCACGATGCGCTGCGCGAAATGGTCTCGGCGTGGTGGTATCGCTGGCGGGCGCGGATGATCCCGTCCGCATCGCACGGGAGCGCATGAAGGAACTCGACCGCATCGACCGGCAGATACTGCAAGTCCTGCAGCGCGACGGCCGGATCACGAACCAGGCGCTGTCGGAGCGGGTCGCCCTGAGTCCGCGGGCCTGCCTCGACCGCGTCCGGCGCCTGGAGAAGTCCGGCGTGATCTCCGGCTATCTCGCGCTGCTCGAGCCGCGCCAGCTCGGCTCGCTGCTGACGATCGTCGTCGAGGTGTCGCTGCGCGACCAGTCGGCGGCGACGCACGGCCGCTTCGAACAGCGGATGCGCTCCTGCGACGAGGTGGTCGAATGCTTCCTGGTCTCGGGCGCCTGCGACTACGTCCTGCGCCTCGCGTGCAGCAGCCTCGACCACTACCGCGAACTCACCAACGCCTGGACCGACGATCCGGCGCTCGGCATCGAGCGCATCGCGTCGAAACCGGAACTGCAGACGATCAAGCCATTTCGTGGGTACCCGCTGCCTTGACGCGGTCGATCGCGGCGGCGAGGTTGCGCCGCGCCTGGTCCTCGTAGCGCGCACGGAACCACGGCAGGCAGTAGATCGCCTCGCGCGCCAGCAGGTGTTCGAAGAACGGCGCGCGCCGGCTTTCGAAGAACAGCCGCGCCAGACGGTCGTCGCGGACCGCGATCAGCGGGCGCTGTTCGTCGAAGATCTGCGACGAGAACGCGTCGAACTGTTCCGGCGACGCCCCGAGCCGGGCGAGGTCGAGGTCGAGCACCGGGCGCGACTCCGGCCTTCGCGCGACGTGGTCCGCCGTATCGACGATGATCGACTGGGCGAGCGTCACGACGGCGTCGGCGATGCTGCCGCTGTACAGACGGAGCAACTGCGCCGACATCGCCTCGTTGCTGCCGCGCGGCGCCCCCGGCACGTAGATCGCGTCGTGGAAAAGGACCGCCAGCGCCTGCGCCGCCGACAGCTGCAGCTCGCTGCGGGCCGCGAGATCGAGCATCTCGACGATGTGCGCGCGTCCGTGGTAGCGGCGATGCGGCTCGTCGTAGAACGCGGCGGCCCGATCGATCTGGGCGTCGCAGGCGCCGGCCGCGCGGGCGAGGTGCAGCGCCGGATGCCCGGCGAGCGATGCCGCGCGCCGGGTGGGCGGTCGATCCGGGTGGCGTTCCGGCGGGCTTTCCGGTGGTCGTTCCGGTGGTCGTCCGGTGATCATCGAACCGATACTAGAACCGGGCGCCACGACGCGATACGTGAATATTCCGGGCCGGCGCCGCGCCCCGCCCGGCTCGAGCGACGCGGCCCGGAGTCCTTCAGGATCCGCGGCGGCGCCGCGGCAACGCCGCCGAAGCGGCGGCCCCGGTCGCCGCTTTCGGCGCCATCGGTGGTGCCCGCCCCCTAGACTGGTTTCCGCGTCGTCGCGCCGGACCGGGCGACGAGCGGACCAACCATCGAGACGAGCGGACGACCATGAAGACCTGCACCCCGACCACGACGGAAGCGATCGCCCGCGAGCGGCAAGTGGCCGCGCCCAACTACGCCCCGGTCGAGGTCGTCCTGCGCGAAGGCCAGGGCGCTTGGCTGACCGACGTCGACGGCCGGCGCTACCTCGACATGATGAGCGCGTATTCGGCCGTCAGCCACGGCCACGCGCATCCGCGGCTTGTCGCCGCGCTCGCGGCGCAGGCGCACAAGGTGGCCGTGACCTCGCGCGCTTACCATACCGAGACGCTGGCGCCTTTCCTGGAGCGCCTCGCGGCGCTTACCGGGCTCGACAAGGCGCTGCCCTCCAGCGGCGGCGCGGAGGCCGTCGAGACCGCGATCAAGCTCGCGCGCCGCTGGGGCTATCGCGTCAAGGGCATCGCGCCGGACCAGGCACAGATCGTGATGGCGCGCGGGAATTTCCATGGCCGCTCGACGACGATCATCAGCGGCTCGACCGAGGCAAGCTACCGCGCCGACTTCGGCCCCTTCACGCCGGGCTTCGCGCATTTCGATTTCGGTGACATCGATTCGCTGCGCAAGGTCGTCGATGCGCGCACCTGCGCCGTCCTGATCGAACCGATCCAGGGCGAGGCCGGTATCGTCGTGCCGCCCGACGGCTTCCTGCGCGCCGTCCGCGACCTGTGCGACCGCGAAGGCGTCCTGATGATCGTCGACGAGATCCAGTCGGGATTGGGGCGTACCGGGCGCTGGTTCGCGTTCCAGCACGAGGGCATCCGCCCCGACGCGATCATCCTGGGCAAGGCACTCGGCGGCGGCCTGCTGCCGGTGAGCTGCGTCGTCGGGCGCGCCGACGTGATGGACGTGTTCGAGCCGGGCAGCCATGGCTCGACGTTCGGCGGCAACCCGCTCGCCGCTGCCGTCGGCCTGGAGGCGCTGCGCGTCATCGAGGACGAGGGCCTCGTCGAACGCAGCGCGACGCTCGGCGAGCACCTGCTGCAGCGGTTGCGCCGGATCGACAGCCCGCTGGTCTGCGCGGTGCGCGGGCGCGGGCTGTGGGTCGGCGTCGAACTGGACACGGCGCACGCCGACGCGCGCGCCGTCGTCGACCGCATGGCGCAGCTCGGCGTGCTCACGAAGGACACGCACGGCACGGTCATCCGCTTCGCGCCGCCGCTGACGATCGACCGCGCGGACCTCGACTGGGGCATCGACCAGTTCGAGCGCGTGCTGCGGGAGTTCGAGGCGATCGCCACCGACGGCGCGGCGGCGACCGACGGGATCGTTCAGTTCGCCGGCGACGGATCGCGGCGCGGCGGGCGCTTCTCGACGAACGCGGAGACGCCCTCCTGCGCGCAGTCCTCCGCCATGTTGCAGGCCATCGTCTGAGCCGCGAGCTGATAGGCCGCCGCGACGCCCATTTCCAGCTGGCGATAGAACATCGCCTTGCCGTGCGCGATCGCCGCCGCGGGCTTCGCGGCGATCGAAGCCGCCAGCTCGTCGACCTCGGCATCGAGCCGGTCGGCCGCGACGACGCGATTGACGAGGCCGCGCTCGCGCGCGGCCTGCGCGTCGATGAAGGTGCCCGTCACCAGCATCTCGAACGCCGGCTTGCGCGCGACGTTTCGCGACAGCGCGACCGCCGGCGTGGCGCAGAACAGGCCGACGTTGATCCCGGACACCGCGAATCGCGCGTCGCTCGCGGCCAGCGCCAGGTCGCACATTCCGACGAGCTGGCAGCCGGCGGCCGTCGCGATGCCGTGCACGCGCGCGATCACCGGCTGCGGGATCGACTGGATGCGCAGCATCAGCCGCGAGCAGCGGTCGAAGAGCTGCTGGTAGTAGGCGGTCCGGCGGTCGGCGAGCATCTGCTTGAGGTCGTGCCCGGCGCAGAAGGCCTTGCCGGCGCCGCCGATGACGACGACCCGCGCGGTCGCGTCGGCCGCGACGGCCTCCAGCTCGGCCTGCAGCGCATCGAGCATCTCCTCCGACAGCGCATTGAACTGCGCCGGGCGGTTCAGCGTCAGGTGCACGACGCCGGCATCACGTCGACGCAGGACGAGCGGCGCGGCCGCGGCTTCGGCAGGAGCGGTCATCCGGCGCGGCCCGTCAGACGTCGATCGCGCTCGTCGACCGGGCGCGCTGGCGCAGCTCGAACTTCTGGATCTTGCCGGTCGAGGTCTTCGGGATCGATCCGAAGACGACGCCCTTGGGTACCTTGAAGCGCGCCAGGTGGGCGCGGCAGTGGGCCAGGATGTCCTCGGCGGTCGCCGATTGCCCGTCCTTGAGTTCGATGAACGCGCAGGGAACCTCGCCCCATTTCGGATCCGGCTGCGCGACGACCGCCGCCGCCATGACGGCCGGGTGGCGGTAGAGCACGTCCTCGACCTCGATCGACGAGATGTTCTCGCCGCCGGAGATGATGATGTCCTTGCTGCGGTCCTTGATCTTGAGGTAGCCGTCAGGATGGAGTACCGCGAGGTCGCCGGAATGGAACCAGCCACCGGCGAACGCCTCGCGCGTCGCGGTCTCGTTCTTCAGGTAGCCCTTCATCGCGATATTGCCGCGGAACATCACTTCGCCGATCGTCTGCGCGTCGGCCGGCACCGGCTGCATCGTCGCCGGGTCGAGCACGGCGACCGCCTCCTCGAGCGGGTAGCGCACGCCCTGACGGCTGTTGAGCGCCGCCACCTCGCCGATCGGCTTCGCGGCCCAATCCGGCTGCTGCGGGCAGACGGTCGCCGGGCCGTAGACCTCGGTCAGGCCGTAGACGTGCGTCAGGTCGAAGCCGAGCTCGTACATGCCTTCGATCATCGCCGCCGGTGGTGCCGCGCCGGCGACCATCGCGGCGACGCGATGCCCGATTCCGGCCTTCAGCTCGGGCGCCGCATTGACCAGCATCGCATGGACGATCGGCGCCCCGCAGTAGTGGGTCACCCGGTGCGCACGGATCGCGTCGAGCACCGCCTTGGCCTCGACGCGGCGCAAGCAGACGTTCACGCCCGCCATCGCCGCGACGGTCCACGGGAAGCACCAGCCGTTGCAATGGAACATCGGCAGCGTCCACAGGTAGACCGGATGCTGCGGCATCGCCCAGACGAGGATGTTCGAGACCGCGTTGAGGTACGCCCCGCGGTGGTGGTAGACGACCCCCTTCGGGTTGCCGGTCGTGCCCGAGGTGTAGTTCAGCGCGATGGCATCCCATTCGTCGCCCGGCGGCGCCCAGGCGAACTGCGGGTCGCCCTCGGCGAGCAGGCGCTCGTAGTCGGTCGAGCCGAAGCGCTCGCCCGGCCCGTCGTAGACCGGATCGTCGACGTCGATCACCTCGATGCCCTGGGAGCGGCCGTGCAGCGCGGCGCGCGCGATCGACGCGTATTCGCGATCGACCAGCAGGACGCGCGCCTCGCCGTGCTCCAGCATGAAGCCGATGCTGCCGGCATCGAGGCGCGTGTTCATCGCGGCGAGCACGCAGCCGGCCATCGGCACGCCGAAATGCGCCTCGACGAGTTCCGGCGTATTGGCAAGCAGCGCGGCGACCGTGTCGCCGCGCCCGAGCCCGCGCCGTGCCAGCGCGCTCGCGAGGCGCCGGCAGCGCTGGTAGGTCTCGCCCCAGGTCCGGCGGATCGCATGCGCGCCGCTGCCGTGGACGATCGCCGGCAGCGTCGGGAAGACCGTGCCGGCGCGCTCCAGGAAGCCGAGCGGCGAGAGCGGTGCGAAGTTGGCCGGATTGCGGTCCAGGCCGTGGTCGAAGATCGAGCTGGGCATGTCGGTTTTCCCCGGGAGGCGTCGCGGTCAAAGGTCGGCAAGGGTCTTGACATGGGCCACGACGCTGCGCGCCAGCGCGCTCAGGTTGTAGCCGCCCTCGAGCGAGCTCACGATGCGCCCGCCGGCGTGCCGGTCGGCGACCTCGATGAGGCGACGCGTAATGTAGGCGTAGTCCGCCTCGACGAGCGCGAGCTGGCCGAGATCGTCCTCGCGGTGCGCATCGAAGCCGGCCGAAATGAAGATCATCTGCGGGCGATGGGCGTCCAGCCGAGGCAGCCAGGTCTCGTCGACGACCTGGCGGACGACGTCGCCGCGCGTGCCGGCCGGCAGCGGGACGTTGACCATGTTCTCGGCCGGGGCCGCGGCGCCGGAATACGGATAGAACGGATGCTGGAAGAAGCTCGCCATCAGGACCCGCGGATTGCCGGCGAAGATCTCCTCGGTCCCGTTGCCGTGGTGCACGTCGAAGTCGACGACCGCGACGCGCTCGAGCTTGTGGTGCTCGAGCGCGTGCAGCGCGCCGACCGCGATGTTGTTGAACATGCAGAAACCCATCGCGGCCGCCGGCCGCGCGTGATGACCCGGAGGACGGATCGCGCAGAAGGCGTTTCGCAGCCGGCCCTCGATCACCGCGTCGGTCGCGGCGATCACCGCGCCGGCGGCGCGCAGCGCGGCGGTCCAGCTCGCCGGGTTCACCGAGGTATCCGGATCGAGGGCGACATAGCCCTGCTCCGGTATCCTTGCGCGGAGTTCCTCGATGTAGCTCTCGGCGTGCGCGCGCGCAATGGCGGAAAGCGGCGCGAGCGGCGCCTCCATGTGCACCAGGTAGGGGTCGATGCCGGCGGCGATCAGCTGATCCTGGATCGCCCCCAGGCGGGCGGGACTTTCCGGATGCCAGGATCCCATTTCATGCTGCGCGCAATCCCGGTGGGTGACCAGACCGGTGTCCACTTGAGTCTCCTAGTCCTGCGTCGATAGGGTGGTCGTCCGCGTCACGCTTTGCGCCTTCCTTCCCCTGCCGGCGTCTCTTTTGTACCGTAGGACCGCATGTTAGAGAAAATCGGGCAATGTGCCACGCGGATCGGCAGCGTCGTCGTCGGGAAGGACCTCCAGGTTCGCCAGTGCCTGACCTGCCTGCTGGCGGGCGGACACCTCCTGATCGAGGATGCTCCGGGCGTCGGGAAGACGACGCTCGCGCACGCGATCGCGCTCAGCCTCGGGTTGCCGTTCCGCCGGATCCAGTTCACGAGCGACCTGCTGCCGTCCGACGTCGTCGGCGTCTCGGTCTATGACCGCGAGGCGCGCCGGTTCGTGTTCCACCCGGGTCCGATCTTCAGCCAGGTGCTGCTCGCCGACGAGATCAATCGCGCGAGCCCCAAGACGCAGAGCGCGCTGCTGGAGGCGATGGAGGAGAACCAGGTGTCGGTCGACGGTGCCGCGCATCCGCTGCCGCAGCCCTTCTTCGTCATCGCGACGCAGAACCCGTTCCACCAGGTCGGCACGTTCCCGTTGCCGGAATCGCAGCTGGATCGATTCCTGATGTGCATCAGCCTCGGGTTTCCCGACCGCGCGGCCGAACGCAGCCTGCTCGCCGGCGAGGCGCGGCGTGACATGCTGCGCACGCTGCAGCCGGCCGCGGGGCCGGCCGACCTGCTGGCGGCCCAGGCCGAAGTCCGGCGGGTCCACGCGTCCGAGGCGCTGCTCGATTACCTGCAGGCGCTTCTCGCCTATACCCGCGCCAGCGGCCGGTTCGCCGACGGTCTCAGCCCGCGAGCCGGCCTCGCGATCCTTGCCGCCGCGCGGGCGTGGGCGTGGCTCGACGGACGCGGCCACGTGGTGCCGGAAGACGTGCAGAACGTGCTCGCGCCGGTCGTCGGGCATCGGCTCCACGCGGTCCATGGCGACGGCACGCGCGCGCTGCACGGACGCGACCTCGTCGCCAACCTGATCCAGGCGGTCGCCATCCCGTGATGTTCGTCGAGCGCCTCGAGGCGGCGGCCGCGGCGTGGTTCGCGCGCCGGCACCCGCCGAGCGCCGGCGAGGTCATCGTCGATCACCGGAAGGTCTACATCCTCCCGACGCGTGCCGGATTCCTGCTCGCCGCCGGCGTCGTGCTGCTGCTGATCGGATCGATCAACTACGCGCTGCAGCTGGGCTACCTGCTCACGTTCTTCGTCGCCTCGGTCGCCGTCGTCGGGATGTACTACACGCAGCGCAACCTGACGGGGCTCGCCATCGCGTCGCACGGGGTGCGGGCGGTCTTCGCCGGAGAATCCGCGGCCTTCCAGCTGACCGTGCGCAATACGACGCCGGTCGCGCGCCCGGCGCTCGGATTGCACTGCATCGCGCCGCGCCGCCGCCGGCGGACGCTGTGGCGCCGCGAGGAGCGTCTGGCGACGACCTGGTGCGACGTCCCGGCGTCCGGCTCCGCGGTCGTCGCCGTGGCGCTGCCGACGCGCCGTCGCGGACGGCATGCCTGCCCGCCGATCCGCATCGGGACGCGCTTCCCGTTCGGGCTGTTCGGCGCGTGGACGATCTACCGCAGCGACCTGTCGGCGATCGTCTATCCGGCGCCGGAAGCGGACCCGCCGCCGATGCCGCCTGGCGACGGCGACTCGGCGCCGGACGGCGCCATCGCGACCTCCGGCGAGGACCTTGCCGGCGTGCGGCCCTATCGCGTCGGCGACCCGCGAAAGGCGATCGCCTGGCGGCTGGCGGCACGCAGCGACGAGCTGCTCGTCAAGTTCTTCGACGTCCCGAGCGGCGGCCGCGTGCTGCTCGATTTCGACGCGCTGCCGCGACACCTGGACACGGAGCAGCGGCTGTCGCGCCTGACCCGCTGGCTGCTGGCCGCGGACGAGGCGCGCCTCGACTATGGCCTGGCGCTGCCGGGTCGGCGCATCGCGCCCGGCCACGGCCCGGAACAGCGCACGCGCTGCCTGGAGGCGCTGGCGCTCTACGCCGGCTAGGCGGCGCCGTGGCGGATTCCCGCGCAACGTTCGTGCGTCGGCTCCGCAGCGCCGCACGCGAGTCGTTCGCGGTGCTGTGGCGGCCGCTCGTCTCCAGCGCCGCCCGCGACCGCCGCGACGTCCTGCTGCTGCTCGGCGCGCTCGCGCTGGTCGCGGCGCCTCACGCGTCGCACCTGCCGTGGTGGGCCTCGACGGTCTTCTGGACGCTGTGGACGCTGCGCCTCGTCCTGACGGTCCTGCGCCGCCCGCTTCCGGGGCGCATCGTCCTGGTGCCGCTCGCGGCCGTCATCGCGGCGATCGCCTGGGCCGACCACCGCGCGCTGCTCGAACGCGACGCCGGAATCACGTTCCTGATGATGCTCGCCGGCCTCAAGCTGCTGGAAATGCGCAGCCGCCGCGACGTCCACGTCGTCGTCGTGCTGGCGCTGTTCCTGCTGCTGACGCAGTTCATGTTCGACCAGTCGCTGCCGATGGCGGCGCTCGCCGCCGTCGCCGTCGTGCTGCTTTTCTACCTGCTGATGAGCGCGCAAGCCGTCGAAGGCGACATCGCCGCGCGCGAGAAACTGCGCCTGACGCTGCGGATCGCCGCCCAGGCACTGCCGCTGACGCTGGCGATGTTCCTGCTGTTCCCGCGCCTCGAAGGCCCGCTGTGGGGCGTATCGCGCAGCATCGGGCGCGGCGAGACCGGGCTTTCGGACACGATGTCGCCCGGATCGTTCACGGAACTGATCGAATCCGGGCGGATCGCCTTCCGGGTGCGCTTCGACGGCGCGCCTCCACCGCGCGATGCGCTCTACTGGCGCGGGCCGGTATTCGGCGCCTTCGACGGCCGCACCTGGAGGACGGGCGCCGAACGCATCGACGCGGAGCCGCCGCTGCTCGTCGTCGAGCCGGACAGCGCGTTCGGCTACGAGGTCACGCTCGAGCCGCAGGACCGTGCCTGGGTCTTCGTCCTCGAGCTGCCGTCGACGCCGCCACGCGGCGCCGGGTTCGTCGCGCGCCTCAATGCCGACATGCAGGCGGTCGCCGCGCGGCCGCTCTACGGCCGCACGCGCTACCGCGCGCGGTCGTTCACGCGCTACGCCCTCGAGGGCGACGACGACGATGCGGCGCTGCAGGCATGGCTGCAGCTGCCCGACGGCTTCGACCCGCGCAGTCGCCGCTGGGCCGACGAGCTGGCGGCGCGCCTCGCCGATTCCGGGCCCGCCCGGTCCGCGGCCGGGGCCATGGCGCGCGTGCGCGCGGTACTGGACTACCTGCGCCGCGGCGGCTTCCGCTACACGCTGTCGCCGCCGGCGCTCGGCCGCGACAGCGTCGACGACTTCCTGTTCGACACGCGGCTCGGCTACTGCGAGCATTTCGCATCTGCCTTCGTCTTCGCGATGCGCGCGCTGCAGGTTCCGGCGCGCGTGGTGACCGGCTACCAGGGCGGCGAGATCAACCCGAGCGACGGTTACATGACCGTCCGCCAGTCGGATGCGCACGCGTGGGCCGAAGTCTGGCTGCCGCGGCGCGGGTGGATCCGCGTCGATCCGACCGCAGTCGTCGCCCCGCTGCGCATCGAGCGCGGCGCGCCGGAAGCGGGAAAACCGGAGTTCGGGCTCGCGCTGGGCGCGCCGCTCGCTTGGGCGCATTCGATCCGCCTGCGCTGGGAGGCGCTCGAAAACGCGTGGAACCAGCGCGTCCTGTCGTATTCTTCGGAGCGGCAGCGGCAATGGCTATCCTCCCTCGGGATCGTTCCGTCTTGGCAGACCCTGGCCCTGATCTTCTCCGGCGTGCTCGTCGCGCTGCTCGCGGTGATCGGCGTGGCGTCGATCAACCCGCGCGAGCGCGCCGACCCGCTGGCTCGCCTGCAGCAATCGATGCGCCGCCGGCTCGAGGCCGCCGGGATCCGCATACCGCCGCACTACGGCCTTGGCGACACGGCGCGGGCCGTCGAAGGTCGACTGCAGCCTCGCGACGAAGCGGAGGCCCGCGCGCTGCTGGCGGCGCTGGAACGGGCCCGCTACGCCGCGCTGCCGCCGCACGACGCGCGTGCGCGGCGCGAACTGGCGCGCAGGATCCGCGGCTTTCGCCCGCGCGCGGCGCGGCGCTGACGCCGGCCTGCGGATGACGACGGCGCGACGCGGGCCGCCATCGTCGCGCCGCCGCCTGCTGCGCGCCGCGGCGCTCGCCGCGCTGGGCCTGGCGGCGTCCGCGGCGCGGGCGCAGGCGGCTGACGCGGCCACCGCCGCGACGGGCGCGCCGGTTGGCGACACCGACGGCGGGCCGGCCGGGGGCTACGCCACCCGTCCGGAGGTCGCCACCTACCTGGATCATCTCGCCGACGAGACCGGGCTGTCGCGGTCGTGGCTCGACCGGATCGTCGCCGCGGCGCGCTACTGCGCCGATGCGCAACGGCTGACGACGCCGCACCGCGCCCCGACCGCGGCGCGCAACTGGCCGGCCTACCGCGCGCACCACATCGACCGGCGCCGCGTCGACGACGGCGTGGCGTTCTGGCGCGAGCACGTTGCCACGCTGCGGCGCGTCGAGGAGCGTTTCGGCGTGCCGCCCGCCGTCGTCGTCGCGGTGCTGGGCGTCGAGACGCACTTCGGACGGCTGACCGGGAACTATCGCGCCATCGACGTGTTCCTGACGCTCGCGTTCGACTACGTGCGGCGCGCCGAGCTGTACCGCGACGAACTCGCGAGCTACCTGCTGCTGTGCCGCGACCGCGGGTGGGATCCGCTGGAGGTGCGCAGCTCGTTCGCCGGCGCGATCGGCCTGCCGCAATTCCTGCCGAGCTCGATCCGGCGTTTCGCGGTCGATTTCGACGGCGACGATTCGATCGACCTGCACCACAGCATCCCGGACGCCGCCGGCTCGATCGGCAACTACCTGGCGGCGCACGGATGGCAGCGCGACCATCCGGTGGCCGTCGCGGTGCGCGACGGATCGCTGCCGCTCGCCGTGGCCGCCGACTGCGTGCATCGCGGCCTCGACCCGGACGCGCGCTGGGCGGAACTGGCCGCCCGCGGCGTGCGGATCGAAGGCCGGCTGGACCCGTCCGCCGCCGTGATGCTCGTCGAATTGCCGCGTAGCGACCCGCGCGGCGCGCGCCCGGCGCTCTACCGCGTCGGCACGACGAACTTCGCGGCGCTGCTGCAGTACAACCGCAGCGATTTCTACGTCTCCGCGGTCAGCGACTACGCCGACGAGCTGCAGCGGGCGATGCGCGCGGCGTGATGCCGCGGCGCGCCCGCGCCGTCACTCGCGGTCGGGCTGCCGATCCGGCTGCGCCGCGATGAACGCCGGCAGCTGCATCGCCGCGTCGGCGATGCGCGTCAGCACCGGCACATGGTCGAGGCGGCACTCGAAGCGACGGGCATTGAAGATCTGCGGGACCAGGAAGACCTCGGCCAGCGTGACCTGGTCGCCGAGCGCGAAGCGTCCGGCGCGCCCGCTGCCGGCGACCTGCTGCTCGAGCTGACCCAGCCCCTGCTCGACCCAGTGGCGGTACCAGCGGTTCTTCGCGTCCTCCGGCACGCCAAGGTCGCGTACGAGGTAGCGCAGCACGCGCAGGTTGTCCAGCGGGTGGATTTCGCAGGCGATCGACAGTGCCAGCGAACGCACGTAGGCGCGCTCGACCGCGTCGAGCGGCAGCAGCGAAGGCCGCGGGTGCTTCTCCTCGAGATATTCGATGATCGCGAGCGACTGCGTGATGAGCGCGCCATCGTCCTCGAGGACCGGGACGAGCCCCGCCGGGTTGACGCCGCGGAAGGCCTCGCCCGACTGTTCGCCGCCATGGCGCGTCAGGTGGATCGGGACGGCCTCGTAGCCCAGCCCCTTGAACGCCAGCGCGATGCGCACACGGAACGAAGCGCTCGAGCGGAAGTAGGTGTAGAGCTTCAGCATGCCGGCTTCCGCCGCCTCAACGCTCGAGGACGAACGACAGCGTGCCGACGCCGTCGATCCCGGCATCGACGCGGTCGCCGGGCTGCATGGCCGCGACGCCGGCGGGGGTCCCGGTGAAGACGAGGTCGCCGGGCACGAGTTCGAAATAGCGCGACAGGTGCGCGATGATCTCCGCGACGTTCCATATCAGCTTCGACAGGTCGCTGTCCTGGCGCGCGGCGCCGTTGACGCCAAGCCAGATCCGGCCGCTCGCGAGCGCCTCGCCGCCCACCGCGGGCCGCACGGGCGAGACCGGCGCCGAGGCGTCGAACGACTTGCCGACCTCCCACGGCAGGCCCAGCTTCTTCATGCGCGACTGCAGATCGCGGCGCGTCAGGTCGACGCCGACCGCGTAGCCCCAGACGTAGGCGGCCGCCTCGGCCACGGCGATGCGTCTGCCGCGTCGCCCGATCGCGACGACCAGTTCCACCTCGTGCTGGAAATCTTCCGTCTCGTCGGGGAACGGCACGCGGCCGACGGCGCCGGCCGCCACCGGCGCTACCGCATCGGCCGGCTTCGCAAAGAAACATGGCGGCTCCCGCCCGGAAAAGCCCATTTCCTGCGCGTGCTCGACGTAGTTGCGGCCGACGCAATAGATCCGGTGGACCGGGAACAGGTCGGTCGTGCCCACGACGGGAACGACGACCTGCGGGGGGACGGCAAAGACATAGGACATCGCGGGCTCGCTGCGGCAGACGATCGAAAGGGGGAGGCGCCCGGCCGGATCGCGGACCCGGCACGCCTGCCGCGATTATCGGCGATCCGGCTGCGCGACGCCGCCCGGACTTGCCCGGCGCCCGCCACGCCGGCCGCCGGCCGGCCATCCGCTACGATTGCCGGCGTCGATCGACCCGCTCCGACGGCCTGCCGCGACGCCCGATCGGCCCCTCGAGCCACGACCGAAAGCCTTGCGATGACGACCGATCCCCCGACGCCAGCCCACCCACGAGTTCCGGTCGCCTTCATCGGCCTGGGCGTGATGGGGTTTCCGATGGCCGGCCACCTGGCGCGCGCCGGGCACGCGGTGACCGTCTACAACCGCACGCGACAGAAAGCGGTGCGCTGGGTCGACGAGCACGGCGGTTCGCTCGCCGACACGCCGCGCGAGGCGGCCGCGGGCGCCCGCGTCGTGTTCTGTTGCGTCGGCAACGACGACGACCTGCGCGGCGTCGTGCTCGGCGCCGACGGCGCGTTCGCCGGGATGTCGCCGGGCGCGATCCTCGTCGACCACACGACGGCCTCGGCGCAGGTCGCGCGCGAGCTGCACGCGCTCGGCCGCCGCCTCGACCTGCATGTCCTCGACGCACCGGTCTCGGGCGGACAGGCGGGAGCCGTCAACGGCGCGCTGACGATCATGTGTGGCGGCGACCCGGAGCCGTACGAGCGCGCGCGTCCGGTGATGGCCGCCTATGCGCGGGCGATGACGCGGATCGGCGCGAGCGGCGCCGGCCAGTTGACCAAGATGGTCAATCAGATCTGCATCGCCGGCCTGCTGCAGGGCCTGTCGGAGGCGATCGCGTTCGGCGAGGCGGCGAAGATCGACATGAAAGCCGTCCTCGGGGCCATCGGCAAGGGCGCGGCGCAGAGCTGGCAGTTGGACAACCGCGGCACGACGATGGTCGAGGACCGTTTCGACTTCGGCTTCGCGGTCGACCTGATGCGCAAGGACCTTGGCCTGTGCCTCGACGAGGCGCGCCGCAACGGCGCCAGCCTCGCCGTGACCGCGCTGGTCGACCAGTTCTACGGCGACGTGCAGGCGGCCGGCGGCGGACGCTGGGACACGTCATCGCTCGTACGGCGCCTGCGCCGCCGCTGACCTCACGCCGCGCGGCCATCGCGCAACAGGGGCGGCGTCCCCCGTCGTCGGGCATCCGCCACTGGTCGGAACCCCGACCCGCCGCGCCGTAGCGCCGCCGCGACGGCGATATCGTCGTCGCGAAGCGCTGCCAGCCGGAGGAAACGTTGCGACTCGCGATCATCATCTGCTGCCGGAACGCGTCCGCGTCGATCGAAGCGGCGGTGGCGCGCCTGCAGCCGCTGCGGCGGCGCGGTGCGCGCGTCATCGTCGTCGACGGCGGCAGCACCGACGACACGGTCCGGCGCGCGGCCGCGACGGCCGATATCGTGATCGGCGCGCCGCGGTCGCGGGCGCTGCAGATGAATGCCGGCGCGCGCAGCGCGCCGGCGCAGGAAGCCGATGTGCTGCTGTTCCTGGAGCCGGAAGCCATCCTGCCACCGGACGCCGACCGCGCCATCTTCCGCGGGCTGTCGAATTCCGCGTGCCGCTGGGGCCGCTTCGACCTCGGCCTTGCGGGCCGGTCGGCGGCCCTGCCGCGCTTCGCCCGGTGGCTGAACGGCATCACCCGCCTGACCGGCCTCTGCAGCCGCGCGCAGGCGCTGTTCGTCGAGCGCGGGACGTTCCTCGCGCTCGACGGCTTCGGGGCCTGCGGCCCGCTCGAGGTCTTCGATTTCTGCCGTCGCGCCGGCGCGATCTGCCCGCCGCTCGTCATCGCGTCGCGCGTCGTCGTCCCGGGCGCCGCCCTGGAACGCGCCGGCCTGTGGCGCGTTGCGCTGCAGACGTCGTGGCTGCGGCTCGGCTTCCTCGCGGGAGCGCCGCCGGACAGCCTGGCGCGTCGCTACCCCGACGCCATCTGAACGACGCGCGCCGGGTAGACCAGTTCATCCTGGCGCCGCCGCAGTTCGAAAAGCCGCGACTGCGCGTCCGGCTCGCAGTTCTCGTACGTCAGCAGGTCGCCCTTGCGGACGTCCCGCCGCACGCGAGACCCCTCGGCGAGCCCGACCGGCAGCGCACGCCGCGTGCGGGCATCGCCGGCCTGCATCGCCCACGACCGGTAGCAGGTCTCGCCGATCGCGTCGAGGCGGTCGCCGGCCCGCAGGTCACGCTTCGCCAGCGCGCAGACCTCGGCGCTCGGAATCGGCAACGGGCTCATGTCCGGCCGGCCGTAGAGGACGGCACGGGCACAGGTGAGCGGCACTTCGAGGCTCGTCAGGTGGTACGGGCGATAGAAGGTGTAGTACGGACCGGCGCCGAGCTTCAGGTCGTGCATGCGCTCCCTCAGCCGTGGATGCGCCATTTCGGCGACGACGAAGACGCCCGGGGCGACCCCGGCGCCGATCGTGTAGTCGACGACGCCCTTGCGTCCGAGGATTCCGCCGTCCGCCTTCGGGCACAGCACGTCGTGGAGGTTCTGCAGCGTCGCCGCCGGCCCGTGCATCCCGGGTACGTCGGGCACGAGGCCGGTCGCATTCGCGATCGCCGTCATCTCGACGGCGGTCTTGGACCCGTCGATGAATTCGACCAGCATGCGCGGGTTCATGTTGCGGCGGCGGGCTTCCTCCTCGTACTGCGCCGGCGTCGCATCGACGTTCAGCGGGTTGTTCTTGCCCTTGCCTGCCGCGACGACCGGGTAGCCGAGCGCGGTGACGAACTGGATCAGCTCGATCGCGGAACTCGGTTCGTCGCCCGCGCCGAGCGAATAGACGACGCCCAGCCGATCGGCCTCGCGCTTCAGGTAGGCGCCGATCGTGACGTCCGCCTCGACGTTCATCATCACGAGGTGCTTGCCGTGCTCCATCGCCGTCAGCCCGATCTCGGCGCCGACGGCCGGACGCCCGGTGGCATCGACCACCACGTCGACGAGGTCGTTCGTCGCGACCAGCTTCGCCTCGTCGGTGATGGCGATGCGGCCGTCGCCGATCGCGCGTGTCATCGCGCCGGCCGACGTCACGTCGCGCCCCATGTCCGCCGGGCAGCCGGCGATCCGGATCGCGTTGTGCACGTTGGCCGGATTGCGCGCCGCAATCGCGCCGATTTCCAGCCCCGGCATCAGCAGGACCTGCGTCACGATGTCGGTGCCCATCTCGCCGCAACCGATCAGGCCGATGCGGATCGGCCGTCCCGACTCGGCCCGCTGGTACAGATCGGCCGCGAGCCCGCTGCGCACGATGTTGGTCATGGCGCCCTCTTGGATGTGCCTGTGGGATAGGCCTGTGCGTCGGTCAACCTTAGCACACCGAGCGCGGGCCGCCGCGGCGCGCCGCGACCGCCGTGATGCGACGCGAGTCGGCGCGCGGCCTGCCGCTACAATCGGCTTCGCCAGCGCCCGAATGCATGGCGCCCGGACCCGGCGAGCCCGTCGGCCGGCGCCCGGCGGTCGGCGCCCTCCGACCGCAGCGAGAAGGTAGTCCGATGAACCACCGTGCCGCGAACAAGAACCCGGCGCGGTCCGCCGACGCGGGCCGCGCGCCTGCGGCGACCAATTTCATCCGCAACATCGTCAACGCCGACCTCGCGGGCGGCCGCACCGCGCGCCGCCACTGGAACGGCCGGCCCGGCGACGGGACGTTCCAGGCGCAGGGCCCGCTCGACAAGGCGCGCATCCGCACCCGGTTCCCGCCGGAGCCGAACGGCTACCTGCACATCGGCCACGCGAAGAGCATCTGCCTGAACTTCGGGCTCGCATACGACTACGGCGGCCAGTGCCACTTGCGCTTCGACGACACCAACCCCGTCAAGGAGGACCAGGAGTTCGTCGACGCGATCCTCGAATCCGTCCGCTGGCTCGGCTACACGTGGATCGACGGGGCCGAGGAGCACAAGTACCACGCGAGCGACTATTTCGACGAGCTCTACCGCTTCGCGGAGTACCTGGTCGAGACCGGCCACGCCTACGTCGACGAGCTGAGCGCCGACGCGATCCGCGAGTCGCGCGGCACGCTCACCGAGGCCGGGCTCGATTCGCCGTTCCGCAACCGTCCGCGCGACGAGAGCCTGCGCCTTTTCCGCGAGATGCGCGCCGGGCGCCACGCGGAAGGCAGCCGCGTGCTGCGCGCCCGCATCGACATGGCGTCGCCGAACATCAACCTGCGCGACCCGGTGCTCTACCGCATCCGCTTCGCCGACCATCACCAGACCGGCAGCCGCTGGTGCATCTACCCGATGTACGACTACGCGCACCCGGTCTCCGACGCCCTGGAGATGATTTCGCACTCGATCTGCACGCTCGAGTTCGAGGACCACCGGCCGTTCTACGACTGGACGCTGGAACGCCTGGTCCCGGTGCTGCGCGCGCCGCAGTGGCGCGCGGCGCTCGAACTCGTCGAATCGATCGCGGCGCAGGGCGTCGAGGCGCGCAAGGAGTTCGCGCTCCACTGCCACAACTTCGGCCACAAGCTCTCGGGCAGCGACGAGGAGTTGCGGATGAAGGCGATGTTCGCGCGCTGGGACCGCGATCGCCCGACGCTGCTCGGGGACCTCGACGATTTCTTCGCGCTGCTGCGCACCTCCGCGGCGCAGTTCTCGCCGCTGCTGACCCACGCGCTCGACGAGCGCCGGCCGGATCCGTTCGAGCTGCCGCACCAGTACGAATTCTCGCGCCTGAACCTCGGCCACGTCGTGCTGAGCAAGCGCAAGCTGCTGCCGATGGTCGAGGAAAAGCTGGTCGCCGGCTGGGACGACCCGCGGATGCCGACGATCGTCGGGCTGCGCCGGCGCGGCTACACCGCGGCAAGCCTGAAGCTCTTCGCGGAGCGGATCGGGGTCTCGAAATCGGATTCCTGGATCGACTATGCCGTGCTGGAGCAGGCGCTGCGCGACGACCTCGACCCGCAGGCCCCGCGTGCCGTCGCCGTGCTGGACCCGGTCCGGCTCGTGATCACGAACCTGCCTGCCGGCACGCCCGCCGAAACCTGCATCGCGCCGGTGCACCAGAACCTGCCGCAACTGGGCACGCGCGAGCTGGCGTTCGGCCGCGAGCTGTGGATCGAGCGCGACGATTTCGCCGAGCATCCGCCGAAGGACTATTTCCGCCTCTTTCCCGGCAACCTCGTGCGGCTGCGCTACGCGTATGTCGTCCGCTGCACCGGCTGCGACAAGGACGACGCCGGCAACGTGACGACGGTCTACGTCGAATACCTTCCGGAAACCCGCAGCGGCACGCCCGGGGCCTCGTCCGTCAAGGTCAAGGGCGCGATCCACTGGCTGTCGGTCGATGCCGCGCTGGCCGCCGAGATCCGCCTCTACGACCGGCTGTTCGTCGATGCGCATCCGGACGCCGGCGGACGCGAGTGGCGCGACGGGCTCAATCCGGATTCCCGCCGCGTCGTGTCCGGATTCGTCGAAGCCGGCCTCGGGCGCGGCCCGACGGCGGCGCAGCGGGAGGACCGGTACCAGTTCGAACGCCACGGCTATTTCGTCGCCGACCGCGTCGACCACGAACCGCAGCGCCCGGTCTTCAATCGCATCGCGACGCTGAAGGATTCCTGGCATCGCTGAGCGGGCCGCGCCGTCCGGCTCGCCGGCGCCGGACCCGGCATCAGGGTCTTGTCCGCTCCCTCGGACGCGAAACAGGCCCTAGACTTGCGGTGTCTCCAAGCTGCCCCGCGTTCGACTCGTCGGACTCCGGGGCGGCGCCAGCTGCGGAATCGACATGGACACTCTTGCCTCTCACCGCGCGGCCATCGCCGCGCGCATCGGGTCGCTGCGCACGGCCATGGCGCGCCATGGCCTCGCCGCGTGGATCGTGCCATCGGCCGATCCGCACCTGTCGGAGTACCTGCCGCCGCGCTGGCAGGGTCGCGAATGGCTGAGCGGGTTCACCGGGTCGGTCGCGACGCTCGTCGTCACCGCGGACGCGGCGACGCTGTGGGTCGACAGCCGCTACTGGGTCCAGGCCGAGGCACAGCTCGACGGCACGCCGATCGCGATGATGAAGGTGACGAGCGGCGCGAGCCTCGCGTGGCAGGAATGGCTCGCCTCGCGGCTGCCCGCCGGCGCCGTCGCCGGTGCCGACGGCGCGGTGTTGGGCCTCGCCGCGGCCCGATCGCTGGAAGCGGCGCTTTCGGCGCGGGGCGCGCGGTTGCGCAGCGATCTCGACCTTCTCGACGAAGTCTGGATCGGTCGTCCCGGGCTACCCGCCGAAGCGGTCCGGGAACACGCGGCGCCGTTCGCCACGGTGGCGCGATCGGCCAAGCTCGCGGCGATCCGCGAGCAGGTCCGGCAGGCGGGGGCCGACTTCCACCTCGTCTCGACGCTCGACGACATCGCCTGGATGCTGAACCTGCGCGGCGCCGACGTGCCGTACAACCCGGTCTTCCTCGCGCACCTGCTGCTCAATCCGGACCGCGCGACGCTCTTCGTCGGCCGAGGCAAGATCGACGACGCCCTGGCGGCACGACTCGCCGCCGACGGCGTCGATCTGCAGCCGTACGACGCGGCCGCCGCGGCGCTGGCGCGCATACCGGCGGGGGCTCGGGTCCTGGTCGATCCGCGTCGCGTCACGCTCGGCCTGCGCGGCGCCGTGCCGGCCGGGGCGATCGTCGTCGAACAGCTCAATCCGTCGACGTTGGCCAAGTCGCGCAAGACGCCGCAGGAGGTGGCGCACATCCGCGCGGCGATGGAGCAGGACGGCGCCGCGCTCGCGGAATTCTTCGCCTGGCTCGAGGCTGCGGTCGGGGCGAACGAGGCCATCGACGAGCTTGTCGTCGACGACCAGGTCTGCGCCGCACGGGCGCGGCGCCCGAACTACGTCAGTCCCAGCTTCGCGACGATCGCCGGGTTCAATGCCAACGGTGCCTTGCCGCACTACCGCGCGACACCGGAGTCGCATGCGCGGATCGTCGGCAGCGGCCTGCTGCTGATCGATTCCGGCGGGCAATACCTCGGCGGTACGACGGACATCACGCGCGTCGTCGCGATCGGCGAAGTCACCGCGGCGCAGCGGCGCGACTTTACGCACGTCCTGAAGGGGATGATCCAGCTCTCGATGGCGCGTTTCCCGCGCGGCACCCGCGCGCCGCTGCTGGACGCGCTCGCCCGCGCGCCGCTGTGGGCCGATGGCGTCGACTATGGCCACGGCACCGGCCACGGCGTCGGCTACTTCCTCAACGTCCATGAGGGGCCGCACGGCATTTCGCCTCTGCTGCCGCCGGACGCCGCCACGGCGCTCGAGCCCGGGATGGTGACGTCCAACGAGCCGGGGCTCTACCGCCCGGGCCAGTGGGGCGTGCGCATCGAGAATCTGCTCGTGACCGTTGCCGACGCGACGACCGAGTTCGGCGAGTTCCTCCGCTTCGAGACGCTGACGCTGTGCCCGATCGACGTCCGTTGCATCGAGCCGGCGCTGCTGCGCGCGGACGAAGTCGCGTGGCTCGACGCGTACCACGCGGAGGTCCGGCGTCGCGTCGGCCCGCTCGTCGGCGGCGCCGCGGCGCGCTGGCTCGAGGACGCGACGCGCCCGCTCAGGAACTGACGTCCACCACGCGGACGCGGACCTTGCGTTCGCGGTCGCCGCGAACCACGGTGAGTTCCGCCGTCGTGCCCACGCCGACGCGCCCCAGTTCACCGACGAACGTCGAGAGGGTCTCGACGCGGTGGCCGTTGACGGCGACGATGACGTCGCCGATCTCGTGCGTCCGGTGGTCGAGGCCCGCGAGCCCGGCCTCCGCGGCCGGCGAGCCGCGATAGACCTCGTCGATCACGACGCCCGCGATGCCGGCCCGCTCGACGATGTCCGGGCGCACCGGCTTGAACCCGATCCCCGGCAGCGGCGCATGGCCGCGGCTGATCAGCGCAGGCACGACGCGATTGACGAGGTCGGCCGGGATGGCGAACCCGATCCCGGCCGAACTGCCGGACTCCGAGCGGATCGCGCTGTTGACGCCGACCAGGCGGCCGGCGCTGTCGAGCAGCGGGCCGCCGGAGTTTCCGGGGTTGATCGCGGCGTCGGTCTGGATGACGCCCGCGATTTCGGAGAACTCGGTGGTCGGCAAGGCGCGATCGAGCGCGCTGACGATGCCCTGCGTCAGCGTCCGCTGCAGGCCGAACGGGTTGCCGATCGCGAGGACGGTCTGGCCGATCCGCAGATCGTCCGACGACCCGACCGGGATCGGTCGCAGGCCGCGTGGCATTCGCGCCAGACGGACGACCGCGAGATCGTATTCCGGCGAACGGCCGATGACCTCCGCGGGGATCGGATCGCCGACGTCGAGTTGCACGTTGACCCGGCGCGCGCCTTCGATCACGTGGTTGTTGGTCACGACATCGCCCAGCGCATCCCAGACGAACCCGCTGCCGGCGCCCTCGGCGACGGTGGCCGTGAAAAAGCCGTTTCGCTCCACGACTTCCGTCGTGATGTAGGCGACGGACGGCGCCGCATTCTCGAAAAGCGTCACGAGCGCCTGTTCGGCAGGAAGCAGCGGACCGCGCGGGGCGACGGGCCGCGGCTCGGCCGAGGCGACATTCCGCGCCAGCGCCGATCCCACGGGGACCCAGGCGACCGGAATCAAAGCGAGAAATAGCGCAAAAAAGCTAGTCAGCGCAAGGCTTGCGAGAGAGTAACTGCGCACTTACACTCCTGTTGCCGTGATATTCCTGAGGCGCATCGAGTTTCAGATACGCTGATTTGCCTAAGTTCGCGAGAGCCGCCGCACGTCGCACCATACCGCCCGGCTACCGGTGGCGCCGAAAGGCCGACCCGCTCTCGCGTGGGATAATTGCGCAGGGCAGGCGCTCCTGCTCCCCCTGATGTGATGCCAATGCCCGCGATGTTTACCGGAAGCGACCGTTTGCATGACTTCTCGCTGCGGCTGCTGACCGTGATCGTCGTCGTCGCGATGGTCGGCAGCGCGATGCTGCTCCTGTACCGCTGGCTGATGCCGAAAGAGCATAACGTCGGCCAGCCCTTTTCGATGACGATCCCGGCGCCGAACGCCGCACCGGCGGCCGCGCCGGCGGCGGCGCCGAGCGCGCCGGAAAAAGTCCTGATGAGCCCGGAGCACGTCTTCCGCTGCGACAACCACGGCAAGGTCAGTTTTTCGGACCGGGCGTGCGAAGACGGCAGCGAGCATGTGATGCCAATGGCGCCGGCACGCCCTGCCGCTGCGCCGCGCTGACGGCCTGCGCGGCGACCGCGTCGCCGCGGTTACATCCGGCAATCTTTGAGCCCGGGCAGCAACGATTCCGGCGTCGCCGCGCGCCGCCGCAGCGGCGTTAGACGGTCAGCACCACCACCCACGAGGCTGACCCCATGAAACGCTACGTTGCCGCCCTCCTCGCCTGCGCCGCGCTGGCGCCGCTCGCCGCAAGCGCCCATGCCGGCGTCTCGGTCGTCATCGGCCTCCCGTCGATCGCGGTCGCGCTGCCGGCGCCGCCGCTACCGGTCGTCGTTCCGGCGCCGACCGTCGCGATCGCGCCGGCGCCGTGGTACGCCCCCGCACCGATCGTCGCGCCGGCACCCGCCTATCCGGCGACGGTCGTCCGGTACGACGCCTGGGGCCGGCCGTGCGACGACCGCTGGGACCACGGGTACCGTTGGCACCATCACGGCGGCTATGACCGCGACCATCGCGGCCATTGGTGAGCGTCCGCGCTCGCTGCGACGAGCGCCGATCGGCGTCAGGGGATCTGGATCTTGCCGCCGCCGGGACGCCCGCCCGGCGGCAAGCCGACCCCGCCCTGCGGGATCACGATCGACGAGGCGGCCTGACGCCGCATGTCCTGGATTTCGCGCGCCGCGCGCTCGATCGCTTCGCGCGCGGCGTCGCCATAACCGGCGACGGCCGCCGCGAGGCTGCTCGCCTCGATCTCGAACGGGATCGGCAACGGTCCCATCGACGTCATCATCTGCGCCTCGCCGACGAAGACGGTCTTGCGCGACGAATCCGCGGTCCCGTCCGAACGCAGCGGCGACAGCATGCGGATCGTCCCGATGCCCCGGTCGGTGATGACATCCTCGCGGAACAGGTTGTTGGCGTCCATCTGGACGTCGCGTGCGTCGACTCGATCTGACATGGCTCGTCTCCTGCTAACGGGGCGAAGCATAAGGCCAAAGGCCCTGGCGGACACGTCGGCGCGGCAGCGCCCGTGCGCTGCAGGCGGCCCGCCGGAACGTATATATTCCGCGCCGGACGTGCAGCGGCGGCGCGTCCGGGCGTGCCCATGGAACGCCGGTGACACCGCACCCGACGAAAGCCCCGAATGAACGCCCCGGCCCGCGGCCTGTCGCGCCGCTCGAACCTCGACGCCGGCCTCGTGCAGCGCACGGCGCCGTTGCCGATCGCGTGGTATTTCGATCGTGCATGGCACGACCGCGAGATGCTGCTGCTGTTCGGGCGCGGCCCGAACTACGCGGGTCACCGGCTGATGGTTCCGGACCGCGGCGACTACATGGTCCTGCCGTCGACCGACAACGGCAAGGTGCTCGTCCACGGGGACGACGGTGTCGCGCTGATGTCCAACGTCTGCCGGCACCGGCAGGGGCAGTTGCTCGAGGGGCGCGGTCACGTGCCTAACATCGTCTGCCCGCTGCACCGCTGGACCTACGCGCTCGACGGGCGCCTGCTCGGCGCGCCGGATTTCGACCCGGCGCCGTCCTGCAGCCTGACGCGCGACACGCTCCACGAGTGGCAGGGGCTGCTGTTCGGCGGACCGAGGAACGCGGCCGCCGACCTGGCGGACTTCCCGCTGGCGGCCGACTATGACTTCGCCGGCTACGCGTTCGATCGCGTCGTCGTCGACGAGTGCCCGTTCAACTGGAAGACGTTCCTCGAGATCTTCCTCGAGCTCTATCACGTCGAGGCCATGCACCCGGGCCTGCAGCGCTGGGTCGACCCGGGCAACTACGAATGGGGCTTCGGCGACCGCTGGAGCTACCAGATCCTCGGCATCCGGGACGAGCTGAAGACCCAGACGTCGCCGAACTACGCGCGCTATCGCGACGCGGTGCTGGCCTACCTCGGCGGCAAGCTGCCGAAATACGGAACCGTGTGGTCGATCCTGTACCCGAACGTGATGATCGAGTGGTACCCGTGCGCGCTCGTCGTGAGCACGCTGATCCCTCGCGGTCCCGAGCACACGACGAACATCGTGGAGTTCTACTACCCGGAAGAGGTCCAGGCCTTC
>DATKPC010000096.1:0-37758 GCA_035524275.1 Burkholderiaceae bacterium
GCCATGCTGTTGGCCTCGGGACGCCCGTCCCGAATCGTGACCAGTTTAGGGCCCGCCGCGTCATTGTGCGCAGATACGTGACTTAGAAACTGTGGATAGCGTGATTGAGTTATTCGCATCGAGCCGACCGCGACATCCGGCGAGACCCCATCGACGAACTAGTCGGGACTCCGCACGCCACCGCGGGTCTCCGCGGTCCGTTCTTCACGAAACCCCAGTGCCGCATGGATCTGGCGCGCTAACTTGGCGCTTATCCGAAGACCAGGGCATGGACCGCCGTCCAAGATGCCCCATCGCCGCACGACGGCGTCCAACCCGGGGAGAGGTCGGATGAGCGCAATCAGGGAACCGATCGACGAAAAAATGTCGGTGCGAAGGGAGCAGGCCGATGCCGCGCAGGTCAGCGCACTGATCGAATCCTTCGCCTGGTCATGGACCGGCGCCGCCGACCTGCCTTCGCCGTTCGGCGGCACCGACCACCGGCTGGTGCAGCGCGCGCCGGTTGGCGCGCCGCGGGCTCGCTTCGAGTTCCTCGACGGCGGCAGCCACGACTTTGCGCTTGGCCTCAGCGCCACGCTGCGGCAGCAGGGACGGCATCCGCGGCTGATGGTCCATTTCGATCTCTCGCGCAACGGCGCGCCGTCGTATCGCCACACGATCGTCGCCTGCGATGCCGGTACGTTCGACATCCAGGGCGCTGGCGCTCGCGAGCGTCGCGAGGAGGACGCGGCGAAATCGCGCGGTGGCTCGGCGGCGGTCCAGGATATCGTCGATCGCGCCGGTCTGGCGCGTGCGATTGCGTCGGGACGCCCGGTCCCCGGCCTCTGGCTCGCTTGCGAGCCGACGTCGGCCGATCTGGAAAGCGGCCTGCGCCTGGCCGGCGTCGACGTCCGGCTTCACGCGACGGTCGCCCATGCCGTGGCTCGACAACTCGTCGCCGCATCGCGGCCGGAACAGCTCTGGCGGGCTGTCGAATGCGAGCGAATCGAGCGGGCCGTCGCGGAGTTCGCTCGCTCGAGGGAGCCCGGCGTGCCGTGGTGGAAATCCGCTTTCCTTCGCGATGCCCGGGTCCTGTTCGCGGCCGCGCTGCTTGAGGCGCTCGGTGGCGACGCCAAGATCGCCTTTCTTTATCGACCCGCTCTGCAGGGCGCGCTGGGCCAGCCCGGACGCGGCTCGTTCGTTCACGCGGTCGTCGATGCCCGCGGGCAGGTCTGGGACATCGGCGGCAGTGGCGCACTGGCGCGCAGCGAGGACCATTTCAGCCTCGGCCACCTGCCGTCCAGCCTCCAGGTTCACCGGCCGCCTTCCTTCAAGCTCGTCGATCCGCGCGCTACCGGTGGCGAATCGACCTCGACCGTCCACGACAAAGTGCGCCTGATCGCGCAGGACCTGCGCCGGCGCCTCGGCGGAACGTCCGCCCAGGCGCCGACGGAACAACTCGAGTTCGCCTAGCGTTTCCCGGCTGCAGGATCCGCCGGCTACTTCTGCTTGGCGATGATCTGGTCCTTGATCTTGTCGTAGACCGCGTCGGGAATGATCTTGCGGGCCGCGAGGTCGTCCTTGCCCTTGTAGGGCCGCCCCTTGATGATGGCCTTGGCACGCGCTTCGCCGATTCCATCCAGCGTCATGAGTTCCTCGGCCTTGGCGTGATTGATGTCGATCTTGCCGTCGGCCGCGGCACTTGCGGCCGGCTTGGCGTCCTTGTCGGCAGCGAAGGTCGGCGCCGCGAGACCCAGCATCGCGGCAACCAGCACGAAGGCAATTCCCTTGAGCATCCTTTCCTCCTCTCGAGTATCGTCGGGGCCGCGCGCAGCCCGCCGTCGCGGCGCCGCAAGGCTAATTGAATTTCGCGACCCGCGCACCGTGCACCCGCGATGACCACGAGCTACCTTCCCACGTGCGACCCGGAGCGGCTGTTCCTGCATTTCGGCGTCACGCTGGGCGAGACTGTTGGGGCGGGCGATGCCGTTCCCGGTTCGCCGGCCCCGGTCATCCGCCGCGTCAACAGTACCTCGACGCTCGAGCGCCAGCTTTGCCTCGGCATGCTGGGTCTCGTGCCGCCCTGGGCGCGCGAGGTTCCGCCGGAGCACCGGCCGGCATCGGCGCGCGATTCGATCGACGAGCACGCGACGCTGCATGCCGCGTGGCGGATGGGCCGGCGCTGCGTCGTGCCTGCCGATGCCGTCTACGAGCAGCGGTGGGAGGAGGGCAGGGCTGTCCGTTGGCGAATTCGACGCCGCGACGGCCGCCCGATGGGTATCGCCGGCGTCTGGGACGAGTGGATCGACCCGGCGGGATTCGAGGTCGTGGCCTTTGCGATGCTGACCGTGAAGGCGCGCAATCATCCGGTATTCCGGCCGATCTGCACGATTCCCGGCGAGTTGCCTCGGATGGTTGCCATCCTGAAGGAGGACGGCTATGACGCCTGGCTCGAGGGACCGCTGCTGACCGGACGCGCGGTGTTGAACCGCGATCCATCGGCACCGCTGGTCGCCGAGCCGGCGCCGCGCTGATCGGCGCTCAGCCGCGATACAGGCCGATCGCGGTGCCGGGAATGCCGGCGTCGATGCGGAAGACGGATCCGGCAAGCGGTGTTCTTGCAAGGACATCCGCGGCGAGGCCGTCGCGCAGCGACGTGCAATACAAGGTACGTAGCCCGGGTCCTCCGAAGCAGGGCATCGTGGGGTGCGTCACCGGCAATTCGACGTACGCGATCAGTTCGCCGCCCGGCGCGTAGCGATTGATGCGTCCGGCGCCGATCCCGCAACTCCAGTAGCACCCGTCGGCGTCGACCGCGCCGCCATCGGGGCGGCCGCTCTCGGGCTGCGCGTCCGCGAACAGGCGGCGATTCCGCAGCGCGCCGCTGTCCGGGTCGTAGTCGTAGCAGTAGATCGCCGGGGCGCGCGAATCCGCGTGGAACATCGTGCGGCCATCGGGGCTCCACGCGAGACCGTTCGAGACGCGGATGCCGCTCGCCATGCGCGTGCAGCGATGGTCGGCGTCGAGGCGATACAGGTGCCCGGTCGGTTCGCGCTGCGGCCGGTCATCCATCGACCCGGCCCAAAAACGCCCCTCGGGCGATACCTTGCCGTCGTTGAGGCGGTTCGTCGGCACGTCCGCCTCCGGGTTCGCCAGGAACGTCAGCGCGCCGGTCGTCGTATCGAACAGGTGGAAGCCGCTGCGCAGCGCAAGCACGAGCCCGCCCTGCTCGCGCAGCCCCAGGCTTCCGACCGCCGCCGGCAACTGCCATCGACGGCGCGAGCCATCGGCCGGGTCGAGCCCGTGGACCGTCGCCGCGACGATATCGGCCCAGTAAAGGATCGATTCGCGTTCCGACCAGACCGGCGATTCGCCGAGCACGCATGTCGTGTCGGCGAGTGCCGTGACGGGAACGTCGAGCTTTCGTGCCATGGCCGGCCTTCGCCCGCGGAGCAGGGAGCGGGAACAGGGAGTGGAAAGCTAGCACGAAGCTCCGGCGCCCCGGGGGCAAGGCGGGAACATGGCGCACGGCGAGGCGACGCTCGCGCGGCAGAGTCGTTCGGTCGCCCGCGAGCCCGGCCGACGAACTTCCCTCGCCCGCTAAGAGGCGAGCTCGACCTTCTTGGCGGCCTTGGCCTGCCGCTGCCTCGCCTCGCGCGACAGCAGGTCCCGCATTGCCACCGCGTCGCACATGCCGACGAGCGGTCCGCGGAACTCCGCCTTGTCATCGAAGCGTTTCCGTTCGACCTCGGGCGGCCAGCTCACCACGTAGTAGCCCGGCTGCAGCGCGGCGCCCGGAGGCCGCCAGTAGGCACGCTGGTACGACTCGGCGTCGATCAGCCATGTCGCATTCAGGACTCGAACGATCTCGAAGTCTTCGTAATAGTCTTCCATCGTTGCCGTCCGTCGTGAGTCGATTAACGCTACGCGTCGGCGACGTCGGGAAAATTGATTCAAGTCACATGAGACTGCGACTCGAAGCGAATGGTTCATGCAGGACGGAATCGCGGGATCTTTCTTAATTCCGGAGCGCTGAAGCGAATGCGCGCGAGCGACGGGGCGCCGCTTGCGACGCGCCGGCGAGTGCCGCGCTCGGCGTTTGCTACCATCGCAGGTTTGCGAGCGTGACGGGCCGGCGACGTGTCGCGGCCCGGCCCAAGACGACGGGATCTTTCGATGTCGACACCGATTGCCGACGACGCGTTGCGCCTCGAGGTGGCCACCCTGATGGTCGAAGCGCTCAATCTCGACGTGGCGCCGAAGGACATCGATCCGCAGGCGCCCCTGTTCGGCGAGGGGCTCGGCCTGGATTCCATCGACATCCTCGAGGTTGCCCTGGAGGTGTCCAAGCGCTACGGTTTTCAACTCCGCTCCGGCGACGAGCAGAACCAGCGCATTTTCGCGAGCCTTGCCAGCCTCAGCGATCACATCGCGAGCCATCGCACGCGCTGACGCGATGCGTGTGGTGATGCGGGCATTGCGGTGGCCCGCCGGCCTGCGCGCGGCGCTGGGCGTCGGCGCGCTGATCGCCTACATGGCGCTGTCGACCCGGTTGATGGCGGCGCAGGCCTCGGCTCCCTGGACGCTCGCTCTCGTGCTCGGTCCGCTCGCCCTCGCGATCGTCGGCGGCGTCTGGCGCGCCGGACTGCACCGGCTTGCGGGGGTTGTCGCGGTCGTGATCGTCGCGACGGCCGCGGCGATCTCCGCGCGAACGGCGTCCTCGGCGCAACTGCTGTACCTGGCGCAGCATGCCGGCGTGCATGCGGCGTTGGCGGCCTGGTTTGCGTCGACATTGCGGCCCGGCCATGTCCCCCTCATCGCGCAGTTCGCGGCGCGCGTGCACGGACTGACGGAACTGCCGCCGGCGATGGCCGCCTATACGCGGGCGACCACCGTGGCTTGGGTGGCCTATTTCATGGCGATGGCGGCCGCCTCGATCGCGCTGTACGCCTGGGCGCCTTACCGGGCGTGGATCGTGTTCGCGAATTTCTTCACGCCCATCGGCGTCGCCCTCGTGATGCTGGGCGAGCACCTGCTGCGCTATCGCCTGCATCCGGAATTCGAGCGGATCGCCATCGCCGATGCCTGGCGTGCGTGGCAACAACATCCCGCGCCTCGCTCGCCGCGAAATCCGGACCCGGACTCGTTACGGAGGACTCGGCACCATGGTTGAGTCGATCCCGCTGCTGTCGGGCGCCGACCTCGATGCGCCGATCGCCTGGCGCGGCGGATTGCCGCTGTCGCGGCGGCGCTACCTGGCGGACGTCGCCGCGCTTGCTGCTCGCCTGCCGCCTGCCGGACCGGTGCTGGCGATGACATCCGATCGCTACCGCTTCGCGCTGTCGCTCGGCGCGGCGCTTGCGCGGGGCCAGTTCAACCTGCTGCCGCCGAACCACGCACCGGACACGATGCGGAGGCTGCGCGACGAATTCCGCACCGCGTACCTGCTCGCGGAGCGCCCGGTGCCCGATGCACGCGTGGCCGCCGCCGGCATCGTGCCCGGCGCCGGCGATCTCGCGGATCCGGTCCATGCGGCCCAGGCCGTCTTCGGGCCTTCGGTGATCCTCTTCGCGCCGGACGACAGCGCGCCGGTCGCGTCGAATCTTCCCGTGCCCGGCATCGCGCCCGACCAGGTCGTGGCCCATGTCCTCACGTCCGGATCGACCGGAACGTCGGTACCGCACCCGAAAGCCTGGGAACTGCTCGTCGTCAATGCGCGCGCCGAGGCCCGCCGAATGGCCGATTTCCTCGCTCGTCGCAGCATCGCCGGCTTGAACCTCGTTGGAACGGTGCCGGCGCACCACATGTACGGCTTCGAATCGACCGTCCTGGTCGCGATGCTGGCGGGGGCGGCTTTCGCCGCCGAGCGGCCTTTCTTCCCGGCCGAGATCGTCGACAGCCTGCGGCGCCTGCCGTCGCCGCGCGCGCTCGTGACCACGCCGTTCCACTTGAAGACGCTGCTCGACAGCGGCCTGCCGGTGCCGCGCGTCGACCTGATCGTTTGCGCGACGGCGCCGTTGTCGCCGCAACTCGCGTTGCGGGCCGAGGAGGCGCTGGGCGGGCCGCTGATGGAAATCTACGGCTGCACCGAGGCGGGGCAGGTGGCGACGCGGCGCACGACGTCCGGGTCGGGCTGGCGGACCTACGACGGGCTGACGGTCGAGGCAAGCGGTGCGCAGGCGATCGTCCGAGGTGGCCACGTGCCGCAGCCGACCCCGCTCGCCGACGTGATCGAGGTGCTGGACGCCACGCATTTCGAACTGTTGGGCCGGTCCAACGACCTGATCAACGTGGCCGGCAAGCGCGGCTCGTTGTCGCACTTGAATTTCCATCTAAACAGCATCGAGGGGGTTCGCGACGGCGCGTTCTGGCTGCCCGACGTGGGCCCGGTGCGTCACGGCGAGGTCGAGGATGTGGTTCGGCTCGTCGCATTCGTCGTCGGGTCCGACGTGACGCGCGAGCGGCTCCACGCCGAATTGCGCACGCGTATCGACCCGGCGTTCCTGCCCCGGCGCGTGGTCCACGTCGAGAGCCTGCCGCGCGACCCGACGGGCAAGCTACCGGCGGGCCGGCTCGAGGAGCTGGGCCGGCAGTGGCTCGCGGCCACCCGAGCGACCGCGAGCCGCGCGGATGACGACGCCGGTCGTTGAGGCGCGGGGCGACGAGCATGCCGACGTCAGTTCGATCGATTCCTGCGAGCCATCCGGCGTTCGAGGGGCATTTCCCCGGCGCGCCGCTGTTGCCCGGCGTCGGCATCCTGGCGGAAGTGTGCGAAGCGCTGTTCGGCGACGGCGCGTTGCGTCCCGACGCGAGCGGCGTCAAGCTGTCGGTCGCCAAGTTCCTGGCGCCGGTGAGGCCCGGGGCGTGCCTGCAGATCGACTGGACCGAGGCGGGCGGGCGACTGCGCTTCGAGGTGCGCCTGGACGACGCGTCGCGGACGCTGGCGGCGACCGGCCAGTTCGAACGCTGCCGGGAATCGTCGCCGTGACGACGCGGCACGACTGGACCGAACTGCGCGAACGCAGCAACGTGGTCGCGCTGAGGCTGATGCGATGGGTCGCCACCACGCTCGGTCGCCGAGCCGCGCGGCTCGTGCTGCATCCGGTCACGTTCTATTTCATGCTCGTCGGTGGCACGTCGAAACGGGCCTCGGCGATGTACCTGCGGCAACTCTGGAACCGCCGGCCGCGGTGGATCGAGCGCTATCGCCACCTCCACTGCTTCGCCTCGACCGTCCTGGATCGGGTCTACCTGCTCCAGGGGCGGTACGACGAATTCGATGTCCAGGCGATCGGCGGCGAGCACTTCGAGGCGGTCGCACGCGGCGGCGGCGGGGTCCTCTTCGTCGGCGCGCACGTCGGCAGCTTCGAGGCGCTTCGCGCGCTCGGCAAGTACCGTCGCAGCCTCCGCGTGGCGATGGTCATGTACGACGAGAACGCGCGATTGATCAACGCCGCGCTGAAGGCCGTGGCGCCGGAGGCGGAACTGAATGTCATCTCGCTCGGGCGCGTCGACGCGATGCTGGCATTGAAGGACTGGCTCGACGGCGGCGGCGTCGCCGGACTTCTGGCGGACCGCTCGCTGCCGCGGCCGCGCCCGAGCGCGGCCGTGCAGGGCGAGGGTGCCCGCGAGCCGCCGCGCGGCGATGCGATCGTCCTGCCCTTTCTCGGCAGGCACGCCGTGTTCCATGACGGCGTATTCCGGCTCGCGGCGGTGTTGCGGCGCCCGATGGTCTTCATGGCCGGCCTCTATCGCGGCGGCAATCGCTATGAGCTGCGATTCATGCCGGTCGCCGATTTCACGCGGCGCGAACGCGGCCCGGGCGCGGCGGCCGCGCAGGACCGCGCGATCCGCGAGGCGATGGAACGTTATGTCGCGATCCTGGAGGCGGTATGCCACGAGGCGCCGTACAACTGGTTCAACTTCTATGACTTCTGGGACGGCGGCTCGCACGATGCGGATGCCGCGGGGACCGCGGTGCCGGGGACCGCGGGCACGTCGAGCCATGCGGCATCGATCCCGGCGCGGCGCGAACGCGATGCGCACGTCTGAGCCGCGCCGCCCACGCAGCGGCGGGCGTGCCGCGCGGCTGCGGCGCGCGGCGTGGCGCGCGCTGCTCGTCGCGGCAGCCACGGTCCCGGTCGCGGTCGCGCACGCGTTCGACCTCGACGAATTGATGCGGATCCTGGCCGACGTCAGGTCGGCGGACGCCACGTTCATCGAGCGGCGCACCGTGAACCAGATCGGCCGCACGCTCGAATCCGCCGGCCGACTGTCGTATCGCGCGCCCGACACGTTTACCCGCGAGACCCTGCGCCCGCACCGGGACAAGCTTGCCGTGAGCGGCAACATCGTGACGATGAGCCAGGGCGATCGCAGCCGAACGATGGAACTCGACGCGGCGCCGGAGGCGCAGGTCATGATCGAGGCCATCCGCGGGACGCTGACGGGAAACCGTTCGCTGCTCGAGCGCCACTTCGAGGTGCGGCTGGAGGGGCCGGCCGAGAGCTGGCTGCTTGAGCTCGTACCGCGCGACGTTCGCCTGCGCGGCCAGGTGGCGCAGCTGCGCGTCTCAGGTCGCCAGGCGAGGGTCCGGGAAGTGGACGTCCGGATGGCCGACGGCGACCATTCCGAGATGCTGATCGAGCCCGCGATCTCGCCCGCGCCGTGAGCGCAGCGCCCGACCCGATGCCCGTCGCGGTCGCGGCGGCGCGCCGGCCCGAGGCCTGGCTCTGGGTGCTCGCCATGGTCGCCGCGCTGGTCGTCGCGGTACGCGCGAACTACGTGGCCGACCTTTCCGCTTTCCTTCCGGCCGCGCCGACGGCCGAACAGCGGGTCCTCCTGGAGCAACTTCGAAGCGGCGTGACCTCCCGCATCCTTCTTGTCGGAATCCGCGGCGGTCGCAGCGAGAAGCGCGTCGCCGCATCGCAGGCGATGGCTGCCGCATTGCGCAGCAGCGGCGAATTCCGCAGCGTCGACAACGGCGACACGTCGGCCTACGGGGAGGCCGGGCAATTCCTGTTCGACCACCGCTACCTTCTCAGTCCGGCGATCGACGCTCGCCGCTTCACCGTCGACGGCCTTCGCGAAGGCATCGACGATACCGTGGCGCTGCTGGGTACCCCGGCGGGGACGCTGATGAAGCCGGTCCTGTGGCGCGATCCGACAGGCGAGACGATCCGGCTGGCAGAAGCGATGCTTCCTGCGCAGGCGCCGCGCAGCGAGGGGGGCGTCTGGGTATCGCGCAGCGAACCGCGCGCGCTGCTCGTCCTCACGATGCGCGCCGAGGGCGACGATCTGGACGGGCAGGCGCGGGCGATCGAGGCGGTCCGGCGTGCCTTCGCCGCCGCCGCGGGTTCGGACGGGATGCAGCTCGAAATCTCCGGCCTGGGCGTCTTCGCGGTCCAGGCACGGGCGCAGATACGCGGCGAGATCGAGCGGCTCGCCACGGCGGGAACCGCCGCGATCATCGCCCTCCTGTTCGTCGTCTTCGGCTCCTGGCGGGCGCTGCTCGTCGGGACGCTGCCGGTCGCCAGCGGCGTCCTTGCCGGTATCGCCGCCGTCAGCCTGGGCTTCGGTCGCGTCCACGGCGTCACGCTCGGTTTCGGCACGACGCTGATCGGCGAGGCCGTCGACTACGCGATCTATTTCCTCATCCAGTCGCGGCCCGCGGCGGGCCTGTCGACAGGTCGCGGCCGCGGTTACGAAGCCTGGGTGGCGGGCAAATGGCCGACCGTCCGTCTGGGTTTGTGGACCTCGCTGGCCGGCTTCTCCGCGCTGGTCTTCTCCGGTTTTCCGGGGCTCGCGCAGCTCGGCGTGTTTTCGCTGGCGGGCCTGGTCGCCGCGGCGTTGACGACCCGTTACGTCCTTCCGCTGCTGGCGCCCGATGGCGCTGCGGCCCTCGGCCTGCGCGGCAGCCTCGGGCGCGCGACGAGCCGCGCGGCGGCGTGGCTGCCGCGTCGGCGGGTCCTGGTGGTCGCCGTCGTCGCCGCCGCGGTCGCGGCCCTCGCGCACGAGCCTGCCGCGTGGCGTGGAAACCTCGCGGCCCTCAGTCCGGTGCCGCCGGATGCGCTGAAGCTGGACGCGTCGCTGCGCGCGGACCTCGCAGCGGCCGAGGCGGGCATCCTCGTCGCGGTCGAGGGCGCCGACGAGGGGCAGGTCCTGCAGCGTGCGGAGGCCGCCGGCGCCCGCCTGGATGCGCTCGTCAGGGACGGGGCGCTGCTCGGCTACAGCTCCCCGGCAAACCTGCTGCCAAGTCCGGCGACGCAACGGGCACGCGCAGCCGCACTTCCTTCGCGCGAGGTCCTGACGGCGAACCTGGTGCAGGCCACGCAGGACGGACCGCTGCCGTTCGAGAGGCTCGGCCCGTTCATCGACGACGTCGAATCGGAGCGCGGGTTGCCCGCGATCACCCGGCGGGACCTGGCCTCGACGCCGCTTGCCGCCGCGCTCGATGCACAACTCGTTTCCCCGCGGGGTCGGGGTCCGTGGACGGCGCTGATCAATCTTCAGCTGCCGCCTTCGGCGCCGGGTGCCCAGGCCGGCGACAGCGAACCGGGCCTATCGGACGGCAACCGGCTTCGCGCAGCCCTCGCCGGGCTGCCGGACACGCGGATCGTCGAAGTCCAGCGGGAACTCGACGCGCTGTACGCGCGCTACTTGCGCGAGGCGCAATGGCAGGCCGCGGTCGGCGCCCTCGTGATCGTGATCCTGCTCGGCGCCTACCTGCGGTCCGCGACGCGGCTGCTGCGCGTTCTCGTTCCGCTGGCCGCAAGTGAAATCCTGGTCCTGGCCGGTTTCGCGGTCGCGCATGCAGCCCTCGGCGTGCTCCACCTCGTCGGGCTATTGCTCGTCGTTGCCGTCGGTTCGAACTATGCGCTGTTCTTCGATCACCTGCGCGAGCGGGGCGACGCCGACGCCGATACGCTCGCCTCGCTGTTCGTCGCCAATTTGACGACGGTCATTTCGTTCGGGCTGCTCGCCACCTCCGACGTGCCGGCGCTTTCGGCCGTGGGGATGGTCGTCGCGCCCGGCGCGGCGCTGGCGCTCGTGCTGTCGGCGGCGCTGATCGGCGTGAAGCCGCGGGCGGAGAGTGCCGCGCATGGCTGAGCCCGCCGCCGTCGATCGGCCCGCCGGCCGCTGGCGATGGCCGCCGCTGCTGCAGGCGAGCGTCGCCGGCCACGGCGGTGCGGCGCTGCTTGCGGCCTGGGAACCGCGGGCGTGGCCATGGATCCTCGCCGCCGTCGTCGCCGACCACGCGTTGATATCGGCCGCGGGCCTGTGGCCGCGCTCGAACTGGCTGGGCGCGAACCTGACCCGACTGCCGGCGGCCTCCGCGCGCCGCGGCGAGGTCGCGCTGACGATCGACGACGGTCCGGATCCCGAGGTGACGCCGCGCGTCCTCGAGCTGCTGCGGGCCGCAGGGGTCCGCGCGACGTTCTTCTGCATCGCCGCTCGGGCACGCGCTCACCCGGACGTCGTGCGCGAGATCGTGCGCCAGGGTCACAGCGTGCAGAACCACAGCGAGAGCCATCGGCACGATTTTTCGCTGCTGGGGCCCGCCGCGATGGCTCGGGAGATCGCGGCTGCGCAGTCGTCGCTGCAGGAACTCGCGGGCGAGGCGCCGCGTTTCTTCCGCGCACCGGCCGGCCTGCGCAATCCGTTCCTGGATCCGGTCCTCCACCGGATGCGGCTGCGGCTTGCGAGCTGGACGCGGCGAGGCTTCGATACGCGCGCGAGCGATCCACGGCGCGTCCTCGCGCGATTGACGCGCGGCCTGGCGGCGGGCGATATCCTCCTGCTGCACGATGGCCATGCCGCGAGGTGCGCGGACGGCGGGCCGGTGATCCTGGCGGTGCTGCCACCGCTGATCGAGGCCTGCCGCGCCGCGCGGCTGGTCCCGGTCACGCTTCCGCACGCGATGGACGACGGCGCGGCTGACATGCCATGAAGGACAGGATGGACGACCCGCTGACTCCCCGGCCGCGCGCCGCGGACGTGAACGTCGCGACGAAGTTCCGGAGCGCCGACGACGCTTGGCGCGCGCTGCGCGCGGCCGCCTGCGCACCGTATCGCAGCGCCGGGCACTTCGCGTGGCATTTCGCGCGCGGAAAATTGCGCATCGACCCGGTCTTTCGCCACCTGCTGCGCGAGGGCCTCATCCCGCCCGACAGTCGGGTGCTCGACATCGGCTGCGGCCAGGGACTCCTCGCGAGCCTCCTCGCCGAAAGCGAACGCCTGGCGCGCGAGGGCGCGTGGCCGGCGGCGTGGGGTTCGCCGCCGCGCGGCGTTCGCGTCACCGGGATCGAGCGGATGCCGCGCGACGTCGAGCGGGCGCGGCGCGCGCTCGGCAATCGCGCGACATTCGTCTGCGGCGACATGCGGGAGCTTCCTTTTCCGGCCGCCGACGTCGTCGTCCTGCTCGACGTCCTGCACTACATACCGATCGCCGAACAGGATCGCGTCCTGGGCCGGATACGCGCGCTGCTGCCGGAGCGAGGCCGCCTGTTGCTGCGTGTCGGCGACGCGGCCGCTCGCGTCGGATTTGCGACCAGCCAGTGGGTCGACCGCATCGTGACGCGGGTCAGGGGTCACCGCGTCTCGCCGACGTTCTGCCGTCCGCTGCCGATCTGGGTGCGGCGGCTGAAGGATTTCGGCTTCGACGTCGAAGCGCGACCGATGAGCAGCGGGACGCCGTTCGCGAACGTACTGCTCGTCGCCCGCGCCACGGCCGCCGGGGGCCCCCGATGAACGATGCGCCGGGCGCGAAGCGATGGCTACCGGACCGCGAGCGGCTGGAGGAACTGATTCCGCATCGTTTCCGGATGTGCCTGCTCGATCGGGTCGTCGATTGGGATGACGCCGGCATCCGTTGCGAAGCCGTCAGCCACCGCGAGCCCGACAACCCATTGCGCACGGCGTCCGGCCTGTTGTCGGTCGCCGGCATCGAATACGCCGCGCAAGCGATGGCCCTTCACGGCGGGCTGCTCGCGGACCGCGACGGCACCAGTGCCTCGCCCGGCTATCTGGCCAGCGCGCGCGCCGTCGAACTGCACCGGATGCGGCTCGACGACCTCGATGGGCCGCTCGTCGTGACCGCGCAGCGGGAGGCCGGCGACGAGCGACAGATCCTTTACTCCTTCCGCCTCGCGCACGGTGACGCGGTTGTCGTCGAGGGGCGCGCGGCGGTCGTGCTCGATGCGTTGCCGGTCGCGCCTGGCGTCGGCGCCGCGAGACGATGACGTCCATGGAACAGCGCGACGCAGCCACCGCGGCTTCCGCGCTCGACGGCCGTCGCGCGCTCGTGACGGGAGCCAGCGGCGACCTCGGCCAGGCGATCGCGCGACGCCTCGCGCGCGAGGGCGCCCACGTGATCGTCCATGCGAACCGGCGGCTGGCGTCGGCGCAGGACGTCGCGAGACGGATCGCCGACGACGGCGGCCGCGCGGAGGCGGTCGCGTTCGATGTCACCGACCGCGAAGCGACGCGGCGGGAACTGGAGCGGCTGCTGGCGGCGGGTCCGGTGCACATCGTCGTCAACAATGCCGGCCTTCACGACGACGCGGTGTTTCCGGGCATGCAGCCGGCGCAATGGGACCGGGTCATCGACGTCTCGCTCAACGGCTTCTACAACGTCACGCAGCCGCTGGCGTTGCCGATGATCCGCGCGCGCTGGGGGAGGATCATCAGCATCAGCTCGATCGCGGGTCTCGTCGGCAACCGCGGCCAGGTCAATTACGCCGCGGCGAAGGCGGCGCTGCATGGTGCGACGCGGGCCCTGTCGCTCGAAGTCGCGAGCCGCGGCGTGACGGTCAATGCGGTGGCCCCCGGGATCATCGCTTCGGCGATGGCGGACGCGGCATTCGACGCGAAACGCATCGCCGAACTCGTTCCGGCAAAGCGCGCCGGGACGCCGGACGAAGTCGCCGCCCTGGTCGCCTTTCTCGCCGGGCCGGAAGCGGGCTACATCAGCGGGCAGGTCATCTCGATAAACGGCGGCCTCGCAGGCTGATGCCGTAGATCCCCGGCGTTCAGGCGCCGAGTTCGCCGCGAAAATAGGCTTCGAGCGCCGCGAGCTGGCCGCGATGGTCGGGGTCCGGCGCGAAGCGTCGGCCGAGTCGCAGGTGGAAGACGATCGGGAAGCGGGCCGCCTTCCAGATCGGCCACCCCTTGCACAGGTACGGCGAGCGCGCATCGATGATCACGGCCTGGATCGGCGCCCCGGCGCGGTGCGCGATCGTGCTGACGCCCGGGCGAAAGCGGTTGAGCCGGCCACCGACGGAGCGGGTGCCCTCCGGGAACAGCACCAGTTGCCCGCCTTCGCGGACGCCTTCGACGGCCACCTGCAGCATGTCGCGGGGAGAATCGTTCGCGACGTAGCGCGCGAGGCGCGCGCCGGCGCTGAGGAACGGATTGCGCATCAGCGACGCCTTCATGATGCAGAAGCTGCGTGGCAGCCGAGCCACGATGGCCAGCGCGTCCAGCATGCTCGGGTGGTTCGCCGCGATGACGAGTCCGCCGGGTTCGCGCGACAGGACGTCGAGCGCCGAGGCATCGATCCGCACCAGGCCGCCGAGGCGCGCGCAGGACCAGAAAAAGCGGTAGCCGTACGCGATCGCCGCGCGGCCGACGCGGCGGCCGGTCGCCGGCGGCAGCAGCGGGTAGAGCACGAAGGCGGCGATGTTCCACGCCAGCGAGCCGAGCCCCAGCCCGAGCAGGAAGATCCACATCCAGGGCGCCAGAAGGACGACCAGGACCCGCGCGCCGGGCCGGCGGCGCAGGGCGTGTCCGGTGGCGTCGCTGGCGCGGATCAAGGGGCGATCACGCCGACATCGCGGATGTCGGCCCTGCGGCGCCGCCACGCCCGCCACGTGCGGCCGGGATGGAGCGCGGAGACGAGGTAGTAGAGCACCTTCATCAGCTTCAACGTCGGCCAGATCGGCGTATCGCCGTAGATGTCGCCGGCAAGCAGCGACAGCAGCGCCTCCTTCAGACGCATCGGATTGCCGGGCGTCATGAAGAACTCGCGCATCGTCGGATTCGTGACGCGGTAGATGAACCAGCTGAACTGCCGCGGCCCATGCTGCGCCAACGCCTCGAAGCGGCGCCTCGCTCGCGCCGCCTCGCGCGGCCGGTCGAGCGTCGTTTCGACGAGGTCGACGGCGGCGTAGGCGCTCTTCATCGCGAGGAATACGCCGGAGGAGAACACCGGGTCGATGAAGGCATAGGCGTCGCCGATCATCGCCCAGCGCGGCCCGGTGCATCGCGAACTGGCGTAGGCGTAGTTGCCCGTGGCATGGATCCGACCCTCGACGAGTTCGGCGTCCTTGAGGCGATCGTGGAGTGCCGGGCACAGCGCCACCGTATCGCGGAAGAATTCCGGCAGCGGCTTCGTTCGCGACTTGAGGTAGCGCGGCCAGCAGACCGCACCGACGCTCGTCGTGCCGTCGGCGAGCGGTATGAACCAGAACCAGCCATGAGGAAACCAGAGGATCGAGATATGGCCCTCGCGGGCCTCCGGCAGGCGCCGCGCGCCGGTGAAGTGCGCGTACAGCGCGGCGCTGTTGTGGCGCCGGTTGCGTCGTTTCGTGCCGAGTTGACCCGCCAGCAACGTGTCGCGTCCCGACGCATCGACGACGTAGCGGGCCCGGCAGGCCTGCGTCGAGCCGTTGTCGCCGACCACGCGCGCCAGCGCGCCGGCCGCGTCGAAGTCGACGCGTTCGACGCGCCAGCCCTCGATCGCGCGCGCGCCGAGGCGGCCGGCGTGGCGGAACAGCAATTCGTCGAATTCGGAGCGGCGCACATGCCAGGCGAAGGGCATCGACCTGTTCCATGCCTCGCGGAACTCGACGACCGAAGGCGCTTCGTGGTTCGGCGAGACGAACTCGACGCCGAGTTTGCGCATTCCGATCCGCGCGACGTCGTCGGCGAGCCCGAGGTCCTGGAGCAGGGGCACGTTGGCCGGCAGCAGCGACTCGCCGATATGGAAGCGCGGATGACGCGACTTTTCGACGAGCGTCACGTCTCGTCCGCGGCGGGCGAGCAGGGCGGCGAGCGTCGCGCCGGCCGGCCCGCCGCCGACGATCAGCACGTCGCATTCCGCGGGCGGCGCCTTCGTCTCCGGCATGGCGGTCGCGGGCAGGTGGCTCGACAGCGCCGCGGCGTCGATGTTCGGACAGGGCATTCGGGCGGGGTCCGGTCCGGCGGGCACGGCCGGATCCCGGGGATCGGCCGCCGACGTCTTCGGCGAGGCGACGTGCATATTTCGTGGTGGCGTGGAAAGCGCCGGCAACGAGCCGACGACACGACGGGCCGACGGCACCGGCCGGCGGCGGCAGCGTCATTTTAGGGGTTGTTCTGCGGCGGCGGGGGCATCGCGCATGCCCGGCGCGAACCGGCGGCGCCTGCGGTCGCCCGCCGGCGCCCGCGTGTCAGGTGCCGCGGGTTAAGATCAGCCCTCGCCTTTCGAGCTACGCGCTCTCGACACCTGACGGGACGCGGATCGACGCGACCGCGCGCGGACGTTCGGTTTTCCTCGGGGGCGGGCGTGCCTCGACGGCGCAACGTTCCAGACCATGTCTCTCCCAACGCGTATCGACCCACTTCGTGTCACGGCCTACACGGCGACCTGCGCGGTCGGTCCGGGGCGTGGCGCGCTGCTGTCGGCGTTGCGCGACGAGCGCGGCGGCCTGCGCCCGAACGACTTCAGCCACGTGCCGCTCGCGACCTGGATTGGCCGCGTCGAAGGCCTCGAGCAGCAGCCGCTTCCACCGTCGCTCGCGTCCTGGGAGTGTCGAAACAACCGGCTGGCATGGTTCGGCCTTCAGGGTGACGGGTTCCTCGACGCCGTCAGCGCGGCGCGCGCGCGACACGACCCGCGCCGGGTCGCCCTGGTCCTCGGCACGTCGACCTCCAGCATCGGTGAGAGCGAGGACGCGTATCGCCGGCTCGATCCGGACGGCCGCTTTCCGGCCCATAGTCGCAATCCCCGCGTGCACACCCCGCATTCCCTGGCGATGTTCGTCCACGAGGCCCTGGACCTGCGCGGGCCTTGCGTGACGGTCTCGACGGCGTGCTCGTCGAGCGCGAAGGCCTTCGCGCAGGCGGAGCGGATGCTGCGACTCGGCCTGGCCGACGCGGCGGTCGTCGGCGGAGTCGATACGCTGTGCGGCAGCGTGCTCTTCGGCTTCAATTCGCTGCAGCTCGTGTCGTCGCGGCCGTGCCGGCCGTTCGATCGCGACCGCGACGGGATCAGCCTCGGCGAGGCGGCCGGCTTTGCGCTGCTGGAGCGCGGGGCCGGCCGGCTGCAACTGCTGGGCTACGGCGAGTCGAGCGATGCCCACCACATGTCGTCGCCGCATCCCGCCGGACTAGGCGCGGAGCGCGCTCTCGACGATGCGCTCGCCCGGGCCGGGTTGACCGCGGCCGATGTCGACTACGTCAATCTGCACGGGACGGCGACGCCGAAGAACGACGAGGTCGAGGCCGCTCTCGTGGGCAGGCGCTTCGGCGAGCGGACGCAGGCGAGCTCGACCAAGGGCGCGACTGGCCACACGCTGGGTGCCGCCGGCATCGTCGAGGCGGTGGTTTGCCTGCTTGCGCTGGAGCACGGCGTCGTGCCGGGGACGTTGAATTGCGCCGATCCGGATCCGGCGTGCAGTTCGAGACTGCAGCGTCATCCCGTCGAACGTCGCATCCGGACGGCATTGAGCAATTCGTTCGGTTTCGGCGGCAGCAACTGCGTCCTCGCCTTCGGCCGCGGCGCGGAAACGGCGGAGGCCGGCCGATGAGCCGCCGCCTGCCGCGCCTCTACGTCGAAGGCATCGCGTTCTGGACACCGGCGTTGCCCGGCTGGGAGCGCGCCCGCGACGCCTTTCGCGGAACCGCGGGAGCCGAGGATCCGCCGGCGCGGCGGCCATCGCCGCAATTGCTGCCGGCGGCCGAGCGCCGTCGCGCCTCCGACATCATCGCGCTGTCCCTCGAGGTCGCCGCGGCGGCCGTCGCCGCGTCCGGGCGCGAGCCGGCCACGCTGCCCAGCATCTTCGTCTCGGCGCACGGCGACCTGGCGATCAGCGACTGGATGTGTTCGCAGCTTGCCGCCGATCCGGCGTTGGTCTCGCCGACGAAGTTCCATAATTCGGTGCACAACGCGCCCGTCGGCTACTGGACGATCGCGACCGGTTGCATGCAAGCGAGCACGGCGCTCACGGCTTTCGAGCGAAGCTTTGCGGCCGGAATGCTGGAAGCCGCCGTGCAGTGCGTGGCCGACGTCGGCCCCGTGCTGCTCGTCGGCTGCGACGTCCCGGCCTGCGGTCCGCTGGCGACGATCAACCGCAGCCGCGGCCATCTGGCGGCGGCGCTCGTCCTGGCTCCGCAGCTCACGCCACGGTCGTCCTGCGGCCTCGACATGCAGCTCGTCGACGCGACGGCGGACGGCGCGACGGCCGCACGCCATCCGGTCTCGACGTCGCTCGCAGGCAACGGGCTCGCCGATGCGCTGCCACTGTTCGAGGCGCTCGCGGCGGTCGAAATCGGTTCGCCCGGACGCATTCTGCTGCCGCTCGTCGATGCGATGTCGCTGGAACTGACGCTGGAAGCGGTTCCGTGAGATCCTGCGCCCGCGGCAAGGTCATGGACAGGCAACCCCAGCTCATCGATAGGTCCCCCGATGGAAGCGCAATTCGCGGATTCGTCGCCGGTGCCGGCGCATGACGTTCTGATCGTCGGCGGCGGGCTCGCCGGCCTGACGCTGGCGCTGCAATTGAAGCAGCGCTGCGGCGACCTGCGGATCCTGGTCCTGGAGCGTCGCGAACACCCGGTGCCCCTGGCGGCGCACAAGGTCGGCGAATCGACGGTCGAGATCGGCGCGCACTATTTCCGCGACGTGCTCGGGCTCGCCGCGCACCTTGGCGAAGCGCAACTTCGGAAGTTCGGCTTCCGGTTCTTCTTTTCCGAGGGTCGACGCGACATCGACCAGGTCACGGAGATCGGTGTCAGCAGGCACCTGGCCGTGCCGAGCCACCAGATCGATCGCGGCTCGTTCGAGAATTTTCTCGGCCAGGAAGTCGTGCGGCGCGGGATCGAATTCGTCGACAGCGCCACCGTGCGCTCGATCGACCTCGCCGAAAGCGACGGGCTCCCGCACCGGGTGACCTACAGCCGCGGTGGTACGGAACAGGTCGCGGCGGGCCGTTGGCTCGTCGACGCCGGCGGACGCGCCGGGCTGCTGAAGCGCAAGCTCGGCCTCGCGGAGACGAACCCGCACGAGGCGCACGCCGTCTGGTTCCGGGTTCGCGACCACATCCGCGTCGACGAGTGGTCGCGCGACGCGGCGTGGCGCGCGCGCTGCGATCCGCCGGCGCGCTGGCTGTCGACGAACCATCTCGTCGGCGCCGGCTACTGGGTCTGGCTCATTCCGCTGTCGTCGGGCGCGCATTCCGTCGGGATTGTCGCCGACCCGCGGATCCACCCGTTGGAGGCGATGGACACGTTCGACAAGGCAATGACCTGGCTCGAGCGCTACCAACCGCGCCTCTTCGACGAGCTGGACGGCAAGCGCGACCGGCTGATGGATTTCGCGTACTTCAGGCGCTTCTCCTACGGCTGCAAGCAGGTGTACTCGTCGCGCCGGTGGGCGCTTGCCGGCGAGGCCGGCATGTTCCTCGACCCGTTCTACTCGCCGGGAAGCGACTTCATCGCCATCAGCAACACGTACATCGCCGAGCTCGTCGCGCGCGACCACGCCGGCGAACCCTTCGCCGCGCTGGCGCAGATCTACGACCAGATCCTGCGCTCGTTCTACGAAAGCACGATGGCGCTCTACATCGACCAGTACCCGATCTTCGGCGACGCCGAGGTCCTGCCGGTCAAGGTGATCTGGGACTACACCTACTACTGGGGCGTGCTCTCGCAGCTGTTCTTCCAGCAGCGCCTGACGGACCTGTCGGCGCTGGCGGCGCTGCGCACGGAGCTCGCGCACTGCCGGCGGCTCAACCTCGCGGTCCAGGCGTTCCTGCGGGCCTGGTCCGAACGCAGCGCGAAGCGCAACGTCGCGGTCATGCACGACCAGGCGAAGCTCGCCTGGTTTGCCGAGTTGAATCGCAGCCTGCTCGACCGCCTCGACGGTGACGCCTTCCGCGAGCGCGTGCGGCAGTCGACGCGCCAACTGCGTTCGCTGGCGAAGGAGATGGTCGAGCGTGCGACCGCGGAGCACGCCGGACTGGATGCGGGCCCGCTGCGGGCCGTGCTCGACGAGGCGCCGCAACTCGGGGCCTGGAAGGATTCCGAGGCCGGCATGTCGGCACCGACGTCGATGTTCTTCGCCGCGGCGTGAGGGCAGGGGGCGCCTCGCGCCGTTGGCCGCTCGAACGGCGCGGCCAGCCGGTCAGTCGCGGGCGAAGACCAGCACGACGTTCGTGCCGCCGAACGCGAACGAACTGCTGATGGCGTAGCGCAACGCGGGCGCCTCCTCCGCCTCCAGCACGAGCGGGACGTCGCATGCCGGGTCCGGCGCGCGGCAGTTCGCGTTCGGCGGCAGTTGGCGGCGATTCAACGCCTGCAGCGTCACGAGAGCCTCGAGCGCTCCCGCCGCTCCCAGCAGGTGACCATGCATCGATTTCGTCGAGCTGACCTTCAGGCGCCCGATGTCGTCGCCCCAGACGTCGCGCAGTGCGCTGCATTCGACGACGTCGCCGAGCTTGGTCGCGGTTCCGTGCGCATTGCAATAGCCGACGTCGGCTGGCGAGATACCTGCCGAGCGCAGCGCGCCCGCCAGCGCTCGCCGCTGGCCGTCGACATCCGGTTTCGTGAGGTGGGTCGCGTCGCAGACGGTGGCGGCGCCGGCGAAGCGACCGTAGGCACGCGCATTGCGCTGCTCGGCGTGCTGCGACGGTTCCATGACGAGGAACGCCGAACCTTCGCCGAGGACGAAGCCGCTGCGGTCGCGCGCGAAAGGCCGGCACGAGGTTTCGATGCGCTCCGGGTCCGGGGTCGCCAGCGTCTGCAGCGCCTGCCACGCACGAATCGCGCTCGGGACCAGCACGGCCTCGGCGCCGCCGGCGAGCGCGACATCGACATCGCCGCAGGCAATCGCTCGCGCGGCCTCGGCGATCGCGACGGCGGAGGACGCGCAGGCGACCGAGTACGTGAGGACCGGGCCGCGCGCCTGCAGGCGCATCGCGACGTGCGCGGCCGGCGCGTTCGGCATGAATGCGGGGACGGTCAGCGGCGGGACCCGCGCGACGCTGTTGAAGGAGACGAAGGCATTCTCGATGGCCGCGGCACCGCCCATTCCGCAGCCGACGAAGACGCCGATCCGCTCCGGACCCGGCGCGGCCCGCGTCGTCGCCGGATCGAGCCCGGCATCACGCCAGGCTCGCAGAGCGGCGGCAACCGCGATCTGGCTGACCCGATCCATCCCGGACAACTGCAGCTTCGTGAAATAGTCCGCCGCACGGAAGGAGGCCGCGGCGACCGCCGTCGGCTCGGCATCGCCCTCGCTCCAGCGCGTGACGGCCGCTTCGCCGCGCAGCATCGCTTCGAACGCGGCGCCCGGATCGTCGCCGTGCGGTGCGATCTGGCCAATGCCCGTGACGGCGATGCCGCCGCGGGCGGGTTTGTCACGGTCCATGAGGTGGAATTTTCCGGTGCCGCGCCGCCGCCGGCAACCCGGCCTGCCGCGGCATGCGGGAACGGGTCAGCTGACCGTCTTCGCCGTCGCCGGCTCGCCCGCCTTGATGCGGTCGATCACCTCGGCCAGCCCGGCGAGCGTTTCGACCTCGTCTCGGAGGTCGGGAAGACGGATCTTGAACTTGTCCTCGACGTCGAACAGAAGTTCGGCGAGCGACAACGAGTCGATGCCGTAGTCGAAGATCGGCTTGTGCGGGTCGATCGACTGCGGATCAATGTCGAATTTCTCCTTGATCAACGCCAGCAGCGCGTCGACGGTGGCACTCATGTAGCCGCTCCCTAGGGTATGACTTCCGCCCGCATTCCAGTGCCGGCCGGCAGGAGGCCGGCCCCGGTCGCAGTGCGATGCGGCATTTTAATCGAGGCGCCGGCTTGTCCCCGGCAGCAGGGCGGTTTCATTCGGCATCGATCCAACGGCGGGTACCCAGCGCGAAACCCGTCCCGAGCAGGGCCCCGGCCAGCGCATCGAGCGCCACGTGCTGCCGCGTCGACAGCGTGGACAGGACGATCGCGATGCACCAGGCGACATTGAATCCGCGGATCCGCGGTCCGGCATGCAGTTCGCGCAGCAGCCAATGCAGCCAGAAGCAGGAAAAGACGGCGCTCGCGACGTGCAGCGACGGACAGGCGTTGCCAGAGGCGTCCACGCCCTTCAGTACGCCGTAGCCGGGGTGCCGTGTCCAGTCGATCGCGTTCGGCGGAACGGCGGTCGGCCAGGCGAAGAAGCACGCCAGGCCGACGAGGCACATGCCGGCTGCCGCCGCGCCATAAGCGTACAACCGCGCTCGCCGATCGAGCAGGCTCGCCGGCAGCGAGACGTAGATCCAGAGCGACGCATAGACCGGCAGGGCCAGAGGCGAGAACGGGACCCAGGCATCGACGGGGGTCAGCGGCATCGTCGTCAACGGGCGCGACGGGTGCTGCAGGACGAAGAAGTACGCCGGGAAGAACAACGCCATGAAGGCGATCGTGCCCGCGGTCTTCAAGAGGTTGTCCGTGCAGAACCGCTGGACGGCCGCCGCCAGCCACGGCGACGGGTCGCGTGCGCGGGCGGCGACGTCGTTCACGGCGCCGCCTCGACCAGCCGCGACGAGGCGCCGAAGACCCACGCGATGCCGAGTCCGCCCGCGACCGCGCTATGGCGCACGACGAGCGGACTGTCCTCGAACACGGCGCCGTGAAGGTCGTCGTAGCGAACATAGGCGCCAAACCACAGCCGCCCGGCGCGCCGCGAGAACGCGGCAGTCGCCTGCGAGCCGGCGTAGCCGCCCCGCGCGGCGTAGGCCGGGCGGCTCGCCGTCGCATAGCCCGGCGCCACCGCATAGAAGTAATCGTGCTGCCGGCGGTCGCCAAAGAGGGGGCCCACCAGCACGCCGAGATTGCCGCTGCCGCTGTCGAATCGCAACGACCGGTCCCAGGCGAACTGGATCGCGGCGACGGTGCCGACGTCGACGATGCGTCCGTTCTCGTAGGTCAGCGCGCGTCGTACCGGGAGCCGGACGTCGACATGCGACGCGCCGTCAGCGGCGCGCCAGGCCCGGTACTGCACGACCGGGCCGATTTCCAACGTCGGGCGCAGGTCCGGCATCCCGTTGCGGGCCCGGTCCGACGAACTGCTCACCGGGACGCTGCCGCCGCCGGAGACGTCGAACTGGATGCGGTCGCTTTCGAAGAATTTCGCGCGCATCCCCTCGCGGTCGACCTTGAAGATGTCGCCGCGATAGATCACATACGGGAACGGCAGGACGTAGGTCGACTGGTGATCCGATCCGCGGTAATCCGGCAGGCTCAGGGCGCTGACGCCGGCACCGGCCTCCCACAGCGGCAATGAATCGGCGTGCGCGGCCCCGGACGCCGCGATCGCCGCGATCCCCAGCGCAGACAGGGGCGAGGCCGGCGAGAACCGTCGCCGGCTGCCTCGCGGCCGCCGCGGTACGTGCCACAGGGGGTTCGAGAACCGCAAGGCTTGCGCGACTCCGATCGATTTCGAGGCATCCGGTCGGAGCCGCCGGCCGGCGGTGCCCCCCAGGGCACCCGAGCCGGCTCATTATGGCCTACGGCGCAGCGGACCGCGCTATCGATCGCCCAGGCTCTTCGTCTCGGGTGCCGTCGGCTGCGAACGGCAAGCCTGTGATTCCAGTTCCTCGATCCAGGCGATCAGCGCGGCGCGCATCGAACGCTTGAACTGCGGCGTGTTGGGGCGTTTTTCGATCTCCGACGCGATGCTCGCGAGGACCGCCTGCTCGGCCGCCGGAAGCGTGGTGCGGAACATGAATCTCCCTCCTCTGGGAATGCTGCACTGCATCTCACCGATGTCGGAAATCTTGCACCCGGCGTCCCCGCCGGATCCTGACGATCATCAAACCGCCGCCGCCTCCGGGCGCCGATGGCCGGCTATAGAATCGCTCGCGCGAACCGCGCCGAGACGCGGTCACCACGAACGACCGACCTGGGGGAGACCGATGTCCACGATGATCGGCGCGGCAGGCACCGCGTTGCCGCAACTGCGGGCACACGCCAAGGCGGTACGGCGCCACGTCCCGTTCCTCTTCGTCTGCTACGTGCTGGCGTACCTCGACCGCGTCAACGTCGGCTTCGCGCAGTTGAAGATGGGCGCGGATCTGCATTTCAGCAACGCGGTCTACGGGCTTGGGGCCGGCATATTCTTCATCGGCTACTTCCTGCTCGAGGTGCCCAGCAACCTGGTGCTGCGTCGCGTCGGCGCCCGCCGCTGGATCGCCCGGATCATGATCACGTGGGGCATCGTTTCGTCGCTATTCATGTTCGTCGATTCGGCGACGAGCTTCTACGTGCTGCGCTTCGTGCTCGGCGCGGCGGAGGCCGGCTTCTTCCCCGGCGTCATCTATTACCTGACGCTGTGGTTTCCGGCACCGCGCCGCGCCCGCATCGTCGCGCTGTTCATGACCGCGATCGCCGTTTCCGGAATTGTCGGCGGGCCGGTGTCCGGCTGGATCCTCAAGGATCTGGACCAGGCCTTCGGCCTCAAGGGCTGGCAGTGGCTGTTCCTCCTCGAAGGCATTCCGTCCGTCGTGGTCGGACTCTGCGTCCTCGGCTGGCTCGACGACGACATCGCGACGGCGGACTGGCTTTCGGCGGACGAAAAGTCGGCGCTTCGCGACGAGATCGACGCCGAGCATGGCGCGAAGGAGTCGATGACGCTCGCGCGGGCGCTGATGGATCCGCGCGTGCTGCTGATGGCGCTGATCTACTTCTGCATCGTGATGGGGCTCTACGGGATCGGCTTCTGGTTGCCGCAATTGATCAAGGCCGCCGGCGTGACCGATGTGCTGTCGATCGGCCTGGTGACGGCCGTGCCCTATGGCGTCGGCGCGGTGGCCATGATTTTCGCGGGACACAGTTCGGACCGGCGCGGCGAGCGCCGCTGGCATCTCGTCGTGCCCGCGTTGTTCGGAGCTGCCGGCGTCATCGCCTCGGCAAGGATCGGCGCCGACAACACGGTGGCCGCGATTGCCGCGTTGAGCGTCGGCACCGCGGGGATTCTCGCGGCGCTGCCGCTGTTCTGGTCGTTGCCGACGGCGCTGCTTTCGGGCGTGGCGGCGGCCGGTGGCATCGCGCTGATCAATTCCTTCGGCAACCTCGCCGGTTTCGTCAGTCCTTCGATGGTCGGCATGATCAAGGACGCGACGGGCAGCACGCTGTACGGCATGTACGCACTTGGCGCCTGCCTGGTCCTTGCCGCGATCCTGGTCCTCGTGGCCACGCGCCGGCGCAAGGCCGGCTGACCGACCCACGACACGAAGCCGTAAGAATCGGCTGGGACGATCGGACGCAGTGGCCTGCGCGGGCCCCGCGCAGGCGTCGACGCCCGGGGATGATCCTGAGGATGACGGAAAAAGGCACGGAAGCCGACGAGCGTGCCGAAATCGCGCGGCGCATCGAGCGCGAGCTGCTGGACAGCTTCGACGAGGAACTGGAACTCGAAACCGAGGACCGGCTCGACGACGCGTTGCGCCGCGCCGACGCGGCGCAACGGGGCGCCGCGACGTCCGAAATAGAGCGACGCGCCTACTTCCGCGAACTCTTTCGCCTCCAGGGAGAACTCGTCAAGCTTCAGGATTGGGTCGTCGCGCAACGGCGCAAGATCGTCGTCGTCTTCGAGGGGCGGGATGCGGCCGGCAAGGGCGGCGTCATCAAGCGGATCACGCAACGACTGAACCCGCGCGTCTGCCGGGTCGTCGCCCTGCCGGCGCCCAACGACCGCGAGCGCACGCAGTGGTATTTCCAGCGCTACGCGGCGCAGCTTCCCGCCGGCGGGGAGATCGTGCTTTTCGACCGCAGCTGGTACAACCGGGCCGGGGTCGAGCGCGTCATGGGATTCTGCAGCGACGACGACTACGAGGAGTTCTTCCGCTCGACGCCGGAGTTCGAGCGGATGCTCGTGCGCTCCGGCATCACGCTGCTGAAATACTGGTTTTCGATCACCGACACCGAGCAGCACCTGCGCTTCCTGGCGCGGATCCACGACCCGCTCAAGCAGTGGAAACTGAGCCCGATGGACCTGGAATCGCGGCGCCGCTGGGAGGACTACACGCGCGCCAAGGAAATCATGCTCGAGCGCACGCATATTCCCGAGGCGCCGTGGTGGGTCGTCCAGGCCGTCGACAAGAAGCGGGCGCGCCTCAACTGCATCCATCACCTGCTGCGCCAGCTGCCGTACCGCGAGATCGAGCGGCCCGAGGTGAGCCTCCCGGAGCGCGTCCGGCACGACGACTACGTCCGCGCGCCGGTCCCGACCGCGATGATCATTCCGGAGGTGTACTGACCCGGGTCGCCCGGCGTTCGGCCATAGAATCGCGCCACGTCATCCCGGAGCGGATCGCCCCATGGCACAGCGCGTCGTCTTCCTCGATCGCGATTCGGTCAAGGCCCACGTCAGGCGGCCTGCCTGCGCCGGCGCCTACGTCGAATATCCGTCGACACCCGTCGACAGGATCGTCGAGCGGCTCGACGGCGCCACGGTCGCGATCATCAACAAGACACCGATGCGCGGCCCGACGCTGGCGCAACTGCCGGCGCTTCGGATGATCGCGATCGCGGCGACCGGATACGATGTCGTCGACGTGCCGTATTGCCGCGAGCACGGGATCGCCGTGGCGAACGTTCGCGACTACGCCGTCCACACGGTGCCGGAGCACGTCTTCGCGCTCGTTCTGGCGTTGCGCCGCAACCTGCTGGCGTACCGCAGCGACATCGAGCGCGGCGCCTGGCAGCGGGCCGAGCAGTTCTGCTTCCTGACGCACCCGATGGCCGACCTCCACGGCTCGACGCTCGGCATCGTCGGCGCCGGTGCGATCGGCCAGGCCGTCGCGGCGATCGGGCGCGGGTTCGGGATGCGCGTCATGTTCGCGGAGCACGCTTCGAGGCGCTCGCAGCCCGTGCCCGGAGCGCCGCTCGACGCCGTGATCGAGCAGGCGGACGTCCTGACGCTGCACTGTCCGCTGACGCCGGCGACGCGAAACCTGATCACGCTGGAGCGGCTGCGACGGATGAAGCGCACCGCGCTGCTCATCAACACCTCGCGGGGCGGACTCGTCGACGAGGCGGCCCTGCTGACCGCTCTGGACGAGGGGCTCATCGCCGGCGCCGGATTCGATGTCCTGACGTCGGAGCCGCCACGCGACGGCCATCCGCTACTCGACGTCCGCCGCGACAACTTCATCCTGACCCCACATGTGGCCTGGGCATCGAACGAAGCGATGCAGGGGCTCGCGGACCAGCTCGTCGACAACATCGAGGCGTGGGACGCGGGGCGAACGCAGAATCGGGTGGTCTAGGGCTCGCACGGCCGATACGCCCGCCGCGCCCCGCTGGTGCGCGTCATGCGCCGAGTTGCCGCGCCAGGTCTTCGATATCGACCGCGTGACAGGTGTTTCGCGGATCGCGCGCGACATCCTTCGGGCGGTCGGGTCCGAATTCGAGCGGGCGCTCGATATAAGCCGTCTGCAGGCCGCAGGCTCGCGCCCCGTCGAGGTCGGCCTGGTGGGCCGCGGCAAGCATGACCTGGGCCGGCTCGAGGTCGAAAACGCGCGCCACGCCCAGGTAGGTTTCCGGATCGGGCTTGTAGTGCTGGAAGACCTCGGCCGAGAGAACGCAGTCCCACGGCAGGCCGGCGCGCTTGGCCATGTCGGTGAGGAGCCCGAGGTTCCCGTTCGACAGCGTGCAGATGACGAAGCATTGCTTCAATCGCTGCAGGCCGGCAACGGAATCGGGCCACGGATCGAGGCGGTGCCATGCCTTGTTCAACCGGCTCTTCGCGTCGTCGTCCAGCCCGCCGATGCCGAACTCGGCAAGAACGCGGTCGAGGATCAGCCGGTGCAGGTCGTCCAGGCGCATCCAGGGCAGCTCGCCGCGCCGAACGCGCTCCATCGCCGGGGCATATCCGGCGCGCCACGCCAGCGCGAAGGGGCCGCCGGGCACGCCGAGGCCGAGCGCGTCCACCTCGGCGGCGATCGACGAATACCAGTCGACGACCGTGCCGAAGACATCGAAGGCGATGACCTGCGGGTTCGCAGCCATTCGGTGTTCCGGGGCCTGTCCGCGCTCGGGAAGGATCTTAGCCCGCCTGCGGCCCGGGCGCGTCCCGAACCTCGGACTCGCCGCGCGGTCCGCAGCGACCGCGCAGGCCCGCGCGGAACCGCTCCCGCTCCTCCGGAGTCATGCGCTCCCATCGTTCGAGCATCCGTTGCCGCCACGCCATGCCCGAGTGGCCTCGCCAGCCGCCGACGAGGAGCCGGCAGAGCAGCAGCAGCGCAATCGCCTGGACGAAGCCGATCGCCGGCCAGCCGAACAGCGCCGGGAGCAGCCAGTTCCACAGCGACATGACCACCGTGCCGACGACGCCGACGGCCACGGCGGCGATCAGGGCAACCTTCAGGATGCGTACGAACCGGGGTCCTCTCATGGCCTGTCCTTCCGCGCGTTCACCGCGCATCGAATTCGTCGTAAAGGCCCTGCAGCCGCTCCCGCAGGTGCAGCACGGCGTAGCGCTTTCGCGCCAGCAGGGTGTTGATGCTCAGGCCGCTCTCGGCGGCCATGTCCTTGAAGCTTCGTCCGTCCAGCTCGTGCGCGATGAACACGTCGCGCTGCGCGGGCGGGAGTTCCTCGAGCGCGGCCTCGAGCGCCTCGACCAGGACACGCCTCGCGTACTGCGCCTCTGGGCCGGCGCGCTCGGTCGCCGGCAGCAAGTCGTCGAGCACCGTCTCCGCATCGGCGTCATCGCCGGCGATGCCGGGCAGCGAGCTCAGCGGCTGCGGACGCTGTTTGCGGAATCGATCGATGATTCGGTTGCGCGCGACGCGGAAGAGCCAGGCACCGAGGCGTTCGATCGGCACCGGCAGGCGGTAGGCCTCGACGAACTCCGCGAGGACGTCCTGCAGGATGTCCTCCGCATCGCCGGCGTCAGCGACGCGGCGCCGGATGAAGCGCAGCAGCCGCCCGCGTTCCTCGGCGACGGCCTCGGCCAGGCGGCGCTCGCGCGTGGCAGCCATGGTTTCGATCGACAGTGCGGCCTTCATGGCAACGGGAGACGGCCGAGCGGCGCCCGTATTGCATTCGGCGCCCGTCGACCTCGCGTATTATTGGCGATCGATGCGGATCCTGGTTTCCAACGACGACGGCTACCTGGCGCCCGGGATCGCCGCGCTCGCTTCCGCAATGCGGCGCTTCGGCGACGTGACGGTCATTGCGCCTGAGCAGAACTGCAGCGGGGCGTCCAACTCGCTCACGCTGACCCGCCCCCTCACGGTGGCCCGCGCACCCAACGGCTTCCTCTTCGTGAACGGAACGCCAACCGACTGCGTCCACATCGCGCTCACGGGCCTGCTGGAGGCGCGTCCGGACCTGGTCGTATCCGGCATCAACAACGGCCAGAACATGGGCGACGACACCATCTATTCCGGTACGGTCGCCGCGGCGATGGAAGGCTACCTCTTCGGGGTGCCGTCGATCGCCTTCTCGCAGGTCGACAAGGGCTTCGAGCACCTCGACGCCGCCGGCGACGTCGCGGCGGCGATCGTCGAGCGCCTGATCGCCGCCGGCGCCCTGGACCATGCGTGGCTGTTGAACGTCAACATCCCGAACCTCGCGCGCGAGGCCCTCGGTGAACCCGTCTGCACGCGGTTGGGAAAGCGCCATCAGTCCGAGCCCGTCGTGCGGTCGGCGAATCCGCGCGGCGAGACGATCTACTGGGTCGGCGGCGCCGGCGAGGCCCGCGATGCCGGACCCGGGACGGATTTCCATGCGACCGCGGCCGGCCGCGTCTCGGTGACGCCGCTGCAGATCGATCTCACGAACGTCGCCAAGATGGGCGACGTCGCAGGGTGGCTGGGCACGATGACCGGTACTGCCGCGACGCCCGCCAGCGCGGGTCACGTGCGTCGATGACCGCCAGCGGCCGTCCTCGCGTCGGCCAGGCCGCGGAAAACCAGGGACTGGCTTCCGCTCGCGTCCGCGAAAAAATGGTGGAGCGCGTGCGCGAGCTGGGCGTTCACGACGCGCGCGTGCTGAGCGCGATGGCGGCTGTCCCGCGGCATGCCTTCGTCGACGCCGCGTTGGCGAGCCGGGCCTACGAGGACACGGCGCTGCCGATCGGCTACGGACAGACGATCTCGCAGCCCTACATCGTGGCCCGCAGCGCGGAACTGGCCCTGGCGGGCGTGGACGATCCGGCGACGGCGCACGTGCTGGAAATCGGCACCGGTTGCGGCTACGCGGCTGCCGTGCTGGCGTGGATCTTCGGCGAGGTGTATTCGATCGAGCGGGTGCGCGCGCTGCACGAGCTCGCTCGCACGAACCTGCGGCCGCTGCGCATCCGCAACCTGAGGCTGGTGCTGGGCGACGGCATGCTGGGCTTGCCGTCGGCCGCGCCGTTCTCGGCGATCGTCGCCGCGGCGGCGGGCGACGACGTGCCCTCGGCGTGGCTGGACCAGCTGGCACCGCGGGGGCGAATCGTCGCACCGATCGGCCGCGGCACGCAGCGGCTGTGCGTCATCTGGCGCGATGCGGCCGGGCGCGTCCAGCGTCACGTGGGCGAGGACGTGAGATTCGTTCCGATCAAACAGGGAACCCAATGAAGCGTTGGATCTGCAACGGGCGCGCGCCGGCCATCGACCTGCCGGCGACGGATGTGCCGGGCCACGACCTGCCGGCAGCCTGGTTCACCGCGGTCCGGCGGGCCTCGCTCGCCGTGCTGGCGACCGCGGTCGCGGGTTGCGCGACCGTCGCGTTGCAGGAAGCCCCGATCGTCGACCGGTCATCGCGTTCCGAGGCCACGCCCGCTGCCAACGCGCCGGCGACCGCCGCGGGCGGCCCGACCGCGCCCGGCACCGCGGGCGCACGAGAGAAGGACGGCGACGGAAACTACGTGGTGCAGCGCGGCGACACGCTCTACAGCATTGCCCTGGCGTTCGGTCGCGACTACCGCGACCTCGCGCGCTGGAACGGCCTCGACGATCCGACGAAGCTGCGCGTCGGCCAGGTGCTGAAGGTCCAGCCGCCCGGCGACGAAGCCTCGGCGGCCGTGGCAACCGTCCCGGTCGGTCCGGCGAGCGCCGTCGAGATCCATCCGCTGGGCAGCGCGGGCAGCGCGCTGCCGCCCCCCGCCGGCAGCGCGCCGACGGCTCCGGCGCCGGCCACGCCGGCGGCGGGCGGCACGCCGGAAGCCGATGCCGCGCACGGCACCGGCGCCCCGGCCGCAGCCGCCGTCGAAACCGCCGGTTGGGTATGGCCCGCCGCGGGCAAGGTCGTCGCGAAGTTCGACGATCCGCGCAACAAGGGCATCGACATCGACGGGCACGAAGGCGACCCGGTCGTGGCCGCCAACGACGGGACGGTCGTCTATAGCGGAAGCAGCTTGCGCGGCTATGGCAATTTGGTCATCATCAAGCACTCCGACGACTTCATCTCGGCTTATGCGCACAATCGCGAGATCGTCGTCGCTCAAGGGCAGGCGGTAAAGCGCGGGCAGCGGATCGCCGCGCTCGGCAAGTCGGAGGCCGATTCGCCACGCTTGCACTTCGAGATCCGGCGCCAGGGCAAACCGGTCGACCCTGTGCGTTACCTGCCCGCTCGCTGACGGGGCGTCGGCCGGTTCCCTTTCGGGATCGGGACGGCGCGACATGGCCTTTCGCGACGACGATGGCAGTAATCCGGAGCTCGAACGCACGGCGCAGCGGCGCGACGTGCCGGGTTTCGCGGACGGCGGCCCCGAAGATCCGGCCATCGACGAGGCGTTCGATCCGGACGTGCGCGATGCCGCAGACGCGACCGCGAGCGGAAATTCCTCGAGCGAAGTCGCGACGGCGCAAGAGGAAATCTCGGGCGATACGGTGCAGCGCTACCTGCAGGCGATCGGCGCCCGGCCGCTGCTGACGCCCGAGGAGGAGCACGGCTACGCGCTGCGTGCCCGCGCCGGCGACTTCGCCGCGCGGCAGACGATGATCGAGCGCAACCTGCGTCTCGTCGTCTCGATCGCGAAGAACTACGCCAATCGCGGCGTCGCGCTGATGGACCTGATCGAGGAGGGTAATCTCGGACTGATCCACGCGCTGGAGAAGTTCGATCCGCAGCGCGGCTTCCGGCTGTCGACGTACGCGACGTGGTGGATCCGACAGTCGATCGAGCGCGCGATCGTGAACCAGGCGCGCACGGTGCGCCTGCCGGTCCATGTCGTGCGGGAACTGAACCAGGTGCGCCGCGCGCGGCGCGCGCTGGAATCCGAATGCGCGTCCCGCGGGGCGGCCCGCGAGGTGCGGATCGAGGACATCGCGCGCGCCGTCGGCAAGGGCGTCGGGACCGTGGCCGACATCCTGCGGCACGCCGAGGCGGCGACCTCGCTCGATACGCCGATCGACGAGGACGCTTCGGTGTCGCTGCTCGACCGTGTTACCGACGCCGGCACCGCGTCGCCGGACGCGCACGTCGGCGACCGCGAGCGGGAGCGACTCGTCCACGAATGGCTCGAGCAACTCCCGGCGAAGCAGCGCCTCGTGATCCAGCGTCGATTCGGGTTGGACAGCGCCGACCCGGCGACGCTCGAGGACGTCGCGCTCGACCTCGGGCTGACCCGCGAACGCGTGCGCCAGATCCAGCAGGAGGCGCTGCAGCGCATGCGGCGGTCGCTCGTCGCGCACGGCGTCGGACGGGACGTCTTGTTCTAGGCGTCGGCGCGGGCTTTCCGGTGGCGACGCACGGTTATCCCTACCGTGCGCAGGCCCTAGAATCGCGCCCATGGTTCCCGTGCTGGTGTTCGACCTCGAAACCGTCCCGGACGTCGAAGGGCTTCGGCGCCTTCGTCCGGCGTGGCGGGCGCTGGGCGACCGCGAGGTCGCGCAGCAGGCGTTCGCCGAGCGGGCCGAGCGCACCGGAAGCGAATTCCTCGCGCTTCATTGCCATCGCATCGTCGCGATCGGCTGCGCATTCCGCGACGATCGCGAATTCCGCGTGCGGTGCCTGGGGCAGCCCGGCGACGACGAGGGCCGGCTCGTGAACGACTTCTTTCGCGTCATCGAGCGCTACACGCCGCAACTCGTCAGCTGGAACGGCACCGGCTTCGACCTGCCGGTGCTCCACTATCGCGCGATGATCCATGGCATCGTCGCCGCACGCTACTGGGAGCAGGGCGATTCCGATCGCGACTTTCGCTGGAACAGCTACCTGGGCCGTTATCACGCGCGCCACCTCGACCTGATGGACGTGCTGTCGGCCTACCAGGGGCGAGCCGCCGCGCCCCTCGATGAGCTGTCCCGACTGTGCGGCTTCGCGGGCAAGCTCGGGATGGACGGCTCGAAGGTCTGGGACGCGTTTTGCGACGGCGGCATCGAATCCATCCGCGCGTATTGCGAGACCGACGTCGTCAATACGTACCTGTTGTACTGCCGCTTCCAGCGGATGCGAGGCATCCTCGACCCGGTCGCCTACGACGCGGAGGTCGACGTGGTGCGCGACAGCCTGCGTTCGCTTGCCGGCGATCACTGGTCGGCGTACCTCGCCGCCTGGCCACCGTCGCCCGCGACGTCGGCGGCCGGCGACTCGTCGGCCACGTGATGCGGCGCTCGACACGCCCAACGGCCGGGCCGCGGGACCTGCCGGTGGATCCGGAGCCCGTGGACATCGAGTCGCTCGATCTCGAAGGCCGTGGCGTCGGTCGCCGCGGCGGCAAGGTCGTTTTCGTCGACGGCGCGCTGCCGCGCGAACGGGTCAAGGTGCGAACGACGCGCGCGAAGCCGAGCTACGAGACGGCAACCTGCGCCGCGATCGAGCGGCGCAGCGTCGAGCGGCGCGAACCGCCGTGTCCGCATTTCGGCTTCGAGCGGGAGTCCTGCGGCGGCTGCTCGATGCAGCATCTCGCGCCGCAGGCGCAGGTCGCGATCAAGCAGCGCGCGCTGGAGGACGCGCTGCGGCACATCGGTCGCCTGCGTCCGGAGACGATGCTGCGGCCGATCGCGGGCCAACCCTGGGGCTATCGCCACCGCGCGCGGCTATCGGTCCGGGACGTGGAGAAGAAGGGCGGCGTGCTGGTCGGATTCCACGAGCGCGCGAGCAGCCACGTCGCCGATATGCGCACCTGCCTCGTGCTCCCGCCGCGCGTCGCCGCGCTGCTGCCGCTGTTGCGCGCGCTGGTGGAGTCGCTCACGATCCGCCGTCGCATGCCGCAGATCGAGGTCGGCGTCGGCGCCAATCGTGCCGACGACGAAGATGACGGCGGCGATGTCATCCTCGTCTTTCGCGTCCTGGAGCCGCCGTCGCCCGCGGATCTTCGCCTGCTGCGCGCGTTCGGCGATCGCCACCGGGTGCGGATCTGGCTGCAGGCCAAGGGCCCGGAGACGGCCTCTCCCATGGATCCGGCCGATGCCGGCCTGCTGCGGATGCCTTTGCCTGAGTTCGACCTGTGCCTCGAATTCGGCCCGACCGATTTCACGCAGGTCAATCCGCGGATCAACGAGGTGCTGGTGCGCTCGGCCGTCCGCCTCCTCGCCCCGCGGCCGGAAAGCCGCGTCGTGGACTTCTTCTGCGGCCTCGGTAATTTCACGTTGCCGCTGGCGCGCCAGGCGGCGCGCGTGGCCGGTTTCGAGGGCTCGGCCCTGCTCGTCGATCGGGCGCGCGCCGCGGCGGCGGCCCATGGCCTTTCGGCGCGCACCGAGTTCGCGTCGCTCGATCTCTTCGCCTACGACGCCAGCGCGTGGGATCGCTTGAATGGCGAGTCGGGGCCGATCGACCGGGTGCTCGTCGACCCGCCGCGCGAAGGCGCGCTGGCGATCGTCCGCGTGCTGGCGGCAACGACGCAGCGGCCGGAACGGCTCGTCTACGTGTCGTGCAATCCGGCGACCCTGGCGCGCGACGCCGCCGTGCTGGTCCATGAAGGCGGCTGGCGCCTCATGGCCGCCGGGGTCGTCAACATGTTTCCGCAGACCTCGCATGTCGAATCGATCGCGCTGCTGCAACCGGACGGCGCCACGTAACGCACGCGCGCCGGCGGGAATTGCGGCGCGAGGACCGGGACGGCCTGCCCTCATGATAAGATCTAGAGTTCGGTTGCATACTGCAACCCCTTAATTCTTATCGGAAATCCTGGACTCGCGATGGCTATTGAACGAACCCTCTCGATCATCAAGCCCGATGCCGTGCGCAAGAACGTCATTGGCCAGATCCTCGCCCGTTTCGAGGGCGCGGGCCTGAAGATCGTCGCTGCGCGGATGATGCACCTGTCGCGCGCGCAGGCCGAGGCTTTCTACGCGGTGCACCGCGAGCGGCCCTTCTTCCGCGATCTCGTCGAATTCATGATCTCCGGGCCGGTGATGATCCAGGTCCTCGAGGGCGAAGGGGCGATCCTGCGTCACCGCGACCTGATGGGCGCCACGGATCCGAAGAAAGCGGCAGCCGGCACGATCCGCGCCGATTTCGCCGACAGCATCGATGCCAATGCGGTCCACGGCTCGGATGCCGCCGAGACCGCCCGCGGCGAGATCGCCTTCTTCTTCCCGACGCACGACGTGCATTCGCGCTGAGGCGCGGACTGCATCGACAAGCCGCGCTGCCGCGCCCGCCACGACGTTCCGGCTGTCCCGATTCGCCTGCCATGGATCGCGTGAACCTGCTCGAGCTGGACGCCCAGGCGCTGGGTGACTGGATCGAATCGATCGGCGAGAAGCGATTCCGCGCCACGCAGCTTTTGCGCTGGCTGCACCGGCGCGGCGAGGCGAATTTCGATCGGATGACCGACGTCGCGCGAAGCCTGCGCGAGCGCCTCGCCGAGCGGGCTGCCGTCGGTGCGCCGACGATCGTCGCGGACACGCGCTCGCTTGACGGCACGCGCAAGTGGCTCGTCGACGTCGGGGGCGGCAATGCGGTCGAGACGGTCTACATCCCGGAGGTCGACCGCGGGACCCTCTGCATCTCTTCGCAGGCCGGGTGCGCGGTGAACTGCACCTTCTGCGCAACCGGCCACCAGGGGTTCAATCGCAACCTGTCGACCGGCGAGATCGTCGGCCAGTTGTGGCACGCGGAGCACGCGCTGCGACGCGAGGCGACGTTCGACGGCGCGATGTCGACCGACGGCGGCCGCGTCATCAGCAATGTCGTGCTGATGGGCATGGGCGAGCCGTTGCAGAACTATGCCGCGGTGCTGCCGGCGCTGCGGCTGATGCTCGACGACAACGCCTATGGGCTGTCGCGGCGGCGGGTGACGCTGTCGACGTCCGGCATGGTGCCGCAGATCGATCGTCTCGCGGCGGATTGTCCCGTCGCGCTGGCGGTGTCGCTGCACGCGCCGAACGATGCGCTGCGCGACCAGCTGGTGCCGCTGAATCGCAAGTACCCGCTGCGCGAACTGCTCGCTGCCTGCCGGCGCTACCTGCCGCACGCCCCGCGCGACTTCATCACGTTCGAATACGTGATGCTCGACGGCATCAACGACCGCGACGCGCATGCACGCGAGCTCGTCGCGCTCGTGGCCGACGTGCCGTGCAAGTTCAACCTGATCCGCTTCAATCCATTTCCCGGCTCGCCGCTGCAGGGCTCGCGGCCGGAACGCATCCAGGCCTTCGCGGCTCGCCTCGCGGAGGCCGGGCTCGTCGCGACGACGCGAAAGGTCCGCGGCGACGACATTGCCGCGGCCTGCGGACAACTCGCCGGCGCCGTCCAGGACCGGACGGGCGTTGTCGAGCGACCGCTGCGTCGCATCGGTGCATCGACGACGACGGTTGCCGCCGCGGCTGCGGCCGGCCCGCGCTGAGCACCGCGGCAATGGGACGTTCCAGCGCGTTCGAAGATCATCGCGGCCGGCGCGCCGCCGCGGGGCTGGCGGCGTTCGCGGTCGTTCTGGCCCTGTCGGCGTGCAACACGACGACGACGGTGAACGGCGTTCCGGTGGCGTCGTCCCCGGGCGCCGACGGGTCCGGCAGCCCGGCCGACGCGAAGCGGCGCGCCGAAGTGCGCCTGCAGCTCGCGTCGCAGTACTACACGCAGGGACAGCTGCCGACGGCGATCGACGAGACGAATCGCGCGCTGTCGATCTATCCGGACATGCCGATGGCCTACGGCCTGCTCGGCGTCATCTACATGGATCTCAACGACCGTGCGCAAGCCGATGCGAACTTCAATCGCGGGCTGCGGATGGATCCGGACAGCGGCGAGCTCAACAACAACTACGGCTGGTTCCTCTGCCGCACCGGCCACGAGCGCGATTCGATCCGCTACTTCGACCGCGCCGCGGCCAACCGGCTCTACCAGACGCCGGCGATGCCGCTGCAGAACGCCGGCGTCTGCCTCTTTCAGACCGGTGACCTGGCGGCCGCCGAGACCTACCTGAAGCGTGCGTTCGAGGCCGATGCCAGCAGCCCGGTCGCGAAGTTCCAGCTCGCGCGCCTGTACCTGGTCAAGGGACAACTGGATCGCGCGAACTTCTACTACGACCTGCTGCAGCGTTCGACGGATCCGCGGCCTGACCTGCTTTGGCTCGGCGTGCGCATCGCGCACGGCGCGGGCGACACGACGGTGGAGCATCAGCGTGCGGAGGAATTGCGCCGTCGCTTCCCGGAGTCGCCGGAGGCCGCG
>DATKPC010000097.1:0-91645 GCA_035524275.1 Burkholderiaceae bacterium
AGGTCGAGAGCAAGTCGGGCGCGACGGCGCAGAAGCAGGCCGAGACGCCGGCCCCGGCCCCTGCGCCGGTCGCGGCGGCCCCGGCCCCTGCGCCGGCACCGACTCCCGCGCCGGCGCCGGCGCCGGTCGCCGAAACCCCGGCGCCGGCTCCCGCCCCGGCACCTGTCGCCGCGGCTCCTGCCCCGGCGCCCGCCCCGGCGCCTGCGCCGGCACCGGCGGCGACGCCGGAGGCTGGCGGTGGCCTGATGGACAGCCTCCTGTCCTCGCCGTGGACGCTGGTCGGCCTGGCACTCGCCGGCGTCGGCCTCGTCTACGGACTGAACTGGTACCGTCGCCGCAAGAACGACGAGTCGGACGAGTTCCAGACCAGCGGCGACGGCATGCGCGCCAACTCGATGTTCGGCTCCACCGGAGGCCAAAGCGTCGACACCGGCGCGACCAGCACGTTCAACTCGAGCTTCATCCCGGCGGCGTCGCAGCTGGACTCGAACGAGGTCGACCCGGTCGCCGAGGCCGACGTCTACATCGCCTACGGACGCGAGGAGCAGGCCGAGGACATTCTCAAGGAAGCGCTGCGCGCGCAGCCCGACCGCCATGCCGTGCGACTGAAGCTCCTCGAGATCTTCTCGCGCCGCGGCGACAAGGCGTCTTTCGAGGCGGTGGCGCAGGAACTGCGCGACCGCACCGGCGGCACCGGCCCGGAATGGGAGCATGCGGTCAAGCTCGGCCGGACGCTGGATCCGGCCAATCCGATGTTCGCGCCGCAGGGCGGCGCGGCCGACCTCGCGGCGCGCGCGCCGACGACCGAGCTTCGGCTCGCACCCGGGTCGGGCCAGGATCGCACGCCGTCGCTCGGCGGAGTCATTGCGCCGGCCGCGACGTTCGGGCCGGAACCGGCCGCCCACGAGGAGCCGGTCGTCGATCTCGAACTCGGCTCCCCGACCGGCCTGCCGCGGCACCTCGACGAGGAGCCGGCGACGAAGCTTGGCGTCGACTCGCAGCTCGCCGCGCATGACGCCGCGGAGCCGGTCGCGCAGCACGAGGCGCCGCATCTGCAGGCCAATACCGACCTGCCGGGAGCCCGCTTCGAGGCGACGCTGCCGCTGTCGGACCATGAAGCGCAGGCCGTGCAGCCGACGAAGCCGGCGACGATCGATCCGTTTGGCGGCGCCGCGAGCAACATCGACTTCGGCGCGCTGGACTTCGACCTCGGCGGCCCTTCGAAGCTGAACCTGGAGCCGAGCACCGGCATGCCGGTCGCCTCGCCCGCGGGCGAGACGATCCAGCCGCCGATCAGCATGCCGCCGGCCATGCCGGTCGCTCCGGTTCCGCCGGTGATCGAGCCGCATGCGGAACCGGTCGCGAAGGCCGCGCCGGCGCCCGCCGCGTGGATGACTCCGGCGCCGGCCGCCGCGCCCGAGCCCGGCCCGACGACGATCCGTGGCGAGGCGCCGACCATCCCCGACCTCGACCTGTCGTTCCCGACCAGCGTCTCGCGCGCGCCGATGGCGCCAGCCCCGACCGTCGGCGGATTCGGGGCGATCCCGCAGATCGACCTGAACCTGTCGCCGCCGACGGTGCAGCCGGTGACGGTGCAGCCGCGGACGATCATGCCGCCGCCGCCCCCGCCGGCGCGCACCCCGCCGCCGGCGGTGGGCCCGCTCGAGGAGGCGCTTTCGCGACCCACGCTTCTCGGCAGCGTCGGGGCACTGCCCGACGAGACCGCGCCGCGGCTGACCTCCAATACGGACCAGGCGACCGTGCCCTTGATCGACTTCGACCTGACCGGCGCCGACCTCGGACTGAGCGGCCGCAAGACCGAAACGCAGGCCGGCAGCCCGTTGGCGGCGCAGATGGCGACGAAGCTCGACCTGGCGCGCGGCTACATCGACCTCGGCGTCAAGGACGGCGCGCGCGAACTGCTCGAGGAGGTCATGCGCGACGGAACCCGCGAGCAACGCCAGCAGGCCGTCGACCTGATCAAGATGGTCGACGCCTGACGGCGTCGTCTCCGATCGGATGCGGCCCGGAAGCGGCGCGCCAGGGCGCGCCGCTTCCGGGCCCGCATTGATGGCCCGGATCCGCGCAGCGTGCGCCTTGCCCTCGGCATCGAATACGACGGCAGCGCGTTCCGCGGCTGGCAGACCCAGCCCGACCGCCGCGCCGTCCAGGACGCGCTCGAGGCCGCCCTGGCGTCGTTCTGCGGCGCGCCGGTCGCCACGACATGCGCCGGGCGCACCGACGCCGGCGTCCACGCGACCTACCAGGTCGTTCATCTCGACACGCCGCTGCAGCGCGAACGGGCGAGCTGGGTCCGCGGCGTCAACCGGTTCCTTCCGCCGACCGTCGCGATACGCTGGGCGCGCGAGGTCGACGACGCGTTCCATGCGCGCTATTCGGCGCTGGCCCGACGCTACGACTACCTGATCGAGATTTCCGCGGTCCGCTCGCCGTTGCGCCGCGAGCGCGTCGGGTGGGTGTTCCGGCCTCTGGACGTGGCCGCGATGCAGGCGGCGGCCCGGCTTCTCGTCGGGCGCCACGACTTCAGCGCCTTTCGTGCCGCGGAATGCCAGGCGGCGAGCGCCGAGCGCGAGCTTCGCGTCCTGGACGTCGCGCCGCACGGCCGTTTCATCCTCGTGCGCGCGCAGGCCAACGCGTTCCTGCATCATATGGTGCGGAACATCGTCGGCAGCTTGGTCGACGTCGGCGTCGGTCGCCGCCCCGTCGGATGGATCGCCGACGTGCTCGCGTCGCGCGATCGTCGCCTGGCGTCGCCGACCTTCGCCGCGGCGGGGCTCTACCTGACCGCGGTCGACTACGACGCCCGCTTCGGCCTGCCGCCGCCGGAGGATGTCGTGCTGGAACGGATATGACCCGGACACGGATCAAGTTCTGCGGGCTGACGCGCGTCGAGGATGTCGAACGGGCGTGCGCGCTGGGCGTCGACGCGGTCGGGTTCGTCTGCTATGCGCGCAGCCCGCGCTACGTGCCGCCGTCCCGGCTGGCGTCGCTGGCACGTTCGCTCACCCCTTTCGTGACGCCCGTGCTCCTCTTCGTCGACGCCGATGCGGCGCAGATCGACGAGGCGCGCGAGCACGTCCCGGATGCGCTGCTGCAGTTCCACGGCAGCGAATCGCCGGTGGATTGCGAGCGCCATCGCCGTCCGTACCTGCGCGCCGTGGCGCTGGGCGAGGGCGTCGATTTGCTAGACTGGCAGCGTCGATTCGCGACGGCGCGCGCGCTGCTGGTCGATACGCCGACGCCCGGCCACGGAGGGAGCGGGCGCACGTTCGACTGGACCCGGATCCCGGGGCGCGGCGCGCGCACGCGGCCGCTGGTCCTTGCCGGCGGCCTGACGGCCGGCAACGTCGGTGCGGCGATCGCGGCCGTACGGCCGGACGCCGTCGACGTCAGCAGCGGCGTGGAAAGCGAGCGCGGCGTGAAGAGCGAGGCCCTGATGCGGGACTTCGTCGCGGCCGTGCGCGAAGCCGATCGCGCAGCACCGGATTCCGCGGGAGATGCCTGATGACGCCTTATGACCTGCCGGACGCACGCGGCCATTTCGGTCCGTACGGCGGCGTGTTCGTCGCCGAGACGCTGATGAAGGCGCTCGACGAGCTGGGCGCGGCCTACGACGAGGCGCGCCGCGACCCGGCGTTCCGCGCCGAGCTCGAGCGCGAACTGAAGCACTTCATCGGGCGCCCGAGCCCGATCTACCATGCGCGCCGCTGGTCGGAGGAACTGGGCGGGGCGCAGATCTACCTGAAGCGCGAAGACCTCAACCACACCGGCGCGCACAAGGTGAACAACACGATCGGGCAGGCGCTGCTGGCGCGACGGATGGGCAAGCCGCGCGTGATCGCCGAGACGGGCGCCGGCCAGCACGGCGTCGCGACGGCGACCGTGGCGGCGCGCTTCGGCATGCGCTGCGTCGTCTACATGGGCGCGCACGATGTCGGGCGCCAGGCGGCCAACGTCTATCGGATGAAGCTGCTCGGCGCCGAGGTCGTGCCGGTCGAGAGCGGATCGCGGACGCTGAAGGATGCGCTGAACGAGGCCATGCGCGACTGGGTCACGAACGTGGCCGACACGTTCTACATCATCGGTACCGTCGCCGGACCGCATCCCTACCCGATGATGGTGCGCGACTTCAATTCGATCGTCGGGCGCGAATGCCGCGTCCAGATGCCGGAGATCGCCGGCCGCCAGCCCGACGTCGTGATCGCATGCGTCGGCGGCGGCAGCAACGCGCTCGGGATCTTCTACGACTACATCGAGGACGCGTCGGTGAAGCTGGTCGGCGTCGAGGCGGCCGGCGACGGGCTGGCCACCGGCCGGCACGCGGCGAGCCTGCAGTGCGGCAAGCCGGGCGTCCTGCATGGCAATCGCACGTACCTGCTGCAGGATGCCGACGGGCAGATCAGCGAGACGCACTCGATCTCGGCCGGGCTGGATTATCCGGGTGTCGGCCCGGAGCATGCGTGGCTGAAGGATTCCGGACGCGCGCAATATGTCGGCGCCACCGACGCCGAGGCGCTGAAGGCGTTCCACGATTGTTGCCGCATCGAAGGCATCATCCCGGCGCTGGAGTCGAGCCACGCGCTCGCGCATGCGACCCGCCTCGCGCCGACGCTGCCGCGTGACCGCATCCTTCTCGTCAACCTGTCCGGGCGCGGCGACAAGGACCTGCATATCGTCGCCGAGGCGAGCGGCCTGGAATTCTTCTGCCGCGAATCGTGCCGCCAGGCGACGCTCGCCTGGCGCGCCGGCGGGCCGCGGAAAGGGTCCGCATGACGAGGATTTCGCAGCGCTTTGCCGCGTTGCGCCGCGACGGCCGCTGCGGCCTCGTGCCGTACATCGCCGCGGGCGACCCGGCGCCGGAGGTCACCCTCGAGCTGCTGCACGCGCTCGCCGCGGCCGGCGCCGACGTCATCGAGCTCGGCGTGCCCTTCTCCGATCCGATGGCCGACGGTCCGGTGATCCAGCGTGCGGCGGAGCGCGCCATCGCCAACGGCGTCGGCCTGCGGCGCACGCTGCAGATCGTCGCGGAGTTCCGGCGCACGGACCAGGCGACGCCGCTCGTCCTGATGGGGTATGCGAACCCGATCGAGGCGATGGGCCGGGCCGCGTTCGTCGACGCGGCGCGCGCCGCCGGCGTCGACGGCGTGCTGGTCGTCGACTACCCGCCGGAAGAGTGCGATGATTTTGCGGCGGCGATGCGCGCCGCCGGCATCGATCCGATTTTCCTGCTCGCGCCGACGTCGACGGACGAGCGCATCGCGCGGGTGGCACAGGTCGCGAGCGGCTACATCTACTATGTCAGCCTCACCGGCACGACCGGTGCCGCGCACCTCGATGTCGGCGCCGTGGCACAGCGGTTGCCGGCGATACGCGCGCGGACCGGCGTGCCGATCGGCGTCGGCTTCGGTATTCGCGACGCGGCGAGCGCGCAGGCGATCGCCGCCTTCGCGGATGCGGTCGTGATCGGCTCGCGGCTGATCCAGGAAATCGAGTCGGCGCCGCGGGACCGCGTCGTCGGCGCGGTGCGCGAACTCGTCGCCGGCATCCGGACGGCGATCGACCGGCAGCGGGCGCAGGCCGCGGCCGGAGGTTCCAGGGCGACGCAGGCCGACGAGCAGCGCCGCGTGAAGGAAACCCGATGAGCTGGATCGACAAGCTGCTTCCGCCCCGAATCAAGCAGGGCGGCTCGCGACGCGCGGTGCCCGAAGGCCTGTGGATCAAGTGCCCCGGCTGCGAGGCGGTGCTGTACACCGCGGAGCTGGAGCGATCGCTGCAGGTCTGCCCGAAGTGCTCGCACCACATGCGCATCGGCGCGCGTGCCCGCCTCGACGGGCTGCTCGATCCCGAGGGGCGCTTCGAAATCGGCCAGGAGGTCATTCCGGTCGATGCGCTGCGTTTCAAGGACAGCCGCAAATACGCCGAGCGCCTGCAGGTCGCGATGCAGGACACCGGCGAGACCGACGCGCTGGTCGTCGTCGGCGGCGCGATCCGCGCGCTGCCGGTCGTCGTGGCCTGCTTCGAGTACGAATTCATGGCCGGGACGATGGGCTCGGTCGTCGGTGAGCGCTTCGTGCGTGGCGTGCGCGCCGCTCTCGAGCAGAAGACGCCGTTCATCTGCTTCACGGCCTCGGGCGGGGCGCGGATGCAGGAGGGCCTGCTGTCACTGATGCAGATGGCGAAGACGACCGCGATGATCGCGCGGCTCGCCGAGGCGCGCCTGCCGTTCATCTCCGTGCTCACCGATCCGACGACCGGTGGCGTGTCGGCCGGATTCGCCTTCATGGGCGACATCGTCATCGCGGAGCCGAAGGCGCTGATCGGTTTTGCCGGGCCGCGGGTGATCGAGCAGACCGTCCGCGAGAAGCTGCCCGACGGGTTCCAGCGCGCCGAGTTCCTGCTGCAGAAGGGCGCCGTCGACATGATCCTGGATCGCCGCGCGCTGCGCGACGAACTCGCACGGCTGCTGGCCCTGCTTCAGCGCCAGCCGGCCGATGCCCTCGCCTGAAACGCCGCTCGCGCCGCCGCCGTCCACGGCCGGGCTCGAGCGCTGGCTTCAGCATGCGGAGCGCCTGCACGCGCGGCCGATCGAACTCGGACTGGAGCGGGTTCGCGACGTCGCGCAGCGCCTCGACATCGCGCTGGACTGCCCGACGTTCGTCGTCGCCGGAACGAACGGCAAGGGCTCGACGTGCGCGATGCTCGAATCGATCCTGCGCGCCGGCGGCTATCGGACCGGACTGTATACGTCGCCGCACCTCGTGCGGTTCAACGAGCGGGCACGCATCGACGGCCGCGAGGTCGACGATCGCGACCTGGTCGAATCGCTCGCCGCGGTCGAGAACGCACGTGCCGCGACGAACCTGACCTATTTCGAATTCACGACGCTCGCGATCCTGCATCGCTTCGCGCGAGCCGCGCTCGACGCCGCGATCCTGGAAATCGGGCTCGGCGGTCGCCTGGATGCCGTCAACATCGTCGATGCGGATTGCGCGATCGTGACGTCGATCGACCTCGACCACGTCGAGTTGCTCGGACCGACGCGCGAGGCGATCGCGCTGGAAAAGGCCCACGTCTATCGCGGCGGCCGGCCGGCGATCTGCAGCGATCCGATGGCACCGTCGACGCTCGTCGACTACGCGCACCGCATCGGCGCCGACCTGCGCCGCTCCGGGACCGAGTTCACGTTCAGCGCGACGCCGACGCACTGGAACTTCCACGGACGAGCGGTGCGGCGTGCCGGGCTGCCGTATCCCGCGCTGCGCGGGTCGAACCAGCTCGTCAATGCGGCCGGCGTGCTCGCCGCCCTCGAGGCGCTCGCGCCGCGCCTGCCGCTGGGCCAGCAGGACGTTCGCGAAGGCCTGCTGCGGGTCGAGCTGGCGGCGCGCTTCCAGGTCCTGCCGGGGCGGCCGTCGGTGGTTCTCGACGTCGCGCACAACCCGCACGCGGTCGCCGTACTGGCCCGCGACCTCGACCGGCAGGGCTACTTCCCGCGGACGCGGGCGGTGTTCGGGATGCTTCGCGACAAGGACATTGCCGGTTCGGTGGCGCGCCTGAAAGGGCGCATCGATCGCTGGTGCGTCGGACCGACGGGTGGGCCGCGCGGCGCGCCCGCGGAAGAGGTGGCGGCCATCATACGCAGCGTCGATGGCGATGCGGCGGACATCGCGATCCATCCGACGATCGAAGCGGCGTGGGGTGCCGCGCTGGAGGCGAGCGGACCCGATGATAGAATCGTCGTCTTCGGCTCGTTCCTCACCGTCGGCGAGGTGATGCGCACCCCCGTCATGCAGGCGCGCCTGGCGCCGCGTTCCGCGTGAAGTCGACGCGGGAGACGTGATGGCCTGGGCCTGGAGATTCTGGCGGCGCCAAGGCAGTTCGTCCACGGCGGCGAGCGCCTCCGCGTCGCGCGCGTCACGCCTCGAGGAATCCGGCGACGCCGCGAATCCCGCGGCGGCGCTGCGCGTGCGTGCCCGGCGCCGCCTCGTCGGCGCCGCCGCTCTGCTGCTCGCGGTCGTGATCGTCGTCCCCCTCGTGCTGGACCCGGCACCGCGGCCGGTCGCCGACAACATCCCGATCGACATCCCGAGCGAGAAGACGCCGTTCACGCCGCGCCTCGCGCTGCCGCCGGCGGCCGAAAGCGGCTCGGCGCCGATCGTCCCGCCCCCCGAGGTTGGCGAGCCCGATTCGACCGGCGCGCCGCCGCCCGCCACGCCGGCGGCGCCGGCCCCCGCGACGGCCTCGCACGCCGGCGAAGGCATGAAGGCCGCGGCGCCCGAACGTTCGCCGTCGACCCGGGCGACGCCGGAGAAGCCGGCGGCGGAAAAGCCGGTGGCGGAAAAGCCGGTGACGGAGAAGGCAGCCGCGGAAAAAGCGGCGCCGGAAAAGGCGGCCTCGCGGCCTGCGACGGCAACGGCAGGCGGGTCCGAGGAATCGCGTGCACGCGAACTGCTCGAAGGACACGCCGCGGCTGGCGCCGCGGTCGGCGTTGCCCGCGGCGGCCACATCCAGGTCCAGGTGGCCGCGCTGGGCAGCGAAACGGCCGCGGAGGAACTCAGCACGCGCCTGCGCGGCGCCGGATTCGCGCCATACACCGAGCGCGTGGAGACGCGCGACGGCCAGCGCTACCGCGTCCGCGTCGGCCCGTTCGCGTCGCGCGACGATGCCGAGCGCGCGCGAGCGCGACTGCGCGCGATCGGGGTCAACGGCAACCTCGTTGCTCCGTGACCCGGTGGTCCGCGTGATGGCGATCGGCGGGCGGCCTACGCCGGCGCGGGCGCGATGCCGGCGATGAATCCGGCGGACGCCGCGATCCTCGTCGTGCTGCTGGCGTCCGTGGTATTCGGGCTGGTGCGCGGGTTCGTTCGCGAGGTCCTGTCGCTGGTCGGCTGGATCGCCGGCCTCGTGCTCGCGGCGATCTACGGCGCCGACGTCGGGGCGGTCGCCGCAGCGGCGGTCCCGTGGTCGCCTGTCCGTACGGCGCTCGGCGTCGTCGCGATCGTCGTCGGATGCGTGCTGTTGTTCTCGCTGGCCGGCGCGCTCGCGCGGCGCCTGATGCGGGCGGCGAGCCTGTCGGCGGCCGATCGCGGGCTTGGCGCGGCCTTCGGCCTCACGCGCGGGATTCTCATCGTCGTGCTGGGCGTCGCGCTGGGGCGGACGCTCGGCCTGGCGCAGCACCCGGTGTGGCGCGGATCGGCGCTGTTGCCGTTCGCCGAAGCCGCGCTACGATGGGTCGATCCGCTGCTGCCGGCCATGCCGGCGCCGCGGCGCCCGCAGGAACGAACTTGAACTGCGCGAGCGTTGCACCCGGCCCCGGGGCCGGCGAGGCTCGCGCGCGGAGCAGCTGAAACATGTGCGGGATCGTCGGCGTCGTCGCCCATTTTCCGGTCAACCAGTCGCTGTACGACGCGCTGCTGCTGCTGCAGCATCGTGGCCAGGACGCCGCCGGCATCGCGACGGCTCACGGCAACACCTTCCACATGTTCAAGGGCAACGGGCTCGTGCGCGACGTCTTTCGCACGCGCAACATGCGCTCGCTGCCCGGCAACTGCGGCATTGCGCAGGTCCGCTATCCGACGCAGGGCTCGGCGACGAACTCGGAGGAGGCGCAGCCGTTCTACGTCAATGCGCCGTTCGGCATCACGCTCGCGCACAACGGCAACCTGACCAACTCGGCTGCGCTGAAGGAAGAGATGTTCCGCGTCGACCGGCGGCACATCAATACGAGTTCCGATACCGAGGTGCTGCTCAACGTGCTGGCGCACGAGCTGCAGCTCGCGAGCAACGGGCTGTCTCTCGACAGCGAGGCGATCTTCCGGGCGATCGCCTCGGTGCATCGCCGCGTCCGCGGCTCCTATGCCGTCGTGGCGCAGATCGCGGGCTACGGCCTGCTCGCGTTTCGCGATCCGTTCGGCATCCGTCCGCTGTGCTACGGCGTGCAGGAGACCGACGGCGGCAACGTCTACGCGGTGGCGTCCGAATCGGTGGCGCTCGAGGGCCTCGGCTTCCGCCTCGAACGCGACGTCGAGCCGGGCGAGGCGATCTTCATCGACTTCGAGGGGCGCATCCATCGCCGGCAATGCGCGCGCGACCCGAGCCTCAATCCGTGCATCTTCGAGTTCGTCTACCTGGCGCGGCCGGACTCGGTGATCGACGGCGTATCCGTCTACGCGGCGCGGCTGCGCCTCGGCGAGTACCTCGCGGAGCAGGTCAGGGCGAAGATTCCGCGCGGCGACATCGATGTCGTGATGCCGATACCGGATTCGAGCCGGCCGGCCGCGCTGCAGCTCGCCAATCGCCTCGGCATCGACTACCGCGAGGGATTCATCAAGAACCGCTACATCGGCCGTACGTTCATCATGCCGGGACAGGCGGTGCGCAAGAAGTCGGTGCGCCAGAAGCTGAGCGCGATCGGCGTCGAATTCAAGGGCAAGAACGTGCTGCTCGTCGACGACTCGATCGTGCGCGGCACGACGAGCCAGGAGATCGTGCAGATGGCGCGTGATTCCGGCGCCGCGCGCGTCTACTTCGCGTCGACGGCGCCCCCGGTGCGATACCCGAACGTCTACGGCATCGACATGCCGACGCGCGTGGAGCTCATCGCGGCGTCGCGCAGCGATGACGAGATCCAGCGGGCGATCGGCGCCGACGCGCTGGTGTTCCAGCGGCTCGAGGACATGCTGCAGGCGGTGCGCGATTGCCGTCCCGGGCTGCGCAACTTCGACGCCTCGTGCTTCGACGGCGTCTACGTCACCGGGGACGTCACGCCGGCCTACCTCGACCGGATCGAGCGCGAGCGACTGGCGCCGCTCGTCGCCGGCGGGTCCGGGCTTTCGCAGCTGAGCCTCGCGATCGATTCGGGCGACGGCTAAGGCGCGGCCGCGCTGCGATATGATGTGGCCGGCGCCGAGTTGAACTCAGCTTGCGGGCGCCTAATAAATCCGGCTAAAGCGAGCTCGGTTCCGCGGGACCCGCTGCGCGCTGTCGCCGGCGGGTCTTTTGTTTTCTTGGCGCCGTGAAGGCGTGCGGAAGGAACCGGGCATGGACCATGACGACTTCGCGGGCTACGGCGTCGAGACCCAGGCGATCCGCGCCGGCACCGAGCGCAGCCAGTTCCTGGAGCACAGCGAGGCGCTGTTCCTGACGTCGAGCTTCGTCTTCCGCAGCGCGGCCGAGGCCGCCGCGCGCTTCAGCGGCGCCGACGAAGGCTACGTCTACTCGCGCTTCTCGAATCCGACCGTGCGGATGTTCGAGCGACGGCTCGCGGTCCTGGAACGCGCCGAGGACTGCGTTGCCACGTCGTCCGGCATGGCCGCGATTCTCGCGACGTGCCTGGCGCACCTGAAGGCGGGCGACCACGTCCTGTGCGCCGCAAACGTCTTCGGCGCATCGATCCAGCTTTTCGGCACGCTGCTGCCGCGCTTCGGCATCGAGTCGACCTTCGTGGCGGCGACCGATCCCGATGCCTGGCGCGGCGCCATGCGCCCGACGACGCGGCTGATGTTCTGCGAAACCCCGTCCAACCCGCTGATGGAACTCGTCGATCTCGACCTGTTCGCGGCGCTCGGGCGCGAGCGCGGCGTGCTGACCGTGGTCGACAACTGCTTCTGCACGCCGGCGCTGCAGCGCCCGCTGGATCACGGCGTCGACGTCGTCGTGCACTCGGCGACGAAGTACATCGATGGACAGGGTCGCGTGCTCGGGGGCGCGATCGCCGGACGCAAGGCGTTCGTCCGCGATGGCGTCGTCCCGGTGCTGCGCACGGCAGGGCCCGGCCTTTCGCCGTTCAACGCATGGGTCCTCCTCAAGGGCCTGGAGACGCTCGCCGTCCGGATGCGGGCCCAGGGCGAATCGGCTCAGCGCCTCGCGGCCTGGCTGCAGGCGCATCCCGCGGTCGAGCGTGTGCACTACGCGGGCCTGCCGTCGCATCCGCAATACGAGCTCGCCCGTCGGCAGCAGCGCCTGCCGGGCGCGCTCGTCGCCTTCGAGGTCCGCGGAGGCTCGGCCGAGGAGCAGCGCGAGCGCGCCTGGCGAGTGATCGATGGCGTCTCGTTGATGTCGATCACCGGCAATCTCGGCGACACACGCACGACGATCACGCATCCGGCGACGACGACGCATGGGCGGCTGACGCCGGAGGCGCGCGCCCGCGCCGGCATTCGCGAGTCGCTGATCCGCGTGGCCGTTGGCCTGGAGTCGTTCGACGACCTGCAGGGCGATCTGGCCCGCGCGCTGGCGAGCTGACGCGGCGAAAAGCCGATAGGCCGAAAGCCGATGCGCTGACAAGCCGCCGCCCGGGCCTCGATCGCGTCCGCCGGTCGAGGCCCGGCCGCCCGTACCCTGGGGGTTCGATGCGCGGTCTAGCCGATCTGAGGTAGTCGCGGTGGATATCGAGCGTGGACCCCGCGGCGTACGCTGCTAGGGGTAGCGTCATCAAGGGTCATTTCGAGGGATCGACGCGCGGGGGGGGGGCACGTCCGAATGGCGGTTTGCGTACACCGTCAGTCGGGCTGGTGCAACCGCAGAAAAACGGTTTCCACGCGGTCGATGGAGTCGCATACAATGATTGAGCATGCCGTGAAAACCCATGCCGTGAAAGCCGATTGGGGCCAGCGTCTCATTGCCCTGGCAGATCCCGTCGAGGCGGGTCGGATGACCAAGATTCATGACGACATCACGCTGGAGGAACTCGTGCGCCGCGCGGCGCACGCGTTGACGCGTGCTGGCATGCAACATCGGATCGACATCTATCGCGATGTCGAGGTCGACGATCCGGCGGTCCGGATGATGCTGGGGCGTTCGCACCGCGTCCGCGTCCGCGTCAAGATCACGGCGGCCAGCCTGCTGTTCGAAGCCAGCGGCAACGGCACCGTCGAACCGGTCAATGGCGCGTCGCACGGCGACGAGCGCCTCGTCGCGGCGGATTCGGACCTCGGCATTCGCGCCTCGGCCCACGTCGGCTGATCGGCCGCGTCGCGCCGCCCGCGGCGGCGCGCATCAATCCAGCGGAACCCCTCGCGCCCGGGCGACGTCGATCGCGCGCGTCATCCCCCCGCGGTTTCCCCAGGATCGCCGGACGTAGCTCACGACCGCGGCGACGTCGTCGTCGGCCAGCACCTGTGCAAACGGCGGCATCCCGTACGGGCGAGGGTCGCTTCCGGTACTGGGCGGGAACCCGCCGTTGAGCGTGACGCGTATCAAGTTGACCGGATTGCGCATCGCGATCGCGGCGTTGCCGGCCAGTCGCGGGTAGACGCGCGGCACGCCTTCGCCGTGCTCCTGATGGCAGCCGGAGCACGCGTCGTGGTAGATCCGCGCGCCGCGCCGCATGATCGCGTCGAGCGCGGCCGGGTCGGCGTCGGCGTCGGCTTCGACGGGCCCGTCAGGGTCGCTGGCGCCCTGCGACTTCAGGTATTCGGCGATGCCCTGCAGGTCCACGACGGAAAGATACTGCAGCCCGTCGCGCACGACGACCGACATCGGCCCGAAGACGGCGCTGTGTTCGCTGACGCCGCTGCGCAGCAGGTCGACGATCTCGCCGGTGTCCCAGTCGCCCAGGCCGGATTCGCGACTCGCCGTCAGGGCCGGCGCATACCAGTTCTGGACCGGGATCAGCCCGCCGTTCACGCCGTCGGAGCGGCTCACGGCGCCGAACGCATTGCGCGCGGCGTGGCAAGCGTCGCAGTGCCCGAGGCCACCGACCAGGTAGGCGCCGCGATTCCATGCCGCGGATCGCGCCGGATCCGGCACGTACTCTCCCGCGGAAAAGTACAGGGCCCGCCACGCGAGCAGCAGTTCGCGACGGTCGTACGGAAACCGGAGCCGGTGCGGCGCGCTGCGCATCCGGACGGGGGCCTGGGCCATGAGGTAGGCATAGATCGCATCGCAATCGGCGCGCGTCACCTTCGTGTAGTTCGTGTACGGGAACGCCGGATAGAGCAGCGCGCCGTCGCGCGAGCGGCCCTCGTGCATCGCGCGCCAGAAATCCTCGGCGCTCCAGCGTCCGATTCCGGTCTCGACGTCCGGCGTGATGTTGGGCGTCGTGAAGATGCCGAACGCGGTGGCGATCTCCAGGCCACCGGCGTAAGCACCGCCACCGCGCGCGGTGTGGCATCCGGCGCAACCGCCCGCTGCCGCGAGGTAGGCGCCGCGCGCGATGAGCGCCGCGTTCGCGGCGCGCAGCGGCTGCGGTTCGGAGACGCGTAGCGACGCGGATTCGTCGCCGCGGTCGCTCGGGGAGCATCCGGCCAGCGACCCCGCGACCGCCGCGGCGAAGGCGAGCCTGACGAGGACGCCGCGCGAGGTCCGGGCGCGCGCCCGTGGCGGTGGCCTCAAGGCGCCGCCGGATCGAGGCCGCCGCATTCGAGCGGAAGGCGTTGCGAGGTCGCCGGTGCGGGGCGCGGATCCGACGGTGCGGCGACGGCAGCGAGCCAGGTGCCGATCGCGGCGACGTCGTCGGGTACCAGGCGCTTGGCGATCGTCCGCATGCAGTCGGGCTCCATCGCATGGCGCTGGTCGCTTTTCCAGGCGCCGATCTGCGCCGCGACGTAGTCCGGAAACAGACCGACGAGGCCGGGTATCGCCGGCTGCCTTCCGGTGAGCGTCTTGCCGTGGCAGGCGCTGCATGGCGGCAGGCCGCGCGCTTCGTCGCCGTCAACGACCAGTATCTCCCCACGCCGCCGCATCGCGGGCGTCCCGCGCGACGCCGGCGGCGCGAACGGCGCCTCCTGCGCGGCGAAGTAGCCGGCGATCTCGCGCAGGTAGTCGTCCGACAGCGGAGCGATCAGGTAGTTCATGACCGGGAAGCGTCGCCGGCCGTCGCGGAAGTTCCGCAGCTGGTTGTCGAGGTAACGCGCAGGCTTGCCCGCAAGCCGCGGGTAATACTGGTCCTTGCCGCCGCCTTCGCCGCGCTCGCCATGACACGCCGTGCAGGCGCGCAGCCGCTGCGCCATCGTGTCGGGGACGTCCGCGGCGCGCGCGGCGCCGAGGAGCGCGAGGGCCGCCGCGGCGGCGAGCGGCCGCAAGGCGGTCCGCGCGGCGTATCGCGCGGCGTCGCGGAGCGTCGCCGCGGTCTTGCCGGCGACGAGCGGATCAATCAAGCGGATCGCGGTGGCTAACCCCCGGGGCCCGCCGCGCCCGCGTCGCGCTGCGGCGCGGGCGCCGGCTGCTGGTCGAGGACGGTATCGAGCAGCCTCAGCTTCGACACGTTGTACCGATCGAGCCGCCACTCCTTGAGCAGGTCGAGCACATAGCCGAAGGTCTCGTAGTTCAGCGCATACAGGTCCTGCAGCCCGATCGCGCCCTCCTCGCCGATCGCCACGACGATCCGCGACAGCAGGTCGGACGACGGATCCTTCGGATTCTGCTCCAGGAACTTGCGGATGCGCTTGGCGGCATTCATCTGGGTTCTCCCTCGTGCCGAACGGTCGAACCGGGCCGCCCGGATGCACCGGCCGCGCCCCGCGTCCCGTTCGTTGCCTGATCGTTGCCGAATGATTGACGGCTGATGAGGGAAAATAGCATGCAATCCGGCACGGGTACGACGAGGGCCCCGGCGACCTCATCGGCGGGCATTGCGCACCACCGCGATCGGGGTATCGTGGTGCGCATGCCGCTTGCCGGAGTCCGCAGGAAACCCACGATGCATGAGGCAAGCGGCGGTCGCCGCCGGGGGGCGTGGCGTCTCGTTTCGGCGGCCGCGGCGGGCGCGCTGGCTGCGAGCGGTGCGGCCGCCCAGGTCGTTGCGCTGTCCGGCATGATGGGCGAACGGGCCCTCATCGTCGTCGACGGCGGCGCGCCGCAGGTGATGGCGGCCGGCGACGTGCGTGATGGCGTGAAGCTGGTGTCGGTCGGCGCCGACTCGGTCGTCGTCGAAGTCGGCGGCCGGCGCCAGCACCTTCGCGTCGGCGACGTGCCCGTCAGCGTCGGCCACGCGTCGAGCGCGAGCAACGGCACGAGAATCGTGCTCAGCGCAGGCAGCGGCGGTCATTACACGACGACCGGCCAGATCAACGGAAAATCGGTCCAGTTCCTCGTCGATACCGGCGCCTCGGCGGTCATCCTGGGCGCGACCGATGCGCAGCGGATCGGCCTGGATTACGGCTCCGGCAAGCGGGCGCTCGTCGGCACCGCCAACGGCGTCGTACCGAGCTTTCAGGTGAAACTGGACTCGATACGCATCGGCGACGTCGAGGTCTACGGCGTCGACGCGACGGTCGTCCCGTCGGCGATGCCCTTCGTCCTGCTCGGCAACACGTTCCTCTCGCGCTTCCAGATGAAGCAGGAGAACGCGCTGCTCACGCTCGAGAAGCGGTACTGAGGGTCCACGGTCGGTCGCGCCGCGGTGCCCTGCGCCAGGTCGCGCTACGGCTCGCCGTCGTCGGAGCCGTCCGGCTCGATGTTCTTCGGCAACTCGCCGTACCAGACCGGGTTGTCGTTGAGCACGTGGATCGGCGCGAAAAGCTCGACGCCGCGCTCGCCGAAGGTCACCGCGAGACGCATCACGCCCTCGTCGAGGTCGATGCCGGTGATGCCCACCGTGCGGACTTCGCCAGCCTCGATCTTGTTGCAGTGTTCGGCCCGCGCGCGCCCGATCAGCCGGCTCTGCGCGCCGACGTCGCCCAGCCCGTAGGCTTCCTTTGCCTGCGCGACGAGGTGCGCCCCTTCGATCGTCGGACACGCGATCATGCCGTTCGCGTTGATCAGGACCGTGCCCGTCGCGTGGGCCCACGACGGTGCAAGGCAAGCCGCCCCGGCGATGCATGCCGTCGCGACCCAAGGGCGACCGATGAAATGGATGCGCATGTCACCTCCTGCAGCAGCGCGCGGCTGGCGTGGCGATCCGTGCCCGCCCGTTGCGCAGGCGCAAGCATCGTGCCACCACCGGAAGGATCAGCCCGACCGCCCGAGTCTGCGCTCTTCGATCGCGCCGCGGCGCAAGCGTTTCATCTGGTAACCGGCTGTCATTCTTTCGACCACGAGACCTGATGGAGTTCCCCCCGGGGGCCGTCCGGGAACGCGGGTCGGTTGCGCCCTGCATCTCCCCGACGCGGGATAGGCACGATGCGCGCGCGGGCGCGTGCTTGACCCCGGGCGTCATCTCGTGGAAGCATTCCCGAAGCAGCGGGTTCCGTGCACAGGCCTTCGGAAAGGATGTCGCAATGGTTTCTCGTCAACGCGCCACGCGTGCCGTCACGTCGGTGACGCTCCCGTCCGACGTACCGGACGGCGATGGCCGCGACGACGAACTCGATCCGGAGTCGCCGCGCCTCGCGGGTCGCGTGCTGCGGCTCGTCGCGAAGACGCGATTGCCGTTGCTGGTGCTGATGAATGCGTGGTTCAACCAGGGCCCGATGCCGATCCTGCCTCGCGGCACCGTGATGCCGCCGAAGCCGGCAGCGACGCGCGCGCAGGAGCGGATGATCCGCGCCGCGCTCTACGCGCTCGACGGCAACCTTCTCGATTCGCACAAGACGAGCCTGCTGCAGCACCTGGTGACCGGCTGGGCGATGCAACTCGTCTTTCCGTCGAACCTCGCGGCACATGATGTCGATCTCTTCGGGCCTGCCTCGAAGCTCGCGTCGGAGGTCGAGGACAAGGTTCCGCATGCGAACGCCAGCGCGGGCGCGGTGGCGGAGGCGGCCTTCGCGCTGATGGTTTCCGGCGCATGGCTGGGCGCCTTGCGCGACGAAGGCTCCGCGCTCTCGCGCGCGGTGCTCGCGCTGCACGAGACCGAGTGCTACCGGATCGCCGTCGGCGAACTGCACGTTCCGCTGCGACACGCGCCCGAGGGCGAGGACATCGATGCGCGGATGGACGTCGAGACGCTGAAGCGCGAAGCGCGGGAGTCGGCTCGCGCGCGCTGCGGCGTCCTCGAAAAGAAGGTCGGCCTGCGCTGAACGGCAGCTGGCCGGCGGCGGCGCGGCCGGCCACCCGCACCGCTTTCCCCACCGCGGCCTACGGCGACGCGGCCGCGCGAACCGCGGCGTCGTCGATGCCCCATTGCCGCAGTAGCTCTTCGCCGCCGCTGCCGGGGGCGACTGGCGGGCCCTGGATCGCGGCCGGCGTCCGCGAGAAGCGCGGGGCCGGCGCCGGTTGCAGGCGGCCGAACGCGCGGCTGTAGGTGCCCCGCGCCCGCAGGTGGGCGTCGACTTCCGCCTCCTCGATCGCAAGCACCGGCGCGACGCAGGCGTCGGTGCCGCGAAACAACTCGATCCATTCGTCGCGCGTGCGGCGCCGGAAAAGGCGTTCGAACCACGCGGCCGTCGATTCCCATGCCGGGTGCGGGTCGCGTGCCGGCGCGTCGTTCTCGACACCGGCGTGGCGCAGCAACTCGCCATAGAACTGCGGCTCGAGCGCCCCGACCGCGATCCAGCGGCCGTCGGCGCAGGCGTAGCAGCGGTAATAGGGCGCGGAGCCGTCGAGGAAGTAGCGGCCGCGATCGGCCGTCGGATCCGCGGCGCGATGGCTGAGCAGCATCGCGAGAAGGCTTGCGCCGCCGTCGACCATCGCGGCGTCGATCACCTGGCCGCACCCCGAATGTTGGCGCTCGAAGAGCGCGGCGACGACGCCGAGCGCGAGGTACAGGGCGCCCCCGCCGAAATCGCCGACCAGGTTCAGCGGCGGCGTCGGGGGGGCACCGGCCGGCCCGATGGCGCCGAGCGCGCCGCAGAGCGCGATGTAGTTGATGTCATGGCCGGCACGCGGGGCGAGCGGACCGTCCTGCCCCCAGCCGGTCATGCGCCCGTAGACGAGCCGCGGATTCTCCGCCAGCAGCACGTCCGGCCCGAGCCCAAGACGTTCCATGACGCCGGGCCGGAACCCTTCGATGAGCACGTCGGCACGCGCGACGGCGGCGCGCGCGACGGCGCGATCGGCGGCGCTCTTGAGGTCGAGGACCAGCGAGCGCCGCCCTCGCGCCAGCAAGTCGTTCGGATCGTGCGGCGTCCCCGGCCGGTCGATGCGCAGCACATCGGCGCCGAGGTCCGACAGCAGCATCGTCGCGAAGGGCGCCGGCCCCAGCCCGGTGAACTCGACGACGCGCAGCCCGGCGAGCGGCCCGTTCGCACCACGTGGCGGCATGGTTCCTCCTGCTCCTGGCGGCATGCGCTCCGGCGCGGCACTCGCCGTGTCGGTCAACGCTCCGCCGGCGGCGGATGCAGCGGACGCAGCGCTTCGAACGGCGCGTCCAGTTCGATGCCGAAACGCTGCGCCAGCATCTCGATATAGGCCGCGCCGCCGCCGACCGTCTCCTCGGTCGTGACCCCGCCGCGCTCGATCGTGAGCCGGTGGTCATAGAGCGCCGTGCGGCCGTCCGGCTCGACGCGGCTCGCGACGCGGGCATAGGTGAAGAACGAGTCCGGGTGCGACGACGTGTAGTGGTTGCCGAGCGCGAGGTCCACCGGCAGGACCGGCCGATCCTCGAAGCTGTAGAGGCGACGCCAGCTGCCGTCGGTCTCGACTTCCAGCATCGTGCCGAACGGCGCGCACTCGACGAGGCGGAACGCAAGCCGGTCGTGGCGCTGGACGACGTCGCGCACGAGGCGCAGCGGAGCCCTCGGGCCGCCGCCGCCGAAGCCGACATCGGCGAGCCAGTCCTCGCCGCCGATCCGCACGAGGATCAGCACATGGGTGAGCCCGGTCGGCTGCGGCCCGAGGTGGACGCGCGCGAGCGCGAACCGCGCCTCGAAGCCGAAGGCCGCGAGCGCGCTCATGAACAGCCCGTTCTGCTCGAAGCAGTAGCCGCCGCGGCGACGCTCGACGAGCTTCGCGAAGATCGCGGCCGGCCGGATGTCGATCGGGCGCCCGAGCAGGATGTCGAAATTCTCGAACGGTATCGTGCAACGCTGCGCGCGATGCAGTCGCGCGAGATCCGACGCCACCGGGCGGATCGGACCGTCGATGCCGATGCGCTCCAGGTACGCCGATGCGCCGAAGTGCGGTCCGGTCGACACGTGGGCTCCGCGGGGGATGGCGGCGGCCGTGGATGCGATCACGCGCCCAGCGCGGCCGCCAGGGCATCCGCATTGTGCTCGAACATCCGCAGGAACGTATCGGCCTCGGTCCCCGGTCGCGACAGCGCGTCGGAATAGAGCGTCGCGGCGACGGGCACGCCCGCCTCGGCCGAAATCCGCTGCGCGAGCCGCGGATCGCTGATGTTCTCGACGAAGATCGCGCGCACGCGCGCCTGCCGCGCGAGTTCGATGAGCCGGGCGACGTCGCTCGCGTTCGGTTCCGCATCGGTGCTCCAGCCCTGCAGCGCCAGGAACTCGATGCCGTAGGCGGCCCCCAGATAGCCGAAGGCGTCGTGGGTCGTGATGACGCGGCGCGCCGTTGGCGGGATCGCCGACAGGCGCGCGCGGACGCGCGCGTCGAGTTCGCCCAGCGCCACCTCGTAGGCGGCGGCGCGCCGCGCGAAATCCGCCGCCTTCAATGGTGCGGCCAGCGACAGGGCGGCGCGCAGGTTCTCGACGTAGCGGCGCGTGTTGCGCAGGTCCTGCCAGGCGTGCGGATCGATCGCGTTGCCGCGCCGCCGCGGCACGATGCCGTCGGAGGCGACGACGAGCCGGCCGCGGTATTGCGCCGCCTCGAGCAGTCGGTCGAGCCACCCCTCGAAATGCAGCCCGTTGACGACGAGGAGGTCGGCATCGCGGACGCGGCGCGCGTCGGCCGGCGTCGGTTCGAAGACATGCACGTCGGCGTCCGGGCCGACGAGCGCCGCGACGCTCGCGTCCTCGCCGGCAACGACGCGAGCGAGATCCGCGAGGATCGAAAAGCTGGCGACGACGCGCAACGCGACCGGAGGCGGCGGCGCGGCGCCACGGGCGGCCGCCGCGACCATCGATGCGGCCGCGACGAGGCGACGACGCAGCGGATCCAACTCAGGCTCCGCGCCAACGGCGGCGGCGGCTTGCCCGTGCGAGCAGGCCACCGCGCCGCCCGGCGACGATCGAGGCGACGTAGATCGCCCCGGCGACCAGGACGATCGACGGTCCCGCGGGCAACTCGCGATGGTACGAAAGCAGGAGCCCGCCGACGCCGGCCAGCAGCGCGATGAGCCCGGCCGCGACGCCGAGCGACCAGACCTCCGAGGCCCAGAAACGGGCCGCGACGGCGGGCAGGATCATCAGCCCGACCGACATCAGCGTTCCGAGGGCCTGGAACCCGGCGACCAGGTTGGCGACCGTGAGGACGAGCAGCGCCACGTGGACCGCCGGACCCCCGCCGCCGACTGCGCGCAGGTAGGCGGGGTCGAAGCATTCGAGGACCAGGGGACGGTACATCCAAGCCAGCGCGAGCAGCGTCGCGCTGGCGACGGTCGCGATCATCAGCAGCGCCGGGTCGTCGACCGCGAGGATCGACCCGAACAGCACGCGGACCAGGTCGACGCTGCTGCCGCGCGTCGAGATCAGCAGGACGCCGAGGGCCAGCGCGATCAGGTAGAACGCGGCGAAGCTCGCGTCCTCGCGTTGCGTCGTCGTGCGCGTCACCGCGGCCGAGAGCAGCGCGACGACGAGGGCCGCGACGAAGCCGCCACCGCTCATCGCGACCAGGGAGAAGCCGGCGACGAGGTAGCCGAGCGCCGCGCCCGGCAGCAGCGCGTGCGAAATCGCGTCGCCGAGGAGGCTCATGCGCCGCAACACGAGGAGGCATCCGATCGGGGCGCTGCCGACGGCGAGCGCGACGATCGCGACGAGCGCGCGGCGCATGAACGCGAAGTCGACGAAAGGCTGCACCAGGACCGCGTACCCGCTCATCGCGCGCCCGCCACGTCCGGCGCCGGGGCCTCCCATGCCGCGGCGAGGCGGCGCGCGCGCTCGAGGTGGTCCGGCGACAGCACCTCGGCGGTCGCGCCCCAGGCAATGCAGCGTCGCGCGAGCAGCACGCAGTCGGCGAAATTCCGCCGGACGAGGTCGTGGTCGTGGAGGACGGCGACGATCGTCCGGCCCTCGCGGTGCCACGCATGAAGCAGCCCCAGCATGTCGGCCGTGGTGCCGCTGTCGATGGCGTTGAAAGGCTCGTCGAGCAGCACGACGGCGGCATCCTGCAGCAGGAGGCGGGCGAACAGCACGCGCTGCAACTGCCCGGTGGACAGCTCGCCGATCAGGCGCCCGCCCTGGTCGGCCATCCCGACGGCGGCGAGCGCGGCATCGGCTTCATGCCGTTGCGCGGCGTCGAGCCCGCGCCACGCGCCGATCCGCGGCACCAGCCCCAGCGCCGCGACGTCGACGACCCGAATCGGAAAGCCGCGGTCGATCTGCGACTGCTGCGGCAGGTAGGCGACGCGCGACGGCGGCAGGATGCGGATCGCGCCGGCAACGGGTCGGATCATCCCGGCCATCGCCGCCAGCAGGCTGCTCTTCCCGGCGCCATTCGGCCCGAGCACCGCGGTCATCGATCCGGCGACGAATTCGCCGTCGATCGCGTCGAGCACGGTGCCGCGGTCGTAGGCCACGCGCAGCCCGTCGATGCGGATCGCCGCGGCGCGCATCAGCGCAGCGCCCAGGCGACCGCGAGCCACAGCAACGCGACCGGAACGGCCGCGATGGCGAGCCTCCGCCAGGCGCTCGTGGTGAGCGCGCTTGCGACGGGCGCTTGCCGGCGCGTTGGCGTTCCTGCCGGCGCGGCCGCCGGCGCGTCGATGGCGTCCATCACGGCCCCAGCCGAAGGCAGTCTGCGCAGCGCCCGTGCAGCGTCAGCTCGTGGTCATCGACGCGAAATCCGGTCGGCGCGAGCTTCGACATTTCGCCCGGACAGGCGTCGACGTCGAAGACCCGATCGCAGCGCGTGCAATGGAAATGGTGATGGTGGCCATGGCCGGCCGCCTCGTAGCGCGGCGGATGTCCCGGAAGGTCGACCGCGCGCACGAGCCCTTCGACCTGCAGGCGCTTCAGGCCGCGGTAGACGGTCGCGATCCCGATGCCCGGAACGCGGACCCGCGCGCTGGAGAGCACCTCGAGCGGCGACAGCGGCCGTCGTGCCGACTCGATCGCCGTACGAATCGCATCGCGCTGCCGCGTGCTGCGTTCCATCGTTTCCTTCCGGGCCACGTCGTGCAGGTCTCGCCGGTCGCGATGGACCGTCCCCGGTCGCGATGGACCGTCCCGAAGCACCGTTCCGCCGGACCCACCCTTGGGGTTTTCGGCGTGACCCGGTTGCACCGCCTGCGCTTGCATCACCGATCGTCGATAATGATAATTCATTATCAGTAATGACGGATCCTCCACCGTGGCGTCGATGATGCGTTGCCTGGCCGGCCGGCTTGCGCGGGCGGCCGCTGCGTTGACGGTCGTGCTCCTCGTCGCGTCGTGCACCGGCGTGCCGCCGGCGAGCGTCGCGGTCGCCGCGGCCGTCCCGGAGGGCCCGCCGCCGGCCGCGGCGTGGGGCGGCCGCGTCGGGATCGTCGTCGAGGCTGCGCATCGCGGCGATGTCCTGGCCGACGTCTGGCGACGCGCCGCCGCGGAGCAGGGACTGCCGGCCGAACTCGTCGACGAGGATTCGGTCGTCGAGGCGCTGGGACGCAACCCGCGCGCCTATGCGGCGCTGGTGCTGCCCGATGGCCTGATGCGCTTCGCATCCGACGACCTCGTGTCCGCGGTGGCGCGCTACGCGAACGCCGGCGGCCGCCTGCTCGTCGTCTTCGATGCCGCGACGCTCAGCCCGCAGGGCTTTTACGCGCCGGGCCGCTCGCGCCTGTCGGACCTCGTCGGCGTCGACTATGCGCTCTACGACCGGTTGCTCGGCGACACGTTCCATACGACGCCGGTGTACGCCTCCGCGGCGGCCGCCGAGCGCCTCGGGTTGCCGCCCGGCAAGACCGTCGGCGACGTGCCCGGCGCGCCCGCCGCGGGCTTCGCGCTGCGCCTGGCCACCTACGACTACGCGCGACTCGTCTATCCGTCGATCGTGACCCGGGGGGCGTATGCCGGCGAACCGCTGCTGCGCGCCGCCGACGGCGGCCTCGTCGCGGGCATCCGGACCACGGGTCGCGGCCGCGTGCTGTTCGCGAACCTGCCCCTGGGCGAATTGAAGCTCGGCGTGACCGACGGCTGGCTGCTGCACCGGTTCCTTCGCCTGCTCGCGCGCGAGGCCTCGGTCCCGGTGCTCGCGATGACGCCGGACGCCGTCGGCGGCATGGTGATGAACCTGCACTGCGATTCGAACGCGGCGTTGCGGCCGCTGCAGCTGCTCGATGCCAGCGGCTTCTTCGACGACGGGCCGTATTCGATCCACGTCACCGCGGGCCCGGGGCTGAACGTCGCGACCGATCACCTCGGCATCGACGTCCCGCACAACCCGCCATTCCAGCGCTTCCTGCGCTCGCTCGTCGAGCGCGGCCACGAGATCGGCAGCCACGGCGGCTGGATCCACAACGACTGGGCCGAGCACGTGACGCCGGACTCCGAGGCGCAGCACGCGGAATTGCTGGAACTGAACGGCGCGGCGCTCGCCGCTGCCGATGGCGTTCCCGTTCGCGTCTACTCGTCGCCTTCCGGCAATCATCCGCCATGGGTCACGCACTGGCTGCGGCGCCACGGGTACGTCGCCTTCTACACGACCGCCGACAGCGGGTCGGCGCCGACGCGCCTGTATCGAGGCGGCGTGCTCGAGGACGACGCGATGTGGGCATTCCCGATCATGTCGCTGGGCACGGCGGCGTCGTTCGAGGATGCGGCCAATGCCGGACTCGACGAGCGGGCGCTCGTTCGCCCGTGGCTCGAGGCGCTGCCGCGCTTCGTCGCCGCCGAGCGCGAGGTCCGGCTCGTCTATTTCCACCCGACCGGCATCAATCTCTACCGTAGCGCGCTCGCCGCGTGGGTCGAGCGCTCGCGCGAGCTTGCCGCGGCCGGGCGATTCCGCTGGTACACGATGGCCGCGCTGGCCGCATTCCTCGATCGACGCGAGGCCGCGCGATGGCGCGTCGAGGCCGTCGACGGCGGCGTGCGCATCACCGCGTCGAGCGGCGACACGCTCGAGGACGTCGCGTGGGTCCTGCCGGCCGACCGCTTCCTCGAGCCCCGCGTGCACGCCGGGTCGGCGCGCGTGCGGCGCGACGGCGAGGATTGGGTGGTCGTGGCGACCGGCGGGCACGACCTCGTGATCGATGCCGCCGGTATCGGGAAGTGAATCGTTTCACTGGTCATGCGATCGGACTAGCCGATCGCAGGGCGGCGCCATGGTGCTTCGCGCAAACGCGCTGCAACATCCTCGGATATCGCTTTTTCTCACAATCTCATGCTGACAATTCGCGCGGTTGTCATCAATCTGAGCATGACGGAACGGCGTGCGTGACCTAGAATCTGTGCTGTCGGATGGCGAACCCTTGCGGGACTCCGCGGCAAGCCTCCGGCCCGACGTAATACCTTTGAGCAACGACCCCGGTCAGAAGCGGAAGTCATCGGCGCGGCACCCGTCGCGATGCACGGGCGCCGCGTGAGTCCGGCGCTCCGGCGCCGCCAACCCAACGACCGAACGGACGCGCCATGACGCAGAACAAGACGAGGAACGAAGTCACGCTGATCCTGTGCGCCGGAAGAACGCAGACCGCGGAGTCGATTCGCGCGACGCCGGACACGACGCTGCGCGACGCCATCGGACTGTCGGAGCGCGCCTGGCTGACGGTATCCGGCAGCGGGCTCGACCGCGTGACCGTCTGCGTCGGCGGGGTTCCGCGCCGGATGAACGATCGCATCGGCGATGCGACGTCCATCGAGGTCTACCCGCCGTTGACACGCGGGTGGCTCGACGCCTGAGGCCGCGGCCCCGCTGATTTCCCGGCTGGTATCGTCCGGCGACAATCCTCCGGAGGGTCAGCATGCAGTATCGGGAACTCGGCCGTACCGGCCTTCGCGTTTCGACCGTCAGCTTCGGCGCCTGGGCGATCGGCGGCACCTGGGGCGCCGTTGACGATCGCGATTCGCTCGCGGCGCTGCATCGCGCACTCGACCTGGGAACCAATTTCTTCGACACCGCCGACGTCTACGGCGACGGTCGCAGCGAACGCCTGCTGGCGCGGCTGCGGCGCGAACGCGGCGAGGCCTTCCACGTCGCCACGAAGGCCGGACGGCGCCTCTCGCCGCATGTGGCCGACGGCTATACGCGCCAGAACCTGACGGCGTTCGTCGAGCGCAGCCTCGCGAACCTGGAGTCGGAGCGCATCGACCTGCTGCAACTGCACTGTCCGCCGACCGAGGTCTACTACCGGCCGGAGGTCTTCCACGCGCTCGACGGCCTGGTCCGGGCCGGCAAGGTACGCCATTACGGCGTCAGCGTCGAAAAGGTCGAGGAGGCCCTGAAGGCGATCGAGTTTCCCGGCGTCGCGACCGTGCAGATCATCTACAACATCTTTCGGCAGCGTCCCGCGGAGCTCTTCTTTCGCGAGGCGCAGCGTCGCGGCGTCGGCATCCTGGCGCGACTACCGCTGTCGTCGGGCCTGCTCGGCGGCCGGATGACGGCGGGGACGTCGTTCGCCGCCGACGACCATCGGCAGTTCAATCGCGACGGCGCGCAGTTCGATCGCGGCGAGACGTTCTCCGGGCTGGACTACGCCACCGGCCTCCAGGCCGTCGAGGCGCTGCGGCCGTGCGTCCCCGCGGGGCAGACGATGGCGCAGGCAGCATTGCGCTGGATCCTGATGGATCCCGCCGTGAGTTGTGCGATCCCCGGCGCGAAGCGGCCGGCGCAGGTCGAGGAGAACGCGGCGGCCGCGGACCTTCCGCCGCTCGACGCCGAAAGCATGCAACGGATCCGCGCGATCTACGACGCCTATGCGCGTGCGCAGGTGCATCAGCGCTGGTAGCCGCGGCCTCCGGCGACGCGGCCTTGAGGGAAAAGGTCCCGCCGACCTGACAAATATCAAGCCCGCCGGCGTTCGCGCAGAACCCCGCGGCCGTGGCCATGGTCTCACCTCGTGTCGGGTGGATCGATGGGCACGGCCATGGGTGAAAGCAAACGGCGCGCGAAAGCGGCGGCGATCGGCTCGGAGCCGCCCGATTCCGCGGGTGCCTACGAGGTCATGATCGAGCGCGGCCTGGCGCTGCGCAAGCAGGGTCGTCGCGACGAGGCGGAGTCGCTGTTCGAGCGGGCGAACCGGGCCGCGCCCGAACGCCCGGAGGCGATCCATCGCCTCGGCGTGTCGATGATGGAGCGTGGTGCTGGCGCCGTCGGCATCCCGCTGCTGGCGCGCGCCGTCGCACTGCGGCCGCGGGATGCGGATTTCCGGCTCGCGCTTGGACGTGCCTTGAGCGCGGCCGGGCGCTTCGGCGACGCCGCGGCGGAGTTTCGCGAGGCCCTGCACGGCGTGCCCGACGACGCGCAGGCGTGGCGTGACCTCGGCGCGCTGCTGCTGCGAACCGGGCCGCTCGACGAGGCGGAGTCGGCTTTCGCTCGTGCGGCGCAACTGGCGCCGCTGCGCGCCGACGTCCACGAGGCGCTGGCGGGGTTGCAGTATCGGCGGCGCGCGATTGTCGAGGCGCAGGCGAGCTGGCGCCGCGCGGCCGAACTCGATGCGACGGTGCCGCGTCGACTACGCGTCGGGCACGCGGCGCGCAGCGCGCCGTGGGCCGACGGCCTGCGCCCGCCGGCGCCGGATGCGACGCCCGCCGAGGGGCTCGTCCGTTGCGACGCGGCGCATCCGATCGTCGCGCAGGACCTGCGCGAGGCCTGCCGCGCGCGGGAACTGCGGATCGTCGACGATGTGCTCGCGGACCCGCTGGGGTATCGGCAGCGCGCACTGGGCCTGGACTTCGGCGAATTCGCCGGCGCGCCCGGCGTCAACTTTCCCGGACGACAGACCGCCGGCCAGCCGTGCGACGGGATCATGGCGTACATCGCGCGGCTGCTCGGTCGCGACGTCATGTGGCAATCGCCGGACAACGGGGCCTTTCGCGTCAGCGGCGCCGCGTCGCAGGCACGGTCCGATATCCACGTCGATCCGCCGAGCCCGTCGGGCGGCACGATGATGGCCGGCCTGCTTTACCTGACGCTGCCGCAGGACTGCCGCGGCGGCACGAGCTTCTACCGGCATCGCGACAGCGGTTGGGTGCGGCGCCCGTCGGACGAGGACGTGCGCGCCGCGGGCTATCCCTCGTTCGAGCAGTTCCAGCGGCGCTGGACGGCCGCTGCCGGCGTGCGAGGCTTCGATGCGCTCGTCGCGGAGCGCTCGCGCGACTGGGACTGGCTTTTCGAGATTCCGCTGCGCTTCAATCGCCTCGCGATGTATCGCGGCGATTACTTCCATGCCGTGAGCGAGGTCTTCGGATCGACGCCGGCGGACTCGCGCCTGGTCCAGCTCTTCTATTTCGAGGTTGCCTGAGCCGTCGCGTGGGCGACGCGTCGCGCTTGGGTTTAAGCTGGCGCCATCGTCCCAGGCATCCGCCGCGCGCGCAGCGCGCGCGCAATCCATCGATCCCGAGGAGGTCTTGATGCCGTCGGCAGCGACTCGACGACTCCATGCGCTCGGCCAGAGCCTGTGGCTCGACAACATCACGCGCGACCTGCTGGCCGGTGGCGGCCTGCGCCGGTATATCGACGCCTTCTCGGTGACCGGGCTGACGTCGAACCCGACCATCTTTCACCAGGCGATCCGAGGCAGTTCCGCCTACGATGCCGATATCCGCCGCAAGCGCGCCGAAGGAAAGCCGGTCGAGGCGCTCTTCTTCGACATCGCGCTCGACGACATCGTCGCAGCGGCCGACCTCTTCCGTCCCGTGCACGAACGCACCGCCGGCGTCGACGGCTGGGTGTCGCTGGAGGTTTCGCCGCTGCTGGCCGATGACGCGGCCGCGACGCTCCAGATGGCGCGCGACCTGCATGCGCGCGGCCAGCGGCCGAACCTGCTCATCAAGATTCCGGGAACCCCGCAGGGGCTGGCGGCGATCGAGGAGGCCACGTTCGCCGGCATCCCGATCAACGTGACGCTGCTGTTCTCGCGCGCGCAGTACGTGGCGGCGGCCGAGGCCTACCTGCGCGGGATCGAGCGTCGCATCGACGCCGGATGGCGGCCCGACATCGCGTCGGTCGCCTCGCTGTTCATCAGCCGGTGGGACGTCGCGATCGCGTCACGTGGGCCCGCGTCGTTGCGCAACCGGGTCGGTATCGCGATCGGGCGCGAATGCTATCGCGCTTACCGCGAGCTGCTCGCCTCCGCGCGCTGGCACCGCTGCTTCAACGCCGGCGCGCGGCCGCAGCGCCTGCTGTTTGCAAGCACCGGGACCAAGGATCCGCAGGCTTCCGACGTGATGTACGTCGGCGCCCTGGCCGCGCCGCTGACGGTCGACACGATGCCGCAGGCGACGCTGGAGGCGTTCGCGGACCACGGGGTCGTCGATTCGCCGCTCGCCGCCGATGGCGGCGACTTCGCCGCGACGCTGGACGCGGCGCGCGGTGCCGGGATCGACCTCGACGAGCTGGCCGCCGACCTGCAGCGCGAAGGCGCCGAGGCGTTCGTCCGCTCGTGGCGCGACCTGCTCGCTGTCATCGAGACCAAGGCTGCCGCGCTGCACGCGGCGGCGTGAGGAGCCGCGTCGATGCAGATCGGCATGGTCGGCCTGGGCCGGATGGGGGCGAACATGACGCGCCGGCTGCTGCGCGGCGGCCACGAATGCGTCGCGTATGCGCGGGCGCGCGAGTCGGTGGATGCGCTCGCGCGCGAAGGGGCGATCGGCGCCGATTCGCTTGCCGGACTGGCGCAGCGGCTGGCGAGGCCGCGCACCGTCTGGCTGATGCTGCCCGCGGCGGCCGTCGACGCGACGATCGCGTCGCTCGTGCCGTCGCTGGAACGCGGCGACGTCATCGTCGACGGCGGGAATTCGTACTACATCGACGATATCCGGCGCGCCCGCGAGCTCGCGCCGCGCGGGATCGACTACGTCGACGTCGGCACGAGCGGCGGCGTCTGGGGACTGCAGCGCGGCTATTGCCTGATGAGCGGCGGGCCGGCAGACGTCGTCGGACGGCTCGAGCCGCTGTTCGCGACGCTGGCGCCCGGCGATGGCGGCATCGCGCCGACGCCCGGGCGCGTGCCCGGCGCCGGCACGGCCGAGCGCGGCTACCTGCATTGCGGACCGAGCGGCGCCGGCCATTTCGTGAAGATGGTCCACAACGGCATCGAGTACGGCTTGATGGCGGCCTACGCCGAAGGGCTGTCGATCCTGCGCGCGGCCGGAATCGGCGGGATAGCCGTCGCCGCGGACGCGGAGACGACGCCGCTGCGCGATCCGGACCACTATCGCTACGATTTCGCGGTCGACGAGATCGCCGAATTGTGGCGTCGCGGCAGCGTGATCTCGTCGTGGCTGCTGGACCTGGCCGCGGCCGTGCTGCGCGAGGATCCGTCGCTCGCGCGCTTCTCGTCGCGCGTCGCGGACTCCGGCGAGGGACGCTGGACCCTCCGCGCCGCGATCGACGAAGGCGTTCCGGCGCCCGTGCTGACGGCCGCGCTGTTCCAGCGTTTTGCGTCGCGCGGCGAGGCCGACTACCAGGGCCGGCTGCTGTCCGCGCTGCGCTTCGGCTTCGGCGGTCACGAGGAAAAACCGCCCGCGGGTTGAACCGCGGCACCCGTCACGACCTGTCGCCCTCGAGGATTCGAACCATGCCACGACACGACGCAGCGAAATCCGGGACCTTCGCCATCGGCGGCGACATCGCGGTCCACCGGCTGGGCTTCGGCGCCATGCGGATCACCGGGCGCGGCGTCTGGGGCGAACCGCCCGATCGCGCCGAAGCGCTCCGCACGCTGAAGCGTCTGCCGGAACTCGGCGTCAACTTCGTCGACACGGCCGATTCGTACGGACCGGACGTCTCGGAGGAACTGCTTCACGAGGCGCTGCATCCGTATCGTGGGATGCTGATCGCGACGAAGGGTGGCCTGGCCCGGACCGGGCCCGACCGGTGGATTCCGCTCGGTCGGCCGGAGTACCTTATCCAGCAGGCGCGCAAGAGTTGCCGCCGCCTCGGTCTCGAGCGTCTCGGCCTCTGGCAACTGCACCGGATCGACGCGAAGGTCCCGCGCGACGAGCAGTTTTCCGCGATCAAGTCGCTGCTGGACGACGGGGTGATCGGGCACGCCGGACTGAGCGAAGTCTCGGTCGCCGACATCGAGGAGGCGTCGCGGTATTTCCGCGTCGCGACGGTCCAGAATCGCTACAACCTGGTCACCCGGGAGAGCGAGGACGTGCTCGACTACTGCGAGCGGCAGGGCATCGGCTTCATCCCCTGGTTCCCGCTCGCCGCGGGCGACCTCGCGCGCCCCGGATCGCTGCTCGACGCCATCGCGCGCAAGCACCGGGCCGCGCCCGGCCAGGTCGCGCTCGCCTGGGTACTGAAGCGCAGCCCGGTCATGCTGCCGATCCCGGGGACGTCGAAGGTCGCGCACCTGGAAGAGAACGTCGGCGCGGCGGGCGTCGAACTTTCGGACGAGGAGTTCGCGGCGCTCGATCGCGAAGGCCGCGCCCGCGCAGCGCCCTGAACGTCGCGACGGGCCGCGCCGATTCATCCCGCGTTTATCCTGCGCGCGGCGGGCGCGGCTTGATCGTCGCCGGAATTGCGGCGATGCTTCCGGCGCCGTAGCGCGAATCGGGAGAGGCACCAGATGGCGACGGGCACGCCGCGAAGCATCACGTTCGTCCTGTCGGGGCAGGACCAGGCCATCGGGCGCGGCGGCGAGGCGCAAGCGCCGGGTCCGCTGGTGCCCGGCCTGCGGGGGCGCGTCGCGGCTTCGGTGCGGCTCGGTGCGCGCCGCGGCGCGGGGGACACGGTCCGCGTCGATGCGCAGCCGGGCCGCGACGTCGTCGTGCTGCAGATCGCCAACGGCCCGAGCCTCGTCCTGCATCCGGAGACCGCGCGCGACCTGCTGCAGGCTCAGGCGACCGCGGACCGCGGCGCCGCGCCCGGCGACGACGTGTCGGTCACCAGCCAGTTGCACTGGGAGGGACTGGAACAATTCGGCGCGGCGACGGCGCGCGGCGCGACGCGCGGGTTGCTCGGCGACGTCCTCGTCGACGCGGTCCAGGTGATCACCGGCGCCGTCGAGGATGCCGTGGCCGACGTCGCGATCGACGAGGTGGTCCGCCGCGTCGACGCGCAGGTGGATCCGGGCGTCTATGCGCTGGCGCCCGAGGTGCTGCCGCGGCTCAAAGGCAGCGCGTCGCCGCTGCCGGCGATCCCGCCGCCGGCCGACGGCGGGCCGCTGCTCGTCTTCGTCCATGGCACGTTCTCGAATACCCAGGGAACGTTCGCGAAGCTCTGGAGCCAGCACCCGCAACGCGTGCGCGGGTTGTTCGACAGTTACGGCGGTCGCGTCTATGCGCTCGACCATCCGACGCTGGGCGCAAGCCCGATCGACAACGCGCTCGCGCTCGCCGCGGCGCTGCCCGCCGGCGCGAGGCTCCATCTGGTGACCCACTCCCGCGGCGGCCTCGTCGCCGAAGTGTTGGCGCGCGCCTGCGGCGCGCGCCAACTCGACGAGGCCGCGCGCACGCTCTTCGCCGACGACCGTTTCGCGGCGCATCGCGCGGCGCTGCAGACGTTGCACGACACGGTGCGGCAGAAGAACCTGCGCGTCGAGCGGGTCGTCCGCGTCGCCTGCCCGGCGCGCGGGACGCTGCTCGCGTCCGGGCGCCTGGATGCCTTCTTCTCCGTCTTCAAATGGACGCTCGAGCTCGCCGGCATCCCGGTGCTGCCGGAACTCGTCGACTTCCTCGGTGCCGTGGCGCGCGGCCGCACCGATCCGCAGAAGATTCCCGGCCTGCAGGCGCAGATGCCGGGCAGCGAGCTGATCCAGTGGCTGCATGCGGCGGAGCAGCCGCTGCCGGGCCAGTTGCGCGTCGTCGCGGGCGACATGCAGGGCGACTCGGTCGCGTCGTGGATCAAGACGCTGCTCGCCGACGCGTTCTACTGGACCGACAACGACCTCGTCGTCCAGACGCGGTCGATGTACGGCGGCGCTCCGCGCGCCGGCGGAGCGAGCTTCCTGCTCGATGCCGGTGGCGTCGTCTCGCATTTCAACTACTTCGACAACGAGCGCACGGCCGATGCGATCGTCGGCGCGCTGACGCAGGACCAGCCGCAGGGATTCCAGGTGATCGGGCCGATGTCGTGGTCCGGGGATTCCGCGACCGGCGCGCGCGGCGCGCCGGTCGCGCCAGCCGCCGCGGCGGCGCCGGCGAGCAGCAAGCCGGCGGTGTTCGTGCTGCCCGGGATCCTCGGCAGCAACCTCGCGGTCGACGGCGCGCGGATCTGGCTTGGCTGGCGCCTGGTCAACGGGCTGCAGCGCCTCCGCTACGTCGCCGGGCAGCCGGACGACGTGATGCCGGACGGGCTCATTGGTCCGGTCTACGACGATCTCGTCGCGTTCCTGGCCGATTCGCACGAGGTGATCCCGTTCGCGTTCGATTGGCGCCGGCCGCTGGAGGCCGAGGCACGGCGGCTCGGCGCCGCGGTCGAGGCGGCGCTGGCGGCGCGCGCACAGAGCGGGAAGCCGGTGCGCCTGCTGGCGCATTCGATGGGCGGCCTGCTGGCGCGCACGCTGCAGCTGGAATGTCCGCCGACGTGGCAGCGGATGCTCGCGACCGCTGGCGCGCGGGTCGTGCTGCTGGGCGTGCCGAACGCCGGCACCTGGACGCCGATGCAGATGCTGACGGCCGATGAGACGTTCGGCGGCACGCTGACCGCGTTCGGCGCCCCGTTCCGCGACGCCGAGGCGCGCCAGCTTCTCGCGCAGTGCCCCGGACTGTTGCAGTTGCAGGCGGGCCTGCTCGATGAGCACATGGGCCTCGGCCAGGCCGCGACATGGCAGCAGCTTGCAGCCGCCGACCTGGAGCGTGTCCGGCGCGTCAGCGGCTGGCACAACCTGCCCTCGCAGGTCGGCGCCTATGCCTGGGGCGTCCCGGAACAGCCGGTGCTGGATGCGGCGGTCGCGTTGCGGCGGCGCCTCGACGCGCAGCGCGACCGCGATCTCGCGCCGTTCGCCGATCGCGTGCTGCACGTCGTCGGTCACGCCGCCTCGACGCCCGACGGCTTCGAGGACGGCGCCGACGGCTTCGTCTATCTCGAGGCGCCCGACGCCGGCGACGGGCGCGTGACGCTGGCGAGCGCGCTGCTGCCGGGCGTGAGGACGTGGTTCATCGACTGTGACCACGGCCGCATGCCGTCGCGTCGCGAAGCCTTCCCGGCGCTGCTGGAACTGCTGCAGACGGGAGCGACGGCGCTGCTGCCGCCGCAGCCCGCGCCCGGTGCGCTCGCCGCGGCGAGCGTCGGGACCCCGCGGTTGCGCCCGTCGCGTGCGCCGCTCGTGGCGCGGCCGCCGGCCTCGCCGCCCGACATCCAGCGGCTCGCCTCGGACCAGAAGCCGGTGACCGCGCCGCAGCCCGGCGGTGCGCTGCGCATTTCGGTCACCCACGGCGACCTGAAGTTCGTTCGCCAGCCGCTGATGATCGGCCATTATCGGGGGATGGCGATCTCCGGCACCGAGGCCGTCGTCAACGCGCTGATCGGCGGCACGATGAAGGAATCGCTGGAGATCGGGCGCTATCCGGATGCGCCCGGGTCGCAGCAGGTCTTCGCGAACAACGGCACGAACCGGGACAATCCGCTGCAGCTTCCGCGTCCGCCGGCGGTCATCGTCGTCGGCCTTGGCTCGGAAGGGAAGCTCGTCGCCTCCGATCTCGTCTATACGGCGCGCCAGGGCGTGATCGCGTGGGCGCAGAAGATCGTCGAGCAGTCCGATGGCGCGCCGCCGCTCTTCGAGATCGCGGCGGCCCTGATCGGTAGCGGCGGCAGCGGCATCAGCGCCGGCCAGTCGGCCCAGCTGATCGTCAACGGCGTGCGCGAGGCGAACGAGCGGCTCGCGGATCCGCGGCTTGCCGATGGCGCCTGGCCCCGCGTCGGCCACCTGCATCTGGTCGAGGTGTACCTGGACCGGGCCACCGAGGCGCTCCGCGCGCTGCAGGTGCAGGCCGCCGCCGCGCCCGGCAGGTTCCAGGTCGACGACCTGGTCCGGCCCGGCGTCGGTGGCCTGCCGCGACCCCCGGATTCCGGATACCGCGGCGCCAACTACGACCTGATCAGCGCCGTCGCCGACGACGACGGCCGCGGCGGCTCGGTCATCGCGTACACGCTGGATACGCGCCGGGCTCGCGCCGAAGTGCGCGCGCAGGCGACGCAGGGCCCGTTGCTGCGCGAGCTCGTTCGCCAGGGTTCGAACGATCGCAATCAGGACGTGCAGATCGGGCGAACGCTGTTCAAGCTTCTCGTGCCGGTCGACCTCGAACCGTATCTCGGCGGGACGACCGAGATGCTGATCGAGCTGAATGCCGGCACGGCGGGGATCCCGTGGGAACTCCTCGACACCGACAACGGCACGCGCGGTGGCGCCGACGCGCGGCCGTGGGCGATCCGCTCGAAGCTGTTGCGCAAGTTGCGGCTGGACGATTTCCGTCCGCGGGTCATCGATGCCAGCACCGACGCCTCGGTCCTGGTGATCGGCGAGCCGTACGTCAACGACCGGGCATACCCGCGGCTTCCGGGGGCCCGGCGCGAGGCCAACGCGGTCGCGGCACGGCTGCGGGCGGCCGGCGCGCTCGGCGAGGCGCGCGTCCGCGCACTCGTCAGCCCGGACGACGAGAGCCAGCCCGGTCCGGACGCGCGCGCCGTCATCAATGCGCTGATGGAAAGCGAATGGCGCATCGTGCACATTGCCGGCCATGGCGAGCCGCCGCAATGGGACGAGCCGGCCGCCGGCGCGGCCGGCGAGCCGATCGTGCGCGGCGATCCGCACGGCGTCGTGCTGTCCGACCGGATCTTCCTCGGGCCGCGCGAAATCTCGAACATGCGCGTGGTGCCGGAACTGGTCTTCGTCAATTGCTGCCATCTCGGGGCGCGCAGTCCCGAGGAACTGCTGCAGGCGGAGCGCGCCGGGCGCTACAACCGCGCGCAGTTCGCGGCCGACGTCGCCGAGTCGCTGATCCGGATCGGCGTGCGCTGCGTCGTGGCGGCCGGCTGGGCGGTCGACGACGCCGCGGCGATGCGGTTCGCGACGACGTTCTACGACGCGCTGCTGCGCGGCCAGCGGTTCATCGACGCGGTCGCGATCGCGCGCGAGGCGGCCTGGGCGCTGGGCGACAACAACACCTGGGCCGCCTACCAGTGCTATGGAGACCCGGACTGGTACCTGCGTCGCGCCGGCGCCGACGCGCAGCGTCCGCAGCGTTCGCTGGCCGACGAATTCGCCGGCGTCGCGTCGCCGCCGGCGCTGTGCCTCGCCCTCGACGCGCTCGTCGTGCAGAGCCGGTACGAAGCCCGCGATGGCCTCGACCAGCGCCCGAAGATCCGCCACCTGGAGGCGCGGTTCGCGCCGCAGTGGGGTTCGATCGGCAGCGTCGCGGAGGCCTTTGGCCGGGCCTGGGATGCCGCGGGCGATCGCACGGCCGCGATCGGATGGTTCCGCCGCGCGCTCGCCGCGCCCGATGCGGGCGCATCGCTGAAGGCGGGCGAACAACTCGGGAACCTTCAGGCACGCGACGCGTGGGCCGCCGTCGACGCCGCGCATCGCGCCGGCGATCCGCAGCAGCTTCGCGTCGCGGCGGAGGCGGCGCGCGGCGCGATCGACGAGGCGATGCGCACCTTGACGAAGATGGTGGCCCTGCATCCGACGGTCGAGCGCCTGTCGCTGCTGGGCTCGGCGTTCAAGCGGCGGGCGATGATGGCCCGCGCGACGGGGCAGGATCCCGGCGAGGACCTGCGCGGCATGCAGTCGAGCTATGCGCGGGCCGAGGACATCGCGCGCGCGCAAGGCTCGCCGATCTTCTACCCGGCGCTCAATCGCGTCGCCGCGCAGCTCGTGCTGGCCGGTGGCGCGCCGCTCGACGTCGCCGGCTGCGACGAGATTCGCCGCGAGCTCGCGATCCGGACGCGCGACGACCCCGACTTCTGGAGCGTCGTCGGGCTCACCGAGCTACGGCTGTACGAGGCCGTCGCGAAGGGGACGCTGGTGGCGGAAAAGGACGGCATCCTGGGCGAGTACGCGGACCTGCAGCGGCGCGTGGCCGGGACGACGTACTGGAGCTCGGTCGCCGACCAGCTTCGATTCGTGCTCGACGCCGAGCCGGGCGCCGTCGATGCCGCGCACCTCGCGGCGGCCGCCGAATTGCGGCGTGTCGTCGAGGGCTACGCTGCCGCGGTCGCGCCGACGGCCGCGCGCTCGAGCAGCGGCAGGTAATCCTTCATCAGGTGGTCCGTGATCTGCGCGGCCGGATCGATCTTCGCGAGGGCCTTCGCCTCGCTCGCGATGTCGTCGATCATTTCCGCCAGGGGCGAAGGATTGATGTCGGCCGAGCCGTCCTTGTCGAAGTAGACCAGCACGCCCGCGTGCCGGTAGTCCGAGACCATCGCCGGCGGCACGTGCGGCACGATGTCCAGGTCGTTGACGAAGCGAAAATAGCGCGGTCCCAGCAGGCTGTTGGCGAAGCTCGCGAAGGCCGCGTCGCCGACTCGCGGCTGGCCGTACGTGTAGACGCCGGCCAGGCGCCCGACGAGCGCCGCGTCCGTCTGCAACCTCAGCGCGGCGACGAGGGCGAGCGCGCCGCCGAGGCTGTGGCCGCACAGCCAGATCGGAAGCGCCGGCGATCCCGACCAGGCGGCGAGTTGCGCGCGCAGCGCCGGCCAGATGCCGTCGACGCCGCGCCAGAATCCGTCGTGCACGCGGCCAGCGCCATCGCCGAGCGGACACGTGTCCAGCCTGGCGTCGAAGTCGGTGTACCAGTCGCGCAGCACGTTCGGCTCGGTGCCGCGAAATGCGACGACGATCGACTCGTCGGTGCGCGCCGCGTAGGCCTGGATGTTCTTCCACTGGAACATCCGGACGTCGGCGCCGCCGGGTGCCATGTCCTGCGCGATGCCGGCGCCGATCGACGTTGCGCTGCCGAGGTAGGCGACGTCGGCACAATGGCCCAGCGCCAGCGCGTCCTGCGCGCAGAATCCCTTGGCCGAAGGATCGAAGAGCCTGCTCATGACGCGCCCCCTGTGTCGTGTCCGGCGCGGCGCACGAAGTCCGTCAGGCGGCCTGCGCGCGTGACCCGCTGACGATGCGGCGGGCTGCGTCCCGACGGCGCAACCCCGCATCTGCGGTAAATCTTAGTTTGCCGTCCGGCGCGGCGCGAGTCGGATATTCACCACCGCAAGGGCCGAAAATCCGCGCCGACCCCCCGCAGCGCGGGGCGATTCGAGCGCCGGTTGCGGCGGCGGCGCGCTTCCGGATTTCAGGGCACCGCGAGGCGCTGCGGCGAGACGTACTGGCGCCGGAACTCCTCGAACGGGACGCCGTCCCGCGCTTCCAGTTCGGCCTGCTCGCGGACCGAGGCGGCGGCCTCGGCGCGATAGTGGGCATCGCGTTGCGCCGGCCAGGGGAGCGCGAGAAGCTCCTCGCGCGCGCGGACCGAACGCTCGCGGATGAACTGGACGTAGGAACCGTCGTGATCGCGCGTCATCGCCTGCAGGACGCGCGCCGAGGGCAGGCGGCTCGGGTCGCGCAGCCCGGCGCGTGCGGCGTCGATCGCGTGCGCGTAATCCGATCCGCCGTGGACGTCATCGAGCGCCGCGGCGATCGGCGCGAGTTCGGCGACCAGCGCCATGCCGCAGGAGAGCAGCGGCTCGTCACGGCCGCCGACCTGCAGTCGCAGCCCCGGTTCGCGGCCGCGCCCGGCAGCCAGCTCCTGGTTGCGGGCGAGCGTCGCGTTTTCGCTCGGCGTGTCGGGCGGGCTGTCGGCGAGCAGGCAATGCAGCAGGAAGGCGTCGATGAAGCGCATCGTCGGCGCGTCGATGCCGATGCCCTGGAACGGATCGAGGTCCAGGCAGCGCACTTCGATGTATTCGACGCCGCGTTCGCGCAGCGCGTGCAGCGGGCGCTCTCCCGGGTGGATCACGCGCTTGGGACGGATCGTCGCGTAGAACTCGTTCTCGATCTGCAACAGCGTCGTGGCGAGCTGGTTGTATTCGCCGCCCGGATTCCGCAGCCCGATCGCCTCGTACTGCGGCAACGGCCGCGTCAGTGCGTCCTGCAGCGATGCCGCATAGGAATCGAGGCCGTTGTAGCTGACCGCGAGCGACGACTGCGCGTCGCTCTGGTACCCGAGGCGGCCCATCCGCAGCGACGTCGCGAACGGCAGCCCGAGCGTGCCGCCGCGCAGCGCCTGCAGCCCGTGCGGCCGCCCCTCGACGAACGTGCCGCAGACCGCCGGCGAAGCCCCGAAAAGCACCAGCAGCAGGAACGAATGGCGCCGGAAGTTGCGGATCAGCGCGAAATAGTCGTCGCTTTGCAGTCCGGGCAGCGACCAGTTGTAGTGGATGCCGGAGATCGTCTGCATCCGGCGCCCGTAGCGGTGGCTCAGGCCGTTGCGATAGACGCTCTTCGCGCGCCCGATGTTCGACGTGCCGTAGCGCGCGATCGGGATCGTCTCGTCGGCCGGCAGTCCGCACGGCATGCTGCCGACCCACAGCAGTTCGTCGCCGATGTTCCGATAGACGAACTGGTGGATCTCGCGCAACTCGTCGAGGCAGTCGTCGACGCCGCGATGCACGCCGGTGATGAGTTCCAGCTGCGATTCGCTGAAGTCGGTCGTGATGTGCGGATGCATCAGCGCCGAACCGAGCGCATCGGGGTGCGGCGTCAACGCCAGCCCGCCCGCGGCGAGCGACCTTAAGCTCTCCTTCTCGATGCCGCGGCGAATGCCGGCGAGGCGCTCCGGCGCCAGGGATCGCACGCGCTGTTCGATGGTGGGATGGCGGGTCGTCATGGCCTTCCTAGCGGTATCGGTATTTTTCGCCGGACCGGACGACAAAGGCATCGCGACCGGCTTGGCACCGGGCGCATCATACGGGGGCGTCGATGACGCGTTGGCGGACGCGTCACCCTCGGGGTCGACGGCTTCGCGCCGCGTTCGGCGCGATCGTCAGGCCGGCGGCGCGAGCCGGATCGGCAGTTGCCTGATCCGAGTGCCGGTCAGCGCGGCGATCGCATTGCAGACCGCGGGCGCGATCGGCGGCGTGCCGGGTTCGCCGATGCCGCCCAGGTGCTCGATCCCGGATTGCACGATGTGGACCTCGATCTGCGGCGAATCCGCAAGACGGACCATGTCGTAGGTCGGGAAATTGGCCTGCTGGACCTGGCCGTTTTCCAGCGTGATCTCGCCGTGCAGCGCCGCCGTCAGCCCGAAGATGATCGCGCCTTCCATCTGTGCCGCGACGATCGCCGGATTCACCGCGTAGCCGCAATCGACGACGCAAACGACGCGGCGAACGACGACGCGGGCTCCGCGCAGCTCGACCTCGGCGACCTGCGCGACGATCGAACGGAAGCTGCCGGCCAGCGCGACGCCGCGGCCGACACCGGGCGCCGGCGGCAGGTTCCACCCGGCCTTCGCGGCGACGATGTCCAGGACATTGCGATAGCGCGGGGCGCTGCCGAGATGGGCGCGCCGGAACGCCACCGGGTCCTGGCCGGCCGCGGATGCGCACTCGTCGATGAAGCATTCGGTGAAGAACGCGTTGTAGCTGTGGCCCACGCTGCGCCAGTAGCCGACCGGCACGGGTTCGTGCGTCAGGACATGCTCGACGCGTCGGTTCGGCAACGCGTACGGAAGGTCGAAGGCGCCCTCGACGGTGGTCTTGTCCTTCAGGAGGTCGGACGCGGCGTCCGGCAGCAGGCGCGCCGTCAGGCTTCCGGTGCAGGACTGGCCGACGACGCGATGGAGCCAGCCGCTCACCAGGCCCTTCGCGTCCAGCGTCGCGCGAAAGCGCGCGGCCGCCATCGGGCGATAGACGTCGTGCGCCAGGTCCTCCTCGCGCGACCAGATCAGCTGAATCGGCGTATCCGGCAGGCGGCGCGCGATCGCGACGGCCTGGACGACGACGTCCTGCTCGAAGCGGCGCCCGAATCCGCCGCCGAGCAGCGGCGTATGGACGCGCACCCGGTCGGCGCGGACGTCCGCCGTTCGCGCGGCGAACCACCGCACGAGGGTCGGCGCCTGGTTGCCGACCCATACGTCGCAGCTGCCGTCGCGGCGGACGACGGCCGTGCAGTTCGGGGGCTCGAGCGTGGCGTGCGCGAGGTAGGGAACGACATAGTCGGCGCCCAGCGCGCGGCCGCCGGACAGCGCACGATCGACGTCGCCGGCCTCGTCGTAGGTTCGCGCCGCGGCCGATTCCAGCGCGGCGACGTAGCGAGCGCGTTGCGCGGTCGTGTCGTGCCCGGCGTGCGGACCGGCGTTCCAGCGGATCTCGACGTCGGCGAGCGCGGCGCGCGCCTGCCAAGACCGCTCGGCCACGGCGACTACGCCCGCGGCCGACGTGCTCGTCGCCGGAAGGTCGAAGATCGCGACGACGCCCGGATACGCCATCGCGCGGGCGGCATCGACGTGCGCGACCGATCCGCCGAACGTCGGGCACTGGCGTATCGCGGCGTAGCGCAGGCCCGGAACGCGGATGTCGATTCCGAACTGCGCGCGGCCGTCGACTTTCGGCGGAATGTCGAGCCGCGGTTGAGGGCGCCCGATGTAGCGGTAGGCCGACGGATCCTTCGGTGCCACGCCGCGCGGTATCGGTTGGCGCGCCGCGTCCGATGCCAGTTCGCCGAATGTCGCGCGTCGGCCGCTCGCCGGATGTTCGACGATGCCGCGCTCGACGCGCAGCGACGCCGCGGGCTGGCCAAGGCGTTCCGCGGCCGCGGCGAGCAGCATCGCGCGCGCCGCGGCGCCGGCCTGCCGCATCGGATCCCAGGCGTCGCGCAGGCTCGTCGATCCGCCGGTGCCCTGGACGCCGAGCGCCTCGCCCAGCTTGAACTGCGACAGCGATGCGAAGCGCGCCAGCGCGCCATCGTCGTCGGGCCTGAACGGGATGCCGTCGCCGATCATCGTCGCGTTCACGTAGACCGGGTCGATCGCGGCCTGCTCGAACGTCACGAGGGCCGGGTCGGCATCCATTTCGTCGGCGACGAGCAGCGCGAGCGTCGAGGCGATGCCTTGCCCCATCTCCTGCCGTGGCACCTGGACCGCGATGCGGCCGTCCGGTCCGACGCGGACCCAGGCGGTCAGGAATGGCCTGGGATCGTCCGCCGCAGCGTCCGCCGCCGGCGGCGCCAGGCGGTCGCGCTGCCGATAGAAACGCTGCACGCCGATCGCCAGCCCGCCGGCCACGGCGCCGGCGGTGAGGAGCAGGGCGCGCCGCGCCGGATTGCGCGGCGTCGTGCCAGCGGTCTCGTCGCTCGCCATCGCGTGCACGGGGCCTAGGCGGACTTCATCCGCGCCGCCGCGGCATGGATCGCGCGTCGCACCCGCGGATACGTGCCGCAGCGGCAGATGTTCGTGATCGCGGCGTCGATGTCCTCGTCGCTCGGATCGCGCTTCGTGGCGAGGAGCGCGGCGGCGGCCATCAGCATCCCCGACTGGCAGTAGCCGCACTGCGGGACCTGCTCGTCGATCCAGGCCTGCTGCAACGGATGCAGCCCGCCGTCCTGCGCCAGGCCCTCGATCGTCGCGACCGCGCGGCCGCCGCACGCGCCGACCGGCACGCTGCACGAGCGGACCGGCTGCCCGTCGAGGAGCACGGTGCAGGCGCCGCATACGGCGATGCCGCAGCCGTATTTCGTGCCGACGAGGTCGAAGTCCTCGCGGATCACCCACAGCAGCGGCGTCGGCGGCGGCGCCGCCGTCTCGACCGGGCGACCGTTGAGGGTGAACCTGATCATCGACCGACTCGCCCGCGCGCGCTCAGCGGTCGTCGTATTGACGGTGGTTGCGGAGGTCGGACGCGATGAAGGCGCTGCTCGGAATCGCCTGGTGCGTCGGCGCCGGCGCCTGCGTACGCGACGGGATGTTCGGCACGCTGCCGTTCGGGTCGAAGACCTGGTTGAGGGCGAACGCGAGGCGGACCCCGGCCCGCTGCAGCTGGACGCCGACGACGTCCTCTGCCGCGGTGACGTAGCTCGCCGGCAGCACGTAGACACCCTTGGCGTTCGGCGTCGGCAGCATGCCGTACGCCGTCGACACCGCGGCGGCGTTGGCTTCGGCGGCCCAGTCCGCCGGCGTGCCGGCGTACCACGCGGTGAAGTTTGCCTTCGTGATCGCGGCTTCGAGCTTGCCCGCGACCGTCGCATAGTTCGTGCCGTACGAGGCGACGAACTGCGTGTCCCAGAAGGCGTGCAGGTTGCCGGAGCCCAGCTTGGCCGCGCTGACGTTCTTCAGGTTGCCGCCGGCGTCGTTCTCGTCGGCGGAATGCAGCGGCTGGTGTTCGTCGCCGATGAAATGGAGGACGAATTTCAGCGCAAGCACCTGTTCCGCGACCGCGGCGGTCGAACCCGGGCCCAGCTCCGCGAGGTCCTCGGTGATCTTGTCGACGTGGCAATCGTTGGCGGGGCCGGCCGATGCCGGCGTGCCCGCGGGCAGCGGCGGGAAATCGGAGCATGCGGCCTTCAGCGTGCCGCCCGGAATCTCGATGTCCGCGAAATGCCAGTTGTGCGTGGCGTTGTAGGCCGCCGTGGAGCTTGCGCGATAGGCGTCGGCCCATGTCGCCTCCGCTGCGATCGTGTGCGCGGTCAACGTGCTCGTGTCCTGCGCGACCAGCGCGTTGATCGCGGCCAGCGTCTTCGGCGTCATGTAGTGCTGCGCGATCGTCGCGACGATCTCGTGGCCTTCGTTGCCCCACGCATGCGCCGGGGCGCTCGCGACGGCGGCCGTGGTTCCGGCAGCGATGGCGAGCGCCGGTGCGGCGAACGACTTCATCGCGATGGATTTCGACAGCGGGCGGTTCTTCACGTCGTTTCTCCTCCGATCCTCGACCGCCTGGGCCCCTCGGCACCGGAAGCGGGTTCCTAATCTATCGCATTCGAGGCACACGCCGCGAGCCGACGAGGGGAATCGCGCGGGCGTCATACCGGCGCATTAGCGCAGTCGCGTAGGCCTCGCACCGGACCGACCTTGGCGCGACAGCCCGGCCGCCGAGGCGCGCACATCCGGTAGGCTAGCCTGGTGGCCTTCGTGGCTTTCGTGGTTCACGTGGTTCACGTGGTTCACGTGGTTCACGTGGCTCAGGTGGCTCAGGTGGCTCAGGTGGCTCACGTTCCCCTGATGGCCCCATGTCGGGACAGTTCCTGGATTCGGCCCATGGATCGAAAGTCATTGGATGTTCTGGCGCGAACGCGGGCGAGCGCGGTGGTTTGGGTGGTGACGGTGGGATCCGTCGTTCCGGCGTGCGCGGGCGAGATGCCGGCGAGGGATTCCTGCACCGCGGCGACGATCGGGATGTGCATCGAGGCTTGCCTCGAGCAGTTTCCCGGCGCTGCCGCGCGCGAGCAGCGGCACGCATGCTTCGATGCGGCCGAGCGCGAGGCATCGCTGCCGGCGGCGCCGGCCGCCGCCGCGCGCGGGATCGACGACCTGCCGCTGGCGCAGATGTGGAAGAAGCCGGACCGCAGCGGGTTCGAGGCCTACCGGCCGAGCTACGTCATCGAGACCTACATGGACTCGCCGAACGACGCGCCGACGAGCCCGAACCCGGCCAACGTCGTGCCGGCGACGCGGCTCAAGCGCGACGAGACGGATTTCCAGTTCAGCATGAAGGCCGTGCTCGTGCCGGACAGTGCGCTGCCATGGAACGACACGACGGTCTGGTTCGGCTACACGCAGCGGTCGTTCTGGCAGATGTTCGACGCCGCGACGTCGCGTCCGTTCCGCGAGAGCAACTACGAACCGGAGATCTTCGTCTCGCACCGCTTCTGGAACGACGCGACGGTCCCCGATTGGCGCCTGCCGCTGTTCGTGAATGCCGGCCTCGTGCACCAGTCCAATGGCCAGTCGGACCCGCGGTCGCGGAGCTGGAACCGCGCCTACGCGCAGGCGGGTTTCGGCGGGTGGTTCTCCGACGGGGCGAGCTATGCGGTGCTGGTTCGGCCCTGGGTCCGCTTCCACGAGACCGCCGCGAACGACAACAATCCGGACATCACGCACTTCGTGGGCTACGGCGACATCGAGTGGCAGTACTGGAGTCCGGACCGCAGCCGGTTCCTGTCCGTGCTGGCGCGGATTCGCGCGCTGCAACTCGACTATGCGCTGCCGCGCCCGTCGTGGCTCGGCGGCAACGGCAGCGACGGCGCGCTGAAGCTGCACCTGCACGCCTTCACCGGCTACGGCGAAAGCCTGATCGACTACAACCAGCGCCATACGACGTTGGGCATCGGCCTGTCGGTGCCCTACGGGCCTTGAACGACGGCCGGTCTTCGGCCAGGAGATGTCCACGTCATGGAACGTTTCACGATCTCGCTCGATGACCTAGCGGCAGCACGCGCACCACGCGCTGACGGTGGCTGCGATGCACGCGCATTTGGACCACGAGCACGGCCTCGAGACGGTGATCCTGCGGGGCGAACTCGCCGCGGTCCGCCAGTTCGCCGGCGCGTTGAGCACCCTCGTCGTGGCGCGTGGCAGCGGCAATCTGAAGCTTGTCGTCCGGAAGCCTGAAGTCTGAAGGCCGACACCGCCATGCCGGGCGGCGCATAATTCTGCGCGAGGGCAATCCAAGAAACATCGCGGCACGGCGCGGATGAGTTGACGATGTTCAGCTCGCACGCGTCGATGTCGGTTGACGAATCGGGGGGGGGCAATGCCGACAACGAGACGAACCACGCCGCGGGCCGCGGTGCGTCGATCCGGGAAGGCGAAGACCGCCGCGGTGAAAGCTCCCAAGGCGAAGGCTTCCAAGGCGAAGGCTTCCAAGGCGAAGGCCGCCAGGGCCGCTGAGCCACGGACCGACGGCGACGTGCGTCGGGCGTTCGAGCTTCGATTCGATGCCGCGCTGTTCAATGCCCGCATCCCGCCGCCGAAGCACACGACCAACGGCGATGAAGCGCGCTATCCCGACCACCGCGCCCTCTACGCGAAGTGCCTCAAGCAGCGCGACCTCGGCATCGTCGATGCGACGGCGTTCGCTGCCTTTCGCCGTGCCACCGGCAGCGTGTCGCCGCGGCGGCGGCGCGGCACCGGGGATTTCGAGGATCCGGCCATCGCGCTGGGCGGCGACATGAAGCTGAATGGCCCGCAGGCGGCCTTCGCGCGCATGCTGATCGGCAGGGATTCGTCGCAGTACGGCGTGCCCGAGGTGCCGCCGCCGCCGGCACTCGACAGCGACGCCTACGCCACCGAGCTGGTCGAAATGTATTGGGCCTCGCTGTTGCGCGACACGCCGTTTCAGCGCTACGGCGACAGCGAACTCGCGGCCGCCGCGGCCGTGGAGCTGGACGCATGCGCCGGCTACGCCGGCCCGCGCGACGCCGAAGGCCGCGTGACGCCGGCGCTGCTCTTTCGCGGCGGGCTGTCGGCCAATGGAACGACGTGGTTCGCCGGCGAGACCGACGGCCCCTACATGTCGCAGTTCGCGTTGCAGGCCGCGTCGTTCGGCGCGCTGCCGTTCGACCAGAAATTCCGCGCCTACGCGAGCGGCGTCGACTACCTCACCGACGAGGAGTCCTTTCTTGCGGTTCAAAATGGCCACGCGCCCGCGCAGAAGAACGTCGTCGATCCGGCGCTGCGCTACCTGAACGACGGGCGCTCGCTGGCCGCCTATACGCACGTCGACGAACTGTACGAGGCGTATTTCATCGCCTACCTGGCGATGGTGGCGCCTGGCATCGCGGTGCCGCCGAATCCCGGCAGCCCGTATCGGACGTATGCGAAACAACAGGCCTTCGGGACGTTCGGCCATCCGGATGTCGTCGCGACGCTCGCCGCGGTCGCCCGGCAGGCGTTGAATGCCGTCTGGTACCAGAAATGGGTCGTGCACCTTCGGCATCGGCCCGAGGCGGGCGGCGGGATCGTCCAGTCGTTGATGACACGCAAGTCGCGCAGCCCGTTCTGCGACCTGAAGGTCCTGCCGGCGCGGATGGCCCGTTCGACGGCCGTGGAGCGCAGCGCGTCGACCTACGGCGGCAGCTACCTCCTGTCGCAGGCGTTTCCCGAGGGGTCGCCGACGCATCCGGCCTATCCGACCGGTCACGGCACCGTCGCCGGCGCCTGCATCACCGTGCTGAAGTTCTTCTTCGACGGGCAGTACGTGATCCCGTCACCGGTCGTGCCGACCGATGACGGCCTCTCGTTGCAGCCTTACGTCGCACCGGCCGGAACCGGCGCCGGCCTGCGCGTCAATGGCGAGCTGCACAAGCTGGCGCACAACATCTCGTTCGGCCACGGCATCCACGCCGGCATCCATTGGCGCAGCGACACCGACGCCTCGATCATCCTCGGCGAGGCCGTCGCGCTGTCGTACCTGAACGATCTCGCGCGGACTTACCACGAGAAGTTCAAGGTCACGTTGACGCGACTGGACGGCTCGCCGGCGGTGATCAGCAACGCCTGATTCCGGACCCCATCACAGGTCCGACGTCAGCCGCTGCAGCGAGTTGGGCGACTGCGAGTCGAGGATGTAGAGGTCGCGCGTCGCCGGATCCTCGGTCGATGCCGGGCTCGCCGCCTCCAGGAAGCCGACGTGCGACGTTCCGCGGAACGTCCCTGACAGCGTCGAGGCCGTGCTCGAGGGCAGCTGCCCGGTCTCGGCCACGACCTGGTTGCTCGTCGCATCGATCGCGAATACGGAGCCGCCGCCGACGCCATCGACCGTGTACGTGTAGCCGTTGATGGGATCGGTGACCGTCACGGTCGAAAGCCCCTGGACCTGGAACACGGTCTCGTACGGTGTCTGCGTCGTCGTGGTGTCGTTCGGCCACGGGACTTGTTCGCCGCCGTTGACGAACGTCGAGCCCGCGAGCGGCGACTGGATCGCCGTGCCGTTGACCCCGACGATGCCGGAGGTCGTCTGGCTGCGCGTGATCGTCTTCGCGGTGTTGTCCTGCACCGTGGTCCAGGTTTCGTAGTAGACGGTCGCCGCGGTGGCGATAAAGGTTCCGGAGTTCTGGGTGCTGGCGACGAGCGTTGCCGGCTGCGTGCTGCCGTCGGGCAGCGCGCGGATCGCATAGTCGGGATTCGCGACGCCATAGAGGAGGTCGCTTCCCTGCACCGGGTAGAGCAGCGTCTCGATGTGGCCCGGTTCGGTGACCCGCGCGGCCGCGGCGGCCGAGCCGTCGGCCGGGATCGCGTAGATCGTGGAAGACGCCGCCACCGCGCCTGCGGCCGGCGTGTAGATCGACACGTAAAGCGTCGTCGGCGACGCGGCGAACAGCGCCTCGGCGTTCGTCGGGAGCCAGCCGGGAATCGTGGTCAGCGCCGCCGAGATCGACGGCGCCGCATAGTTGACGTAGTAGATCGAGCCGTCGACGACGTAGAGCTGCCCCGTCGGATAACCCTGCGTCGTGCCGACCGGCAGCGCGACGGCGACGCCGATCGGCGCCGTGAACGTGCAGAGCACGACGGGGTTCGCGAAATTGCCGTCGACGAGCACGAGGCTCGCCCCGCTCTTGATCACGAATCCGGAGATGCCTCCGGACGGCGTTCGCACCGTCGCCACGGGCATCGCGGAGACGGTGATCGGGGCGTCGGTGGCGGACATCCCGGTCTTCACCATGTGAAACTGATCGTCCGCGGTGTTGCAGGTGCCGTCGGCGCCCGGCAGCCGGTAGATGTAGGTCGAATTTGTCGTGTCGACCAGGTCGGCCGTGAAATAGACGCCGACATAGTCGTAGTTCGCTCCAGGGACGATCGTGCCGGAAAGCGTGCAGGTGTCGTCGATGGTCGCCGCGGTCTCGCTCGACAGCTGCTGCGCGACCGGCGATTGCGTCGAGGTCAGGTCGACCGCGTAGACGTGGCCGTCGGAGGCCTTGTAGACCTCGATACCGGCGGGCTGGCCCAGATTCCGGCCGTCCATGAAGTCGACGACGCCGTGCAGCACCTGCTTCTTGCCGGCATACGATCCGACCGGGGCCGCCGAAGTCGTGCCGCCGACGGGATTCGCCCAGGCGGCGAAGACGCCGGTCGTCCCGACGAAGCTGACGGGCCCAGGCGGCGGGCCGCCGGCGCCACCGGAGTCTCCATGGCCGCCGCCTCCGCATGCCGAGAGGCCGACGGCTGTCGTTGCCGCAAGCAGCAGTCGGCCCGCCCGTCGCCCGACCCGCGAACGGACCCGCGAATGCACCCGCGAATGCACCCGCGAATGCACCCGCGAATTCATCGGCAATCCCAGCAGCCATCCCAGAGCGTGTCGCATGTCTTCCCCCGTAACGATGTGATGTGGTTGCCGGTGTCTTGCGCTCGCCGCGCGACCCGGTCCGGACCTGCCGCGACCATCGCGTCGCGCATGGCCGTGTGTTGCTGAACGCGTCCGGGTGCGCCCTGTTGACCGGGGTGCCGCCGGATCGTGTAACGCTTTGTCGAAGGTCGAATCCGGCGCGGCGCCACGGCGCGGCGCCGCTTCTTCTCGGGCTCGCGACAGCCTGGCGCCTTGACGTCACCGCGCGGCCGTTACGAATGCTCACGATGGGTAGCCATCGTTTTCAGTGCCCGAGCGCGCGAAGACCTACATTGGCTTCGTCGAAACCCAGCGCCACGACCATCCAGGAGACGAAGATGAAGAAAGCCGCTCTGTGCCTCTGCCTGCTGTCCGCCATGCTCGCCGGTTGCGTCGTCACGCCGGTGGCGCGTCCGTACTACGGTCCGGGCGTCGTCGCCGCGCCGGTCGTCGTCGTGCCGCATGCAACGGTGTGGGTGCGCTAGAAGGCCGCGTAGCGGGCGCGGTGCGGGAGGGTCAGCTCGCGCCACCGCAGCCGCGCGATTCGTCGCGAAGGAATTCGTGTAATGTCGTCCGCGGACGAACCGGAGCGAAACCCGCGGCGTGACTGACGGCGCTGACCTGTGGATCGGCATCGACGGCGGCGGCACCGGCTGCCGCGCGCGCCTCGTCGATGCAACGGGGCGTCGTCTCGCCGAGGGAACCGGCGACGTCGCGAACCTGACGCTCGGCGTCGAGCGCGCGGCGGAGTCCGTCGTGCAGGCGGCGCGCGACGCGCTGCAGAAGGCCGGCCTGGCCGAGTCCCTCGTGGCGGCGCTGCGTGCCGGCATCGGAATCGCCGGCGCGGAATCCGGCGGCCACGGTGCCGACCGCCTCGCCTCCCGCTTCGCTTCGCTGCTGCCTTTCCGCTCCGTCACGGTCCGCAACGACGCGTGGGCCGCCTGCCTCGGTGCGCACGACGGCGACGGCGCCATCCTCATCCTCGGCACCGGAAGCCATGGCCTGGCGGTCCGACGTGGCGAGGCGCGGCGTGTCGGCGGATGGGGATTCCTGCTGTCGGATTCCGGCTCCGGCGCGGTGCTCGGCCAGCGGGCCGCCCGGCGCGCGCTGCTGGCTCACGAGGGCATCGCCAGCGGTTCCGACTTCACGCGCCGCGTCATGGCGCGCTTCGACGGCCGGCCGGACATCATGCTGCAATGGGCGCTGAAGGCGATCCCGCGCGACTGGGCGACGTTGGCGCCGTCGGTGTTTGACGCCGCGGAGCAGGGCGACCCCATTGCGTCGCCACTGCTCGCCGAGGCCGTGGCCGAGGTCGGCGCGCTGCTCGATCGCCTCGTCGCCTGCGGCGCTGAGCGGATCGCGCTCGTCGGCGGACTTGCGGGTCGCTATCGGCGCGCGCTTCCGCTCGTGCAGCTCGCGCGGATCGTCGAGCCGCGCGGCGACGCGCTGGACGGCGCGCTGCGCCTCGCACGCGAAAGCGCGCGATGATCGCGGCGCGCCGCGTGCCCGGATGACGGCCGAAGCGCTGGTCGGCGCGGTCATCTTCGACGGCGACCGGCGCCATGACGGAGCCGCGCTGCTGATCGAGGCCGGGCAGGTCGTGGCGATCGTCGCCGCGGCCGCGGTGCCGCCGTCGGCGACGCGCGTCGACCTGGACGGCGGATGGCTGGCGCCGGCGTTCGTCGACGCGCAGGTCAACGGCGGCGGAGGTGCGCTGTTCAACGCGTCGCCGGCGAGCGCGACGCTGGAGACGATCGCCGCCGCGCATCGGAAGTTCGGCGTCGCCGCGTTGCTGCCGACGCTGATCACGACGACACCGACGATCGAGCGCGCTGCGATCGACGTCGTGGCGCGCGCGGTGAAAGCTACGCCGGGCATCGCCGGGTTGCACCTCGAGGGGCCACACCTGGCGCCATCGCGCCACGGTGCGCATCCGGCGGCCTGGATGCGGCCGCTCGAGGACGACGATGTCGACCGCCTCGTCGCCATCCGCGAGACGGTTGGCACGCTGCTCGTCACGCTGGCCGTCGAGCAGGCGCCGCCGGCGCGGATACGCCGGCTGGCCGACCACGGCGTTGTCGTCAGCCTCGGCCACAGCGACGCCGGCTACGAGGCGGCGCGGCGAGCGTTCGATGCCGGCGCGCGCGGGGTCACGCACCTGTTCAACGCGATGAGCCCGCTACGGCACCGCGAGCCGGGCCTGGTCGGCGCCGCGCTTGAGGCGGGCAACATCTGGTGCGGCGTGATCGCCGACGGCGTTCACGTGCATCCGGCGGCGCTGCGCATCGCGCTGCGCGCCAAGCGCGGGCCCGGTCGCATTTTTTTCGTGACCGATGCGATGCCGACGGTCGGCTCGGACCTCGACGAATTCGATCTCGAGGGTCGGCGCGTCCGGCGTCGAGACGGTGTCCTCGCGCTGGACGATGGAACCTTGGCCGGATCGGACCTCGACATGGCCGCGGCGGTCCGGCACGCCATCGGTGCGCTGGAATGCACGCCGGAGGAGGCCCTGCGAATGGCCTCGCGCTATCCGGCCCGATGCCTCGGGCTGCAGGATCGCTTCGGCACGATCGCGCCGGGGCGGCGCGCCGACCTCGTGCACCTGGATGCCGACTGGCGGGTCCGCCGGACGTGGATGGCGGGCGTCGCGAGCGCGCCCGCGGACGCTCAGCCGGGGCGAACCGACCCGGCGGCGAGGGACACGGCCGCGCGCAGGCCGAGCAGGTAGCTGTCGGCGCCGAAGCCGCAGATCTGTCCGCGGGTGATTTCCGCGAATACCGAGTGGTGGCGGAACGTCTCGCGGGCGTGGATGTTCGACATGTGCACCTCGACGATCGGCATCGCCAGGATCGCGAGCGCGTCGCGGATGCCGTAGCTGTAGTGCGTCCAGGCGCCGGCGTTGATGACGATCGCGTCGACCGTCTCGGCGTGGGCGCGGTGGATCCGCTCGCACATCGCGCCCTCGTGGTTGGTCTGGAACGTTTCGACCTCGACCCCCAGTTCGCCGCCGAGCGCGACCAGCCGTGCATCGATTTCGGCGAGCGTCGCCGTCCCGTACTGCTTCGGGTCGCGCTTGCCGAACATGTTCAAATTGACCCCATGCAGGACGAGGATTTTCATTGGTCTCATCTTCCGTGATCAGCCCGTATTTTCATGAATTTAACCGGGTGCATCGGCCACGCAAGCGCGTCGCGCGAACGCGGATCCGGAATACAATGGTGGTGTGTAAAACGTTTCATTGCCACCCGCAGGCGCTGCGCCCGGCACCGCGTCCGCGGCGAACCCCGGGTCGTTTCCAATCCTCATCTTCGCATCGATCCGTTTGTCGCCGTTGCAGCATCCCCGTCTCGCGATCGTTCTCGTCGTGGCTGCCGTCGCAGCTTTCGCCGCCTTCGATACCGGCATCAAGTTCGTCACGCTGGCGGCTCCGATCGCGATCGTGATCTGGGCGCGCTACGTGCTGCAGTTCCTGATCTCGGCCTTCACCCTCTTTCCGCGGCACGGCGCGGCCCTGTTTCGGACGCAGCAGCCGCGACTGCAATTTGCGCGCGGCGTGCTGTTGATGCTTTCGACGATCTTCTCGGTGCTGAGCCTGGGCGCGATGCCGGTCGGCGAAGTCACCGCGATCGGCATGCTGACGCCGCTCGCGATCACCGCGCTTGCGAGCCGCACGGCGGCCGAGCCGGTCGACTCCGGGCGCTGGCTGCTCCTGGTCGGCGGCTTGCTCGGAGCGCTGATCGTCATCCGGCCGGACCATGCGGCGTTTCGCGCGGCGATGCTGCTTCCGCTCGCGATGGTCGGGTCCAACGCCGCGTTCCAGATCCTGACGAGCCGCGTCGTGCGCACCGACAGCGTCGCGACGACCCATTTCTATACCGGCGCGGTCGGTGCGGGCCTGGCGACGCTTGCGGTTCCCTTCGCGTGGCGAATCCTGCCGGCCGGCACCTGGCTTCTCGTCGCGCTGCTGGCCGTTTTTGTTTCCGTCGGCCACTACCTGCTGGCGATGGCGTATGCCCGCGCCCGCCCTGCGGTGCTGACGCCGTTCCTTTATTTCCAGATCGTCTTCGCCACCGTGGCGGGGTGGGTCGTCTTCTCCGACGTGCCCGGGCCCTGGGCCTGGGTCGGCATCGCGTTGATCGCGGGCTGCGGCCTCGCCGGCACGCGTCCGTCGGGGCGCCGGATCGGGACCGCCGTGCCGGGCTTGGCGCGCGCGGCGGCGGGCGGCGAGTCGTGACCTGATGCGATCCGGGTTGGAGCGCGGTCCGCAGACCTGGTACGTCTACCTGATGCTGGGGTTCTTCGGCTTCGTCCTGAACCTGCAGGGCAATATCGTCCCGCTGCTGAAGTCCGAGCTGGGTTTGAGTTACCGCACCGTCGGCCTGCATGCGAGCGCCGTGGCCGCCGGCCTGATGTCGACCGGACTGAGCGGAACGCCGCTGCTGCGGCGACTCGGCCGCCGGCGCGCGATGTGGCTTGGTGCGCTCGGGCTGGCGCTCGGCACGCTGCTGCTGTGTGCCGCCCGCGTCCCGCAATGGACGATCGCGGCGTGCGCCTTGATCGGTGCCGTCGGCGGTCTCGTTCCGGTCGTCGTGTCGACCGCGCTGGCCGACATCCATGGCGAGCGGCGCGACGTCGCCTACGCCGAGGCCAACGCGGCGTCTTACCTGTTCTCGATCCTCGGGCCGCTGGGCATCGGCGCGGCGCTGGCGTTGGGGGTCGACTGGCGCTACGCCCTCGTTGCCGGTGCCGCGCTCGGGCTGCTGGTCGTCGCGTGGTTTCGTCGCGTCCGGTTGCCGGACGCGCAACCGCTGGCGCAGCAGGCCTCCGCGCGGCTCGCGCGTGCCTACTGGCTGTACTGGTTGACGCTGGGCCTCGGTGTCGGCATCGAATACGGGATGCTGCTCTGGGCGCCCGAGTTCCTCGAGCGCGTCGCCGGGCTGCGACGCAGCGCGGCGGCCGCGGGAGCGGCCTCGTTCATGCTCGCGATGGTCGTCGGCCGGATCGCCGGCGGTCGGCTGCTTCGATCGGTTTCCGCGCCGCGCCTGCTTCGCGCGAGCCTGTGGGTCGTCGTGGCCGGGTTCATCGTCTACGCGGTGCTCGGCGACGCGCAACGTGTCGGTCCGACGATGGCCGCCGTCTCGGCGATCGTCGGACTTTTTCTCGCCGGGCTCGGTGTCGCGCCGTTGTATCCGTTGACGCTGGCGCTCGCGGTCCGGGCCGCCGGTCCGCTGTCCTCGCTCGCCGCCGCGCGCACGACGCTCGCGAGCGGCGGGGCGATCCTGCTGATGCCCACGCTGCTGGGCGGCGCCGCGGACGAGGTCGGGCTGCGCGGTGCCGTCTGGATCGTCCCGGCGCTGGCGGTCGCCGCCCTCGCGGCCGTCGCGGCGGCCGACGGCCGCGTCGCCGGGACGCGGTTTCCGGCGGCCGTGTTCCGAGGGCGACTCAGACGCGCTCGATGACGATCGCCGGTGCCATCCCGCCGGCGGCGCACATGGTCACGAGTCCCCGCTTCAGGTCGCGCCGCTCCAGTTCGTCGAGCAGCGTGCCGATCAGCAGCGATCCGGTGGCCCCGATCGGGTGGCCGAGCGCGATCGCGCCGCCGTTGACATTGACCCGCTCGCGGTCAAGCCGCAGGTCGCGGATGTATTTCTCGGCGACGACGGCGAACGCCTCGTTGATCTCGAAAAGATCGATGTCGGCGAGCGCGAGGCCAGCTTTTGCCAACACCTTGCGCGTCGCCGGGACCGGGGCGTTGAGCATCAGCGTCGGACAGTCGCCGACGTTGGCGTAGGCGCGAACGCGCGCGCGCGGCTTCAGCCCGCGTCGGGCGGCATACGCGGGCGACGCGAGCAGGACGGCACCGGCGCCGTCGACGACGCCGGATGAATTGCCCGCGTGGTGCCGGTGCTCGATCCGCAGGTCCGGGTAGACGCGGCGGATCCAGCCCGCGTAGGTATGGCCATGTTCATCGAGCGGCGCCTGCGCCAGTGCCGCGAAGGCCGGCTTCAGCGCCGCGAGACCCTCGCGGGTCGTTTGCGGTCGCGGGTATTCGTCGCGATCCAGCGCGACCGCGCCATGGTCGTGCAGGACCGGCACCAGGCCGCGATCGAACCGTCCCTCGGCGATCGCCCTGGCGGCGCGTTGCTGGCTGCCGAGCGCGAAGTCGTCGAGCGCCTGGCGCGGGATGCCGTCGAGCGTCGCGATGGCATCGGCGCACACGCCCTGGTGCGACTGCGGAACGCGCTCGCGCAATCGCAGGTTGCCGGCGTCCATCATCAGCGGCTCGGCAGGGTCGGCGATCGAGCCGGTATACGACATCATCTCGGTGCCGCCGGCAATCACGAGGTCCTCGAAGCCGGCGCCGATCGATGCCGCGGCCAAGGCCACCGCGGTGATCCCGGATCCGCAGAAGCGGTCCAGCGTGACGCCGCTCGCGCGCACGTCGTAGCCCGCATCGAGCGCCGCCATCCGGGCCAGGTCGCAGCCCTGCCTGCCGCGTTGCATCGACGTGCCCCAGATGATGTCGTCGACGTCCTCCGTCGCGAGGCCGTTGCGCTTCGCGATGGCGGCCAGGACCGTCGCCGCCAGGTGCTGCGGATGGAATCCGGCCAGCGCACCCTTGCCGGCCTTGCCGATGCCGCGTGGCGTCCGGCATGCGTCGATGATCAGGGCGTGCGGCACGGTGGGTTCCTGGTGGGTGGGGGCGGCGGCGACCGAGGTTTCCCGCGCCGCCGGCCGCTCGGGCGCGCGGGCCGTCAGCCGAGCTTCCGGTCGTCGAGGCCGAGCGAGCGGCCGATGATTTCCTTCATGATCTCGTTCGTGCCGGCAAAGATCCGCGTGACCCGCGCGTCGCGGTACATGCGCGAGATCCGGTATTCATCCATGTAGCCGGCGCCGCCGTGCAACTGGAGGCACTCGTCGATGACGCGGCCCTCCAGTTCGGTCGCCAGCAGCTTGGCGGCCGCGGCGTCCGCGGCGTCCAGTTCGGCGGCGTTGTGGCGCAGCACGAGCTGGTCGATCCAGGTCTGGTGGCAGTCGAGCAGCGCGCGCATCTCCGCCATCTTGAACCGCGAATTCTGGAAGGCACCGATCGGCCTGCCGAACGCCCGCCGTTCGCGGACGAAATCGAGCGTGAGATCGAACGCCGTCTGCGCATGGGCCATCGATTGCACGGCGCACAGCAGGCGTTCCTCCGCGAGGTTGTCCGCGAGGTACGCGAAACCCTTGCCGGGCTCGCCGAGGACGTGCGTCTTCGGGACGCGGACGTCGCGGAAGAAGAGTTCGGCGGTGTCCTGCGCGTCCAGGCCCAGTTTCGCGAGCCGGCGACCGCGCTCGAAGCCGTCCGTCCCGCGCTCGACGAGGAACAGGCTCAGACCGTGGCGCGATGGCGGATGCGTGCGCGCGGCGACGACGACGAGGTCGGCCAGCGTGCCGTTGGAGATGTAGGTCTTGCTGCCGTTGAGCAGCCAATGATCGCCGCGGTCCTCGGCGTGCGTCGTCATGCCGGCGAGATCGGATCCGGCGCCGGGCTCCGTCATCGCGATCGCGAGGATCGAATCGCCGCGGATGGCCGCGGGCAGGTAGCGCTGCCGCTGCGCCTCGTTGCCGAACCGCTGGATGTAGGGCGCGACGATGCGGCTGTGCAGCGAAAAGTAGATCCCCGGATCGCCCCAGCGGTAGAGTTCCTCGACGAGCACCTGTTCGTAGCGGAAGTCGCGGATGCCGGCGCCGCCGTAGGCCTCGTCGGCCCACATGCACAGCAGCGACTGCTCGCCGGCGCGGCGCCAGAGCGCGCGATCGACGCATCCGTGTTCGCGCCAGGCATCGACGTGCGGCGCGATCTCCTGCCGGGCGAAACGCGCGACGCTGGCCCGGAACGCCTCGTGGTCGCCATCGAAGATCGTTCGCGTCATCGCCGCATGCCCGGTTCGGTGGCCGTCACGGCCGTTCGATCCATGCAATGATCGCATGCGCGTGCCGGCCTGCGTCGGGGGCGGCCGGCACGCCGTGGACGAGGAGGCAGGCGACGATGCACATCGAAATCCTGACCGACAGGCCGGGTCCGCTGCAGCGCCGGCGGATCCGGGTGACCGGTGACGCCGTCCGGCGGCCGGCGCGCGAACTCACCGCGGCGCGCGATGCGTTCGACCGGAAGCGGGGTGCGGCGTGACCACGCGCGTGCATTGCGACATCGACGACGACGGGGTCGCGCAGGTGCGGCTGGCGCGACCCGAGCGGTTGAACGCGCTTGACGGGGCGATGTTCGACGCGCTGTTGCAGACCGCGGAAACCCTGCAGGCCGCCGCCGGGCTGCGGGCCGTGGTGTTGAGCGGGGAGGGCAGGGCGTTCTGCGCCGGCATCGACCTGGCGAATTTCGAGCATGTCGGACCGGGCGCCACCGGCGTCGACCTGGGCGCGCGCAGCGGCGGGACCGGCGCTTCGCTGACCGAGCGCACGCACGGCATCGCGAATGGACCGCAGCAGGTGGTCCTGTGCTGGCGCCAGCTGCCGGTGCCGGTGATCGCGGCGCTGCATGGCGTCGTCTTCGGCGGCGGCCTGCAGATCGCACTGGGCGCCGACCTGCGCTTCGCGGCGTCCGACGCGCGCCTGTCGATCATGGAGATGGCCTGGGGGCTCGTCCCGGACATGGCGGGCATCGGCCTGCTGCGTGGCCTGCTGCGCGACGACGTCGCCCGCGATCTCGTCTATTCGGCGCGCGAGCTGACGGGCACCGAGGCGCAGGCCCTCGGGCTCGTCACGCGCGTCGCCGCGGATCCGCTGCGCGACGCGACCGAGTTCGCGCGCCGCGTCGCGCGCCAGAGCCCGTCGGCGGTCCGCGCGGCCAAGCGGCTGCTCAACGCCGCGTTCGACGGCGCATCGATCGAGACGCTGCTGCTGGCGGAGGCGCGCGAGCAGCGGTCTCTGCTCGGCAGCGCCGAGCAGCTCGCCACGGTGCAGGCGCGGTTGAAGGCGGGACGTTGACGCCGGAGCGCACGATCCTTGCGGGCGACCGGGCGAGGCGTTGATCTCGCTCCACGGTCCACGTCCGCCGGGTCGCCTACCGGTTCGACAGCCGCTTCATCGCGGAGCGCGTCCTCGAGCGTGATGACGGCGCACCCGACGCCGGCCGCATGCGCTGCTGCGGAGGCGCCGTTTGTCGCGCCGCGCGCCCGATGAAGGTCTACTTCGCCGGCCCGAACGGGCTCTGCCCGATGTAGTTGCCCGGCGGATCGTAATTGCAGACGACGATGTCGCGGCCCGATGCCGTCGCCTTGCCGCATCCGACCTTCAGCGTGTTCCACCAGATGATCTGGGTGAAATGTCCGCACATCTTGCCGGCGTGGCAGCGGTTCGCAGCCGCGTCGTAGTCCGCGACCTCGCCGCCCCAGGAATCGACGACCGAGGCGATCGGGAACGCCTGGGCCGTGCCCCACCAGAGGTTCTCGCCGTACTTCGGGTCCTGCCGGTGCGCGAACGCGTTGCTGGCGGCCAGGTGGTTGGCCCAGTCCTGCGCCACCGACGCGACCGCGTCATCCCAGGCCAGCGGCGCCATGTGATAGCGGGCGCGCCAGTTGTTGTGGCGCATCAGCAGCGTGCTGCGGTCCTCGGCGCCGAGCTGCGCTTCGGTGCTGGCGCACGCCAGGAGCGCGAGGCCGGCGAGGACGGCGAGCGCGGACGGGCGGAAACGGTGCATGGCGGTCTCCTCATCGGATCCGACGGAGGATAAGGAGCGCCGGGCCGGCTGCAAAGCCTGCACCAACGGCCGCGTGCCGCGGCCGGCCCGTACCGGGAGGCGTCGTCAGGCGATCTTCACGTACTCGAAATCGCCGGCCTGGTTGTTGATGCCGCGCGCCGGCGGCGCGATCCAGCTGGCGTACTGCCCCGGCGCGTAGCAGGGGTTCATCAGCGACGCGATGAACCGCATGTCGTCGTCGTTGGGGAGCCAGTTGCCCCTGCCGGCCTCCCATTGTGCTTCGCTGAGCAGGCGCCCGTCCGGGTCGATCCGCCGGCCGGCGAATTCCCCGATCCGGCGGTTGAAGCCCTTGTGCGGCTGCCGGATCCTGAAGTCGATTCCGGCCTTCTCGATCGACCTGTTCCAGCGGTCGATGCCGCCCTGGCAGTCCTTGATGTAGTCGTCGAGCAGGCGGCAGTTGATTGCACGCAGCGCCGGAACCGGCTCGTCGACCAACTTGCCGTCGATGACCCGCGTGACGGCGTACGTGGCGTCCAGAAGCACGTGGTCATCCTGCAGCGCGGCTTCGTTGAAGCGCCCCTTCAATCCGGTGCTGAACGCTTCGGCCGCATTGCTGCTGATTTCGCTGCCGAACAGGTCGCGCGTGACGCTCATGTGGAAATTGGCCTTGCGCTGCAGGAGCGGCAGGTCGACGACACCGAGCTTGCGCACCGCCTCGACGTCGTACGGGTCACGGATGCCGGCTTGGTTCATCGCCGCACAGGTCGCCTCGATCGTCCGCTGTACGCCGGTCTCGCCGACGAAAAGATGGTGCGCCTCCTCGGTGAGCATGAAGCGGCAGCTGCGCGACAGCGGATCGAAGCCGCTTTCGGCGAGGGCGGCGAGTTGCATCTTGCCGTCGCGATCCGTGAAATACGTGAACATGAAGAACGACAGCCAGTCCGGCGTCCGCTCGTTGAAGGCGCCGAGGATCCGCGGGTTGTCCTTCTGGCCGCTGCGGCGCTCCAGCAGCGCCTGCGCCTCCTCGCGTCCGTCCTTGCCGAAGTACTTCGCGAGCAGGTAGACCATCGCCCACAGGTGACGGCCCTCCTCGACGTTGACCTGGAACAGGTTGCGCATGTCGTACAGGCTCGGCGCGGTCTTGCCGAGATAGCGCTGCTGCTCGACGGAGGCCGGCTCGGTATCGCCCTGCACGACGATCAGCCGGCGCAACAGCGAGCGGTATTCGCCCGGTACCTCCTGCCATGCCGGCTCGCCCTTGTGCCGGCCGCAGGGAATCGTGCGCCCCTCGACTTTCGGTGCGAGCAGGATGCCCCAGCGGTACTGCGGCATCTTCACGTGGCCGAACTTGGCCCAGCCGCTCGGATCGACGCCCACGGCGGTGCGCAGGTAGACGTCGGCATCCTGGAAGCCGTCCGGCCCCATCTCCTTCCACCACGCGAGGTAGTTCGGATGCCAGGTCTCGAGCGCGCGCAGCAGCTGCTTGTCGGAACCCAGTCCCACGTTGTTCGGGATGCTTTCGTCGTAGCTCACTTCGACGAAAGCGTCGCCGCGGATCTGCTCGACGTCTTCGACCAGGGTGTCGTTCCGGCTCATGCGCGGTCTCCTCGCGTGGCGGACCGGGCAAGGGTCCGCGGTGTCGTGGGGCGGGTATTCGGAGCAAAGAGCAAAATAATGCCGTTTTCTCTCCGAGGTAAGTGCACTTTAATGCTTAATTTGCGGCCGGAGTTTGCTTTGGATCAAATGACGGGAACGCCGTCGCGGGCTTGCGAGGCGGCAGGTCGGGCAACGCGCCGGGATGCGCCATTCGTCCGATGCCTGGGTAGTTTTCCTACCGGCATCGCCCTCGTCGTGGGGTAACGCACCCAGTCGATGGCCTCGGCGGCGCCACGATCGATCATTCTTGCGGCGAGCGTGCAAGGAATGAGATTTCACATTCCGTGATCATTCTAAGTTCGAGTTGCTGAGTTTTATTTCTCACTGTAGCCTGCGACTCACTTGCGGGTTGCACCCCGTCCTCGCCATGCCTTCCGTTGACGTCGTTGCAGTGCGACATGTCGCGCTGCGATGCACCGGTGCCGGGTCGGAGTCGGGGCGCTGTCCGTAGAAGACCAACAACGGAATTCGCTTCCCGGAGGAATTTTCATGGGTGTGGTGGGATATCGTCGTATGCGGCATGCGCTCGCGGCGGCCGTCGGCGCGGCGTTCTGCGTCGCCGCCGGTGCCGGTTCGCTTTCACCGGAACTCGCGCAGCAGTTCGGCCGGCAGAAGGACGCCGACGTCATCGTGATCCTGCGCGACCAGTTGCCCGGCGTGCAGGCGTCGCATGGCGCGCACTCGGCGCGCCATGCGGCGCTTGCCGCGGCGCAGGCCCCGGTGGTCGACGTCATGCAGCGCGGCAAGGCGCAGAAGGTTCGCGGCTTCGGGACCTTCAATGCGATTGCGGCGAACGTGACGAAAGACGTGGCCGCGCAACTGGCCGCGCATCCGGCCGTGCAGGCCGTCGTCCTGGACAAGCCGATCAAGGCGGCGCCGAAGCGCGCGAGCCTTCTTGGCGGTGTCGCGGCGGATGCCGCAGGCGCCGTGTCGGCGGCCGGCGCAGCGACGTCCTCGGGCGCGAACGCGTCGCCGGACCTGTGCAATACGCTCGAGCCGGAAGCGCTGCAGCTGATGAATGCGGCGTACGCCTCGACGTCCGTGCCGCAGGCGCAGCAGGTCCTTGACGGTGCCGGGCGTCCGGTCACCGGGCGCGGCGTCAAGGTCGCGTTCATTGCCGACGGTCTGGACCCGACGATCCCCGGGTTCACGCGACCCGACGGCTCCAGCGTCTTCTTCGACTACCAGGTCTTCAACGGCGATCCGGCCGGAACCGCGACGGCAGGGGCCGAGGCGTTTGGCGACGCGAGCTCGATCGCGGCCCAGGACATGCCCAACGGCACGCCGCTGACGTTCGACATCAGCAAGTTCGTCAACGCCAGCCATCCGTTGCCGTCGCCGTGCAATATCCGGATCCGCGGCGTCGCGCCGGGGGCCTCGCTGGCCGGCCTGAACGTCTTCTCCAACCTGGGCTACACGACGACGTCGATGTTCGTCCAGGCGATCGAGTATGCGGTCGAGCAGGATGACGTCGACGTCATCAACCAGTCCTTCGGCGGCACTCCGTATCCGGATACCGAGAACGATCCGATTTCGCTCGCCGATGCCGCGGCAGTGCGTGCCGGCGTCACGGTCGTGGCCAGCACCGGCGACGCGGGCACGGCGGGCACGCTCGGTTCGCCGGCGACCGATCCGTGGGTGATTTCCGCGGGGGCATCGACGCAGTTCCGCTTTTACCGCCAGACCGCCTACGGGGCGCTGGGCATCACCGGCGGTGGCACGCTCAGCGACAACATCTCGTCGCTCAGTTCAGGCGGCTTTGCGATCTGGACGCCGCGGACCGTGGACGTCGTCGCGCCGGGCGACCTGGGCTGGGCCCTCTGCTCGACGAACGTGACGCTGTACAACGACTGCACCGACTTCAACGGAAAGCCGTCGGGCATCGAGTCGTTCGGCGGCACGAGCGAGGCCGCGCCGCTGACGTCGGCGGTCGCGGCGCTGGTGATCCAGGCCTATCGTTCGACGCACGGCGGGGCCAGTCCCAGCCCGGCGCTCGTCAAGAGCATCATCATGAGCACGGCCACCGACCTGGGCGCTCCGGCGTTCGAGCAGGGGGCGGGGCTGGTCAATGCGCTGAAGGCCGTCAACGTCGCGCTGTCGATCCGCGATTCGAACGGCTCTCCGCGCGGTCACGGCGACGGTGTTGTCGCTTCTCCGAGCGCCTCGGAGGCGACGGACTATCCGGGTACGCGGTTGACGCGGTCGTTCAAGGTGACGAATACCGGGACGTCGACCGCGCATCTGACGCCGACGCTGCAGGTCCTCGGCGCGGCGCTCGCCGGGCAGACCATCACGGTGCCGCTCAATCCGGCGACGGACCCGACGTTCGTCAATACGACGGGCGCGACCCGGACCTACACGAAGCGGACCTTCGTCGTCCCGCCCGGTGCGGACCATCTCGACGGCACCATTGCGTTCCAGTCGCCGCTCGGGACCGCGCCGTTGGTGTATTTCTCGCTCGTCGATCCGTCGGGCAAGCAGGCGACCTATTCCATTCCGCAGGGCGCTGGCAGCGGGTACGCCCATACCGACGTCGTGCATCCGATGGCGGGGACCTGGACGGCGCTGATCTGGACGCGCCCCGTCGGGGTCGCCGGCAGCTATACCGGGCCGGTCCAGTTCACGTGGTCGGCCGAGCGTTTCTCGACGTACGGTTCCGTCTCCCCGTCCAGCCTCGACCTCGCCGCGGGCGCGAGCGCGACGCTCTCGGCCTCGTTCGCGATGCCGTCGACGCCGGGTGACGTGGCGGCCGAAGTCCGCTTCGGCAATTCGGGGTCCAGCTCGTCGCCGAACTTCCCGGCGATCCCGGTCACGCTGCGCTCCCTGGTCCCGGTCGGCCCGACCGGGGCCGCATTCGGTGGGACGCTGACCGGTGGCAACGGACGGCCGGGCGCCGGACCGGTCCAGACGTTCGAATTCGACGTTCCCGCGGGCCTGAAGGACCTCGGCCTGTCGGTCGCGATCAGCGATCCCGGCTACCTGCTGGAAGGCGAACTCGTCGATCCGCAGGGCATGACGCTGAGCCTCCAGCCGAACATCGATGCGGCGTCGGGCAGTACGACGGGCAACCTGCAGATGACGCGCGTGCGTCCGCAGCCGGGACGCTGGCACTTCGTCTTCCTGCAGGACTTCACGTCGTCGGGCAACCAGACCTCGCTGCCGTTCTCCGCGAAGATCGCGTTCAACAGCGTACAGGTTGGCGCCGCCGCCTTGCCCTCGTCGACGTCGGTCAGCCTGCATGCCGGCAAGCCCGTCGTCGTTCCGGTGATGGTGACGAACTCGACGGCGGTCACGCAGCTCATCTTCGCGGACGCTCGGCTCGATGCCTACGGTCCCGTCGCGCTGCCGCTGGCAGGGGAAAACACGAACGGGACGCTGCTGGGCAGCGGATACGACTACTTCGTGCCGCCGCAGGCCAACGAGGTGCAGTTCGTCGCGCAGGCGAGCGAACCGATCAACATGGATGCCGTCTTTGAATCCGGCTACGGTGTCGGGTTTGCCGGGTCGCCGGACATCTTCGCGTGCAACGTCAACGCCGACACCGTCGTCGCGACCTTGCAGGCGCCGGAAATCCCGTACGGCCTGTGGGCGGCTTTCCCGTCGGTCGTCGGGCCGTTCGGCTCTGCCGGCGCCACCGACGGTTCGGTGTCGACGGCCGCGATCGTCAATCTCAAGACGTTCGACGCGAGCGTGACGGCGGACAGCGGCAACCTCTGGGCGGACCTGGTCCTGGGCACGTCGACGTTCAAGCCGCTCGTGCTGGCGCCGGGGCAGACCGGCACGGTCAACGTCACGATTACGCCGTCGGCGGCGCCGGGGACGGTGGTCACCGGGACGCTGTCGATCGACAACTTCAATGGAACGGTCTACACGGGCGATGAAATTGCCCGGCTCCCGTACCGCTACACGGTCGTGCCCTGACCGTCGCTTTGCCGTCCCTGAAAAACGCCCCTGCGGGGGCGTTTTTCCTTGGCGACGACGTTCGGCGCGAGAAGGACCGGACGGCTAGCGCTTCGCGCCCGCGAGCGCCGCCTTGTTCGCGTCGACCCATGCCTCGAACGGTTGCGGATCGCGGCCGGTCAGCTTCCGGAAGTCCGTGGTCACGTCGCCGAACTGGCCTGCCGCGGTGTTGGCGTCGAACGACGCGAAGACGCGCGCGATCGGCTCCGGGAGGCCGTGGGTCGTCATGCCCTTGACGAGATCCTCGATCGACACCGGGACGACCCGGATCGGCTTGCCGACGGCGCGGCTTACCAGCGCGGCGACTTCCGCGCTCGAGTACGCCCGGGTGCCGCTCAGCGTGTAGGTCGTCTTCGCGCGATCGCCGCTCGCAAGCGCCACCGCGGCGGCCCGCGCGAGATCGTCGCGCGAGATGTCGGCGGCCTTGCCGTCGCCGGTCGCCTTGAACCACTGGCCGGAGGCGATTGCGCCGGGCATCGCGTGCAACAGGTTCTCGAAGTACCAGTGGTTGCGCAGCACGGTCCAGCCGGGCAGCGCGCTTTCGGCGAGCGCGGCTTCGGTTCCGGCGTGGTCCGGTGCGAACGTGACGAGCGATGTACCCGGCTTCGGCATCGAGGTGTAGACGACATGCTGCACGCCCGCGCGGACGGCCGCGGTGACGGCCGCGCGGTGCTGCGCCAGGCGCACGCCCGGCGCGTCCAGCCGATCGGTGCTGATCAGCAGCAGCCGCTGGACGCCGCGAAATGCCTCGTGCAGGCCGGCGACGTCGTCGAAGTTGGCCTTGCGGACCGCGACGCCGCGTGCGGCCAGCCCGGAGAGTTCCGCGGGCTTGCGGCTGGCGGCGACGATCCGCTGCGCAGGGATCTGCAGCGTGTCGAGGAGGTGGTGCAGCACGGCGCTTCCGAGGTGGCCGGAGGCGCCGGTCACGAGCAGGGTGTCGGGGGTGGTGGTCATGGCGTTTCCTTCGCGGTGGGAGGTCGAGGAGCTTGGCGAACGGTCTCGGCGAACGGTCTCGGCGAACGAATATGGGTAACTAAAAAGTACTTGATTCCTTTTCGTTCATTACTTCGACTATGATGCCCAAGAGCGGCGCTGCGATGCAAGAAGGGCGCTGGCCGTAACCGAGTGACTGCGGAGTAACCCACGGATGACGCTGCACCGATCGAAGGCCCATTTCGCTGAAAAATGTCCGATTCGCGACGTCCTGGACCGGATCGGCGACCGTTGGAGCATGCTGGTCCTGTTCACGCTGCACGAATCCGGCACGCTGCGATTCACGGCGTTGAAGGGCCGGATCGAGGACATCTCGCAGCGGATGCTGGCGCAGACTCTGCGCCACCTGGAGCAGGACGGACTCGTGTCGCGCACGGTGCATCCGACCATCCCGCCGCGCGTGGACTACGCGCTGACGCCGCTCGGCGCGTCGTTCCTGGAGCCGATGGGCGCGTTGCGCGCGTGGGCCGAGGCACATCACGAGGCCGTCCGCGCGGCGCGGCGCGCGTACGTGCCGCCGCCGGTGGTCGAGGCGCGATAGCCTTCTTGCACCCTCTCCCCCCGCCCCTCTCCCCCCGCCCCTCTCCCGCCTGCGCGGGCGAGGGGAGTCACGTCGTCAAGAATTGAAATGTGCCCCGACGGCTGACGCCGGAACTCCCCTCGCCCGCGCAAGCGGGAGAGGGGCGGGGGGAGAGGGTCGCCGCGAACCGCACTCCCCAACCTACCCCGATTGCCGCAGCACCAGGGTCGGCTGCGCGAGGTACCGCTGCCGCGCGCGCCGCGGCTGATCGATCCGCGCCAGCAGCAGTTCGGCCGCGTGTTCCCCGAGTTGCGTCGGACGAATGTCCACGGTGCTCAGCGGCGGATTGGAGTGCGCGGTATCCAGGATGTTGTCGAAGCCGATCAGCGCGAAGTCGGCGCCCGCTCGCCGCTCGGCCTCGCCCAGCGCCGAGAGCGCCCCGAAGGCCACGAGATCGTTGTAGCAGGCCGCGGCGGTGACCCGCGGCTGCTCGTCGAGCAGCTTGCGCAGGCTGTCGTAGCCGCCCTGGCGCGTCGGAGGCGACGCGAACACGAGACGCTCGTCGAAGCCGATCCCGGCGCGCTTCAGCGCGGCTTCGTAGCCCTGCAGCCGCTGCCGCAGCACCGGCCCGGAAAGCCCGCCGAGGAATCCGATGCGCCGATGGCCTTGCGCAAGCAGGTGCTCGGTCGCGAGCTGAACGCCGAGCGCATTGTCGGCGCCGGCAAAGTCGTAGTCGCCGCGGCCGAGCGTGCGCACCATCACGACGAGCGGAATGCCCCAGCCCTGGACCGTCTTCGTCAGCGACGGCGGCGTGCCCAGCGTCGGGCACAGCGCGATGCCGGCGGCGTGCTGCTCGCGCATCGTCCACAGCACGCGCTGCTGCCGGTCGATGTCCTCGCTCGTGTGCGCCATCAGCACGATGTAGCCGGCCTCGACGAGGCGTCGCTCCAGGCCGACCAGGACCTCCGCGAAGAACGGGTTCATCAGGTCGTTGATGAGGACCCCGATCATGTTGGACGATTTGCGCCGCAGGTCGGCGGCGCGCCGGTTGTACACGTAGCCGAGACGGCGCGCGGCGCGGCGCACGCGCTCGGCCGTCTCGTCGCGGATCAGCTCGCTGCCCTGCAGCACGAGCGAGACGGTGGATTTCGATACATTCGCCTCGGCGGCGACATCGAGGATCGTCGCGGGCCGCGCCTTCGGTGACTTCGTGTCCATGTCGTCGACGGTGTCTCCCGGATACCGCGCGCGCCGTCGAAGCGGCGCGCTTGACAAGAGTTTAGAACGATCCAATAATTCCATTGGAACGATCCAATGAATCGGCGAGAAAATAGCGTCGATGCGGGACGGGAGGGATTCTTGGGCAACGGGCGAAAGACCGGCTGGGGCTTGATCGGCGCCAGCACGATTGCGGCGGAATGGGTCATCGATGCGATCCGCGCGCAGCCGGGGCACGAGGTCGTCGCCGTCGCCAGCGCGAGCCGGGCGCGCGGCGAGGAATACGCGCGCCGCCACGGCATTGCCGCGGCGCATGCCGACGTCGCCGCGCTGCTCGCGAATCCGGCCGTCGATATCGTCTACGTCAGCACGACCAACGAGCTGCATCATCCGCAGGTGCTCGCGGCGGCGGCGGCCGGCAAGCACGTGCTGTGCGAAAAGCCGCTCGCGCTGTCGGTCGACGACGCGGTCCATATGGCGGCGGCGTGCCGCCGCGCCGGCGTCACGTTGGCGACGAACCATCACCTGCGCAATGCGGCGACGCACCGCCGGATCCGCGAGCTGGTCCTGGGCGGCGCGATCGGCAGGCCGCTGTTCGCGCGCGTGTTCCACGCCGTCTACCTGCCGCCGCACCTGCAGGGCTGGCGACTGGACAAGCCGCAGGCGGGCGGCGGCGTCATCCTGGACATCACGGTGCACGACGTCGATACGTTGCGCTTCGTCCTGGCCGCCGAGCCGCTCGAGGCGGTCGCGATGAGCCAGTCGGCGTCGCTGGCGCGCGCCGGGCTGGAGGACGGCGCGATGGCGGTGCTGCGATTCGACAACGGCGTGCTCGCGCAGCTGCACGATGCCTTCACGGTGAAGTACGCCGGCACCGGGATCGAGATCCACGGCGACGAGGGGTCGATCGTCGGTCGCGACGTGATGACGCAGCGGCCCGTCGGCGAGGTCGTCCTGCGCCATGCCGGCGGCGAATCGCGCATCGACGTGCAGCACGAGAACCTCTACGTCCGCGGCGTCGCCGCGTTCTGCGCGGCGGTCCGCGGCGAGGGCGTGCCCGCGGCGTCCGCGGACGACGGCATCCGGTCGCTTGCCGCGGCGCTCGCCGTCCGCGAGGCGTGCGAGTCCGGCCGGCGCGTCGGCATCGCGGCACCCGCTGCGGTGTCCTGAGAGCCGGGGTGGAAAAAGTCATCAGCGCCGCGCAGGCGGCACGGCTGGTCCGCGACGGCGATGTCGTCAGCGTCAGCTCCTCCAGCGGCCTGGGCTGCCCGGACCGCGTGCTCGAGGCGATCGGCGAGCGTTTCCGCAGCGAGGGCGCGCCGCGTGGTTTGACGACGCTGCATCCGATCGCGGCCGGCGACATGTACGGCATCAAGGGCATCGACCACATCGCGGAACCGGGGCTGCTCGCCCGCGTCCTCGCGGGCTCGTATCCGAGCGGGCCGTCATCCCTGCCGATGCCGAAGATCTGGCGGATGGTCGTCGACAACCAGGTCGAGGCCTACAACATCCCGAGCGGCATCCTGTTCGACATGCATCGGGACGCCGCGGCGCGCCGCCCCGGCGTCCTGACGAAAGTCGGCATCGGCACGTTCGTCGATCCGGACCAGCAGGGCTGCGCGATGAACGAAGTGGCCGCGCGCCGTCCGGTCGTGCGCAAGGAGCGCTTCGACGGTGACGAGTGGCTCTATTTTCCGGCGATTGCGCCGAACGTCGCGATCATCCGGGCCACCACCGCGGACGTGCGCGGCAACCTGACCTACGAGCACGAAGGGGCGCTGCTCGGCGGGCTGGACCAGGCGCTGGCGGCGCGCAACCGCGGCGGCATCGTCATCGCGCAGGTCAAGCGGGTCGTGCGCGAAGGCAGCCTCCGGCCGCACGATGTCCACGTACCGTGCAACCTCGTCGACTACATCGTCGTCGACCCCGACCAGTGGCAGACGACGCAAACGGCCTACGATCCGGCGATCAGCGGCGAAATCCAGCGGCCGCCGACGACGTTCGAGCCTCAGGCGTGGGGTCCCGAAAAGGTCATCGCGCGGCGCACGGCCATGGAACTGGCGCGCGGCCAGGCCGTCAACCTCGGCTTCGGGATCTCCGCCAACGTCCCGCGCATCCTTCTCGAGGAGGGGCTGCATGGCGAAGTCACCTGGACGATCGAGCAGGGCGCCGTCGGCGGCATGCCGCTGCTCGGCTTTGCGTTCGGCTGTGCGTCGAACGCCGATGCGATCGTGCCGTCGCCGAACCAGTTCACCTACTTCCAGGGCGGCGGCTTCGACGTGACGCTGCTGTCGTTCCTGCAGGTCGACGAGCACGGCAGCGTCAACGTCTCGCGGCTCGCGTCCAAGCCGTACCTGACCGCCGGCTGCGGCGGGTTCGTCGACATCACGGCGCACGCGCGGCGGATCGTCTTCTCCGGCTTCTTCACCGCCGGGGCGCGCCTTCGCGTCGGCGACGGGCGGCTCGCGATCGAGCAGGAGGGACGCTCGCGGAAGTTCGTCCGGGAAGCGGAACACGTCACGTTCAGCGGCGTCGTCGGCCGCGCGCGCGGCCAGCGCGTCACGTACGTGACCGAGCGCTGCGTGATCGACCTGGAACGCGATGCGCTGGTCGTCCGCGAAATCGCCCCCGGCGTCGACCTGCAGCGCGACGTGCTGGCACAGTCCGAATTCCCGCTCGTCGTGGATCCTGCGCTGCGTCCGATGGACGAGCGCCTGTTCCGCGAGCGGCCGATCGACCTGCAGCTGCAACCGGGAAGGGCTCCCCGTGGATGATTCCCTCGTCGGCGTCGAGCGCGACGGCGATGTCGCGCTCGTGACGCTGTCGCGACCGGCGAAGCTCAATGCGCTGACGCCGGCGATGCTCGATGACCTGGAGCGCGCGGCCCGCGCGATCGAGCACGACGAGCGGGCGCGCGCCGTCGTGCTGACCGGCGCCGGCGACCGGGCCTTCTGTGTCGGCGCCGACATTCTCGAATGGTCGTCGCTGCAGCCGCTCGACATGTGGCGACGCTGGGTCCGTCGCGGCCACCAGGTCTTCGACCAATGGGCACGCCTGCGCCAGCCGGTGATCGCGGCGCTCAACGGCCACGCGCTCGGCGGCGGGCTGGAGCTCGCGATGACCGCCGACATCCGCGTGGCGTCGGAAGCGTCCGAATTCGCGCTGCCGGAGGCGTCGATCGGCACCTGTCCCGGGTGGTCCGGCTCGCAGCGGCTGGTGCGCCTGGTTGGCGCGAGTCGCGCGAAGTACCTGGCGTTGACCGGTTTCCGGATGAGCGCGGCGGAAGCGCGCGCCGGCGGCCTCCTCCACGAGGTGGTGCCGGCGGCGTCGGTGATGCCGCGAGCGCTGGAAATCGCGCGCCGCGTCGCCTCGCTCGCGCCGGTTTCGGTCCAGCTGACGAAGCAACTCGTCAATGCGGCGGCCGGCGAGGAATCGGCCGCGTCGCTCGAGGCGATGGCCGGCGCGCTGTCGGCGTTCACCGAGGACGGAGCCGAAGGCGTGCGCAGCTTCCGCGAAAAGCGCGCGCCGGCCTTCGCCGGGCGCTGAACCCCGTGCGGTCGCGCAGCGTCGTCAACCCCCGCGGTCCCGCCACCGAGACACGATGATGGACAGCCACGCCAGCCCCCGCGAGATCCTCGCGCGCCCGCCGTACCGCGGTCGCCTGCTGATCGACAACCAGTGGCGCGACGCGGACGACGGCGCGACGCGCGAGCGCCGCTCGCCGGCCCACGACCGGGTGGTCGGCGTCTACGCCGAGGCGGGCGTTGCCGAGGCGCGGGCCGCGATTGCCGCGGCGCGCCGCGCGTTCGACAGCGGCCCGTGGCCGCGGATGAAGGGGGCGGAAAGGGCGCGGACGCTGCGCTCCGTCGCCGAAGGCATCCTCGCGCGGCGCGACGAACTGGCGTTGCGCGAGACGCTGGAAAACGGCAAGCCGCTGCAGCAGTCGCGGGCGGAAATCGACGGCGCCGCGGACCTCTGGCACTACGCCGCGGCGCTCGCGCGCAACCTGCATGGGGACAGCTACAACCAGCTGGGCGAGGCGACGCTGGGCGTCGTCGTGCGTGATCCGATCGGCGTCGTCGGGATCATCACGCCGTGGAACTTTCCGTTCCTGATCGTCAGCCAGAAGCTGCCGTTCGCGCTCGCCGCGGGTTGCACGGCGGTCGTGAAGCCGGCGGAAGTCACTCCCGGCACGACGCTGATCCTCGGCGAGATCCTGCTGCAATCCGGTTTGCCGCCGGGCGTCGTCAACATCGTCACGGGGCGCGGCGACGTGGCCGGCGAGTCGCTCGTCGTCGACGCCGACGTCGACATGCTGTCCTTCACCGGCTCGACCCGTGTCGGCAAGCTCGCGGTGGCGCGGTCGGCGCCGACCCTGAAGAAGGTCTCGATGGAGCTCGGTGGCAAGAACCCGCAGCTCGTCTTTGCCGATTGCGACTGGGATGCGGCCGTCGATGCCGCCGTGCAGGGGATCTACTTCAATGCCGGGCAGTGCTGCAACAGCGGCAGCCGGATCCTGGTGCAGGATGCCGTCGCGGAGAGATTCGCGGCCGAGGTCATCGAGCGCTCGCGCCGCGTGCGGATCGGCGACCCGCTGGAAGCGGGCGTGCAGGTCGGCGCGATCACGACGCAGCGGCAGTTCGACACGATCCTGTCCTACATCGCCGCGGCGCGTGCCGGCGGCGCGACCGTGGCGCTGGGCGGCGAGCGGATCGAGCGGCCCGGGATGTACATCGAGCCGACCGTCGTGACTGGCGTGACGCCGGACATGGCGATCGCCCGCGAGGAGGTCTTCGGCCCGGTGCTCTCGATCCTGTCGTTCGGGACGCGCGACGACGCGATCCGGATCGCGAACTCGACGTTCTACGGCCTGTCGGCGGCGGTCTGGAGCCGCGACATCGATACGTGCCTGATCGCGGCCCGCGCCATCCGCGCCGGCACGGTCTGGGTCAACACGTTCCTGGAAGGGCATGCGGAGTTGCCGTTCGGCGGCTACCGCGAGAGCGGCATCGGCCGCGAACTCGGGCGGTTTGCGACCGAGGACTACACCGAGACGAAGACCCTGCATGTGCACCTGGGAAGGCGTACCGACTGGTACGTCTCGAAGTGAAAACGTACGAACCGTTCGTACAGGAGGAGACACGCATGAAGAAGCATCTGATCGCCATCGCGGTGGCCGCCGGGGTTTCGCTCTCGGCGTCGGCGCAGCAGCAGAGCGTCGAAGTCCTTCACTGGTGGACGTCGGGCGGCGAGGCGGCCGCGCTGAACGTCCTGAAGACGACGCTCGAGAAGCAGGGCGTGAAGTGGAACGACATGCCCGTCGCCGGCGGCGGCGGCGAGGCCGCGATGACGGCCCTGCGCGCGCGCGTCACGGCCGGCGATCCGCCGACCGCCGTGCAGATGCTGGGCTACGACATCCAGGACTGGGGCAAGCAGGGCGTCGTCGCCGACCTGAATTCGCTCGCGAGCCGGGAAGGTTGGGACAAGGTCGTTCCCGGCGCGCTGCAGCGGTTCTCGAAATACGACGGCAAGTGGATCGCGGCGCCGGTCAACGTGCATTCGACGAACTGGGTCTGGGCCAACAAGGCGGTGCTGGCGAAGGCCGGGGTCGCGTCCGAGCCGAAGTCCTGGGACGAATTCATCGACGCGCTCGGCAAGGTGCAGAAGGCCGGCTTCGTCGGGCTCGCGCACGGCGGCCAACCATGGCAGGACGCGACGCTCTTCGACGGCGTCGTGCTGTCGACCGGCGGCGTCGATTTCTACCGGAAGGCCTTCATCGACCTGGACCAGGGCGCGCTGTCGTCGCCGACGATGCTGAAGGTGTTCCAGCGGATGCACCAGCTGCGCGGCTTCGTCGACAAGGATTTCTCCGGGCGCGACTGGAACCTCGCCTCCGGGATGGTGATCAGCGGCAAGGCCGGCTTCCAGATGATGGGCGACTGGGCCAAGGGCGAGTTCCTGAAGGCGAAGCAGGTTCCGGGGAAGGACTTCGTATGCTTCCGGACACCGGGATCGCAGGGCATGGTCTCGTTCAATTCCGACCAGTTCGTGATGTTCAAGGTCGGCGCGGACAAGGTCTCGGCCCAGGAGAAGCTCGCCTCCGACATCATGGCCCCGGCGTTCCAGTCGGCGTTCAATGTCGTGAAGGGCTCGGTGCCGGCGCGGACCGACGTCTCGGACAAGGATTTCGACGACTGCGGCAAGAAGGGGATGAAGGATCTCGCGGAGGCGAACCAGAAGAACACGCTGGTCGGCTCGATGGCGCACGGCCACGCGGTCCCGGCGTCGTTGAAGAACGCGTTCTATGACGTGATCACGCGCCATTTCAACGGCGAGCTCGATGACCAGAAGGCCGTGACCGCGCTGGCCGCGGCGGCCAAGGGCTGAGGCACCGGCACGGCATCGACGCCGCCGCGCGGGCCACGGCCCGCGCGGCGGCCGGGAGACCTCCGCCATGAGAGCCGGAATCCTGCCGAAGCTGCTGATCAGCCCGAGCGTGCTGCTCGTGCTCGTGAGCGTCTACGGCTTCATCATGTTCACGATCTACCTGTCCTTCACCGGCTCGACGCTGCTGCCGTCGTATTCGTGGGCCGGCACCGCGAGCTATCACCGGCTGTTCGGCCTGGAGAACTGGGACGTCTCGTTGCACAACCTCGTCGTCTTCGCGACGCTGTACATCCTCGTCGCCGGCGTGCTGGGGCTCGCGCTGGCCATCCTGATCGACCAGCAGGTGCGCGGCGAAGGCCTGTTCCGGTCGGTCTTCCTCTACCCGATGGCGTTGTCGCTGATCGTCACCGGGACGGCGTGGAAATGGCTGCTGGACCCCGGCGTGGGGCTGGAGCACTCGCTGCACGACCTCGGCTGGGAGAGCTTCGGCTTCGACTGGATCAAGGACGGCGACATGGCGATCTACTGCGTCGTCATCGCGGCCGTCTGGCAGACGACCGGCTTCGTGATGGCGCTGTTCCTCGCCGGCCTGCGCGGCGTCGACAGCGAGGTCGTCAACGCGGCGCGCATCGACGGGGCGCGCCCGTGGCAGGTGTACTGGCGCGTGATCATCCCGCAGCTCGGCCCGATGTTCGTCTCCGCGTTCGTGATCCTGGCGCACATGGCGATCAAGTCCTACGACCTGGTCATCGCGCTGACCAACGGCGGTCCCGGGCGCTCGACCTGGCTGCCGTCGGTCTTCATGTACCAGTACACGTTCACGCGCAACGAGATGTCGGTCGGCGCCGCGAGCGCGGTCCTGATGCTCGGCGCGATCTCGATCGTCGTGCTGCCGTACCTCGTCGGCGAATACCGGAAGGCGAAGAATGGCTAGCGCGGCGACGTCCCGTTTCGATCCGACCCGCATCCTGCTCTACGCGCTGCTGGGCGTGCTGGCGGTGCTGTTCCTGATGCCGGTCTACGTGATGCTCGACAACTCGTTCAAGACGCTGGACGAGATACGCGGCGGCAACCTGATGGCGCTGCCGCACGACTGGACGATCGCGCCGTGGACCGCCGCCTGGAGCACGGCGCAGATCGGCGTGCAGCCGACGGGGCTGAAGCCGTACTTCACGAACTCGTTCCTCCTCGTCGTGCCGGCCGTCGCGATCTCGACGCTGATTGGCGCGCTCAACGGCTACATCCTGACGCAGTTCAAGTTTCGCGGGGCCGACCTGCTGTTTGCCGCGATGCTGTTCTCGGTCTTCATGCCGTTCCAGATCGTGCTGATCCCGATGGCGCGCACGCTGGGGCTGCTGGGGATCGCCGGAACGATCAAGGGCCTCGTCTTCGTGAACGTCGTCTATGGCATCGGTTTCACGACGCTGTTCTTCCGCAACTACTACGCCGCGTTCCCCGGCGAGCTGATCCGCTCGGCGCGGATGGACGGCGCCGGGTTCTTCGGCGTGCTGTGGCGCATCCTGCTGCCCAACAGCGCGCCGATCGTCGTCGTCACGGTGATCTGGCAGTTCACGAACATCTGGAACGAGTTCCTGTTCGGCGCCTCGTTCAGCAACTACAAGTCGTACCCGCTGACGGTCGCGCTGAACAATCTCGTCAACAGCTCGACCGGCGTCAAGGAATACAACGTTCATTTCGCCGGCGCGTTCATCGCCGCGATCCCGACGCTCGTCGTCTATCTCGTGTCCGGGAAGTATTTCGTCCGCGGGCTGATGGCCGGCTCGGTCAAGGGATAAGGGAGGAAAGCCTTGGCTTCGCTCGATCTCGCGCATGTCAAGAAGAGCTTCGGCAACGTTCAGATCCTGCACGACATCAGCATCAACCTGCAGGACGGGGAATTCCTCGTGCTCGTCGGGCCGTCGGGATGCGGCAAGAGCACGCTGATGAACATCATCGCCGGCCTGGAGGAGCCCACCGGCGGGGAAGTGCGCCTCGACGGCCGCGACATCACGCAGGTCGCGCCGGCGGAACGCAACGTCTCGATGGTGTTCCAGTCCTACGCGCTGTATCCGAACATGACCGTGGCGAAGAACATCGAGTTCCCGCTCGAGATGCGCAAGGTCGCGAAGTCCGTGCGCGACGAGCGCGTGCATGCGGTCGCGAAGCTGCTGCAGATCGAGCACCTGCTGCAGCGCAAGCCGCGCCAGCTGTCCGGCGGCCAGCGGCAGCGGGTCGCGATCGGGCGTGCGCTGGCGCGCGAGCCGAAGCTCTACCTCTTCGACGAGCCGCTGTCCAACCTGGACGCGCAGCTGCGCGTCGACATGCGGACCGAGATCAAGAAGCTGCACCAGCGGCTGAAGGCGACGATCGTCTACGTCACGCACGACCAGATCGAGGCGATGACGCTCGCCAACCGGATCGCGGTCATGAACCACGGCGTGCTGCAGCAGCTGGGCACGCCCTGGGAGGTCTACAACCGTCCCGCCAACACGTTTGTCGCGGGCTTCATGGGCAGCCCGCGGATGAACCTGGTCAAGGCGCGGCTGGTGTCGAACGAAGGCGCGCTCGCGCTGGAATTCCGTGAAGGCGGCGGCGAGGCGGTGCATTTCGCGCTGCCGCCGGACCGCGTGTCGCCGGCGCTCGCGGCACGGGCGGGGCAGGACGTCATCGCGGGGTTGCGGCCCGAAGCCGTGACGCTGAACGCCGACGGGCGGCCGGCCGGGCCGGGGCAGTGTGCCGTGGAGGCGCGCATCGAGGTCATCGAGCCGACCGGCGCCGACACGCTCGTCGTCGTCGACCTCGGCGGCCACGAGTTCACGGTGCGGCTCGAACCCGACGTCGTGCTCGCGCCCGGCCAACGCATTCGGTTCCTGGTCGAGCTCGGCAAGCTGGTCTGCTTCGACGCGACGTCGGGTACCCGCATCGATTGAATCGGCCGATGCGAACGCAATTCGATGTCGTCGTGGTCGGCTCCGGCGTCGGTGGAAGCGCGGTCGCATCGCGTCTGGCCGGCAGCGCCGCACGCGTGCTGGTGCTGGAGCGCGGCCCGCCGTTGCCGCGCGAGCCGCAGAACTGGGACGTCGAGGCGGTGTTCTGCGACCACCGCTACCGGACGACCGAGACCTGGTACGCCGACGGGCGTGCCTTCAATCCCGGGATGTTCTATTTCGTCGGCGGCCACACGAAGTTCTACGGCACCGCGATGTTCCGCTTCCGCGAGCGGGACTTCGACGAGGTCGTGCACGAGGAGGGCGTCTCGCCCGCATGGCCGATCCGCTATGCCGACCTGGAGCCGTGGTACGGGGAGGCGGAGCGGCTCTTCGGGGTCCGCGGCCAGGGCGGCCGGGATCCGACCGATCCGCCGCGCAGCACGCCGTACGCACATGCCCCGGTCCCGCACGAGCCGGTGCTGGCGGCGATCGAGGAGCGCCTTCGCGTCCACGGGCTCAGGCCGTTTCCGATGCCGAGCGCGATCGACTTCGGCGACGGCGGGCGCTGCTGTCGCTGCCCCAATTGCGACGCCTTCCCGTGCCGGATCGACGCCAAGGGCGACGCCGAGATCCGGCTGCTGCGTCCCGCGCTCGAGAATGCGAATATCGAACTGCGCGCGTCGACGCGGGTCGAGCGGCTCGTCACCGACGAGGCCGGGCGCCGTGTCGTCGCCGCGGAGGTCGTCGTCGACGGCGTGGCCACGCGCATCCACGCCGGGCTGTTCGTCCTGAGCGCCGGCGCGATCAATTCGGCGGCACTGCTGCTGCGCTCGGGGAGCCGCGTGCATTCGCGCGGACTGGCCAACAGCAGCGACGTGGTCGGACGCCACTACATGACGCACAACACGACCGCGCTGATGGCCGTGCATCCGCTGAAGCGCAACCCGACGCGCTTTCCGAAGACGCTGGCCGTCCACGACTTCTACTACGGCGAGCACGCGGGCGACACGCCGCTCGGCAGCCTGCAGCTGCTCGGCAAGATCCGCGAGGAGATGCTGCGGGGCCCGCTGCCGCGCGTTCCGGCCGTCGCGCGCCGGTTCCTTGCGGCGCACAGCGTCGACTGGTACGCGCAGAGCGAGGACCTGCCGCATCCGGACAGCCGCGTCAGCCTCAGGCCCGACGGCGCGATCAATCTGCACTGGCATCGTACGAACCTGCGCGCCCATGCGCGATGGGTTGCGAGGTGCCGCCGGATCCTGCGCGCGAGCGGCTATCCGATCGTGCTGGCCAAGGGATTCGGCACGGAAGTCGTCTCGCACCAGTGCGGAACCGTGCGCTTCGGCACCGACCCGGCGACCTCCGCGCTCGACCCGTACTGCAAGGCCTGGGATCTCGACAACCTCTACGTCGTCGACGCCGGCTTCTTTCCGTCGTCCGCCGCGGTCAATCCGGCGCTCACGGTGGCGGCGCAGGCGCTGCGCGTCGGCGACCACCTGCGCACGGCGGTGCTTTCATGAGCGGCGCGGACGCGCCTTGTTCGGTGTCGTGATGGATGCGTCGGAATACGACTACGTGATCATCGGCGGCGGCTCGGCCGGCTGCGTGCTGGCGAATCGGCTGTCCGCCGACCCGTCGATTAGCGTGCTGCTGCTGGAGGCCGGCGGCGCGGCGCGGCATCCGTTCTACGCGTGGCCTGCCGGCTTCGCGAAGATGACGAAGGGCATCGGCTCCTGGGGCTGGCACACGGTGGCGCAGAAGCAGCTGAAGGGCCGGGTGTTGCGGTTCACGCAGGCGAAAGTGATCGGTGGCGGGTCGTCGATCAACGCGCAGCTGTACACGCGTGGCGTGCCCGCCGATTACGACGCCTGGGTCCGCGATGCGGGTGCGACCGGCTGGTCCTACCGCGACGTGTTGCCGTACTTCAAGCGCTCCGAGAACAACCAGCGCTTCGCGAACGAATTCCACGCCTACGGCGGCCCGCTGGGCGTCTCCAACCCGGTCAGCCCGCTGCCGATCTGCGAGGCCTTCTTCCAGGCCGGCCAGGAAATCGGCATCCCGTTCAATCCGGACTTCAATGGCGCCGTTCAGGAGGGTCTCGGCTACTACCAGTTGACGCAGCTCGACGCGCGGCGGTCGTCGGCGTCGACCGGTTTCCTGGATCCGGTGCGCAGCCGCCCGAACCTCGGCGTCGCGCTGCAGGCGCAGGTCCTGCGGATCGTCGTCGAGGCGGGGCGGGCGACGGGCGTCGACGTCGTGCGCCGCGGCAGCCGGTCGCCGGGGCGGATCCGCGCGCGTCGCGAGATCGTGCTGTCGGCGGGCGCGATCGGGTCGCCGAAGCTCCTGATGCAGTCCGGGATCGGTCCCGCGGACCACCTGCAGGCCGTCGGTGTCCCGGTCGTGAGCGACCTGCGCGGCGTCGGATCGAACCTGCAGGACCATCTGGACCTGTTCGTCATCTGCGAGTGCACCGGCGACCATACGTACGACAAGTACAACCGGCCGCAGCATGCGGCATGGGCCGGCCTCCAGTACCTGCTTTTCAGGCGGGGACCGGTCGCGTCGAGCCTGTTCGAGACCGGCGGCTTCTGGTACGCCGACCGTGCCGCCGGCGCGCGATCGCCCGACATCCAGTTCCACCTCGGCCTCGGCTCCGGGATCGAGGCTGGCGTCGCGCGGATGCGAAACGCCGGCGTCACGCTCAATACGGCCTACCTGCGGCCGCGCTCGCGCGGCACGGTCCGGCTGGCCGATGCGGACCCGGCGACGGCGCCGTTGATCGACCCCAACTACTGGTCGGAGTCCTTCGATCGCACGATGGCGATCAAGGGGTTGCGCCTGGCCCGCGAGATCCTGCGCCAGCCCGCGATGCGGCGCTTCGTGCAGGCCGAGGTCCTGCCCGGTGCAGGAAGCGACAGCGATGCCGACCTCTTCGAGTACGCGTGCGCCAACGCGAAGACCGACCACCACCCGGTCGGGACGTGCCGCATCGGGACCGCGAGCGACGCCGATGCGGTCGTCACGCCCGACCTGAAGCTCATCGGCATCGAAGGGCTGCGCGTTGCCGACGCGTCGGTCATGCCGTTCGTTCCGTCGTGCAACACGAACGCCCCGACGATCATGGTGGCCGAAAAGGCGGCGGACCACATTCTCGGGCGGATCGGGCGCAGCGGATCGTGAATCCCGGAGTTCCGCAGACCGTCCTGGACGCGCTGACCGATGTCGCGATGCCGCGGCTCGCGAACGTGCGCCCGGCGCAGGAGTTCGTCGTCGCGGCGGGCCAGCGCATCCCGGTGCGGCGCTACGCCGCGCTGGTCGTCGGCAGCGGCGCGGCGGGCCTGCGCGTCGCGGTGGAATTGAAGCGCCGCGGCGTCGACGTCGCGGTGGCGACGCAAAGCGCATTCGGCGGCACGTCGGCCTGCTCCGGCTCCGACAAGCAGACGCTGCATACGGCGAACGGGTCGGATCGCGGCGACGACTTCCGTGCGCTCGCCGCGGCGCTCGGGGCAGGCGGCGCGATGGACGAGGATACGGCCTATGTCGAGGCGGTCGGCTCGCTGCGCGCGCTCGCCTCGCTGCAGTATCTCGGCCTGCCGCTGCCGCAGGACCGCTTCGGCGGCGTGCTGCGCTACCAGACCGACCACGACGAGACCGGGCGCGCGACCAGTTGCGGACCGCGTACGTCCCGCCTGATGGTCCAGGTGCTGGCGCGCGAGGCGATGCGCCTCGAGGTCCCGATGCTGAACCATACGACCGCGGTGCGGATCCTGCGCGACGAGGATCCGGCCCCGCGGGCCGCCGGCGTCCTGGCGATCGCGCCAAAGCACCGGTCGCCCGACAATCCCTGCGGCTTCGTCATGCTGTGGGCCGGGTTCCTCGTGCTCGCCGCCGGCGGGCCGGGCGAACTCTACCGCGACAGCGTCTATCCGCGACACTGCTACGGTGCGCTCGGCCTGGCGCTGGAGGCCGGTATCGAGGCCGTCAACCTGACCGAGAGCCAGTTCGGCATCGGTACGCCACGCAGCGGATTTCCGTGGAATCTCTCCGGCACGTACGCGCAGGCGATGCCGTGCGTCGTGTCGGTCGACGCGCGCGGCCGCGAGCACCATTTCCTCGGCGGCTACTACCGCACGACCCAGGAGCTGGCGTCCAACACGTTCCGCAAGGGCTACCAGTGGCCGTTCCACGCGGCCCGGATGCTGGATTTCGGCTCGAGCCTGTTCGACCTCGCGGTGTTCCGCGAGACGCAGGCCGGACGCCGGGTCGTGATGGACTTCAATCGCAATCCGCTGCCGGTGCCCGGCGACGCGCCGTTCGACCTCGAACGCCTCGATGCGGACGTCCGCAGCTACCTGCAGAAGTCCGGCGCGCTGCTTCCCCTGCCGATCGACCGCCTGCGCCGGATGAACCCGTTGTCGATCGAGCTCTACAAGCGGTACAAGATCGACATCGCGCGATCGCCGCTGCCGTTCGCGATCAACAACCAGCACATGAACGGCGGCCTGGCCGTCGACATCTGGGGCCGGACCAACCTGGACCGCTGCTACGCGGTGGGCGAGGCGGCCGGCACGCACGGCGTGACGCGACCCGGCGGCGCCGCGCTGAATGCGGGCCAGGTGTTCGGCATCCGCTGCGCCGAGCACGTCGCGGCGCGATCGGGCGCCGGCATCGGCGGCGGCCCCGGCGGCTCGGAAGCGATCGTCGAGGCCGCCGTCGCCGATGCGCTGCGCGCGCTCCGCCCCGACTCGCCGCTCGATATCGATCGGGTGCGCGACGAGGTCCAGGGGCGGATGAGCGACCATGCCGGCATCGTCTGCCGCCCGGCCGACGTGCGCCGCGCGCTGGCGGCCGCGCGGAAGCTCAACGGCGAGATCCGCGCGCGCGGCCTGCGCGGCGACGGCGGCGCCTTCGATGCCGTCCGCGCCCTGCAATGGCGCCAGATGGCGCTCGCCTCCGAGGCCGTGCTGGCCGCACTCGACTTCTTCGTCGCCCGCGGCGGCGGAAGCCGTGGCGCGAGGACCATCTGCGACGACGGTGGCGACTGCGTCCCGCAGGGTCGCGCCGGCCCGCTCGAGGAGTTCCGGTTCCGCCGCGAGCGCGAGCAGGATCGTGACGAGCAGATCCTCGTGCGTCGCGACGGTGACGCGCTGGTCCTGCGCACGAGGCCGCTGCGGCGACGTGGCGACGGCGAACGTCCGTTCTTCGAGCGCGACTGGCCCGATTTCCTGACCGGCGCGATCTACGAAACCTGCGGCGAAGCGCACTAGGATGGCGACCGACCCCGCGCGGCGTCAAGGGCCGGGCCGATCCGTGCTCGGTGTCGGCGAGGCGATGATCGAATTCGCGGCCGTCGGCACCGACCTCTATCGCCGCGGCTTCGCCGGCGATACGCTCAACACCTGCTGGCACATGGCCCGGCTGCTGCGGGCGCATGCGCGCATCGGCTACTGCACCGCCGTCGGCTGCGACGCGTTTTCCGAGGAACTCGTCGCGTTCATCGCATCGGGCGGCATGGAAGTCGGCAGCATCTTCCGCGACCCGGAGCGGGCGCTCGGGCTGTACGTGATCAGCCTCGCGGGCGCCGAGCGCAGCTTCAGCTACTGGCGCGACGCCTCGGCCGCACGCCGCCTGGCGGACGACTATCCGCGGCTGCAGGCGGCGCTGCGGGACCGCGGGCTGGTCCACGTCTCCGGCATCACGCTCGCGATCGTCGGCGAGGACGGGCGCCGCAACCTGTGTCGTGCGTTGCGCGAGGCGCGTGCGAGCGGCACCACGGTGTCGTTCGACCCGAACCTGCGGCAGCGCCTGTGGCGCGATCCGGGCGAACTGCGGCGCGCGATGCACGAGATGCTGCAGGTCGCGGACATCGCGCTGCCGAGTTTCGACGACGAGGCGACGCTGTGGGGCGATCCGGACCCCGAGGCGACGGTCGTGCGGCTGCAACGGGCCGGGGTCGAGGAGATCGTCGTCAAGAATGGAGCCGGCGATGTCGTCTGCGCGGTCGACGGGCACCTGGCTCGATCGCCCACGCCCCGCGTCGCCGATCCGGTCGATACGACCGGCGCGGGTGATGCCTTCAACGCCGGCTACCTCGCGGGGCGCCTCGTGGGCATGGACCCGATCGCCGCGTGCGGGCTCGGCCAGGCGACCGCGGGCGAAGTGATCCGGCACTTCGGCGCGCTGGCACCGGCCGAGTCGCTCGCTTCGCTGAGCGCGGCAATCGACCGGCAGGTGGAGGCGAAATGACGCCTCGCGCGGGTTGGCCGCGCTTGCCGATGATGGCGGCGGCTAGGACGATGGCGATGGCGATGGCGACGGCGATGGCGACGGCGATGGCGGTCGTGCGGCTCGCCTCGGCACAAGAGCCAGCCGCTACGACGGCGCAGGCGCCGTCGGCGTGTACGGTGGACCGTGCCATCGGCACGACCGTCGAGCGCGCGCCGTTCCTCGTGCGCGGCTATGGGATGCGGTGGAACCTGGCGACCGATCGCCTCGCGTTCATGGAACCGGACGCGTCCGGCTACTACCGCGTCGTCACGATGCGGCCCGACGGTAGCGACCGGCGCCGGCTTGCGGAGGGCTTGCCGCAGGTCCCGACGATGCACCAGGGGGTGCCGTTCTGGCATCCGTCGGGGCGCTACGTGCTGTTTGTCGCGCAGAAGGCGCAATGGCACGGCCCCAGGCTCTTCGGGAACCCGGACTACGAGGCGTTGCCCGGCTTCGGACGCCACGACGATCTCTGGCTCGCGAGCGTCGATGGACGCGAGGCGTGGAAACTGACCGACGAGCCGAATACCCGCGACGAGGGCGTCCTGCTGCCGGTCTTCGCGCCCGACGGCAGGACGGTGGCCTGGTCGGCCCGCCAGCCCGGCGGCAAGTACGCGCTGATCGTCGCCGACTTCGTCGAGCGCCCGATGCCGCACCTGGAAAACCGTCGAACCTATCGCCCGGGCGGCGCCGCCTACTACGAGCCGGGTTCGTTCACGAGCGACGGTCGCAGCCTGCTGTACGCCAGCGACCAGGACACGCACAGTTTCTGGCAGAGCCAGATCTATCGGATGGACCTGGCGACCGGAGAGAGCCGACGACTGACGACGGGCAAGGCCTACAATGAACATCCGGTCGTGCTCGGCACGCCCGGCGGCGACTGGGTCGTCTACATGAGCACGCGAGGCGTGGATCGGTTCCCGCGGCGCGTGATGCTGGGCACCGACTGGTACGCGATGCGGCCGGACGGCAGCGGCACGAAGCGCCTGACGACGATGAACGTCGATCGCAAGGACAATCCGCAGAATTTCGGCGACATGCAGGTCGCGACGACCGTCGCCGTCAGTCCGCGCGGCGACTTCGTCCTCGGCGACGTGCAGGACGATCTCGCGCGGCAGACGGGGCTCGTGAGAGTGGTCCGGTTCACGTGCCCGTAGTCCGGTCCGCGCGGGCAATCGGCGACCGCAAGGACGCACATCGCCGGGCCGTTGGATCGACGCGATGGAAGGAGCCAGGCATGTCGAACGGCATTGCAGGAAAAGTCGTCGTCATTACCGGCGCGAGCAGCGGGCTGGGCGAAGCGACGGCCGAGCATCTGGCGTCGCTGGGCGCCGCGTTGATCCTGGGCGCCCGTCGCTCGGACCGCCTCGATGCGCTCGCCGCGCGGCTGCGGGCCGCCGGCGCGCGCGCGTCGTCGGTGCAAACCGACGTGACGCAACGCGCACAGGTGCAGCGACTCGTCGACCGCGCCATCGAGGAACATGGCCGCGTCGACGTGATGCTGAACAATGCCGGCCTGATGCCGAGTTCACCGCTGGATCGCCTGAGGGTCGACGACTGGGACCGGATGGTCGACGTCAACATCAAGGGAGTCCTCTACGGGATCGCGGCGGTCCTGCCGGCGATGCAACGGCAGAAGTCGGGCCACATCGTGAACGTGTCGTCGGTGGCCGGACACAAGGTGCGCGCGGGCGGCGCGGTGTATGCGGCGACGAAGCACGCCGTGCGCGCGTTGTCCGAAGGGCTGCGGCAGGAAGTGAAGCCCTATGGGATCCGCACGACGATCATCTCTCCGGGGGCGGTGGCGACGGAACTGCCCGACAGCGTCACGGACCCGGAGGTCGCGACCGCGATGAAGAAGGCCTACGCGTCGGCGATCCCGGCCGCTTCGTTCGCACGGGCGGTCGCCTATGCGCTGGGCCAGCCGGCGGACGTCGACATCAACGAGATCGTCTTCCGTCCCACGAGCCAGGAGTTCTAGAGCCGGTGGCCCGCGTCATCGTACCGATACCGGCGTGCGATTTCGACCCGACGGAGACCGGCGTCCCGTGGCAGGTCCTCGAAGCGGCCGGGCACGAGGTCGCGTTCGCGACGCCCGACGGGCGCCCGGGCCGTGCCGATCCGCGGATGCTCGACGGCAACGGACTGGGTCCGCTCAAACCGCTGCTGATCGCCGATCGGCGGGCGCGCGACGCCTACGAACAGATGAGCGCCAGCGCGGCGTTCCGTCGGCCGCTCGCCTGGCCGGATCCGGCGCTCGATCGATTCGATGGGCTGCTGTTGCCCGGCGGGCACGCGCCCGGGATGAGGGCTTACCTCGAGTCCGCGCGACTGCAGTCGCTGGTGGTCCAGGCCTTCGCGCAGGAAAAGCCCGTCGCCGCGATCTGCCACGGCGTGCTGCTCGCGGCGCGCTCGCGCGGCGCCGACGGCCGCTCGGTGCTGCACGGCCGGCGTACGACCGCGCTGACGCGTGCGCTGGAGATGAGCGCCTGGGGGCTGACCTGCCTGTGGCTGGGCAGCTATTACCGGACCTACCCGCAGACCGTCGAGGCCGAGGTGCGCGCCGCGCTGGCGAAGCCGGCCGATTTCGTCTCCGGCCCGCTCGCGCTGCGGCGTGACGCGCCGGGGCACCTGGAGGCGGGATTCACGGTTCGCGATGGGAATTACCTCTCCGCACGCTGGCCGGGCGATGCGCACCGTTTCGCGACGGAATTCGCGGCGATGCTCGCTTAGGCTCGCGCACCGGGAGCGGACGTCGCGTTCGCGTCGGCGACGACGCGAATGACCCGACGTGCTTCCCGAGGGCCGGCCCCGGCGTCGCCGTCGCCCCGATCCTGAAGGCGGTTCGTGAGGTCCTGCCATTGTGCGCGCGCCGTCGCGATGCTGGCGAGCTTCACATGGCCGTAGCCGCGAATGCGCTCCGGAACCCGCGCGATCTTCACCGCGGTCGCATGGTTCTCCGCCGTCAGGACGCGCAGCACCTCCTCGACGAGGCTTTCAAAGTCGACCGCGAGTCGGCGCTCCAGCCGGCGTTCCTCGGTATGCCCGAAGACGTCGAGCGCGCTGCCGCGCAGGCGCCGCAGCGACGCCAGAACCCGCATCGCGGGCATCAGCCACGGCCCCAGCTTCCATTTGCGCGGACGTGCGCCATTCCGGGCGCGCGAGAGCAGGGGTGGCGCCATGTGGAAGTCGATCCGCTTCCACGAGGCGAACTGCGACGACAGCGCGGCCATGAACTCGCCGTCCGTGTACAGGCGCGCGACCTCGTATTCGTCCTTGATTGCCAGCAGCTTCGCATAGCTGCGCGCAACGGCCTCGGTCAGCGCGGTGCTCGTCGGGCAGGTCGCCTGTTCGCGCGCCTGCACGCGATCGACGAGCGTCCGGTAGCGGCGCGCCAGCGCCTCGTCCTGGTACGCGGCGAGGAACGCCTGCCGTCGCGCGACGAGGCCGCCTTCCGCGAACAGCGAATCGGCCGCCGGCGTCGAGGGCTCGCCTTCGAGGCGACGCAGCGCAGCCGGCGCCGCGACCGCGAGGCGCCCGAGGCCGAACGCGAGCTTGTTGTTCTCGACGGCCACGCCGTTCAGTTCGATCGCGCGCAGCAGCGCCGCCTCGCCGACCGGGAGCAGGCCGCGCTGGTAGGCGGCGCCGAGCATCACGATGTTCGACGGCAGCGTGTCGCCCAGCAGCCGTTCCGCGATGGCCTGCGCGTCGGTCGCGAAGATGCGCTCGCCCCCGGCGGCATGCTGCATCTTCTGCAGCAGCGCGTCGACCTGCAGGTCGGCGTCCGGATCGTTGACGAAAGCGGCCGTCGGCAGTTCGTGCGTGTTCGCGAGGATGATCGTCCTGCCGCGCTTGACGGTACCCAGGGCGTCGGCCGATGCGCCGACGACGAGGTCGCACGCGAGCAGCACGTCGGCCTGCTGCGTGTCGATTCGGACCTGGTTCAGCTGGTCGGGCGTCAGCGCCACGCGCACGAACGACAGCACCGCGCCGCCTTTCTGCGCGAATCCCATGAAATCGAGGACCGACGAGACCTTGCGCTCCAGGTGGGCGGCCATCGTGACGAGCGCGCCGACGGTGACGACCCCGGTGCCGCCGACGCCGGTCACGAGCAGGTCGAACGGTCCGGTCCACGTCCACGCCGGCGGCGACGGCAGCGCCGAGAGTTCGCGCGCGACATCCTCCGGGGCGACGCCGGTGCCGATGCGGCTGCGCGGGACGGCGCCTTCGACGGTGACGAAGCTCGGGCAGAAGCCGTCGAGGCAGGCGTAGTCCTTGTTGCACGACGACTGCTCGATCTGCCGCTTCCGTCCCCAGTCGGTTTCCACCGGTGTCACCGAGAGGCAATTGGAGGCGGTGCCGCAGTCGCCGCATCCCTCGCAGACGCGCTCGTTGATGACGACGCGCCGCGGCGCGTCCGGGATCTCGCCCTTCTTCCGCCGGCGCCGCTTCTCGGCGGCGCAGGTCTGGTCGTAGATGAGCAGCGTCACGCCGTCGACGTCGCGCAAGGCGCGCTGGACCGCGTCCATCTCGTCGCGACGATGAAACGTCGTGCCGCGCGGAAACTCCGCGGCGCGCCCGCGGTACTTGCCGATATCGTCGCTGACGAGGGCGACGCGGATCGCGCCCTCCGCCTCGACCTGGCGGGCGATTTCCGGCACGCTGAGGCGGCCGTCGACCGGCTGGCCGCCGGTCATCGCGACGGCGTCGTTGTAGAGCAGCTTGTACGTGATCCGGGCGCCCGCGGCGATCGCCTGCCGGATGGCCAGCAGCCCGGAGTGGAAGTACGTGCCGTCGCCCAGGTTCTGGAAGACGTGCTTCTCGGTCGTGAAGCGGGAATGCGCGACCCAGTCGACGCCCTCGGCGCCCATCTGGATCAGGCCGCTCGTCTTGCGGTCCATCCAGCTCGCCATGAAATGACAGCCGATGCCGGCCAGCGCGCGTGATCCGTCGGGCACGCGGGTGCTCGTGTTGTGCGGGCAGCCGGAGCAGAAGTAGGGCAGTCGGCGCACGGCATCGGCCGCATTGCTCAGGACGTCCGGCATCGTGAAGTCGACGACGAGGCGACGGCGATCGAGCGCCGGATTCAGCGCGGCGAGCCAGTCGGCGACGACGCGCATGATGCGCGACGGGCGCAATTCCCCGAGCGACGGGATCAGCGGCCGGCCCTCCTGGTCGCTCTTGCCGGCGATCCGCGGACGCTGCTCGCGCGGAACGGCATAGAGCAGGTCCTTCACCTGCCGCTCGACGACCGGCGCCTTTTCCTCGATGACGAGGATCTCCTGCAGGCCGGTCGCGAAATCCAGGATGCGGCCCGGCTCCAGCGGATAGACGAGGCCGACCTTGTAGACGCGCACACCCGCGGCCGCGAGCGCATTCGGATCCAGTTCCAGCCGCCGCAACACTTCCATGAAGTCGAAGTGCGCCTTGCCGACCGTGACGATGCCCAGCGTGGCGCGCGGGCTGGAGACGACGTGCTTGTCGACCGAGTTGGCGCGCGCGAAGGTCCTTGTCGCGTCGAGTTTTCGCGCCAGGCGCGCCTCGAGCGCGAGCGACGGCAGGTCGACCGCGCGGACGTGCAGGTCGAGCCCGGCCGAGGGTTCCACAGGGAGCGTGAAGTCCAGCGGGACGGCATCCAGGTCGACCGTCATCGCCGACTCGACGACCTCGCTGATCGCCTTGAAACCGACCCAGGCACCGGAATAGCGCGACAGCGCCCAGCCGTAGAGGCCGAATTCGAGGTACTCCGCGACGCTGGCCGGATGCAGCACCGGCATGCTCCAGGCCTGCATCGCGAGGTCGCTCTGGTGCGGCATCGACGAGGACACGCAGCCGTGGTCGTCGCCGGCGACGACGAGGACCCCGCCCAGGGGCGACGAGCCGTACGCGTTGCCATGGCGCAGCGCATCGCCGGAACGGTCGACGCCCGGGCCTTTTCCGTACCACATGGCGCAGACGCCATCGACGGTGCGCTTCGGGTCGAGCGCGACGCGTTGCGTGCCGAGGCACGCCGTCGCGGCCAGGTCTTCGTTGATCGCCGGCAGGAACTGCACGCCGGCCGCGTCCAGCAGTTTCTTCGCCTTCCAGAGCTGCTGGTCGACCATCCCGAGCGGCGAACCGCGATAGCCGGAGACGAAGGCGCCGGTGCGCAGGCCGGCGGCCTCGTCGCGCTGCCGCTGCATCAGCAGCAGCCGGACGAGCGCCTGCGTACCGGTCAGGAAGACCTGTCCCGACGTCGCCGTCAGGTTGTCGGTCAGCCGGTAATCGCGCAGGTCGTTGCGGGCGGTTGACGCAGGGGCCTGGGTCATCGCGGAGTCCTCGGGCGACGTGCGAAGCGTAGGCGAAAGTGGCTGGCGACGCATCGCGCGGCGCGATCCGGGGCGTAGAGTGCGGCAAAGGCCATCATGTCCTCCGGCCCTTTGCCGATGCGGCGATGGGCACGGAACGCCGGGAAGGCGCGGAATGCCATATTCGCCGTGAAGGTCACCGCTGCCGAGATGACGCCCCGCCCGACGCCCCGCCCGACGCCCCGCCCGACGCCTCGCCTGACGGCGCTTCGTGCGCGCTGCGAGTCCGCGGGCCTGGCGTGGCGCGGCGCCTTTCACCCGCTGCCGGCTGACGGCGTGCCGCCGCTCGGCGACGGAAGCGCGGTGGGCACGCTCGTGCTGCTCGGCTTCGCCGGGCCGACGCAGTGGCCGCGGTTCGTCGCATCGCCGGAGTGCCATGACGGCCTGCCGAATCCGCTCGATCGCTGGTCCCGCCGCGTCATCAACGCGCTGGCGCCCGCCGGGGCGATGGCGCTCTATCCATTCGACGGCCCGCCGTGGTGGCCGTTCCCGCGCTGGGCACGGCGTGCCGAACCGGTCCACGCTTCGCCGCTCGGCGTGCTGCTGCATCCGGATTGGGGGCCATGGCATGCGTATCGCGGCGCACTGGCGCTGCGCGCTCGGCTGCGGCTGCCGGCGCCGGACGAGCGCGCCAGCCCCTGCCTGTCCTGCGCCGCCATGCCCTGCGTCGCGGCCTGTCCGGCGCGTGCCGTGGCGCGCGCCGGATTCGACGCCACGGCGTGCGTCACGCACGTCGCCTCGGGCGCCGGTTCAGCGTGTCGCGCGGGCTGCCTCGCGCGGGGCGCCTGTCCCGTCGGGCGCGAGTTCCGCTATGGTGGCGCTCAGGCGCGTTTCCACATGCGGGCGCTGCTGGACTCGCCGGAGGTGCGTCGGCGCGTCGCCGGGCGCTTCGACGCCGACGCGTAGGGCGCGGCCGCCGCGTCGAGCAGCGAGGCGGCGGCATCGCGCGCGGCGCGGACCGCGCGCGCATCGCGGTCCATCAGGCCGGCGACGAGCAGGCCGTCGTAGAGCCGGAACAACTGCCGCGCCAGCGTGCCCGGGTCGCGCGCGCCCGCATCGCGCGCGAGGCGCTCGAACAACGCGCAGGTCCAGCTCCGCGCATCGGCGCAGACGTCCTGCACCGGGATTCCGGAGCACGCCTCGGCGCTGGCGCGCGTGAATGCGCAGCCGCGGAATTTCGGGTCCTCGAAGGACTCGCCGACGAGGTCGAACAACGCCAGCACCCGTTCGCGCGCCCGTATGATGTCAGCCCCCGCCAGCGCCTGGCGGCACGCTTGGGAGGTTTTTCGATGGGGGTCCGCGCCGTGCAGCAAATCGATCCGAGGCGACGTGCCTTGATGGCGGCCGCGGCGGGGTGGCTGCCGCTGCGGCCGGTGCTCGCGGCGGACGCGGCGGCGCCGCAGGCGGCGGCCGAAGCGAGGAAGTCGCGGCTGATCCTGCTCGGAACCGCCGGCGGGCCGACGCCGAAGCCCAACCGGTCGGCGCCGGCGCAGGTCATCGTCGTCGACGGCGCTTCGTACGTCGTCGACTGCGGCAACGGGGTCGCGCGGCAGTTGATCCTGGCCAAGCTGAAGCTGGCGTCGATCCGCGACGTCTTCATCACGCATCACCATTCGGACCACGACGCGGATTTCGGCAACCTGTTGTGGCTGGCGTGGGCGACCGACCTCGCGCATCGCGTCGACGCGTACGGGCCGCCGCCGCTGTCGCAGATGTGGCGCCTGTTCCTGCAGATGAACGACGTCGACATCCGCACGCGGATCGCCGACGAGGGCCGCCCGGCGCTGGCCGACCTCGTCGTCCCGCACGAGCTGACCGAGGGCGGGTTCGTGATGCAGGACGAGAACGTGAAGGTCACGGCGGCGGTCGTCGACCATCCGCCGATCGCGCCCGCGCTGGCCTTCCGGTTCGATTGCCCGGATCGCTCGATCGTGATTTCCGGCGACACCCGCCCTTCGCCCAACCTCGTCAAGCTCGCGCGCGGCGCCGACGTGCTGGTCCACGAAGTCATGCACCTGCCGTCGATCGAAGCCTTGATCGCGACCGAAACGAATGCGAAGACGCTGCGCGACCACCTGCTGGCGAGCCATACGACGACGGAGCAGGTCGGCAAGCTGGCGACGGAAGCCGGCGTGAAGACGCTGGTCCTGTCGCATTTCGTACCCGGCGGCTACCCGTTCCTGAAGGACGAGGTCTGGTACGACGCGGTGCGGCCGTACTTCTCCGGCGAACTCGTGGTCGGCCGCGACCTGCTCGAGCTCTGAGCCCTCTCCGCCACCCCTCTCCCGCTGGCGCGGGCGAGGGGAGTTCCGGCGTCAGCCGTCGAGGCGGTGTCTCAATTCTCGACGCCGGATCGCCCCTCGCCCGCGCCAGCGGGAGAGGGGTGGCGGAGAGGGCTCAGAGCTCGAGCAGGTCGCGGCCGACCACGAGTTCGCCGGAGAAATAC
>DATKPC010000098.1:0-23367 GCA_035524275.1 Burkholderiaceae bacterium
CCCGACGTCGAGCCAGGCGAACCCGACGCTGTCGATCGTCGCGCTGGCGCTGCGGATGGCGGAGCGGCTGAAGGGCACGCTGAAGGCGGCGAGCTAGGAGCGTGCGCGGCAGACCGGACTGTCGCCCATCAGCCCGGTTTGCGATGTCTGCGACTCTCTCGGTCTGCGCAGCAGGTCCCCTCTCCCACGCCGTGGGAGAGGTTCTGCCGCGCAGGCTCCTAGTCCGTCAGCCGCTTCCTGAGCCTCGCGCACGGCCGCTCGACGAACCGGTAGATCGCCCACGACGTGGCGACCGACAGCACGAGCGCCAGCAGCGCGCGGCCGAGCGGATTCCAGCCGGGCGTCATCCGCGCGATCGCGAAGATCCACGCGTAATGGACCAGGTAGAGCGAATACGACAGCACGCCGAGGAACGCGACGGGTCGCAGGTTGAGGAAGCGGAACGGCGCCCAGTCGCGGAAGCGGATCGCCGCGATGAAGATGAACGTCAGCGCGATGCCCTGCAGCGAGTACCGCAGCGTCTCGCGGAAGCCGGGATCGCGGACGACGAGGCAGGCCAGCAGCGTCAGGACCGCGGCCGGAACGATCGCGAACTTCCACAGGCGTTCGTCGTACTCGCGGCGGTCCAGGACCGGATTCATCCACACCGCCAGCGCGCAGCCGAACAGGATCGAATCCACCCGCGTGTCGCTGCCGAAATAGGTGCGCTCCGCCGGAACGTTGAAGCGGTAGACGAGGACGCAGCGCCACGCCAGGACCAGCGCACACAGGCCCCAGAGGACCCGTGCCTGCGTCGGCGCGCGCAGGCGCAGCCGCTGCATGCCGATGAAGAGCAGCGGGAAGACGAAGTAGAAGTGCTCCTCGACCGCGAGCGACCAGTAGATGCCCGTGCCGGCCGCCTGCCCGGCATAGCCCTTGAAGATGATCCAGTAGTTCGTCACCTGCAGGGCCTGTGCCACGAGCGCCGGGGCCTGGATCGTCCCGGGCGGATCGAACAGCAGTGCGCCGACGCAGGTGACGAGAAGGACGAGGTAGAACGGCGGCAGGATCCGCAGGACGCGGCGCAGGTAGAAATGGCCGAGGTGGACGAACGCGAAGCGCTCGTATTCGACCCGCATCAGCGTCGTGATCAGGAAGCCGCTGAGGAAGAAGAAGATCGTGACGCCGAAGCCGCCCGGCACCAGCGATTCGAGGCCGACGTGCGCGACGAACACGAGGCCGACGCTGATCGCGCGCAGCCCGTCGAGCGACGGGATGTGGCGCACCGCCGCGGCGGCGTCGGCCGTCGCGCGCGCCGCCGACGGGTCGGCCGGCGCCGCGCCTGCCGGCCGGCTCCGCGTTTCCGCGGGCGAGGCGCCGGCGCCGCCGGCTAGCGCGTGCTCTGCCACGTGCGACGAACGGGGCCGGTCCGGTCGTCTAGCGACGCTGCCGGCGCGCATCGTCCAGCGCGCGCGCCAGCGCGAAGGTCGCGACCGTCATCACGACGAAGTTGAGGCTCGTTCCCTGCAGCCAGTGCGCCTCCGACAGGTTCGCGAACGCCTGCTGCAGGAACAGTGCCAGGAAGAGCGCGCCCTGGCCGCGGTCGAAGGCCACCATGCGCACCGAGTCGCGCAGGTAGATGACGAGGTAGGCGACGAGGACCAGCAGCCCGACGATGCCGAGGTCATTGAGGACGTCGAGATAGCCGTTGTGCGACGAGCCGGGGTAGAACCCCTGCATCGCCGACAGGAAGATGTAGGAATCGGAGCCCGGGTCCGGGCCGACCCAGTAGGCGCCGTAGCCCGTGCCGAGGAACGGGTGAAGCTTGATGTGGTCTTCGATGATCGCCCAGATGTCCGCGCGCCCGGTGAAATTGACGTCCTTGCCGGTCAGCATCGCGACCGGCGTCAGCAGCACGCCGATCCCCGGAACGATCCGCAGCACCTCGAGCGTATAGCCGACGACGAGCACCGCGATCAGCGCGATGTAGTACTTCATGTAGCGCCGCATGACCGGCGGGGTCCGCAGCAGCGTGAACAGGAACATCGTCGCGATCAGCATCGAGACGAGCGACGTCGAACTGCGCGAATTGACCAGGCAGACGAGCGAGATGCCGCCGCCGAGCAGCGCCGCCGGCGTCTTCACGTCGCGCGCCAGCCAGCCCTGCAGCCACATCACGCAGGCGACGGCCGCCATCGCGCCGAGCCCGTTCTTCTGCATCGCGAAGCCATGCCAGGCGCCGATGAGCTCCGGCTGGTTCTCCTGGTGGACCGCGATCTCCGGCCACCCGAGCACGAAGACGATCGAACCGCCCAGCAGCAGCGTCAGGCCCCAGCGCACGACGTTCTGGAAGCGCCGCGGATGCCAGCCGACCAGCGCGAACGCGTACGCGACGGCAATCATCGACCCGATGCGGAAGTCGCGCGTCAGCGTCGCCGACGGGTTGGCGGACCACAGCACGCTCGCCGTCGCCAGCGCGACGAAGGCGACGAAGCCGCCGTTGAGGTTGCGGCCGACCCGCAGCGTCTCGTGCGCGTTGGTCGCGATCGTCACGAGCGCCAGCGCGAGAATGGCGAGCCAGAGCCCGCGCGTGACCGGGTTTGCGATGTTCTGCTTGTCGATCGTCGCCAGGTAGTCGAAACCGGGCGGGAACGTCATCAGCGCCAGCATCAGCCACACCGAAAGGCCCATCAGCCCGGACATCGGTCCGCTGCGCTGCTTCGCCGGAGCGGCGCGGCGCGGAGCCGCCGCGACGCCGCCGCGAACGATGATCCGCGGGCGCGCGCTCATCGCGGGCGAAGCTTGATGTCGGCGTGGCGCAGGTTCGCGAAGAACTGCGGGCCCCTGACGAGATAGCGGCGCGCGAGGCGGCGCGGATTCTGGCTCAGCCGGTAGATCCATTCGAGGCCGGCCCGCTGCATCCACGTCGGCGCACGACGCTCCGCGCCGGTCACGAAGTCGATCGAGGCGCCGATGCACAGCGCCAGCCCGCGCGCGACGCCGCGGCGCCGCAGATGCTGCGCCACGACCTCCTGTTGAGGCGAACCGACCGCGATGAAGCAGAACCGGAACGGCGAGGCGTCCTCGACGAACCGCAGCGTTTCCTCGACCGCCTGCGGATCCTTCACGAACCCCATCGGCGGGTTGTGGTGCCGCAGGTTCAGCAGGCCGAACCGGCGCCGCACCGCGTCGGCCTGCGCCGTCGACGATCCGATCAGCACGACGCGGTCCTGCGGCCGGATCACGCGCTGCAGCAGCGCCGCGGTCAAGTCGCTCCCGGTGCAGACGGGCAGCTTCAGGCCGCGCACCAGGCGCAGCAGGTACGCGGCGAAGCGGCTGTCGAGGAGCACGTAGGCGGCGTCGGCATACAGCGCGCGGAACGCGGAGTCCTCGTGGTAGCGGATCATGTGGTCGACGTTCGGCGTCACGACGTAGCCGAAGCGCTCGGTCCCGTAGGCCGCGCAGACCTCGACGAAGGCGTCGAGGTCGTAGTCGTCGATCGTATGGGTGATCCGTCCGTCGCGGACCGGGGCCGCGGCGGCGTACGTGGGGGGCGGTGTGACGTCGTCGGGTGGCATCGGGCGGTCTCCCGGTCGCGGGCAGGCGCCGGCGCGCCCTGCAGGCGCGCCGCCGGCGGGGAAGGCTAGAAGTGGTTGAGCACGCTGCCGACGATCGCCGCCTCGGTGGCGGCGAGCCGGCTGAGCATTTCGCGCGCCTTGCCGTACGTCGTGTGCTTCGCGCGGGTCACGACGAGCACGCGTCCGACCGCGGTGGCGATCGCGAGGCCATCGGCGTAGTCGGCGATCGGCGGCGTGTCGACGATGACGAATTCGTACTTGCGCCGCCATCCGGCGACCATGTGCTCGAAGCGGCCGTCGGTCAGCAGTTCGAGCGGGTTCGGCGGGCAGGTTCCGGCCATGACGATCGACAGGCTCGGGAAACCCTCGACCGCGCGGACCTGCGGCGCGGTGCCGCTCGCGATCGACTGCGCGAGCCCCTGCTGCAGGTCGGCGCCGAACAGCGTGTGCACGCGCGGATGCCGGAAATCGGCGTCGACGAGCAGCGTCGGGCGGCCGAACTGCGCGAAGGACAGCGCCAGCTCGCAGGCGAGCTGCGAGCGGCCCTCGCCAACGCAGGCGCCGAGGACGGCGATCGCATTGGCCTCGCTCTGGTTCGAGTGGCGCAGCAGCAGTTCCGTGCGCAGCAGCCGCATGTTCTCCGCATGCGCATTGAACGCGTCGTGCGCCAGCATCAGCTGCGGGCCCGGCCGCAGCAGCGGCAGCGTCGGATCGATGGCGTCGCGCTCGATGCGGGAGTCGGCGAGCGGATGCCGCGCGTCGATGTGGACCTCGGCGTCGACCGGGAACGCGGCGTCGAGGGGGTCGTTCTCCGCCAGCACGTCGGGATCGACGTAGCCGCTCGCGGCGCCGTGCTCGAAGTCGCCTTCCGCGTGGACCAGGTGATCGCCTTCGACGCCGTGGCCGGCGATCGAATCGGCGTCCGTCACGACCTCCGGATGCACCGACGCCTCCGCCGCGGCGTCGTCCGCCCGCGTGCCGGCGACCGGTCTCGCGTCGACGTCCTCGACGGTCCGGTTGATCGTCGCCGCCTTGCTGCGGTTGACCTTGCCCTGGCGCATTCCCGGCACCTTGCGGTTGCCGGTGAAAAGCCTTTCGATGTCGTTCATGGTCGGATTCCTGTCCTGCGGTATCAGGCGGCGCCGGGGGCCGGCTCGACGCTGCGGAACTCGGTCAGCACGGGCATGCCGAGATCGCGCTCGACGTCGTCGCGGCAACGCACGCGGCGGTGCGTCAGCTCGTACGCGAACGGACCGACGATCCCGAGTCCCAGCCCGAGGATCGCTCCGAGCGCGAGGTTGATCAGCGGCTTGGGCTTGGCCGCGGTGGCCGGCGGGCGGGCGCGGCTCACGAGGTTGACGTTGGTCTGGTGGCCGGTCGACGCGAACATGATCTGGTCGTAGCCGTCCAGCGCGCGCTTGTAGACCGATTGCGCGGAGGACAGCTCGAGCTCGTACTTCGCGCCTTCGTCGTGCAGCTGGTGGCTGACGAGGACCTTCTGGCGCTGGTCCGCGATGGCCTTCTCGAGCGACGCGACCTCCTGCCGCGCGATGTCGACGTCGGACGCCGAGGCGCGGGCGTACGTCTGCACCGCGCCGGCGAGCGCGCGCTTGTTGTTCTCGATCTCCGACTGCAGCTGCAGGATCTGCGGGTGGTTGGGCCCGAGCGTCTGGCGCAGCTGCGCCATCTTTCCGGCGAGCGTTTCCCCCTCGGCGCGCAGCGACCGCACGAGGTCGGAACCGAGCACCTGCGAGCTGACGGTCTGGTCGCCGCCGGCATGGGCCTGCGCCTCGCGCATCGCGTTCTGCTTGTCGAGGAGGCGGCGCTCCATCTGCTGCAGCAGGTCCATGTCGACGTCGGCCTTGTCGTTGATGTCGACGGAGCCGGTGCGCTGGCGGAACTTCGTCAGCGCGTCCTGCGCGACCGTGACCTTCCGCTTCAGGTCCTCGAGTTCCTCGGTGTAGCGCTTCGCGCGCGCGCCCGCCGGGCCGTTCGTCCGCTGGTACAGCTGCTCCAGGTAGACGTCGGCGACGGTGTTCGCGAGGTTCGCGGCGCCCTCCGCGCTCGACTGCGAGGCCGTGACGTAGATCAGCTGGCTGCCGCCCTTGCCGATCTCGATCTCGAGATCCTTGCGCAGCTGCGACTCGATCCAGTCGCGCAGCGACTCGGCGTCGCGGTGCGGACCGGACGTGTAGTGCGGATCCTCGGTGAGCTTCAGCCGCTCGATGACCGGGCCGAGGACTTCCGGGCCCTGCATCAGCTCGACCTGCGTCGACATGTAGGGTCCGAGCATCCCGAGCTCGAACTCCTTGCCGGCCAGCGGGTCGTTCGACTCGTAGTTGACCATCAGCGTCGCGGTCGCCTTGTACGTCTTCGGCATCACCATCGAGACGACGGCGGCGACGAGCAGCACGAGGCCGGCAATGATCGCCGTGTGGCGCCAGTACGCCGCGGCGATCGCGGTGATCTGCGCCAGCGACGGCCCCGGGTGCACGTAGTCCTGGGCCGCGACCTCGGGCCCGCCGCCGGCGTAGGGCAGCGGCGCGGCGAGTTCGGTGGAAGAAGAATTGACGAGGGCAGGCACTCGCCGGGATGATGGATCCACGATCCTCGCTCCTTCAGGCAATCCGGGACTAGGCCACGCGGGCCATGACGCGGCGCACGATCAAGTTCGTTCGAGAAACACGACCGGCAGCGTGCCGACGCCGACCGTCGCAAACATCTCGACGCCGGTCGCGGCAATTCAACACGCAGCCATGATACCGCATTTTAGCTATCGGTGGGAACAATCCGTAGGTTTGCTGCAGCGCTCCGCGGCCCGAACCGACCGAACATCTCCTTAAGTCGACATCCCCTGGCGTCGAGATCTCCTTGAATCAATACGCGACATCTTCCCGCAGGACCACGTAGACCGTGCGCGCCAGGATGTAGAGGTCGAAGCCGAGCGACCAGCGACGCAGGTAGTCGATGTCGTAGTCGATCCGCCGCTTCATCCCGTCCAGGTCGGAGCCCCCGCGCTGGCCGTTCACCTGGGCCCAGCCGGTCAGGCCGGGGCGGATCTTGTGCCGCAGCATGTAGCCCGGAATCAGGCGCCGGAATTCCTCGTTCATGGCAACCGCGTGCGGACGCGGCCCGACCAGGCTCATCCGGCCCTGGAGCACGTTGAGCAGTTGCGGCAGTTCGTCGAGCGAGGTCCGGCGGATGAACTGGCCGAACGGCGTGATCCGGGCGTCGCCGCGCTTCGCCGCCGTGAACGCGCTGACGCCGTCCTCGGTGACCGACATCGAGCGGAACTTCCAGACCTCGATTTCGCGGCCGTCCAGGCCATAGCGGCGCTGGCGGAAGATCGCCGGGCCGGGCGAACTCAGCTTGACGCCGATGGCCACGGCGAGCATCACGGGGGAGGCGACCAGCGTCGCGAGCCCGGCGATCGCGATGTCCTCGAGGCGTTTCACGAGGCCGTTGACGGGCCCGAACGGCGTGTCGCGGACGGCCACGTACGGGACGCCTCCGACCGCGGCGATCCGCCCGTTGATCAGTTCCGTGACGAAGACGTCGGGAACGAAGTACAGCGACGCGGTGGTGTCCTTCAATTCGTCGAGCAGCTTGAGGATCCGCGGCTGCGAGGCCATCGGCAGCGCCAGGAAGACGCGGTCGATCCGGTGCTTCCGGACATAGTCGGCGAGGTCGTCGAAGCGCCCGAGCACGGGCATGTCGTCGCGCAGGCCCGTCAGCCGGCGGCGTGGACGATCGTCGAAGAAGCCGATGAAGCGCACGCCGAGGAGCCGGTTGCCGATGAACTGCTGCGCGAGCCGGATGCCGACGCCGTTCGCACCGCAGACGACGGCGCGCGCCTCCGACCCGGTCGCCGCGATGAACCGCGGCAGCAGGCCGTGGACGGCGAGTTGCGCGCACGGCAGCACGATCGGCAGCCCGCCGAGCCACAGCGTCGCCGCCGCCGGCGCGTACCCGTGCAGGAAGCCCGTCAGCGCGCCGAGCGCCCACAGCGCGACGGCCGTCGCGAGCCCGTTGAAGAAACCCTGGCGCACGAGCGCGAGCGGTTTGTCGCCCAGCGCCGCGCGGCCGGGAAACGCGAGCAGGCAGGCGATGAACCCGGCCGTCAGGTAGGCGCCGTTGAAGCGGATGTCCAGGACGGCGAGGCTGGCGGCGAGCCACAGCATCGTGACCGCCGGGTCGAGCAGCAGCGCGACCGCGCCGGCCAGCGACTGCGTGTCGCGCGGTGCCGCGGATTGAGTTTCAGCCGAGATCCACATCGTCGCTTCCGGGGTTGTGGTTGCGGCGAACGCGCGCGATCGCCGAAGTCGGAGGACTATAGGTGCCGAGCCGCGGCGCCGAAGTGGGCGTCTCTGCGGGTGAAAGTGCCCAATTCGGTCGACTGCTCAGGGTCAGCGGACCCTCAGGTTGAGGCGCGTGCGGCCGATGAACGTGGGTTGCCTCGTGGATCGCCTCGCCGATCGTCGGTCGAAGACGACCGTTCGCACGGTCACGGCGACCTCACCCCGGGGGGCGGCCCGCATGGAAGGGGTTCCGGCGGGCCGGCGCCGTGCTATCAACGGCCTTGGCATCGAGCGTCGCCGTCGGGCGCCGCGCGGGCGCCGCACAACGAGGGCTCGGCTTGTCGCTCGAATCGTTCCGCTTCTGGGAGGCGATCACGGCCCTTGGCGCAGCCAAGCTGGCGCTTCCGTTCCTCGCGCTCCTGCTGCTGATCCTGGTCGTGCGCGGCCAGTTCGCGGGCGCCTTGGCGTGGGGCCTCGGCGTCGCGGGCTGTGCCGCGGTCGACTTCGGCTGGAAGGTCGCCTATCGCGCCGCCGGCATCGGCTTCCCGCGGTTCGACTTCACCGCGCCGAGCGGTCACGCGCTGCTCGCGGCGGCGATCTACCCCGTCTTCTTCGGCTGGCTCTATGCGCGCGGCGGTACGTACGCGCCGGAGGCCGGGCTGCACCCCGCCGCCGCCGCCACGGTGCGCCCCCATTCGCGCGCCGGCCGGCGCCTCGCCGCGACGTTCGCCGCGCTCGGCGAGCCGCGCGGCCTGAGCGCCGGTGGCTTTGCGCTCGGCGTCGCGGTGGCGGCGAGCGTCGCGTGGTCGCGCGTCATGCTGCATGCCCACAGCCCGGCCGAAGCGATCGCCGGTTTCGGTCTCGGGTATCCGGCGAGCCTCATCGGGCGCCGCTGGCTTGACCGGGTCTGCAGGCCGCCGCGCGCGGTCCTGGTGGGCAGCTTCGCGTTGCTGGCGAGCGTGGGTTCGACGCTGCTGCTGCAGTTGCCGCAGGTCGACCTGGTGCGCAACGTCGCGCGCCGTCTGACCGGGCATCACGAGACGTACGAGCGCGACGCCCTCCGCGTCCAGGAACCGGCGCGCAAGGCGCCACCTTCGCGTCGATCGAACGTGGAGCGCGGTCAAACCGCCGGATCTTTCCGGATCGCGGCGCAGGGCTCCCCCGGATCATCACCCACGGCCCCGTAAGGGACCGGCCTGGGGACGGGCCCGGAATTCCCCCGTAAGTCTGCAGGCCGCCCACCGGCGGCCGGCCACGCTGCGCCGTCGCGCCGGCGGCGATCCGCGGACGTGGCGATCCCGAATTTCGCGCGAGCGGATGAGGGTAGAGACGTATTAGGGGTATCTGCCCCCATGGATTAACCCTAAATAGTTAGCTGTTTGCTCGAAAATTCAAAAATCGCCGACGTTTCACGTTGACCTGAAATCCCGCTAATCGGTAACATACCAATATTAGGGTATCTGCCCACGTGAGACACGATCACGCGTTGCCGCCGATACCCCAGCCCGTCGCCGGGCTGCTGCAGTCATCGTGACCCATGACCCTTCAAGGAGTCTGCCGTGCCGGTTGAATCCAGCCCGAACGTAGCCCATCCCTCGCCGAGCGATCCGGGCCCCGTGGCGCTGCTGGATACGATCGCGCAGGTGAGCATCGGGGGCATCGGTGGCGATGTCCCGACACGCGACACGGTTCGACGCGCCGTGCCTGCCGGCGTCGCCGAAGCGCTCGCCCGCCTCGCCGCGGAACTGGGCCTTGCCGCCGATACGCCGTGGATCGCGGGCTGGGCCCGGGTGCTCGAACGCATCGGCGGCGACAGCCGCGTGCGCTGGAACGAACGCACGTCGCGCGGCGACGTGATCGTCGATTGGACCGCGACCGGTGCCACCGTCGGCGAGTACCTGCGAGCCGCCGACGACGCCCGCCGCGCCGCTACCGCCGCGGCCGGCGCGGATGCCGGTGCCGATTCCGGCTGGGTCCTCGGCACCGGGCCCGACGCCGCGAACGACCCGGGTGCCGCGGCCTGGCCGTTCGTCCTCGCGTGGTCCGGCATCGACCGCGCGACCGGGGCCCCGGCCGAGGTCGCGGTCGACTACGCCACGCCCCCCGCGGATGCCGTGGCCGCTTCGCTGCTTGCCGACGCGCTGATGCGCATCCTCGTCGGCTTTGCCGCCGGCGCTGCCGCGCCGATCGGCGCGATCGACATCCTCGATCCGGCGGATCGCGCGCGCCAGCTGAACCAGTGGGACGCGCCGTCCTGGGACTATCCCGGGCCGTTTTCGGTCACCGCGAATTTCGACGACCAGCTCGCGCGATCCCCCGGTTCGACGGCGCTGGCCTGGGACGGAGGCTGCTGGACCTATGCGGAGCTGGATGCGGAGGCGCGACGTCACGCGCGGCGTCTTCGCGCGGCCGGCGTCCGCCCGGGCGACGTCGTGGCGACCGCGCTCGAACGCGCGCCGCAGACGATCGCCGCCGTACTTGGCATCCTGAAGGCGGGCGCGGCGTACCTTCCGCTGGAGCCGGATTTCCCGGCCGAACGCCTGGCCTTCATGGTCGACGACGCCGGCGCGCGTGTCGTGATCACGCACGGCGAACTCGGGCGCCATCTGCCGCCGACCTGCACGCGCCTTCTCGTCGACGACCGCAGCGAGGTGGCCGGCGACGAACCGGCGGCGGTCGTCGACCCCGATGCGGTCGCCTACGTGATGTACACGTCGGGCTCGACCGGCACGCCGAAAGGCATCGCGATCCGGCATCGGTCGATCGTCCGCCTCGTGAAGCAGGCCCGCTTCATGACGCTCGACGCCACGACGCGGATGCTGCACGCCGCGCCGCTCGGATTCGACGCCTCGACGCTCGAGATCTGGGGGCCGCTGCTCAACGGCGGCATCTGCGTCCTGCACCCGGAAGCGATTCCCACCGGCCAGGGGCTGGCACGCACGATCGCCGAGCACCGGGTCGATGCGGCGTGGCTCACCGCGGCGCTCTTCAACGCCGTCGTCGACGACGATCCGCGGCACCTGCAGGGGCTGCGCGAGCTGCTGACCGGCGGCGAGGCCTTGAGCCTTCCGCACGTCACGCGCGCGCTCGCGGCGCTGCCGCGCACGCGGCTGATCAACGGCTACGGGCCGACCGAGTGCACGACGTTCACGACGACGTGGCCGATCCCGAATCCGCTGCCGCCGACGCTGCGCTCCGTTCCGATCGGTCGCCCGATCAGCGCGACCCCGGTCTACGTGCTCAACCGGCGCGGCGAACTGATCCCTGCCGGGATGGTCGGCGAGCTGCATGTCGGCGGACCCGGCGTCGGACTGGGCTACCTGCGCCGCCCGGAGCTGACGGCGGAGCGCTTCGTCCCTGACCCGTTCGCGCAGGATCGGTCCGGGCCGGTGCCGCCGCGGCTGTATCGCACGGGCGACCTGGTGCGCTGGATGCCCGACGGGACGCTGGAGTTCATGGGCCGCGCCGACCGGCAGGTCAAGATTCGCGGCTTCCGGATCGAAGTCGGCGAGATCGAGACCGCGCTGTCGCGGCTGGCCGGCGTGCAGTCATGCGCCGTCGTGCCGCTGACCGACACGGTCCGCGGCACGCGGCTCGTCGCCTACGTCGTGGCCGGCACCGACGGGTTCGATGCGCGCGCGCTGCGCGCGCAGCTCGCGGCCACGTTGCCGGACTACATGGTGCCGTCCGCCTTCGTGCGGCTGGACGCGCTGCCGGTGACCGTCAACGGCAAGCTCGACCGCCGCGCCCTGCCGGCGCCGGAGAACAAGCGTCCGGACCTCGCGGTGGCCTACGCCGCGCCCGCGGACGAGCGCGAAGCCGCGGTCGCCGCGGTCTTCGCCGATCTCCTCGGGATCGACCGCGCCGGGCGCCTCGACAACTTCTTCGACCTCGGCGGCAATTCGCTGCTCGTGCTGCGTGCGCTCGCGCGCCTGCACGAGCGCGGCCACGCCCGGCTTCGCGTCGCGGCCTTCTTCGCCGACCCGACGCCCCGCGGCGTCGCACGCGCGCTGGGCGGCGAGACCGAACTGGTCGACGCGCGGCGGATGACGGCGCCGGCCGCGGCGACGGCCGATGCCGGTGCCGCCCGCGAACCGATCGCGATCATCGCGATGGCCGGCCGCTTCCCCGGCGCCCGCGACGTCGAGACGCTGTGGCGCAACCTTTGCGACGGCCTCGAGGGCATCCGCTTCTTCCGGCCGGACGAGATCGACCCCGGTGTCCGGGCCGAACTGCGCAACGATCCCGACTACGTCCGCGCCCGCGGCGTCATCGACGACGTCGAGATGTTCGACGCGGCCTTCTTCGGCATCAGCCCGAAGGAGGCCGAGCTGATGGATCCGCAGCAGCGGATCTTCCTCGAACTGGCCTGGCAGTGCCTGGAGCGCGGCGGCTATGCGCCGGACGAGACGCGCGTGCCGGTCGGCGTCTTCGCCGGCATGTACAACGCGACCTACTTCCAGCGCCACGTCGCCGGCTATCCGGAGCGCATCGAGCAACTCGGCGAGTTCCAGGTGATGCTCGCCAACGAGAAGGACTACATCGCGACGCGCACGGCGCACAAGCTGAACCTCACCGGACCGGCCGTCAGCGTGCATACCGCGTGCTCGACGTCGCTCGTCGCGGTGGTCCAGGCGGTCGCCGCGCTGCGTTCGCGCCACTGCTCGATGGCGCTTGCCGGCGGGTCATCGGTGACCTGTCCGCCGTCGAGCGGCTACCTGTACCAGGAAGGCTCGATGCTGTCGCCCGACGGGCACACGCGGACGTTCGATGCCAACGCGCAGGGCACCGTCTTCAGCGACGGCGCCGCCGTCGTCCTGCTCAAGAGGCTGTCGGACGCGATCGCCGACGGGGACACGATCCATGCGGTGATCCGCGGCGTTGCCGTCAACAACGACGGCCGCGACAAGGCGAGCTTCACGGCGCCCAGCGTCGAAGGCCAGGCCGCGGTCGTCGCCGCGGCGCACGACGATGCCGGCGTCGACGCGCGCCAGATCTCGTACGTCGAGACGCACGGCACGGCGACGCCGCTCGGCGACCCGGTCGAAGTCGAAGCGCTGACGCGCGCGTTCCGCCGCACGACCGCGGACGCCGGCTTCTGCCGCATCGGCTCGGTGAAGAGCAACGTCGGCCACACCGTGATCGCGGCCGGCGCGACCGGCCTCATCAAGACGGCCCTGGCGTTGTCCACCGAACGCCTGCCGCCGACGATCCACTTCACGGCGCCAAACCCGAAGATCGATTTCGCCGGCAGCCCGTTCGTCGTCAACGCCACGCTGTCGCCGTGGCCGCGGACCGCCGCGGCGCCGCGGCTTGCCGGCGTCAGCGCGTTCGGCGTCGGCGGCACGAATGCGCACGTCGTCGTCGAGGAAGCGCCGCTGCAGGCGCCGGCGGACCCGGGGCGCCCGCCCTACCTGCTTCGACTGTCCGCGCGCACGCCCAGCGCGCTCGCCGCGGCGGCCGAGGAGCTCGCGACGTTCCTCGAGCGCAATCCGGCGACCGACCTGGCCGACGCCGCCCACACGCTGCGGGTCGGGCGCAAGAAATTCCCGCACCGGATGTGCGTGTCCGCGGTCGATGCGAGCGGCGCGATCGACGCGTTGCGCCGCGCCGACAGCGCGCAGCGCGCGAGCCGCACCGGCGCGCCCGCGGATCCGCGTCTCGTCTTCGTCTTCCCGGGCCAGGGCGCGCAGTACGCCGGCATGGGCTCGCAGCTCTACGACCACGATCCGGAATTCCGCGCGGGTTTCGACGAGGTCGCCTCGGCCCTCGCCGGCGAGCTGGAATTCGACCTGAGGGAGCGCGTCTTCCGCGGCGGCCCGGAGTCGCTGCGCGAGACGGCGACGACGCAGCCGGCGACCTTCGCGCTCGAATACGCGCTGGCGCGCAGCTGGATGGCACGCGGCCTGCAGCCGGCGGCACTGATCGGCCACTCGGTCGGCGAGTTCGTCGCGGCGGTGATCGCCGGCGTGATGCCGCTTGCCGCCGCCGCCCGGCTCGTCGCGCGCCGCGGCCGGATGATGCAGGCGCTGCCGGCAGGCAGCATGCTGTCGGTCCGCCTCGGCGCCGAGCGCCTGGAGCCGATGTTGCCGCAAGGCGTCTGCCTGGCGGCCGACAACGGGCCGTCGACGTGCGTCGTCGCGGGCCCGACCCCGCTCGTCGAGGCCTTCGCCGCCCGCCTCGCGGCCGACAACATCGTCGCGCGGATGCTGCAGACGTCGCACGCCTTCCACTCGTCGATGATGGATCCGGTCGTCGGCTCGTTCGAGGCCGAAGTTCGCCAGGTTCCGCTTGCCGCGCCGCAGCTTCCGATCATCTCGACGCTGACCGGCGAGCCGCTCGCGCCGCACGAAGCGACCGATCCGCGCTATTGGGCGCGCCACCTGCGTGCACCGGTGCGGTTTTCGCCGGCGGTGCGCAGGACGCTGGACGGCGATCGCGCCGCGGTGTTCCTGGAACTGGGCCCGCGCGCGACGCTGTCGACGCTGGTGCGGCAGCACGCGTCGCCCGGCGCCGCGCCGATCGCGATCGCCTCGCTGGGCGACGCGCCGGAACTGGAGGCCACCTCGATCGCGCTCGCCGAGGGACAGCTGTGGATGCTCGACATCGATACCGCGCCGCTCGAGGGCCGTACGAAGCGCCGTCGGATCGTCCTGCCGACCACGCCGTTCGAACGCCGGCGATATTGGCTTGAAGCACGGCGCCTCGAGGTGCAGCAGCCCGAGGCCCAGCGCCCGGAAGCGCCGAAGTCCGACGCCGGCGCACCCGAATCCGCTGCCGCGGCGCTCGCGCCGGCGCAGCCTGCCGTTTCCCTGAATCCCGTCGCCGACCCGCAGTCGGCGACCCCACCCCCGCTGGAGCTCTCGATGTCCGTCACCTCTTCCGCCGCGCCCGCGGCAAATCGCCGCGCGTCCCTCGTTGCCCGGTTGAAGACCCTGTTCGAGGACGTCGCCGGCCTCGAACTGCAGGACGCCGATCCGTCCGCGGCGTTCGTCGAGCTCGGCCTCGACTCGCTGACGCTGACGCAGGCCGCGACGCAGGTGAAGAAGAGCTTCGCCGTGAACGTCACGTTCCGCGACCTGATGTCGCGCCACCGCAGCTTCGAGGCGCTGTCGGCCTACCTCGACGAGGCGCTGCCCCCGGAAGCGGCGCCGGTCGCCGCGCCCGTCGTTGCGGCCGCGGCGGCACCGGTCGCCGCCGCCGTGCCGCAGCCCGCGGCCGTGGCGCCGCTGCCGGTGGCCGCGATGCCGGCGGCGTCGTTCGCGCCGGTTGCCGGCGTCGCCGGCTCGGCGGTCCAGCAACTGATCCAGCAGCAGATGCAGCTGATGGCCCAGCAGCTCGCGTTGCTTGCCGGCGCGCCGGCCGCGGTCGCGGCGCCGGTCGTGCCGGCCCCGGTGGCGCCCGCCGCCGTGGCGCAGCCCACCCCCGCCGAGCTGCCCGCGCCGGTCGCGGCACCGGCGGCGCCCGCCGCCGCCCCGCAGCGCCCCGCCGAGGCCACCGACGAGGCGGCCCAGCTGGCGCACACGACGTATGACGTGAAGAAGGCTTTCGGTGCGATCGCCCGGATCCACACGCAGCCGAACGAGGCCACCGATCGGCAGAAGACGCGCCTCGAGGCCTTCATGCGGCGCTACATCGAGCGCACGAAGGCGTCGAAGGCCTACACGGTCGAGCACCGCCCGCACCTGGCGGATCCGCGCGTCGTCAACGGCTTCCGCCCGCAGTGGAAAGAGATCATCTACCAGATCGTCATCGACCGCTCCAAGGCCTCGAAGGTCCGCGACCTCGACGGCAACGAGTACGTCGACGCGTTGAACGGCTTCGGGATGAACATGTTCGGCTGGCAGCCGCAGTTCGTGATCGACGCCGTCCGCCGCCAGCTCGACAGCGGCTACGACATCGGCCCGCAGCACCCGCTCGCCGGCGAGGTCGCGAAGCTGTTCTGCGAGATGACCGGCTTCGATCGCGCCGGCCTGTGCAACACCGGCTCGGAAGCGGTGATGGGTTGCGTCCGCATCGCCCGCACGGTCACCGGCCGCAGCCTCATCGTGATGTTCACGGGCGCCTACCACGGGATCTTCGACGAGGTCATCGTCCGCGGGACGAAGAAGCTCAAGTCCGTCCCGGCCGCGCCCGGGATCATGCCGAACACCTCGGAGAACGTCCTCGTCCTCGACTACGGCACGCCCGAGTCGCTCGAGATCATCCGCAGCCGCGCCGACGAGCTGGCCGCGGTGCTCGTCGAGCCGGTGCAGAGCCGTCGCCCCGACTTCCAGCCGATCGAGTTCCTGCGCGAACTGCGCTCGATCACGCAGAAGTCCGGCACGCTGCTGATCTTCGACGAGGTCGTCACCGGCTTCCGCGCGCACCCCGGCGGCACGCAGGCGATGTTCGGCATCCGCGCCGATCTCGCCTCGTACGGCAAGGTCGTCGGCGGCGGGATGCCGATCGGCGTCATCGCCGGCAAGCGCGAATTCATGGACGCGCTGGACGGCGGCTCCTGGGATTACGGCGACGACTCGGTGCCGACGGTCGGCGTGACGTACTTCGCCGGGACGTTCGTTCGCCACCCGCTGGCGCTCGCTGCCGCCAAGGCCGTGCTGGAGCACCTGAAGGCGGAAGGCCCGAAGCTGCAGGAGGCGCTCACCGTGACGACCGGCGCGATGGTCGACGAGCTCAACGCGTATTGCCGCGAAGTCGGCGCGCCGGTTGTCCTGAAGTGCTTCTCGTCCGTGTGGAAGATCTTCTTCACCGAGGACCATCCGTTCCAGGACCTGCTGTTCGCGATGATGCGCAGCCGTGGCGTTCACATCCTCGACCACTTCCCGTGCTTCATGACGACGGCGCACACGGCCCAGGACATCGCGATCATCAAGTCGGCGTTCAAGGAGTCGATCGCCGAGATGCAGGAATCGGAGTTCCTGCCGCGCCGCGCGCCGGTCGCGCCGCCGGTCTTCGACAGCGCCGCGCCGCCGGTCCCGAACGCGCGCCTCGGCCGCGACAAGGACGGCCAGCCCGCGTGGTTCGTCGCCCACCCGGACAAGCCGGGCCAATACATCAAGGTTGAAGCGAAATGAACAAGCCCAACGACGGCGCCGCCTTCGGGTCGATCGACTTCGATCCTTTCGCCGGACCGGCGCTGCAGCGCGCCGTCGCCACGACGGCGGCGCAGCGCGAGGTCTGGCTTGCCGACCGCCTCGGGCGCGAGGCATCGCTCGCCTTCAACGAGGCCGTGACGCTGCGGTTGACCGGCCGCCTCGACGCCGCCGCGCTGTTCGCCGCGCTCGACGCGCTGCTGCGCCGGCACGAGGCGCTGCGCGCGACGTTCAGCGCCGACGGCGCGCAACTGCTGATCGGCGAGCCGGAGCCGCTGCAGCGGCGCATCGCCGACCTGTCGGGCGAATCGCCGGCCGCGCGCGACGCGGCCCTGGCGGCCGCGCGCGCGGAAGCCGTCGAGACGCCGTTCGATCTCGAGCGCGGGCCGCTGTTCCGTGCCCGCCTCTTCCGCCTGCAACCCGACGAGCACGCGCTGCTGCTGGCGGCCCACCACGCGGTCTGCGACGGCTGGTCCTACGGCGTGATCCTCGAGGATCTCGGCGCGCTGTACGCCGAGATGGTCGGCGCTGCGCCCGGCCCCGAGGACGCGATCGGCTACGGCGACTACGTCGCGTGGGAAACCGCGGAGGCGGCATCGCCGGCGATGGCGGAGCATGAGCGCTACTGGCTCGGCCGCTATGCCGGCTCCGCACTTCCCGTGCTCGACCTGCCGACGGACCGTTCGCGGCCGGCGCTGCGCACGTTCGCGTCGCGCCGCATCGACCACCGGATCGACGCCGCGCTGATGGGCGAGGTGCGCAAGCTCGGCGGACGCTTCGGCGCCAGCGGCTTCGCCGTCCTGTTTTCCGCGTTTGCCGCCGCGCTGAACCGGATCAGCGGCCAGGAGGACATCGTCATCGGCGTGCCGGCCGCAGGCCAGTCGGCGAGCGGGCTGCACCGGATGGTCGGCCACTGCGTCAACCTGCTGCCGGTCCGGACCTTCGTCGACGGCGCGCAGCCCTTCGGCAAGTACCTCGAGGCGACCTCGGTCGAGCTGCTCGACGCCTTCGACCACCAGACGCTGACCTACGGTTCGCTGCTGCAGAAGCTGCCGCTGCGGCGCGACCCGAGCCGGCTGCCGCTCGTCTCGGTGATGTTCAATGTCGACCAGGCGGTCGCCAGCGAGTCGACCGCGTACCCGGAGCTGTCGGTGCAGCTCGCCGCGGTGCCGCGGCATTTCGAGAACTTCGAGCTCTTCGTCAATGCGGCGCCGGTCGACGGCGGCCTGCGCCTCGAGTGCCAGTACAACACCGATCTTTTCGACGGCGAGACGATCGCGCGCTGGCTCGGCGTGTTCGAGTCGCTGCTGCGCGCCGCCGTCGCCGACGCCGGCGCGCCGATCTCGACGCTCGGCGTGCTGTCGGACGCGGAGCGCCAGCGCCTCGCGACGCTGCAGCCGGCGCCGACGCCGTACCCGGCCGATGACCTGATGCACTCGTCCTTCGTGCGCCACGCGCAGCTGGCGCCGGACCGCGTGGCGCTGCTCCACGCGGCGACCCGCGTCCGCTACGACGAACTGGAGCGGCGCTCCAACCAGCTCGCGCACGTGCTGCGCGCGCGCGGCGTCGGGCGCGGCGCGCGCGTCGGCCTGTGCCTGTCGCGCGGCATCGACATGATCGTCGCCGTGCTCGGGACGCTGAAGGCCGGCGCCGCGTATGTCCCGCTGGATCCCGGATTCCCGGCCGCACGCCTCGCGTACTACGCCGAGGACGCGGCGCTGGAACTGCTGCTGACCGAATCGACGCTGGCGGTCGCGCCGCGCCAGTGGCGCGCCGACGCCGCGCAACGCGTCCTCGAGCTCGACCGCGAGCCGGCGCTGGCCGCGGCCCCGACGACGGCGCTGGATCCGTCGGCGCACGATGCGCAGCCGGGCGATGCGGCCTACGTGATCTACACGTCGGGCTCGACCGGCAAGCCCAAGGGCGTCTGCGTCCCGCACCGCGCGGTCGTCAACTTCCTGCGCAGCATGGCGCGCGCGCCCGGCATCGTGCCGGAGGACGTGCTGGCGGCGGTCACGACGCTGTCCTTCGACATCGCGGTCCTCGAGCTGCTGCTGCCGCTGTCGACCGGCGCGCAGGTCGTCATCGTCCCGCGCGAGACGGCGATGGACGGCAACCTGCTGCGCCAGCTGCTCGGCGAGACGCGCGCCACGATGATGCAGGCGACGCCGGCGATGTGGCGCCTGCTGCTCGACACCGACTGGAAGGGCGGCGCCGGATTCAAGGCGCTGATCGGCGGCGAAGGCCTGCCGCCGGATCTCGCGCGCGAGCTCCTCGGTCGCGTCGGCGAACTCTGGAACATGTACGGGCCGACCGAGACGACCGTCTGGTCGACGCTCTGGCGCGTCGATCCGGCGCATCTCGCGCGCAACGGCGTGTCGATCGGCACGCCGATCGCCAATACCTCGGTCTGGATCCTCGACGCCAACCTGCAGCCCTGTCCGGTCGGTGTCCCGGGCGAGATCTGCATCGGCGGCGACGGCGTCACGCTCGGCTACCTTGACCGCCCGGAACTTACGGCCGACCGCTTCCGCCCCGATCCGTTCCGTGGCGACGGCGGTCGCCTGTACCGCACCGGCGACCGCGGCCGCTGGCGCAACGACGGCCTGCTGGAGCATCTCGGGCGCCTCGACTTCCAGGTCAAGGTCCGCGGCTACCGCATCGAGCTCGGCGAGATCGAGGCGGCCTGCGCCGAGCGACCCGACGTCGGGCAGAGCGTCGTCATCGCGCGCGAGGACCAGCCTGGCGACGTGCGGCTCGTCGCCTACCTCAAGACGCGCGGCACCGGTCTCGACGAACCGGCGCTGCGCGAGCACCTGCGCCGCAAGCTGCCCGACTACATGATCCCGCAGCACGTCGTCGTCCTCGACGCGCTGCCGCTGCTGCCCAACGGCAAGGTCGACCGCAAGTCGCTGCCGAAGCCGGACACCGCGAGCCTGCCGGCGGGCGCCGAGCGCGTCGCGCCGCGCAACGAACTCGAGGCGCAGGTCCTTGCCGCGATGGAGCGCGTGCTGAACCTCCCCGGGCTCGGCGTCACCGACGACTTCTTCTCGCTCGGCGGCCATTCGCTGCTGGCCGCGCGCCTGACGGCGCGCCTGAACCAGGACCTGGAGCTGAATCTTCCTTTGCGCACGCTGTTCGAGTCGCCGACGGCCGCGGCGCTCGCCGTGGCCGTCGGGCGCGCCCGCGACGCGGGAATCCCGAAGCGCAAGCCGATCGTCCATGTTGCCGACCGCGCCGGCGCGCCGCTCACGGTGATGCAGGAGCGCATACGCTTCCTCGAGGAGTTGCAGCCCGGCCGGGTGATCTACAACACGCCCTCGGGGCATCGCCTCGTCGGGCCGCTGAACCTGCCGTTGTTCGAGCGCGCGCTGCGGATCATGGTCCAGCGGCAGGGCTCGCTGCGCACCGCACTGCAGCGCGAGGCCGACGGTTCCTGGTCGCAGCGGATCGAAGCGGCGGTCGACTTCCCGCTGACATGCGAGGACCTGACGCACCTGCCGGCGTCGCAGCGCGAGGGCGAATTCCTGCGTCGGATGCAGGCGATCGTCGACACGCCGTTCGACCTGCAGAAGGCCCCGCTGTTCCGCGTCGCGCTGTGGAAGCTCGGCGAGCAGGAACACGGCTTCCTCTTCATGCCGCACCACATCATCTGGGACGGCTGGTCCTTCGACCTGCTGTACCAGGAGATGTCGGGCATCTACGGGGCGCTGCTTCGCGGCGAACAGCCGGACCTGGCGCCGCTGCCGGTGAGCTACGGCGACTACGCCGTGTGGCACAACGACTGGCTGCAGGGGCCGGAGTATGCGCAGCAGCTCGCCTACTGGAAGGACCGCTTCGCGAAGCTGCCCGAGCCGGCGGCGATGCTGACGGACCGGCCTCGCCGGCGCGCCGGGATGACCGGCGAGGGCGCGACCGAGTGGGTGCATGTCGACCGCGTTCGCACCGAGAAGCTGCGCGAGATCGCGCGCGGCGCCGACGCCACGCTGAACATGCTGATGATGGCCATCTACGCCGCGATGATGGATGCGGCGGTCGGCGGCAGCGGCATCACGATCGGCGTGCCGGTTCGCGGGCGGCTCAGCACGCAGGTCGAGCCGATCATGGGATTCTTCAACAACCTCGTGACGGTGCCGCTGGCGCCGTCGCGAGACGTGCGTTTCGCCGACTGGATCCGCGGCGTGAAGTCCGAACTTCTGGAGGCGTTCAGCCACCAGGACGTACCGTTCGAGCGCCTCGCCGCCGAGCCGGAGGTCGCCGCCCGCGCGCAGCGCGCCGGCCTCTACCACGCGCTGTTCAGCTTCCAGGATGCGCGTGAGCGCGATCGGCGCTGGGGGGACCTGCAGCAGAAGACGGTGCTCGTGATGCAGCGCGGCGCCACCGAAGACCTCGGCCTGTGGCTGATGGAGGTCCCGGGCGGGCTGGAGGGCAGCTTCATCTACAACGCCGACATCTTCGTTGCCGAGACGGCCGTCGCATGGCATCGCCGCTTCGACGCGATGCTGGATCGCCTGATCGCCAATCCGGCGCTGACGGTCGGCGAGTTGCTGTCGCTCGACGCCGGCGAGCGGGCCACGATCGAGGGGTGGTCGCGACCCTCGGACGCCGCCGCGCCGATCGAGCTGGCCGGCGCGCTGGCACGCCGCGCGCAGGAGCAGCCCGGCGCCGTCGCGCTGGCCGCCGGTACGACGACGCTGACGTGGTCGCAGCTCGTGCAGCGCCTCGACGCCGACGCCGCGCGCCTGCGCGCGCTCTGCGGCGGCGCCGCCGGCGGCGTCGACATCGCGGTCTGCGCTGCCGATCCGTTGACGCGACTCCTCGGCGCGCTCGCCGCGCTGTGGGCCGGCGCGACGCCGTGGCTCGTCGAGGCGCAGGCGGGGCATGCGCCTCGCTCGCTGCCGGCGACGGTCCGCTGCGCGACCGGCGATGCGCGCGGCCGTGAACTCGTGGGCGCCGCGATGCCCTGGGTCGAGGCGGGCGCCGCGTCCTCGGCGGGAAGTTCGTCGATGGCCGGCGTTGCCGCGCCGGCGTCGATGTCCAAGCGCCTGCTGGCGTGGCACGTGGCCGGCGCCGAAGCGCCGGTCGCGATCGACGCGGCCTGGTTCGCGCCGACGGCCGGCGCGCTGTCGGCGCGCCTCGGCCTGGCGGGCGCACGCGTCCACGTGGCCGCGGACCGCCCGCTGCCGCAGCAGATCGTCGATGCGATGCTGTCGCTTGCCGCGGGTGCCCAGGTCGTGTTGCCCGCGGCCGACGGCGGTGACGCGGCCGCCATCGCGGCCGCAGCCGGTGCGAAGCTCGTCTTCGCATCGGTCAACACCTGGCAGCGCCTCGTGGCCTCCGGGCGCGACCCGCAGGGACCGTCGATCGCCGTGGTCGATGCGGCCGAGGCCTCCGATGCCTTCGTCGCGATGCTGCACGACGCCGGCGTGAAGCCGTGGATCGTGTTGCGCGCCGGCGAACGTCATTTCCCGCTCGCCGCCGGCCTGGCAAGCGACCCGCTGCTCGGCGTCGACGCCGGAACGCCGCTGGCGGAGGCCCGGCTGCGGATCGTCGATGATCGTGGCGAGGCGTCGGCGATCGGTGTCGAGGGCGACGTCGTGATCGTCGCGACGGACGAGGCGGCGGGTTCGAAGTCGGGCCTGCGCGCGCGCTGGACATCGACCGGTCGCATTCAGCTGCTGGGCGTGGGCGACGGTCGCGCGACATTGGACGGCGCGACGATCGACCTCGGCTCGGTCGAGGCCGGGCTGCGCCGGCTGCCGGGCGTCGGCGATGCGGCCGCGGTGCTGCGCGAAGACGTGCCGGGCCAGCGCGTGCTCGGCGTCTACCTCAGCAGCGCCGGCGCGGCCACGGTCGACGTGGCGGCGGTGCGGCGCGCGCTGGTCTCGACGCTGGCGATCCTGTCGACGTCGTTGCACGTCGAAGCCGTGGCGGCGATCCCGCGCGACGCCGACGGCAACGTCCGCCTGACGGCGCTGCCGCGGCCGGCGCCGCAGAAGGTCGCGCCGGGTACTCCGGGCGCGTCCGGCGTCGTGGCCGCCGACGAGGCCTCGTCGGCGGCATCGAGCGACGAGCGCAAGCTCGCCGCGATCTGGGGCGAACTGCTGCAGATGCCGGCGGAGCAGATCCGCGGCGACGACAACTTCTTCGACCTCGGCGGCAACTCGCTGCTGGCGATGCAGGCGATCACGCTGGCGCACCAGCGATTGGGGCGTCGTGCGGCCGTCTCGCTCTACCTGCTGCGGACGCTCGCGTACATCGCGGCCGCGCCCGACGACGCCGACGCCGTCCAGGAGCCGCAAGGCGCCGCGGCACCGGCCGGCGGTGCAACTCCCGCGGCGGTTCCGCGCTCCGGCGGCCTGATGAGCCGGCTGTTCGGCGGTCGGCGGTCGGAGAAGCGCGCCTAGGCGCGATCCG
>DATKPC010000099.1:0-47924 GCA_035524275.1 Burkholderiaceae bacterium
GAGGATCGCCAGCGTCAGCACATAGGGGGCGGCGTTGAAAAGGTAGTAGCCGTGCGAATAGCCGACCGACTGCAGTGCAGGCCCGAGGGCGCCGGCGCCGCCGAAGAGCAGCGCGGCCCACAGGCAACGCATCGGCTGCCAGCGCGCGAAGATGACGAGCGCGACCGCGATGAGGCCCTGCCCGCTCGAAAGGCCTTCGTTCCAGCTACCGGGGTAGTACAGCGACAGTGACGCGCCCCCGAGGCCGGCGATCGCGCCGCCGACCGTCGTTGCGGCAATCCGGATCCAGGCCACGGAGTAGCCGAGCGCCCGTGCCGCGTCGGCGGAGTCGCCGGCCATTCTCAACACGAGTCCCCAGCGCGTGCGGCGGAACGCCCACGCCATCAGGATCGCGAGCCCGATGCCCATCGGAAACAGCGCGTTGATGCGCAGGGCCGCCTGCACGGGCGCCAGCGCGCTCCAGCCGCCAAGCGGGATCGAGGGGATCTGCGGCGCCTGCGGCTGAATCAGCGGCTTGCCGAGAAAGAAGGCGAGGCCCGTTCCCAGCAGCATCAGCGAGATTCCGGTCGCAATGTCGTTGACGCGCGGGGCGGAACACAGCACGCCGTGGACGAAACCGAGCGCCGCGCCGCTCGCCGCCGCCGTGGCGACGCCGACCCATGGCGAGCCGCTCAAGTACGCCGCGCCGAAGCCGGACATCGCGGAAAAGACGAGCACCCCCTCGAGGCCCAGGTTGATGCGACCTGACTTCTCGGTCAGGCACTCGCCGAGACTCACGAACAGGAAGGGGGTGCCGACACGCACCGCGCCGCCGACGATGGCGAGCAGCAGTTGAAGCCAGAAGGCGCCGTCCATGCCCACGCTTCACCCGGCCGACGTCGCCGCGGCCACGGACGCGCCGGGCTTCGCCGAGTCGCCCGGCGGCGTCACCGCGAGCAGCCTGGACCACGGTACGCGGCCGCGCAGCGCCTCGGACGCGAGGACGAAGACAAACGCGAAGCCCTGGAGCACGACGACCGATGCATCGGGCAGTCCCATCCGCCGCTGCAGCATGCTGCCGGCCGCGCCGAAGCCGCCGAAGAGGATCGCGACCGGGACGACGGCAATCGGATTGTGGCGTGCGACGAACGAGACGAGGATGCCGGCGTAACCGAATCCGGCGATCAGCGACGCATTCGCCGCCGTGTGGACGGCCGCGACCTCGATGGCGCCCGCGAGGCCGGCGCACGCGCCGCCGATCGCGCAGGCACCGATGACGAGCCGGTCGACCGCCAAGCCCACGAGGCGCGCGGCGCGCACGTTGCCGCCGCTGACCCGGACCGCGAATCCGGCACTCGTGAAATAAAGTCCTGCCCCGAGCAGGAGCGCGGCGCCGAGGCCCCACGCCAGCCCCCAGTGGACGTCGGAATCGAAAATGCCGCCGATCCGGATCGACTCGGGCAACGGCAGCGTCGAGGGCTTGTTCAGGCTCGCCGGATCCCGCATCGGTCCCTCGACCAGGTGCTTGAACAGCGCAATCGCGATGTAGCTCAGCAGCAGGCTCGAGATGGTCTCGTTGACGCCGCGCGCCTGCCGCAGGAACCCCGCCAGCGCGATCCAGGCCGCGCCCGCGAGCGCGCCGGCGGTCAGCACCAGCGCCGACCCGGCAACGCCACCCGGGATGCCGGCCGGGTACGGCGCGGCCGCCGCGGCGAGGCCCCCGAGGACGAGCGCCCCCTCGCCGCCGATGATGACGAGGCCGGCCTGGGCCGGGATCGCAACGCAGAGCGCGGTGAGCATCAGCGGCGCCGCTCGCTGCAGCGTGTTCTGCCACGAAAACCAGTCGCCGAACGCACCGAGCGCAAGCAGCTTCCACGCCTCGACCGGGTTGCGGCCGCCGGCGGCGACGAAGGCGCCGAAGACGAGCAGCGCCGCGAGCAGCGCGGCCACGGACCAGGCGACGGTCTCGAGGCCATCGCGAACGGTCGATCCCATCGCCTACCCCGGGTGGGCGTCTCGGCCCGGTTCGGACCCGCCGCTGCCGGTCGGCTTCATGCCGAGCCGATCACGCCCTCGACCAGGTAGTTCATCTGCTCGAGCTCGACGTCGGTCTGCTTGAGCGTCTTGCCCGCCGGAATGACGACCTTGCCGGCGTTGTCCTTGAGCGGGCCCTTGAAGATGTCGAACGTCCCCGCCAGCATCTGCGCCTTCACGGCGTCCGCGTTCCTGCGCGCCCCATCCGGGACCTTGGCGCCATAGGGCGAGGGCTTCACGAAGCCGTCCTTCAAGCCGCCGCGAATGAAGTTCGGGTGCGGCTTGCCGGTTCGGGCCGCTTCGAGGATGGTCTTGTACGCGGTGATCCAGTTCCATTCCGCGCCCGTCAGGTACGCGTCGGGCGCGAGCTTCGCCTGGCTCGCGTGGTACCCGCAGACGAACTTGCCGCGTTTGGATGCCGTCTCGACGACCACTTTCGGACCGTCGACGTGCATCGTGAAGACGTCGGCGCCCTGGTCGGCCAGGCTGTTGGTGGCCTCCGCTTCCTTCACCGGAAGCGACCAGTCGCCCGTGAAGATCACCGTCGTCGTGATGTCCGGCTTGACCGAGCGCGCGCCCAGCGTGAAGGCGTTGATGTTGCGCAGGACCTGCGGAATCGGCTTCGCGGCAATGAAGCCGAGCTTCCGGCTTGTCGTCATGTGGCCGGCGACGATGCCGTTGAGGTACTGGCATTCGTCGATGTAGCCGAAGAAGCTGCCGACGTTCTTCGGGTGCTTGCCCTCGGTCCACAGCCCGCCGCAGTGGGCGAAGCGAACGTTCGGGTTCTTCGGCGCCAGCGCCAGGATGTGCGGGTCGAAGTAACCGAACGACGTCGGGAACAGAAGCGTCGCGCCGTCCTGCGAAATCATGCCCTGCATCGTCTTCTGCACGGCGTTCGTCTCCGGGACGTTCTCCTCCTCGACGACCTTGACGCCGGCCATCGACTTCAACTGCCCGGCCGCTTCCGCGTGCGCCTGGTTGTATCCGAAGTCGTCGCGCGGTCCGACGTAGATCACGCCGACGGTAATCGGCGCCTGCGCGCGAGCCGCCCTCAGCGCGCCGCCGCCCAACAGCAGCAGTCCGCCGGCTCCGATCTGCTTGATGACATCGCGCCTTCCGCTGGCTCCCTGGCTCGCCATCGCACTCCCCCCGCTTTCGTGAACGTGCCGGCTCGGTGTGCCAGCTTGTATACAAGCCAAGCAAGTAGCGGACCAGCCAAGCGAGCGTTCCGGGGGGGCCCCTGCGAGCCCGCGACGGTGTGAAACGGGCGAGGACGGTGCGCGGCCGGCGAGCGCGGGCGCCGCATCGAGCCGGGATCGCACCCGGCTGGTGCGATCGATCCCAAGAAAAACGCCGCCCCGAGGGGCGGCGTGGATGTCGCGGAGGATCGGCTCGCCGGGCTCGGCCCGGATTCAGGTCAGTGCCAGGCCGCCTCCGCCACCGATTCGACGAAGTCCGCGCCGGTCGGGGTCCCGAGGCCGGTCGCATGATCGTAGCCCCACGACGTCGCGAGCGACGAATCGGTTCCGAACGTAATGACGAACCAGCTCGTGCTGAACGGGCTGTTGTACATCGCACTGATGAAGGGGCTCGGGTTGCCCAAGGGCTGCGCGAGATCCCACGCCGAATACCACGTCGAGCCGGTCGCCGTCTTGATGAAGCCTTCGACGTTGTCCGGCGAAGCAAAGGGAACGATGTCCGTGATCGCCTTGCGCGGAAGGTCGTAGAGGATCCGCGCGGCCTGGCCGAGGGGTTCGCCGGCACGCTGGTTCGCGATCGCCCACAGCCCGGAGAACGCGGGCGACGCCAGGCTCGTTCCACCGATGACGCCGACCTCGGCCCCGGGTGGGTCGCCAAAGCAGCTCGCGCCGTCGCAGATGATCTCGACGCCCGTGTAGGGATCGGCGATGTAAGCGATGTCGGGCACGTGGCGGTAGGCGCCGGGCAGGCCGGCCTGGAATCTCGGCTTCGCAAAGTACGTGCTGACACCACCTCCGCCGCCGAACTGGAATCCCAGCGGCGAGGGCGGCACGAGCGGATCGGCGCCCGCGGACTGCGCGCTGACGATCTTCGTCAGGTTCGTGCCCCATGCGGTCTGGAACTTGATGCTGCCGTCCGGGCGGACGAACAGGCTGGTTCCTCCGACGCCGGTCGCCCACGGAGAATCGGCCGGGGAGCTGACACCAAAGAGCACGAGGTTGGTCGTCACGCCACTGGGATTCGAATCGCCGTTGTCGCCCGACGAGAAATCGACCGAGATGCCGTGGGCCGCTCCGTGCCGCGAGATCCGGTTCCACGCATCGAGGTTGGCCGGCGGCAAATCCCCCTCGGCTTCCCCATAGCTGTTGGAAATGACGTTGCCGAGGTGGTGGTGAATCGCGAAGAGCACGGCGGCCTGCAGGTCCGAGTCGTTCGCGGTCGGCGCGATGACGAGCGCGATCTTCGCCTTCGGCGCGATCGAATGGGCCCACTCGACGTCGAGCGATGTTTCCGAGGCCCAGCCGGTGTCCGGCGCCGCCGGCGGGCCGCCGGGGTAGTAGACGTGGAAGTTCTCCGACGTGATGTCCGGCAAACCGTAGACCTGCGAGAACGTCTCGGCATCGGCCGCGATCGTCGGCGATCCGATGGCGTCGACAATGACGATCGTCTGCCCGCTGCCGTCGAGCCCCTTGGCGTACAGCGCGTCGAGCCCGTAGGCGGCCTGCACGTCGCTCGGCTGGTAGCCGCACGGCGGCAGCGATCCGAGGGCCGTGTTCGTGATGTCCTGGCCGTAACGATTGCCGTGGTAGGTCGCGACCGGCAGGCCGCCGGACGTCGTGAAGACCTGCTTCTGCGGATCACGAAGGCACTGCGCGGAGTAGAACGCGCCATTGGCGCTGACCGTCAGCGGCAGCGCCGCGACGGCCTTGCCGGTATCCGGATTCACGCGCCTTTGCAGGTGGGGAACCATCCGGTGTTCGGCGAGGCCGCCGACGGCCGCGACCAGCGCGCCGGCCGGCCCGACGATCGACGGGTCCGAGGTGTTGGCGCGGAACGTCGCGCCGGCCCTCTGGAATCGGTGCAGTTCGACGTTGAACGCGGCCTGCACATCGCGCACGGTACCGACGGCACGAACGAAGAGATTGTGCTCGTCGACCTGCGTGACGGCGAGATTCCCGTCGGCGAGGAACTTGCGGACGGCCTGGACCTGTTCGGCCGTCGGTGCCGAACCCGCGACCGCCGTGTCGCCCGCCTGCCAACGATGGAAGCTGGCCGATCCTCGCGTGTACAGGGCCTCGACGGCGCGATCCTGAGTGGCCTCCGGCGTGGGAGATTTCAACCAGACCGTGATGGCGATCGTCTTCAGCGAATCCTCGGCCCCGAGGTCCTGCGCCTGTTCCAGATGCAGCGGCGTGTTGTGCGCGATCACCGTGCCGCCGCCCGCCGCCTGTGCCGGCGCCAGCGCGCCCATCGAGATGCCCGCTGCCAGAGCAAGCGCCATTCGGGCGCCGATTTCGACGCCGCTGCCGTGGGTTTTCCGGAGAGTTTTCCGGAGAGCAGACCCGGATTCTTCGTTCTTCAATTGACGGTTCCCCATGTGGATTCCTATCCTCGTGTCCGCAATGCGATCGAAGCCGGGGCGGGCGCGCCGCGACCCGGCGCGCCGCTTGCGCGACGCCAAAGCCATGGCAAGGTTGGAATGTCGCCCCCTTCGACCGTCACAGACTACCGGCGCCGTCCGCGTGCGCCAAGCGGCCGGGGACGCCATGACGGATTGCCGCTTGGGGAGAGGTCCGCCCTGACGCCGCCAGGGTCGGGAAAATCGGACCCGCCGGCACCGGACGGCGACGGATTCAGTCGCGCAACACCATGTCGACGCCCTCGGGCCGCGCCAGCAGCAGGACGTCGGCGCCGCGCCTTGCGAAGATGCCGTTGGTGACGACGCCGGCGATGCTGTCGATGGCGCCTTCGAGGTCGCGCGGCGCATCGATTCGAAAACCGTGGACATCGAGGATCTCGTTGCCGTTGTCCGTCACGACGCCGTCGCGCCGCACGGCGCGGCCACCGAGCTTCGCCAATTCGCGCGCGACGTAGGCGCGCGCAAGCGGAATGACCTCGACCGGCAGCGGAAATCGGCCCAGGACGTCGACGCGCTTGCTGGCATCCGCGATGCAGACGAATCGCCGCGAGACCGCGGCGACGATCTTCTCGCGCGTCAACGCCGCGCCGCCCCCCTTGATCATCGACATCGAGCCGTCGATTTCGTCGGCGCCATCGACATAGATCGCCACGTCGTCGACATCGTTCAGGTCGACGACGCGGAAGCCGAGTTCGCGCAGCCGGCGCCCGGTCTTCTCGGAACTGGCCACGGTCGCCGCGATCGTCGCGCGGCGCGCCGCCATCGCGTCGATGAAGCAGTCGGCGGTCGATCCGGTACCGACGCCGAGCACCGCGCCGGCCGGCAGTTCACGCACGACGAAATCGGCCGCGGCCGCCGCCACCGCGCGCTTCTGTTCGATTTGAGTCGACATCGAATCGTCCTCAGCCCGCCAGCAGCGCCTCGACCTCGGCGCGCGTGGGCGCGTAGGCCCCGTTGACGCGGCATGCCGCTGCCGCGGTCGCCGCGGAGAACGCCAGGTGGCGCTCGGCCGGGGCTTCCGGCGCAAGCAGGTGGCTCGCCATCCACCCCCCCATGCTCGCATCGCCGGCACCGACGGTATCGGCCACCTGGACGCGAAACGCCGGCTGCGACCAGCTCATGTCCGGGGCCAGCAGTTGCATGCCCGACGCGCCGCGCGTCAGGAGGATCGTCGCCGCAGGTGCCCACGAGCGTATCACCGCGACGGCGCCCGTCTCCGGCAGTTCCGGGAACAGCAGGCGCAGGTCCTCGTCCGAGACCTTGATGAACGTCGCGAGTCGCGTCATCCGCTCCAGCGTCGGCCGGTAGTCGCGATCCATCAGGTTGCGGCAGTTGGGGTCGAACGCGATGCGCTTGCCGGCACGGTGCGCGAGCTCGGCGACCTCGACCAGCCGCGCGGCGAGAGGCTGCCGCACGAGGCTGATCGAGCCGAAATGGACGATCGCGGCATCCTCCAGCCAGCGGTCGGGCAGGCGGGTCGGATCGAAATTGACGTCCGCGCTGTCGTTGCCGATGAAGAAGTACGAGGGCGGGTTCTTCTCGACCACCATGGCAAGGAACGGCGGCTTGTCGACCTGCTGCATGAATCGCATGTCGAGTCCGGCTTCGTTCGACAGCTTCACCAGCTCGTCGCCGAACAGGTCCCGGCTGACCGCCCCGGCATAACCGGTCGCCACGCCGAGCCGCGCGCCGACGCGCGCGACGTTCCAGCAGGATCCGCCGGCAATCGCGCGCCAGTCGTGCGCACCTTCGCGGATGAAGTCCGTCAGCGCCTCGCCGAACACCACGTAACGTGCTGCTGACGCCATGCCATCTCCCCGGGGACGTTATCGACATCGACGGCCCCGGATCTTACGCGGTGAGGGTCCTGCCCCACCCCTGTCCGGCTTCGCGGGCCCCGGCCCGGCAGCCTACCGCCGCGGCGGCGGCAGGTCCGTGCAGCTGCCCTCGGCAGCCTCGGCCGCAAGCCCGATCGATTCGCCGAGCGTCGGATGCGGATGGATCGTGCGACCGATATCGACCGCGTCGGCCCCCATCTCGATCGCGAGAGCCACTTCGCCAATGAGGTCGCCGGCATGGGTGCCGACGATGCCGCCGCCGACGATGCGATGGGTTTCGGCGTCGAAGAGAAGTTTCGTGAAGCCTTCGTCGCGACCGTTGGCGATCGCGCGCCCGGAGGCGCTCCACGGGAAAAGCCCGCGCGTCAGCTTTCGTCCGGCCTTCTTCGCCTCGTCCTCGGTCTGCCCGACCCAGGCGATCTCCGGATCGGTGTACGCCACCGAAGGAATCACCGTGGCGTCGAAGAACGACTTGTGGCCGGCCGCCACCTCGGCGGCGACGTGTCCCTCGTGGACCGCCTTGTGCGCGAGCATCGGCTGGCCGACGACGTCACCGATCGCGAAGACGTGCGGAACGTTCGTCCGCATCTGCTTGTCGACCGCGATGTAGCCGCGCTCGTCGACCTGCACGCCGGCGCGTTCGGCCCCGATGCGCTTGCCGTTCGGCACGCGTCCGACCGAGACGAGCACGAAGTCGTAACGCTGTTCGCCGGTGGGCGCCGCGTCGCCCTCGAAGCGCGCGTGGACCCCGTCGGCTCGCGCCTCGACAGCGACGGTCCGTGTCTTCAGCATGATGCGCTCGAAGCGCTTGTCGTTGAGTTTCTGCCAGACGCGAACGAGATCGCGGTCGGCGCCCGGCATCAGCCCGTCGAGCATCTCGACGACATCGATGCTCGCGCCCAGCGTCGAGTACACCGACGCCATCTCGAGCCCGATGATCCCGCCGCCGATGACGAGCATCCGCTGCGGAATCCGCGGCAGTTCCAGCGCGCCGGTCGAGTCGACGATCCGCGCATCGTCCGGCACGAACGGCAAGCGGGTCGGCTGGCTGCCGGCCGCGATGATCGCCTGGCCGAAGCGCACCGTCCGCGTCCCTTCGCGCGTCGCGATCGCAAGGTGATGCGGATCGGCGAACGTGCCGACGCCCTGGATCACCGTGACCTTGCGCATCTTGGCCATCGCCGCGAGCCCGGCCGTCAGCTTGCCGACGACGCGCGTCTTGTGCGCCCGCAGCTTGTCGAGGTCGATCGACGGCTTGCCGAAATCGACACCCAGCGCCGCGAAATGCGAAGCCTCGTCGATCACCGCGGCCACGTGCAGCAGGGCCTTCGACGGAATGCATCCGACATTGAGGCAGACCCCACCGAGCGTCGAATGGCGTTCGACCAGCACGACCTTGCAGCCCAGGTCCGCGGCGCGAAATGCCGCGGAATAGCCGCCCGGTCCGGCACCGAGCACGAGCACGTCGCACTCCAGGTCGGCCGCGACCGCAGCGGCGGGCGACGCGGCGACGGGCGAAGCGGCGACAGGTGAAGCGGCGACAGGTGAAGCGGCGACAGGCGCCGGCGACGCCGTGGCCGGTGACGCCGGCGCCGCGATGCCCTGCGCCGCGAGGCGGAGGATCGGCGTGCCCTGCGACACCTTGTCGCCCAGCTTCACGATCAGTTCCTCGACGGTGCCGGTCGCCGGCGACGGGATCTCCATTGACGCCTTGTCGGACTCCACGGTAATCAGGGACTGCTCCACGGCGACGGTGTCGCCGGGCTTGACAAGCACCTCGATCACCTCGACGTCCTTGAAGTCGCCGATGTCCGGTACCTTGACTTCCACGGTCTGCGCCACGTCCCCTCCCCTTTGCGATCAGAGCACGACGCGGCGGAAATCCGCCAGCAGCTGCGCGAGCAGCGCGTTGAAGCGCGCGGCACCCGCGCCGTCCACGACACGATGGTCCCACGACAGCGAAAGCGGCAGGATCAGCCGCGGCGCGAATTGCTTGCCGTCCCAGACCGGCCGCATCGTCGAGCGGCAGACGCCGAGGATCGCGACCTCCGGCGCGTTGATGATCGGCGTGAAGTAGGTGCCGCCGATGCCTCCGAGCGACGAGATCGAGAACGTCCCGCCCTGCATGTCCGCCGGCGCGAGCTTGCCGTCGCGCGCCTTGGCCGCCAGCGCCGATGTCTCGCGGGCAATGTCGACGATGCCCTTCTTGTCGGCGTCGCGGATCACCGGAACGACGAGGCCGTTCGGCGTGTCGGCGGCGAAACCGATGTGGTAGTAGCGCTTCACGACGATCGAGTCGCCGTCCAGCGAACTGTTGAATTCCGGAAACTTCTGCAGCGCCACGACGCAGGCGCGGATCAGGAACGCCAGCATCGTGAGCTTCACGCCGGATTTCTCGTTCTCGCGGTTGACCTGGACGCGGAACGCCTCCAGGTCGGTGATGTCGGCGTCCTCGTGGTTCGTGACGTGCGGGATCGTGACCCAGTTGCGATGCAGGTTCGGGCCGGAGATTTTCTTGATCCGCGACAGCGCGAGACGCTCCACCGGGCCGAACTTCGCGAAATCCACCTGCGGCCAGGCGAGGACCGCGAGCCCTCCGCCGGCCGCTGCGGCCGGCACGGCAGCGACGGCCGCCGGCTGCGGCGCCGCCATGACCCGCTTCACGAATCCCTGGACATCATCCTGCGTGATCCGACCCTTCGGGCCGGTGCCGGCGACCCGCGTCAGGTCGACGCCCAGTTCGCGCGCGAACCGACGGACCGACGGCGAAGCATGCGCCTTGAGGCGCGGAACGGCCGGCATGTCGGGCGGTCGCCCGGCCATTTCGACGGCGAAATCGGTGGAGGGCGGCGAGGCCGCCGGAGCGACCGGCGCGGCCGGTGATGCCGATGCGGGAGGCGACGCCGGTGCCGCGGGTGCCTTCACCTCGGGCGGCGGCGCTGCCGCGGGTGCGCCACCGGACACCGACAGCACCAGAATCGGCGAACCCTTCGATACCTTGTCGCCGAGGCGAATGCTCATCGACTGGACGACGCCCGCGGCGGGCGACGGGATCTCCATCGACGCCTTGTCGGACTCGACGGTGATCAGCGACTGCTCGACGCGCACCGCGTCGCCCGGCTTCACGAGCAGTTCGATGACTTCGACGTCGTGAAAGTCGCCGATGTCGGGAACGACGACGTCCAACGTGCCGGTACCGGCCCCGGTGCCGGGAGCCGGCGCGGAAGGCGCCGGCGCGACCGCAGCCGCCGGCGCGGCCGGCGGCGTCGCGGCGAGACCGACCATCGCCGCTGCGGCGGGAGCCGGTGGCGGCGCCGCACTTGCAGGCGCCGGCGCGGCGCCCGGAGCCGCCGCAGCCGACGGCTCCAGCATCAGGATCGGCGAGCCTTGCGAGACTTTGTCGCCGACCTTCAGCAGCAGGGTGGCTACCGTTCCGGCCGCCGGCGACGGGATCTCCATCGAGGCTTTGTCCGACTCGACCGTGATCAGCGACTGCTCGACGGCCACCGTGGAACCGGCCGCGACAAGGACCTCGATCACTTCGACGTCCTTGAAGTCGCCGATATCGGGCACCTTCACTTCGATCGTTTGCGTCACGTCTCCCACCCTCTTGCTCTTGGACTGCGGGTTGCGCCGCTCGGCGGCGACTGGACCAGGGGGCCGCGGTTGCGGCGGCGGACTTGCGACGGCGCGACGGCCGCCATGCCGCGCCTTCGCGCCGCATCGCGGCCGCCCGCCGCTCGTCAGGCCGTCAGCGGGTTCGGCTTGTCCGGATCGACGCCGTAGCGGCGCATCGCGTCGGCGAGCTTCGTCGCCGGCAGCGAACCCTCGTCGACCAGCGCGCGCAAGGCCGTCAGCACCACGAACCGACGATCGACCTCGAAGAATTCGCGCAGCTTCTCACGCGTATCGGAGCGACCGAACCCGTCGGTGCCCAGCACGCGGTAGTCCCGCCCGCGCGGCATGTAGGCCCGGATCTGGTCGGCGAAGAGTCGCACGTAGTCGGTCGATGCGACGATCGGGCCGGCCGTACGCTCCAGTTCCTGCGTCACCCACGACTTGCGCGGCGGTTGCGTCGGATGCAGCAGGTTCCAGCGCTCGACGTCGATGCCGTCGCGGCGCAGTTCGGTGAAGCTCGTGACGCTCCAGACATCGCCCGCCACGCCCCAGTCGGCCTCGAGGATCTCGGCCGCGGCGATCACCTCCCGCAGGATCGTGCCGCTACCCAGGAGCTGCACGCGCGGGATTGAACGTCCCATCCCGCTGCCGGCCGGGCCTTCGCGGAGCCGGTACATACCCATCAGGATGCCCTGCTCCTGTCCCTTCGAGAGCCCGGGGTGGGGGTAGTTCTCGTTCATCAGCGTCAGGTAGTACCAGACGTTCTCCTGGTTCTCGACCATCCGGACGAGCCCGTGCTGCAGGATCACCGCGACCTCGTGCGCGAATGCCGGGTCGTAGCTCACGCAGTTCGGGATCATGGCGCTGTGGATGTGCGAATGACCGTCCTGGTGCTGCAGCCCCTCGCCGTTCAGCGTCGTGCGGCCGGCCGTGCCGCCGAGCAGGAAGCCGCGTGCCTGGATGTCGCCGGCGGCCCACGCGAGGTCGCCGATCCGCTGGAATCCGAACATCGAGTAGAAGATGTAGAACGGGATCGTCACCCGGTTCGACGTCGAGTAGCTCGTCGCCGCGGCCATCCATGAGCTCATCGCTCCGGCCTCGTTGATCCCTTCCTCGAGGATCTGGCCCGCCTTGTCTTCGCGGTAGTACATGACCTGGTCGCGGTCGACGGGCTCGTACAGCTGGCCCTGCGACGAGTAGATGCCGAGCTGCCGGAACATGCCTTCCATGCCGAACGTCCGCGCCTCGTCCGGGATGATCGGAACGACACGCGGCCCGACCGCCTTGTCGCGCAGGAGCTGCGTCAGGAAGCGGACGAACGCCTGCGTCGTCGAGATCTCGCGTCCCTCCGCCGTCGGCTCCAGGACCGCGTTGAACGCATCGAGAGGCGGAACGGCGATGCGTTCGTCGGCGCGCCGACGCCGCTGCGGCAGGTAGCCGCCGAGCTGGCGACGCCGCTCGTGCAGGTAGTGCATCTCCGGCGAATCCGCCGGCGGGCGGTAGAACGGGACCTCGTCGAGCTTGTCGTCCGGGATCGGGATCCGGAAGCGGTCGCGCTGCTCGCGAACCGCGTCGGTATCGAGTTTCTTCAGCTGGTGCGTCGGGTTCTTCGCCTCGCCGATCTTGCCCATGCCGAAGCCCTTGACGGTCTTCGCGAGGATGACCGTCGGCTGGCCGGCATGGCTGCTCGCCGCCGCATAGGCGGCGTAGATCTTGTGCGGATCATGGCCGCCTCGATTCAGGCGCCAGATGTCGTCGTCCGACATCCGCGACACCATCTCGAGCAGCCGCGGATCCTTGCCGAAGAAGTGCTTGCGCACGAAAGCGCCGTCGTTGGCCTTGTAGTTCTGGTATTCGCCGTCGACCGTCGTCTCCATGACGCGCAGCAGCGCGCCGTCCTTGTCGCGCGCGAGCAGAGGGTCCCAGTACGATCCCCAGATCACCTTGATGACGTTCCAGCCGGCGCCGCGGAAATCGCCCTCGAGCTCCTGGATGATCTTGCCGTTGCCGCGCACCGGCCCGTCGAGGCGCTGCAGGTTGCAGTTGACGACGAAGATCAGGTTGTCGAGCCGCTCGCGCGCCGCCAGCCCGATCGCGCCGAGCGACTCCGGCTCGTCCATTTCGCCGTCGCCGCAGAAGACCCAGACCTTGCGCCCCTCGGTATGGGCGATGCCGCGCGCGTGCAGGTATTTCAGGTACCGCGCCTGGTAGATGGCCTGGATCGGCCCGAGGCCCATCGACACCGTCGGGAACTGCCAGAAGTCCGGCATCAACTTCGGGTGCGGATAGGAGCTGACGCCCTTGCCGTCGACTTCGCGGCGGAAATTGAGGAGCTGGTCCTCGGAGATGCGGCCCTCGAGGTAGGCTCGGGCGTAGACCCCCGGCGACGAGTGCCCCTGGATGTAGATGAGGTCGCCGCCGAAATCCGGCCCGGGCGCGCGCCAGAAATGGTTGAAGCCGACCTCCATCAGCGTGTTGACGGAGGCGTAGCTCGCGATGTGCCCGCCGAGGTCGCCCTCGCCGCGATTGGCGCGCACGACCGTGGCCATTGCATTCCACCGGATGAACGAGCGCAGTCGCTCTTCGATGACCGGATCGCCCGGCGAGTGCGCCTCGAGGTGTGGCGGGATCGTGTTGATGTAGGCCGTGTTCGCGGAGTACGGGATGAACGCCCCGTTGCGGCGCGCCTTGTCGATCAGCGCTTCGAGCAGCTGGTGGGCGCGCTGCGGGCCTTCCTGCTCCAGCACGCTCTCGAGCGCGTCGAGCCATTCCTGCGTTTCGACCGTGTCGGGATCGTTGGAGGCCGCATTCGCGGCGGCCTGCCCATACAGTGCGGCCATCGTTTCTCCTCCGGCATCGTGTGCCGTTGTCTCGTGTTTCGGCCAGGCCCGCTTCGAGGTGCCGGGCGCATCTCCGGGCGGCAGCGTACCCCCGCCGCGCCGAGCCGTCAGTCGCCGGCTCCGGGGCGCACTCTAAACAATCCGGGGAATTTTTCAAGACATGATTCTTATTTTCATATTATGGGATATAAATCGACCGGCCGCGAGCGTCCGCCCGCGCTCCGCTCGTCGCGATCCACGTTGCGACGGCGCCGGGCAGCATCGAGAATGCGAGCACCTTTTCGGATCGGAGCGCGCTTGATCGCCACCGAGCTGGTCCTGTCGCTGGGCACCGTCTATCTCGTCGACCCGCGCCATGCGCCGCGCCGCGATCTCGCCACGGCGCTGGAGCAGTCCCATTTCCGGGTCCGGGCCTACGACGACGCCGAGAGCTTCCTGGCGGACTACGACCCGGACGGCGTGGCCTGCCTGGTGACCGAGGTCGCGCTGCCGGGCATCGACGGCCTGCAACTCCAGCGTCACCTGGCCGACGGAAAGTCGGACATCCCGGTGGTCTTCCTCGTGCGCCGCAGCGACGTGCCGACGGCGGTGACCGCGATGAAGCATGGCGCGGTGGACTTCCTGATGCAGCCCTTCGACGCGGCGGCAATCACGACGCTGGTCGACAACATCCTCGGGCGGGCGCGGCGCGCACGGTTCGAGCGCCGCGAGGCTCGGCTGCCGCGCGCGATCCGGGACAGGCTGACGCCACGCGAAATGCAGGTGCTCGACGCGATCGCCGAGGGCCGCCTCAACAAGCAGATCGCGGCGGAGCTGGGCATCTCGATCAAGACCGTCGAGGTCCACCGCGCCAACGTCATGGCGAAGCTGAAGGCGCGCACCGTCGCCGAATTGATGCGCAAGGTGCTGGACGAAGACGGCCACTGACCGCGTACACTCGACCGGACCTCCGCACATTCGGGCGCAACACGTCGATGAACTCCCCCGCGGGCAACCTGCCTCCAGGCGCCGCGCCCGGCGATGACGCCGCGGCGGCGAATCCGCTGCTCGATCCGAGCGAGCCCTTCGCGTACGACGCGGTCCGTCCGGAGCACATCACGCCGGCCGTCGAGCGCCTGCTGGCCGATTGCCGCGCGGCGGTCGCGGCAGTCGTCGAGGCGCGTGAGCCGGCGACGTGGTCGAACGTCGTCGAGCCGCTCGAGGCCGCCTGCGAGCGGCTGTCGCACGCCTGGGGCGCGGTGTCGCACCTGAACGCCGTCGTCGACACGCCGCAGCTACGGGCGGAATTCAACGCGAACCTGCCGCGCATCACCGCGTTCTGGACCGCGCTGTCGCAGAACGTCGCGCTCTACGGGCGCTACCGCGCGCTGGCCGGTGGCCCCGACTTCGCGGCCTGGAGCCCCGCTCGGCGCCGCGTCGTCGACAACGAGCTGCGCGACTTCCGGCTCGGCGGCGCCGAGCTCGACGCCGCCGCGAAGGAGCGGATGGCGTCGATCCGCGAGCGACAGGCGCAGCTGTCGACGCGCTTCGCCGAAAACGTGCTCGACGCGACGAACGCGTTCGCGCTGCACGTCGCGCCGCGCGATGAGGCGATCCTCGCCGGCATTCCGGACGACGTGCGCGCGATGTACCGGGAGGCCGCCGCGGCCAACGGAAAGGACGGCAGCCAGGTCTCGCTGCACCTGCCGAGCTACATGCCGCTGATGCAATACGCGCACGACCGCGGGCTGCGGGAGAAGCTCTATCACGCCTACGCGATCCGCGCCTCGGAACTGGGGCCGACGTCGTGGGACAACAGCGCGGTCATGGTCGAACTGCTGCAGCTGCGCGACGAGCAGGCGCGCCTGCTCGGCTATCCGAACTACGCCGAATTGTCGCTGGTGCCGAAGATGGCGACCTCCAGCGCCGAGGTGTTGCGGTTCCTGCGCGACCTCGGCGCCCGCGCCCGGCCGCACGCGCAGCGCGACATCGCGGAACTGCGCGGGTTCGCGGCCGCGGAACTCGGCATCGCCGACCTGCAGCCGTGGGACATCGCCTATGCGAGCGAGAAGCTGCGGCAGTCGCGCTACGCCTACTCGGAGCAGGAGGTGAAGTCCTACTTCCCGGCGACGCGCGTGCTCGACGGTCTGTTTCGCGTCATCGAAGCGCTCTTCGGTGTCCGCTTTGCCGCCACGGCAGCGCCCACCTGGCATCCGGACGTCCGGCACTACCGCGTCGCGACCCGCGATCGCGACGCCACCGTCGGACATTTCTACCTGGACCTGTTTGCCCGCGACCACAAGCGCGGAGGCGCCTGGATGGACGTCGGACGCATCCGGCGGCGGGTCGGCGCGGGCATCGAAACCCCGGTGACGCTCGTCACGTGCAATTTCTCGCCGCCGGTCGGGGGGCGCGACGCGTTCCTGACGCACAACGAGGTCCTGACGCTGTTCCATGAGTTCGGCCACGGCCTGCACCACCTGCTCACGCAGGTCGACGAAAGCCAGGTCGCCGGCATTCGTGGCGTCGAATGGGACGCGGTGGAGCTTCCGAGCCAGTTCCTGGAGAACTTCGCCTGGGAATGGGACGTGCTGCAGCTGTTGGGACGGCGGCCGGACGATGCGGCGCCGTTGCCGCGCGCGCTCTACGATCGGATGCGCGCGGCGCGCAATTTCCAGAGTGGGATGCAGATGGTGCGCCAGCTGGAGTTCGCGCTCTTCGACATGCTCGCGCACTCGCTGCCGGACGAGCAACGGCGAAGCGCGGCCGATCTCGTCGCGCTCGCCGCGCGCGTTCGCGACGAGGTCGCGGTCGTCTTCCCGCCGGCCTATCACCGCGGCGCGCATGGGTTTTCACATATTTTCGCGGGTGGCTATGCGGCCGGCTACTACAGCTACAAATGGGCCGAGGTGCTATCCGCGGACTGCTATGCCGCCTTCGAGGAAGGCAACGCGGTGCTCGACGCGACGCGCGGCGGTCGGTTCCGGGCGGAAATCCTGGAGGTCGGCGGAAGCCGCCCGGCCATCGATTCATTCGTGGCGTTCCGCGGCCGCCCGCCGCAGATCGATGCGCTGCTGCGTCACAGCGGCATGACGACGTGAAGCCCAGTCTCGAGTGGAGGTCCCGATGAGGCTTTCCCTGCCACGCGGCGCGCGCCGGCCCGGTGTCCTCGCCGCGGTCCTGGCGCCGATCCTGCTGCCGGTCCTGTGGCCTCTTTCGGCCGGCGCGCAATACGCCGCGCAGTTCCGCTGGGTCGATCGCAATGGCGTCGTCACCTACGGCGACGAGCCGCCGCGCGATGCGCGTCGCGTCGAATCCGTGGCGCCGGCGCGCCCGACGGACGTCCGCAACGACGCGAGCTCGCTGCCGTTCGAGTTGCGGCAGGCGATGCAGCGTTATCCGGTCACGCTGTATGCGATGCCGAATTCGCCGGCCTGCAACGCCGCCCGCACGTTCCTGCGCCAGCGCGGCATCCCGTTCGTCGAATTGACCGTCGCGGCGCAGGCCGACGCCGACGAGCTCAAGCGGCGCGGCGGTGGCGACCGGCTTCCGGTGCTCACCGTCGGCAGCCAGCTGGTGCGCGAGTTCGAGGCCTCGGCGTGGGGAGCCGCGCTCGACGCGGCGGGTTATCCGACGCGATCGCAGCTGCCGCCGGATTGGCCGGCACCGGTGGCGCGACCGCTGGTCGAACGTGCCGCGCCGGCCGCCAACGCGTCGGCGACGGCCTCGGCCGATGCCGGGAGCCCGCCCGCGGCTCCAGCAGGACAGTAATCGGCGCGGCGCGCTTCACCGCGCCGACGGCGCGCCCCGCTACACGGCCTGGGTGGCCCGCAGTGCGCCGATCTCCGCCGCCGACAGGCCCAGCCATTCCGCAAGCACTTCGTCGGTGTGTTCGCCCAGACGCGGCGGCGGCCGGCGGTACGACACCGGGGAGTCCGACAGCCGTATCGGGCTGGCGACCAGCGGCACGCTGCCCGCCTTCTCGTGCGGCAGATCGATCCGCAGGCCGCGGGCTCGGACCTGCGGATCGTCGAAGACCTCGTCGATGCGGTTGATCGGTCCGCAGGGCACGCCCGCCGGCTCCAGCGCGGCGATCCACGCCGCCGTCGGGCGCGCCACCGTCGCCTGGCGAAGCAGCGGAAGGAGTTGCGCGCGGTGCGCGACCCGCTGCGGGTTGGTCTTGAAGCGTTCGTCCTGCGCCCACTCCGGGTGGCCGGCGACTTCGCAGAAGCGCGCGAACTGACCGTCGTTGCCGATCGCGAGGATCATGTCGCCGTCGGCCGTCGGAAAGTCCTGGTACGGCACGATGTTCGGATGGGCGTTGCCCATCCGGCGCGGCACGATGCCGCCGGCGAGGAAGTTCGACGCCTGGTTCGCGAGGCACGCGACCTGCACGTCAAGCAGCGCAAGATCGATGTGCTGCCCGCGACCGGACCGTTCACGCTCCGCCAGCGCGGCCTGGATGGCGATCGTCGCGTAGAGGCCGGTGAGGATGTCCGTCAGCGCGACGCCGACTTTCTGCGGGCCGGCGCCGTCCTCGCCATCGGCGCGTCCGGTGATGCTCATCAGCCCGCCCATCCCCTGGATCAGGAAGTCGTAGCCGGCACGCGACGCGTAGGGACCGGTCTGCCCGAAACCGGTAATCGAGCAGTAGACGAGCCGTGGATTGAGCTCCCGCAGCGCGTCGGAGTCCAAGCCATAGCTGCGCAGGCCGCCGTGCTTGAAGTTCTCCAGCAGGACATCGGCCTGCACGGCGAGCCGGCGTGCGACGTCGCGGCCCTCGGGCCGCGCGAGATCGATCGTCACCGAGCGCTTGTTGCGATTCGCGCAGAGGAAATAGGCCGACTCGCGAGTGTCGTTCCCGCCTTCGTCGCGCAGGTACGGCGGCCCCCACGAACGCGTGTCGTCGCCGCCTTCGGGACGCTCGACCTTGACGACGTCGGCGCCGAGGTCGGCCAGAGCCTGGCCCGCCCACGGCCCGGCGAGCACGCGCGAGAGGTCCAGGACGCGGACGCCCGACAGCGGCGGCGAGCGCACCGAACGCCCTAGTTCGCGAAGGCCGCGATGCCGGTGATCGCGCGACCCAGGATCAGCGCATGCACGTCGTGCGTCCCTTCGTAGGTGTTGACGACCTCGAGGTTGACGAGGTGCCGGGCCACCCCGAACTCGTCGCTGATGCCGTTGCCGCCCATCATGTCGCGGGCGAGGCGCGCAATCTCGAGGCTCTTGCCGCAACTGTTGCGCTTGAGGATCGAAGTCGCCTCCACCGACGCGGTGCCCTCGTCCTTCATGCGCCCGAGGCGAAGGCAGCCCTGCAGCCCGAGCGATATCTCGGCCAGCATGTCGGCAAGCTTGCGCTGGACCAGCTGGTTGGCGGCGAGCGGGCGGCCGAACTGTTGGCGATCGAGCACGTATTGCCGCGCGCGATGGAAGCAGTCTTCGGCGGCCCCCAGCGCGCCCCAGGCAATGCCGAAGCGCGCGCTGTTGAGGCAAGTGAACGGGCCCTTCAGGCCGCGCACGTCGGGAAACGCGTTTTCTTCCGGGCAGAAGACTTCGTCCATCACGATCTCGCCGGTGACGGACGCGCGCAGCCCGACCTTGCCGTGGATCGCGGGCGCCGACAGGCCTCGCGCGCCCTTCTCCAGGACGAATCCGCGGATCGAGCCCTCGTCGTCCTTCGCCCAGACGACGAACACGTCGGCGATCGGGCTGTTCGTGATCCACATCTTGCTGCCGGTCAGCGAATAACCGCCGGGCACGCGTCTCGCGCGCGTGACCATCCCCGCGGGATCGGAGCCGTGGTTCGGTTCGGTCAGGCCGAAGCATCCGATCGCCTCGCCGGAAGCCAGCCGCGGCAGGTACTTGCGCTTCTGCGCTTCAGTGCCGAATTCGTGGATCGGAACCATCACCAGCGAGGACTGGACGCTCATCATCGACCGATAGCCGGAATCGACGCGCTCGACCTCGCGGGCGATCAGCCCGTAGCCGACATAGTTCAGGCCGGCGCCGCCGTAGGCCTCCGGAATCGTCGCGCCCAGCAGGCCGAGCGCGCCCATCTCGCGGAAGATCCCGGGATCCGTCTTCTCGTGGCGGAAAGCCTCGACGACGCGCGGCGCGAGGCGCCCCTGGCAGTACTCGCGTGCCGCGTCCTTCACGGCGCGTTCGTCGGCGGTCAATTGCTGGTCGAGAAGGAAGGGGTCTTCCCAGGAAAACGCGGCATTCTTGGCCATGGTCGTCTGCTTCGCGCCGTGCGGCGGCTCGTGCGATTATCCGTGACCCGGGATGCTATTCCACGTCGGAGGGATCGTGAAGGTCGCGACCTGGAACGTCAATTCGCTGAAGGTTCGCCTGCCGCACGTCCTCGACTGGCTCCGCGCACGGCCCGTCGACGTCCTCTGCCTGCAGGAAACGAAGCTCGTCGACGAGAACTTTCCTGCGGCCGCGCTGCTCGACGCCGGCTACGCGTGCCGCTACGCCGGGCAGAAGACGTACAACGGCGTCGCGGTGCTCGTCCGCAGCGGCCTCGCCATCGGAGCCGCCGACGTCGTCGTCGATGTGCCGGGGCTGCAGGATCCGCAGCGGCGGCTGCTCGCGGTGACGGTCGCCGGCATACGCGTCGTCTGCGCCTACTTCCCGAACGGAGAGTCGGTCGACAGCGAGAAGTACCCGTACAAACTGCGCTGGATCGGCGCGCTGACGGCATGGTTGCGCGACGAACTGCGGCAACACGAGATGCTGCTGCTCGCCGGCGACTACAACATCGCGCCGGAGCCGCGCGACGTGCACGATCCGGCGCAGTGGGAGGGGAAGGTGCTCTTCTCCGACGCGGAGCGGACCGCCTTCCGTGAGCTGCTGGCCCTCGGGCTCGCCGACTGCTTCCGCCTGTTCGAGCAGGCAGAGCGTTCCTACACGTGGTGGGACTATCGGAACCTGGCGTTCCGCCGCAAGATGGGCCTGCGCATCGACCACATCCTGGCCTCTCCGGCGCTCGCGGCGCGCTGCAACGCCTGCGAGATCGACGTCGAGCCGCGGCGCAAGGAGCAGCCCAGCGACCACGCGCCGGTGATCGCGACGTTTGCCGTGGATAGGTAGCGGGGCGCGGCGCGTCGGGCGACCTTGCTCGCGCCGGTCCGCGGCTACTCCTCGAGGCCCAGTTCCTGGATCTTGCGCGTGATCGTGTTGCGCCCGAGCCCGAGGCGCGCCGCGGCCTCGATGCGGCGCCCGTGCGTGTGCTGCAACGCGATCCGGATCAATGTCCGCTCGAAGTCGCGAACCAGCGAGTCCATCAGGTCGTTTTCGCCTTCGCCCAGGCGACGCTCGACTTCACGCACCAGCAGTTGCCGCCAGTCGTCGATGACCGGCGATGGCGTGGCGGCCACGCCGGCCGCCACCGGCGCGACCGGGGTGTCGCCGTTCTCGCTGCGCGCGGTGGCGTGGCCCGGGGTCGCGGCGGCCGCTGCCGGCGGCGCCGCGGCAGGCGGGGCTTCGCCCGCGACCGATTGGCGCAACTCCAGCGGCAGGTCCTCGACCTTGACCACCTGCGCCGGCGCCAGGACGGTCAACCAGTGACAGAGATTCTCGAGTTGCCGCACGTTTCCCGGCCAAGGCAGCTGCGTGATGAACTGCAGCGCCTCCGGCGACATCCGCTTCGAGTCGACGCCGAGGTCGCGTCCGCTGCGGGCGAGAAAATGGCGCGCCAGCAGCGGGATGTCCTCGCGACGTTCGCGCAGCGGGGGGAGCCGCAGCCGGATGACGTTGAGGCGGTGGTAGAGGTCCTCGCGGAACTGGCCGAGCTTGACGCGGTCTTCGAGATTCTGGTGCGTTGCGGCGATCACGCGAACGTCCGCCTTCAGCGGCTGGTGTCCGCCGACGCGATAGAAGAATCCATCGGACAGCACGCGCAGCAGCCGCGTCTGCAGCTCCGGCGGCATGTCGCCGATCTCGTCGAGGAAGAGCGTGCCGCCCTCCGCCTGTTCGAAACGGCCGCGGCGCAGCGCCTGCGCGCCCGTGAACGCACCGCGCTCATGGCCGAACAGCTCGGATTCCAGGAGGTCGCGCGGGATCGCCGCCATGTTCAGCGCGATGAAGGGTCTCTGCGCGCGCACGCTGTGGCGATGCAGCGCCCGCGCAACGACCTCCTTGCCGCTGCCCGATTCTCCGGTGATCAGCACGGTCACGCTCGACTGGCTCAGGCGGCCGATCGCGCGAAAGACCTCCTGCATCGCCGGGGCCTGGCCGAGGATCTCCGGCACCTCGGTCGGTGCCTCGTCCTCGCCGCTTTCGCGCAGGCTCTCGTCGACGGCCCGGCGGATCAGTTCGACCGCGCGATCGACGTCGAAAGGCTTCGGCAGGTATTCGAACGCGCCGCCCTGGAACGCGGCGACCGCGCTCTCGAGGTCGGAATACGCGGTCATGATGATGACCGGCAGCGCCGGGTGCTTGCGCTTGACGGCCTGCAACAGCTCGATGCCGTTCAGCCCCGGCATGCGAATGTCGGAGACGAGGACCTGCGGGCAATCCTGCTCGAGCTCGGCCAGCACGTCCTGCGCGGCGCCGAAGGCCCGGCACGGCAGGCTCTCGCGTGCCAGCGCCTTTTCCAGCACCCAGCGGATCGAGCGGTCGTCGTCGACGATCCAGATCGGCTTCATTTCGCGACCCCCTGCCGGCAGGTCCCCTGGGCGCACCGCGTTCGCTGCATCGACTTCGCCTTCCCGCCGGACGCACCGGTCCTTCAGCCCGGCGCGCCCCCCGGTTCCGCGATGGGAAGCAGGATCCGGAACTCGGTGCGACCGGGCCGACTGTCAAATTCGATCAGGCCATCGTTCTGCTGCACATACGCCTGCGCCAGCGTGAGGCCGAGCCCGCTGCCGCCTTCGCGACCGGAGAACAACGGATCGAAGACCCTCTCGCGGATCTCCTCCGGTATGCCCGGTCCGTTGTCCACCACACGCAAATCGAGTGCCAGCCGCCAATGGCGACGCGCGATCGTCACGTGCCGCGCGATCCGCGTCCGCAGCTCGACGGTGGCGCTGCCTTCGGCGATCCGCGTCTCGAGTGCCTCGGCGGCGTTGCGCACGATGTTGAGCAGCGCCTGGATCAGCTGCTCGCGGTCGCCGCGGAAGTCCGGTGCGGACGCGTCGTAGTCGCGGACGATCGTCAGCCCGCGCGGGAATTCCGCCAGGATGACCGATCGGACCCGTTCGCAGACCTCGTGGAGATTGACGTCGGCGACGACCCGCGCCGCGCGGTGCGGTGCCAGCACGCGATCCACCAGGCCCTGGAGCCGGTCGGACTCCGCGATGATCACGCGGGTGTATTCCCGCTGGTCCGGCAATGACAGCTCGTCGTCCAGGAGCTGCGCCGCGCCGCGGATGCCACCGAGCGGGTTCTTGATTTCGTGCGCCAGGTTGCGCAGCAGCCGCCGGTTCGATTCGTTCAGGTCGTGCTGCCGCTCCTCGCGCGACAAGCGCAATCGCTGCTCGATCTCGATCAGCTCGAGGACAAGCGGCGTCTCGACGTCGTATTGCGCTGTCGCGATCGCGTGGACCGGGAGGGGATCGCGCATGGCGCGCCGCAGGTCCAGGAACTGGCTGCGGCGACCGTACGCGTTCTCGCGCGCATCGCGAATCAGCACCTCGATCACGGGCTCGTCGGTGAACAGGCGCGCCGCGGACTGGCCGCAGAGTTGCCGGCGCGACGTCTCGAAGAGCGCCTCGGCCGACGCATTGACCCACCGGATCCGCCCTTCGCTGTCGAGCACCAGCACCGCCGTCGACAGCACGTCGAGCGCGTCGAAGGTCGCCGGCATCCGCGGCGCCTGGAGCCCGCCACCGGAACGCCGCTCGCGCCCGCTCATCACGCACACCCCGCGGAAGGCATCGTGCAGCCCGGTTTGGCCGCGCGGCGATCAGCGCGCGCGCGGGACCGAGGCGATCGGCTCGCGGCCTCGAAGCGTCTTGCTAGTAGCGCAGCGGCGCGAGTTCGCGTCGGAGCGACGCGAGATTCGCCTCGGACCGCTCGATGTCCTCGCGCAGCCGCTGCGACCGCTCCTGGTAGCGGGGAGTGCCCGCCTTCTCGTCGCCGATGGGCGCCGGCGTGCCGTTGTTGAACTCCCCGCGCAGCCGCGCCAGGCGTTCCTCCTCGAGGCGAACCTCGTCCTCCAGGATCCGCCGCCGATCGACTTCGCGCTGCTGCTGCGCGTCGCCATCGGCACGCGGAAAATTGGCCGGGGTCAGGACCTTCGCGCCGGGTGCCGCCGGCGTGGCGCCGCTGCGCGCCCTCGTTCCCGGAATGGTCGCAACCGGATAGATGTCGAGGCGTTCGCAGCCCTTCCCGCGCCCCTGGTCCTGGAAGACGGTGCGACCCTGGTCGTCCTGGCACTTGTAGATGTCGCGCGACTGCGCCGTCGCGGACGACCCGGCCGCCGCGAGGACGATCGCGACGATCAGCCGGGGCAGCGCAAGCTCCGCGCCCCGCATGGCGGTGGAACGTCGGATTTTCATGGCGCGCAGTGTACGTCAGCCCCCCAAGGCCGATGCGTCGCAAAGCCGGCGCCGCGCGCCGTTGATCGCCCGATCGGCGCCCCGCCCCCTGCTGCGCCGCCCCCCAGGGGTACGGCACGCAAGAAAAGGGGGCGGCCATGACCGCCCCCTCTCTCGATGCTCCGGTCATCGCGAACCGGCGTGCCCGATCACAGCCCGTAGTACATGTCGAACTCGACCGGATGCGTCGTCATCCGGAAGCGCGTCACTTCCTCCATCTTCAACGCGATATAGGCGTCGATCATGTCGTTCGTGAACACGCCGCCGCGCGTGAGGAACTCGCGGTCCTTGTCGATCGACTCGAGCGCCTCGTCGAGGGACGCGCAGGGGTGCGGGATCTTCGCGGCCTCTTCCGGCTCGAGGTCGTACAGGTTCTTGTCCATCGGCTCGCCCGGATGGATCTTGTTCTGCACGCCGTCCAGGCCGGCCATCAGCATCGCGGCGAACGCCAGGTAAGGGTTCGCGGTCGGGTCCGGGAAGCGCACCTCGACGCGGCGGCCCTTCGGGCTCGAGACGAACGGGATGCGGCACGACGCCGACCGGTTGCGCGCGGAGTACGCGAGGTTTATCGGCGCCTCGAAGCCCGGCACGAGCCGCTTGTACGAATTCGTCCCCGGGTTCGTGATCGCGTTCAGCGCCTTGGCGTGCTTGATGATGCCGCCGATGTAGTAGAGCGCGAAATCCGAAAGGCCGGCGTAGCCGTTGCCGGCGAAGAGGTTCTGGCCGTCCTTCCAGACGGACTGGTGGCAGTGCATCCCGGAGCCGTTGTCGCCGACGACCGGCTTCGGCATGAAGGTCGCGGTCTTGCCGTACGAGGCGGCGACGTTCCAGACCGTGTACTTCAGGATCTGCAGCCAATCGGCGCGCTTCACGAGCGTGTTGAACTTCGTTCCGATCTCGCACTGGCCCGGCGCGGCAACCTCGTGGTGGTGCACTTCGACCTCGACGCCCTGCTGCTCCAGCAGAAGGCACATCTCGGACCGGATGTCCTGCAGCGAATCGGTCGGCGGGACGGGGAAGTACCCGCCCTTCACCGGCGGACGGTGCGCCAGATTGCCCGCCTCGTAGTCGATTCCGCTCGACCACGGCGCCTCTTCCGACTTGATCTTGACCGCCGATCCCGACATGTCGACGCTCCAGGTCACGGAGTCGAAGATGAAGAATTCGGGTTCCGGGCCGAAGTAGGCGACGTCGCCCAGCCCGCTCGACTTCAGGTAGGCCTCCGCGCGCTTGGCGAGCGAGCGCGGGTCGCGCTCGTAGCCCTTGCCGGTCGACGGTTCGTGCACGTCGCAGGTGAGGATGAGCGTGTTCTCTTCGCGGAACGGATCCATGCGCGCCGAACCCGGATCCGGCATCAGCAACATGTCGGACGCTTCGATGCCCTTCCATCCGGCGATCGAGGACCCGTCGAAAGCGTGGCCGTCGGTGAACTTGTCGTCGCCGAACGACTTGGCCGGAACCGACACGTGCTGTTCCTTGCCCTTCGTGTCGGTGAAACGCAGGTCAACGAAGCGAACCTCGTTGTCCGTGATCATCTTCAATACGTCCTTGCCTGACGACATGGATTGCTCTCCTCTTGAAGTAGTTGATCCCAAGAAACGGCCGCGCCAACGGCCGCGCCACGCAAGCGACGCCTTGGTGCAACGCGGTGACGAAGCATGAAGTGTGCCGCAGTCCGGACTTTCTTGCCTTTTCGCACCGCCGCCGTGCGGCGACCGCAGAAATGGCGACCCGGCGTTCGACGCGGCACTGAAAGCCGACACTGAAACGCCCTAATTTGGTGCTTTTCGCTTAATCCTCAAAGCGTTGCGCACCAATTCAGGGCGTCTTTGTCGGGGGAAGAAACGAGGCCTGCACGTCGTTCAGGAATCGCCGCCCAAGCGCGCTCGGAACGACCCGGTCGTCGGTGACCCGCAACAGTCCGCGCGCCTGCAGCGCGGCGAGCTGTCGCTCGATCGCCGTCGGCGCCATCCCGGTCCGAGCGGGGAAAAGCGCGAGCGGAAAGCCTTCCGTCAGGCGTAGCGCGTTGAGCATGAACTCGAACGGCAGTTCGGCCCGCGGCACGTCCTTGTCCTCCGCGATCGGACAGGAGGCCGCCGCCTCGATGTAGCGCGCCGGCTGGCGCAACCGCACCTGGCGCACGATCCGGTTCGGAAACGACAGCTTGCTGTGCGCGCCCGCGCCGATGCCCAGGTAGTCGCCGAACTCCCAGTAGTTCAGGTTGTGGCGACAGCGCCGCCCCGGTCGCGCGTAGGCCGACACCTCGTATTGCGCATAGCCGCCGGCGGCCAGGCGCTGCTCCAGCCACTGCTGCATCTCGGCCGCCGCATCGTCGTCGGGACGCGGCGGCGGATCGACCGCGAAGGCGGTGTTGGGCTCGATCGTCAATTCGTACAGCGACACGTGGGCCGGATCGAAACCGATGGCCGTCTCCACGTCGCGCTGCAAGCCCGCGAGGTCCTGCCCCGGCAGCGCGTACATCAGGTCGCAGTTCACGACGTCGAAAAGCTCGCGCGCCGCGGCGAGCGCGGCGCCGGCCTGCGCGGCGTCATGGACGCGTCCCAGGCGCCGGAGGCACGCGTCGTCGAACGACTGGACGCCGATCGACAGGCGGTTGACGCCGGCATCGCGAAAGCCGGCGAACCGTTCGCGCTCGAACGTTCCGGGGTTCGCCTCCATCGTGATCTCGCAGTCCGGCGCGAGCGGCAGCATGGCCCGCGCCTGCGACAGCAGGCGTTCGATCGATGCGGGCGCGAACAGGCTCGGCGTGCCGCCGCCGATGAAGATCGTCGCGACGGTCCGTCCCCAGACGAGCGGCAGCGACGCTTCGAGGTCGGCCAGCAAGGCATCGAGATACGCGCGTTCCGGAAACGCCTCGCCGCCCCCGACCCCGACCGCGTGGGAATTGAAATCGCAGTATGGGCACTTGCGCAGGCACCACGGCAGGTGGATGTACAACGCGAGCGGCGGCAGGGCCGGCAGCGAAACGACGCCCGGGCGCAGCAACTCGTGCGCGCCGCGCCGCACGCCGGGCGCCGCCGCGCTCACCCGTACCATCTCGAGGCCAGCAGGTCGATGAGGATCCGGGCCGCCTGCCCGCGGTGGCTCAGGCGATTCTTCTGTTCCGGTTCCAGCTCCGCGGCGCTGCGCCCGAACTGCGGCACGACGAAGATCGGGTCGTAGCCGAAACCGTGCGCGCCGCGCGGAGCTTCGCCGATCGCGCCGTGCCAGCGCCCTTCGGCCACCAGCGGCTCCGGGTCGTCGGCGGCCCGGACCGCGACGAGGACGCAGGTGAAATGCGCCCGCCGGTCGCTCGCTCCGTCGAGGCGACGCATCAGTTCGGCGAGATTGTCCGAGTCGGAAGCCTGTTCGCCGGCAAATCGCGCCGACCGCACGCCCGGCGCGCCGCCGAGTGCCGGGCAACAGATGCCGGAATCGTCGGCGAGCGCCGGCAGGCCGGCGCTCGCTGCCGCGTGGCGCGCCTTGGCCAGCGCGTTCTCGATGAACGTAGCGTGCGGCTCGGGCGCCGGCGGGATGCCCAGCGCGCGTTGCGGGACGACCTCGACGCGCAACGGCGCCAGCAACGCGCCGAATTCGCGCAGCTTGCCCGCGTTGTCGGACGCCAGCACGATGCGGCGCTCGGAGGCCATCGGTCCCGCCCGGGCGAAGCCGGTCAGCGTGGCCGCGCAGGCTGCGTCGCGAGCGCCTGCTTCTGCAGTTCGACGAGCGAGGCGATTCCGGCCGTGGCGATCCGCACCATCGCGGACATCTCGTCGGCGCTGAACGGACGCCGCTCCGCCGTGCCCTGGATCTCGACGAAGTCGCCGCTGCCGGTCATCACGACGTTCATGTCGGTGTCGCAGCTCGAATCCTCGGCATAGTCCAGGTCGAGCAGCACGTCGCCGCCGCGCAGCCCGACCGACACCGCGGCGACGTGGTCGCGCAGCGGCCAGGCCTTCAGCGCGCCGCGCTGCTTGAGCCAGCCGATCGCATCGTGGACAGCGACGAACGCGCCGGTGATCGAAGCGGTTCGCGTTCCGCCATCGGCCTGCAGCACGTCGCAGTCGACGTGGAGCGTGCATTCCGGCATCTGCGCCAGGTCGATCACGCTGCGCAGCGAGCGGCCGATCAATCGCTGGATCTCCAGCGTCCGCCCGCTCTGCTTGCCGCGCGAGGCCTCGCGCTCGTTGCGCGTGCCGGTGGCGCGCGGCAGCATGCCGTACTCCGCCGTGAGCCAGCCCTGGCCCTTGCCCTTCAGGAAGCCCGGTACCTTGTCCTCGATCGACGCGGTGCACAGCACCCGCGTATCGCCGAACTCGACGAACACCGAGCCTTCCGCATGGCGCGTGAAGCCGCGCGTCAGCCGAACGGGCCGAAGCGCATCATGGGCGCGACCTTCGCGCATCTGTCCCTCCGCCGGCGATCAGGCCGCCGCCGCGACCTGCGGCGGCGCCGTCACTTGTCGTTGTCGATGAGTTTCGAGGCCCGCTGGATCGCGCGCTGGATCTCGGCCACCGCGTGGTCGATCTGGTCCTCGGTCATTTCCGGGTCCGGATCCCCGCCGGCGCGCGGGATCTGGATCGTCGACGCCACGGCCCCCTCCGGCATGACGAGCGTCGAGACCGGCGAATCGGTCGGCGGAACCATGTCGGACGCTTCGGCGCCAGCCCAGGTGATCGCGATCGCGGTGCAGTTGTCCGCTTCGCTGCCGCCGGCGCGCAACGCCGCGTCCATCAGGTCCGGCACGGCGCGCATGACGGTCTTGGACGCGAAGGCCGCGGCAATCTCCTCGTCGGACAGTCCGCCCCAGAGTCCGTCGGTGCACAGCAGCATCGTATCGCCATTGCGCAGCGGCGTCGGACGGCTGATCTCGACCGTCGGCGCGACGAAGGCTCCGATGCAGTTGAAGATCCGGTTGCGCTCCGGATGTCCCTTCGCGTCCTCGGCCGTGATCAGCCCGGCCGAGACGAGATGGTGGACCCGCGAGTGGTCGGCGGTCCGCTCGGCGATCCGGCCGCCGCGCACCAGGTACAGCCGCGAGTCGCCGGCGTGCGCCCAGGTCGCCACGCCGTGCTGAATGATGCAGGCCACGATCGTCGTGCGCGGCGCCTCCGGCAGGCCGTGCTCGGCGCGATACCGCAGCAGTTCGCGGTGCGCCGCGAGGACCGACTGTTCAAGATAGCGCGCCGGATCGGGAAGCACCGGCTTGGCGTCGCGCTGGTAGATGGCGGCCATGGTCTGCAGCGTCAACTGCGCGGCGACCTCGCCCCGCGCGTGCCCGCCCATGCCGTCGGCCACGAGCATCAGCAGCGAATCGCGCGTGTACAGGTAACCCATGCGGTCCTGGTTCACGCGCCGGCCGCCGCGCCGGCTTTCCTGGTAGATCGAGAAACGCACCGCCGCCCTCAGAACCAGGTGATGTTGTGGTCGCGCATGAAGCGCGAGACTCTTTCCTGGACGTGCCGCACCCGCGCCGCCGTCTTTTCCATCAGCGAGAATTCCGGCCGCTCAGGGACGTTGTTGACGAGTTCCTTCTGCACAGCATAAACCGTCTGCGGCCGTTCCAGCGAATTGAGCCGCAGGCAGCGCTCGACCATCGAGATGAGCTGTGCGGAATACAGCCCGCGGAAGGCGCGCAGGAGCTGCGGGATCCGGTCCTCCTTCAGGCGCTGGTCGGCTTCCTGCGGCGGCATTCCGGACATGCACGCGTAGATGCAGGCGCCGATGCTGTAGACATCGGTCCACGGACCGAGTTCGGCGTCGCGCTTGTAGAGTTCCGGCGCCGCGAAGCCCGGGGTGTACATCGGGTAGGTCTTGGAGATGTCGCGCTGCAGCGTCTGCCGCGCCGCGCCGAAATCGAGCAGGATCGGCGTGCCGTCCATCCGCAGGTAGATGTTCGCCGGCTTGACGTCAAGATGCAGCAGGCGATTGCTGTGGACCTCGCGCAGGCCGTTCATCACCTGCGCGAAGACGCGGCGGATGAAACGTTCGGAGAGCACGTCCTTCTGGTCCTTGCTGCGGTTGCGCAGCACGTGCTCCTGCAGCGAGCGGCCGGACTCGTAGTTCATCACCATGTACACCGTGTCGTTCGCGCGGAAGAAATTGACGACGCGCACGATGTTCGGGTGGTAGATCGAGGCCAGCGCCCGGCCTTCCTCGAAAAAGCACTTCAGGCCGATGCGATAGGTGTTCAGGTGCTCCGGAGCGACGTACGGCGAATACTCGCCGGGCTTGCGCTGCGCGAGCGCCGCCGGCATGTACTCCTTGATCGCCACCGAATTGCCGGTTTCGTCCTGCGCAAGGTAGACGATCGAGAATCCGCCGCTCGAGATCTTCTTTACAATGCGATAGTTCCCGAGTTGAAGCGACTCGGGGAGTGCAGCGTTGTTCTGCGCAGCCATCAGGGGAGCGGCGTTGGTTTCGTGGCGTGTCGCGGGTTGAGGAGGCCTGTCGTTCAGTACCGCGCAGCGCATGCGCACGCCGGCAGGCCTCACGTCGAAGCGGGACGATTCTAACGTGGATGTCGCGACCGACCGACCGCGACGATGCTCCGTTTAGCGGCTGGTTTTTGCCGAAGTTCAGGTCTTTGGGCCCGGCTGCTCGGCCGCGCATTCGCGCGGACGCCGTTCGGGAGTGGCTTTTCGCGGCCGGCCGGACGGTGACCGGCAGCGGGCCGGCGGCCACCCGGCGGGCCGGAAGGGATCGAAGGGCCGGCGAACCGGCCTGCGGACTGATTCGCGCGTCGAAGGCAAAGCCATGGCAGAGGTATCGAGCATGACGGGATTCTCCTCGGCAACCCAGGCCACGCCGGCCGGCGCCGTGACCGTGGAGCTGAAGTCCGTCAACTCGCGCTTCCTCGACTTCAGTCTCCGGCAGCCCGACGAGTTGCGGGCCATCGAGCCGGGTGTCCGCGAAGCGGTCGCCGCGAAGATCACGCGCGGCAAGGTCGAATGCCGCATCAACATCGCCCGCGACATCTCGGCGCAGCCGCCACGGCTGAATCCGGCTGCGCTGGAACGTCTCGCGGAACTGGCGCGCAGCGTCGCGCAAACCGCGCCCGACGCGCGCACGCTCGCGATCAGCGAAATCCTGCAGTGGCCGGGCGTCGTCGAGGTGCCCGTCACCGACGTCGAGGAACTCGGGCGCGGTGCGCTGCGTGCACTCGGCGAGGCGCTGCGGCTGCTTCAGGAGAGTCGCGCGCGCGAAGGCGCGGCGCTGCGCGGTGTCCTGCGCGAGCGCTGCGACGCGATCGTCGCGATTGCGATGCGCCTGAAGTCCGAAGTGCCCGCCATGCTCGTCGCGCTGGAGCGCAAGCTCAACGAGCGCCTCTCGTCGGCCCTTGCGCCGGCCATCGGCTCGATGTCCACGCTGACGCGCGAGGAGATCGTCGATCGCATTCGCCAGGAAGTCACGCTCTATGGCCTGCGCGCCGACGTCGACGAGGAACTGCAGCGGCTGACGACGCACGTCAACGAGGTGCGTCGGGTGCTCGAGGCCGGCGGACCGGTCGGCCGCCGTCTCGACTTCCTGATGCAGGAGTTGAATCGCGAGGCCAACACGCTCGGCTCGAAGGCCACCGCGGTCGATCTGAGCAATGCGGCCGTCGAATTGAAACTGCTGATCGAGCAGATGCGCGAGCAGGTCCAGAACATCGAGTGAGGATTCCGGGGGTCTCTTGACACCCCCAGGCGGCCGGAGCGTCCAGCGTTAACGCGGGCTTCGCGTTGCAGTCGGTTGAACGGCGGCCCACCCCCGTCCCGGAATTTCCGTGTACCCCGCCGTGTACGCGGAACCGTCCGGCGCAGATTCGGGTACGCACGTGCGGTGGGCGATGGGCAAGCCGACCGATGTCGCCATCCGGGCCTGGACCAGGTCCGGCGAGCGCTTCGAACGGCGATCCGGCGACGACTCGCGCTGAGGTGCCGCCGGGCCGCTGACGGACGCCAATTACCGATCAGCCATGTTTCGCCTGACCTCCAGGAGGTCAGCGTCGAAAGACTGGAAGGTAACTTCGATCGCCTGCCATGCCGCCGTCGGCCCGGGACTTACCGCTCGGTCACTACTCGGATGCAGAGACGCCCATCCGCTCCTCCGTCGAGCTGGGCGCCGCCATCCGCGAGCAGCGCAAGCGGCTGGCCTTGAAGCAACTCGACCTGGCGGGCCTGGGCAACACCGGCAACCGCTTCATCGTGGACCTGGAGTACGGCAAGCCGACGGTGCCGTTGCAGAAGGTGCCGGACCTCATGGACCTGCCGGGCCTGGATGAAGGCCGGCAATCGGCTCGACCATCTGAAAGCCGGCTACGACGCCGAGGTGGCCGTCGGCCAGGAACTCGACCAGCTCATGCGCCAAGGCGCAACGACCTGAGCCGGTGCAGAACAGCGAATGGCCGTGCGGCAAGACCGTCACGCCTCTGCTTGGCGAGGTCGACACCGCCCGGGGCCGGTGTACCGATCGCGAGGAGGTTGCCTCGATATGCCGTGTCGATCCAAGCTTAGAACGACTGCGTCGTTGCCATCGCCAGCCCGTGGACCAAGAATCCGCTGATTTGACCGTCCCTCGGCCGGCGCTGTCCGGGCCAACGGCGAGCGGGACCATCGAGATGAACTTCCAGCAGTTGCGCGCCGTGCGCGAGACCGCGCGCTCCGGTTTCAATCTCACCGACGTCGCCGGCGTCCTGCATACGTCGCAACCCGGGATCAGCCGCCAGATCCGCGAGCTCGAGGACGAGCTGGGCATCGAGATCTTCGTGCGTGCCGGCAAGCGCCTGACGGGCCTGACGCCGCCGGGCGAGGCGCTGCTGCCGATCGTCGAGCGACTACTGCTCGAAGCGGAGAACCTGAAGCGCGTCCGCGAGGACTTCGATGCGCAGAACTCCGGGCGCCTGTCGGTCGCGGCCACGCATTCGCAGGCGCGCTACGCGCTGCCGCGCGTCGTGCGCGACTTCCGGCAGGTCTATCCGAACGTGTCGCTGACGCTGCACCAGGGTTCGCCGAAGCAGGTCGCGGAAATGCTGATTTCCGGCGAGGCCGACATCGGCGTCGCCACCGAGGCGCTGGCCCATTACGAGCAGCTGCTCGCGCTGCCCTCGTACCGCTGGACGCATTCCATCGTCGTGCCGCCGGACCACGAGCTGTTGCGGCACGAGGGCCCGGTGACGCTCGACGTGCTCGCGCGCCATCCGATCATCACCTACGAATCGGGGTATACCGGCCGCGCGCACATCGACGAGGCGTTCGCGAAGGCCGGCCTGGCGCCGGACGTCGTGCTGAGCGCGATGGACGCCGACGTGATCAAGACCTACGTCGAGCTGGGGATGGGCGTCGGCATCGTCGCGTCGATCGCGTTCGATCCGGAACGGGACCGCACGCTGCGGGCGCTGGATGCGCGCCACCTGTTCGAGATCAACCTGACCCGACTGGCGATCCGCCGCGGCAGCTGGCTGCGCGGCTACGTCTACGCCTTCATCGAGGCGTTCGCGCCGCCGCTGACGCGCGCGGCCGTCGAAGGCGCCCTCGCCGGCGCACCGCTGCCGGCCTGAGCCTCGCCGACGATCTGTGCTCAAGGGTCTGCGCGCCTGCACGCAGGCAACGCCGCGATCCGGGGCCTACGGGCGATTCAGGGATACTTCGCCGGTGGAATCATGGCGATAGGCGCGCGTGTCATATCCGGCCGCGGATTTCGCGACGCGCCGCCAGACCGGAGCGCCATCGACGAACACGCGCAGTTCGCCCTCCTCGAAGGGCAGCCAGCGTTCGTTGCGCGTCAGCGGCTCGGTCGCCACCAGGGCCATCCTGTCGCCGGCGCCGTTGGCGACGCTCAGGTCCATTTCGATGTCGCGGTCCACGAGGCGTGCCGTCGGAAACGGGTGCTCGCGGACGAGCCAATGCAGCCGCGTCGAGCAGTGCGCGTACAACGCCTCGCCGTCGCAGAGCAGGAAATTGAAGCGACCGTGGCGGCCGATGCGCGCCGCGAGGTCCGAGATCACCGGCGCGAGGCTGCGCCAGCCGCGGGCGCGCCGCGTGCCGAACCGGCGCCTCAGCACCTGCAGCATCCAGCAGAAGGCCCGCTCGCTGTCCGTCGAGCCGACCGGCAGATAGTCGCCGGCGAGCGCGGGGTGGAAGCCGCGCAGATCGCCGTTGTGGCAGAACGACCAGTGGCGGCCGCGCCACTCGCGCACGAAAGGATGGCAATTGGCGAGTTGCACCGGGCCTTGCGTCGCCTTGCGAATGTGCGCCAGCACGGTTCGCGCACGGATCGGATGCCGGCGGAGGAAATCCGCGAGCGCGGAGTCGCTGGCACGCTGGTCGTCGACGAACCAGCGGCAGCCGGATCCGTCGTGGAAGGAGAGGCCGAACCCGTCGGCATGCTCGCCGGTGTGCCCTCCGCGGGCGGAAAAGCCGCTGAAGGCAAAGGTCACGGCACTCGGGACGTTGCAGCTCAACGCGAACAACTGGCACATGGCGTATCAACGCGCGAAGCGCAATTTCGGTTGTCTGCAGTGTCGGACGCGAAAGGCATGCCTGCCGTCGGAAAAATGGGGGAAAGACCCCCCATTTCCCCGACGGCCGGTCGCGCGGCGCGCCCGACGGGGCGTGCCGGATCAGGTCGCCGCGAGCGCCTGGTCGAGGTCGGCGAGAAGGTCGTCGATGTGCTCGATGCCGATCGACAGGCGCACCGTGTCCTCGCCGACGCCCGCCTTCTGCAACTCGTCCGCGGACAGCTGCCGGTGCGTCGTCGATGCCGGATGCGTCGCGAGCGAGCGGACGTCGCCGATGTTCACGAGGCGCGTGAACAGGCGCAGCGCGTCCAGGAATCGCGCGCCGTGGACCCGGCCCTGGCCAGCGGGTGACTTGATCCCGAACGTGAGAATGCCGGAGGCCTTGCCCGAGAGGTACTTCCTGACCAGCGCATGGTCCGGGTGGTCCTCGAGGCCCGCGTAGTTGACCCACGCGACCTTCGGGTGCGCCTTCAGGTGCCGCGCGATGCGCGTGGCGTTGTCGCTGATGCGGTCGACGCGCAGCGACAACGTCTCGATGCCCTGCAGGATCAGGAAGGCGTTGAACGGCGAGATGGCCGCCCCGGTGTTTCGCAGCGGCACGACGCGCGCACGACCGATGTAGGCGGCCGGGCCCAGCGCCTGCGTGTAGACGACGCCGTGGTAGCTGACGTCGGGCTCGTTCAGCCGGCGGAAGCGGTCCTTGTGCTGTGCCCACGGAAACCTGCCGGAGTCGACGATGGCGCCGCCGACACTCGTTCCATGGCCGCCGAGGTACTTCGTGAGCGAGTGCACGACGATGTCGGCGCCGTGCTCGAAGGGCCGGCAGAGGTACGGCGAAGGCACGGTGTTGTCGACGATCAGCGGCACGCCGTGGCGATGCGCGACCGCGCCGACGCGCTCGAAATCGGTGATGTTTCCCTGCGGATTGCCGAGCGACTCGACGAAAACCGCCTTCGTGCGCGCATCGATCAGCGGCTCGAAAGAGGCCGGATCGCGATAATCCGCGAAGCGGACCTGGATGCCGTATTGCGGCAGGGTATGCGCGAAGAGGTTGTAGGTTCCACCGTACAGCGCGCTCGAGGCGACGATGTTGTCGCCCGCTTCGGCGATCGTCAGGATCGCGTAGGTGACCGCCGCCTGCCCGGACGCGAGCGCGAGCGCCGCGATGCCGCCCTCGAGCGCCGCCAGCCGCTGCTCCAGGACGTCCTGCGTCGGATTCATGATGCGCGTATAGATGTTGCCGGGCACCTTGAGGTCGAACAGGTCCGCGCCGTGCTGCGCGCTGTCGAAGGCGTAGGCGACGGTCTGGTAGATCGGCACCGCGACGGATTTCGTCGTCGGCTCCGGCGAGTAGCCGGCGTGGACCGACAGGGTCTCGAAACGCCAGTTTTCGCGTCCTGCGGATTGGGTCATTCTCGTGTCCTCCTCGTTGGGGTTCGTTGCGTGCAGCGCGGTCAGCCCTGCGCGGCCTTCGGCACGAAATGGTTCGCGACGATCTCGCCGAACGGGCCGGTCAGCGCCTTGCCCGGAAGCCTAGCGCGGTCGGCCGCGAGGTTTCCGGAAACCGGCAGCAGCGGGAACACCAGTTCGGCGAAACGATGGGCCTCCTCCAGGTGCGGGTACCCCGACAGGACAAAATGGTCAAGCCCGAGCGCCGCGTAGTCCTGGATGCGCGCGGCGACCTGCTCCGGGCTGCCGACGAGTGCGGTTCCGGCGCCGCCGCGGACCAGTCCGACGCCCGCCCACAGGTTCGGGGCCACTTCCAGTCCGGCGCGCACGTTGGACTTGTCGAGGCGTCCCTGGCTGAGTTCCGCCATCCGCCGCTGGCCGACCGAGTCCATCTGCGCGAATTTCTTCCGCGCGGCGGCAATCGTCGCCTCATCGATCTCGGAGACGAGTTCGGCGGCCGCTCGCCACGCCTGCTCCTCGGTCTCGCGGACGATGACGTGCAACCGGATGCCGAACTTCAGCCGGCGCCCGTGGCGCGCGGCGCGCGCCGCCAGGTCAGCGACCTTGTCGCGTACGGCGGCCGGCGGCTCGCCCCACGTCAGGTAGGTGTCGACATGCTCGGCCGCCAGGTCGTGCGCGGCCTCGGACGAACCACCGAAAAACAGCGGCGGATACGGCCGGGTGATCGGCGGATAGAGGAGCTTCGCGCCGCGGACCTGCAGGTGGCGGCCGTCGAAATCGTAGGACTCGTCGACGTGCGAACGCGCCAGCACCTCGCGCCAGATGCGGATGAATTCGGCCGACTGCTCGTAGCGTTGCGCGTGGTCCAGGAACTGGCCGTCCCCGGCGAGTTCCTCCGGATCGCCCCCGGTCACCAGGTTCACGAGGAGGCGCCCTCCGGACATCCGGTCGAGTGTCGCGGCCATCCGCGCCGACTGCACCGGTTGCACCAGGCCGGGCCGCAGCGCCACGAGGAACTTCAAACGGCGCGTCGCGTCGATCAGGCTCGCCGCGAGGATCCAGGAGTCCTCGCACGAACGCCCGGTCGGGATCAGCACGCCTTCGTAACCCAGGCTGTCGGCGGCGATCGCGATCTGCTTGAAATAATCGAACGTGGCCGCGCGCGCCCCTTTGCTCGTGCCGAGATAGCGCGAATCGCCGTGCGTCGGGATGAACCACAGGATCTTCATGCGGACGTTGCTCCGAGCGGTGCCGTCGCGCGAACGCGTCGCGGGCGCGGCCAAGGAAAAAAGAAGCAGCCCCGGCGTCGCTGCGCTTGCCGGGGCCTGGAAGTGCCCCGAAGGGCGAGGAGACGCACGCCGTCACGTTCGGGCGGCTGTCGTCGCCCGCGCGGATCGGACGGACGCATCGTCCACGAGCGGTCGCCACGGACCAACGAATCAATGCGCGCTTGCATATCGGTTTTTCGACGCGCGCCGCGGCGATCCCGGCGACGGCGCACCCGCTGCTAGACTTTCGGCCCGCGAGCCTGGAGCCACGCCGCCGTGCCGATGAACGCCCCGCCTCCGTCCGCAAGCGACCAGTTGTTTGCCGGCAACATCTTCATGGTCGTCGCCCCCTCGGGCGCCGGAAAGTCCACGCTGGTCAACGCGGTGCTGGCGCGCGATCCGAAGATCGTCCTGTCGATTTCGTTCACGACGCGCGCCCCGCGGCCCGGGGAGTCCAACGGCCGCGAATACCATTTCGTTTCCGTCGAGGAATTCCACGAACGCCGCCTGCGGGGCGAGTTCCTCGAAAGCGCGGAGGTCCACGGCAATTACTACGCGACGTCCAAGACGTGGATCGAGGACCAGATGCGCGGCGGTTCCGACGTCCTGCTGGAGATCGACTGGCAAGGCGCGCGGCAGGTCAAGCGGCTCTTCCCGCAGGCCGTCGGCGTGTTCATCCTGCCGCCGTCCATCGACGCCCTGGAGGCGCGGCTCCATAAGCGCGGGCAGGATTCGCCGTCCGTCATCACGCGTCGCCTGCTTGCGGCAGGCAGCGAGATCGCGCACGCGCCGGACTTCGACTACGTGATCGTCAACGAGGTCTTCGACGTTGCGCAGGGACAGCTGATGGCCGTCGTGAGCGCGACGAGGCTGCGGTACACGAGCCAGGCGCTGCGCAACCACAGCCTGTTCGCGCAACTCGGCATCGGCATCTGAGCGCCGGCGTCCAACGCCACGCATCGGCGGCGGCCGTTCGACCCGGACGCCACGGTATACTTGACGGTCGATCGATCATCCGAGGTCCGACCGCATGGCACGCATCACCGTCGAAGACTGCATGAAGCAGATCCCCAACCGCTTCCAGTTGGCGCTTGCCGCCGCCTATCGCGCGCGCCAGCTCGCGCAGGGGCACACGCCGAAGATCGAGACGCGCGACAAGCCGGCCGTTGCCGCGCTCCGCGAAATCGCGGCACAAAAAGTCGGCATCGAGATGCTCCGCAAGGTCCCGACCTAACCTCTGCGGGTACCGTCTTCCCGAACTCACCGTTCCACCCGCATCGACTCCTTCGCCTCGGCGCGCAAGGCACCACGCGATCGGGTTTTCCCGTCTTGCATCCTGGGTTCTTTCGGGTTGCCCCCCAGGCCGAGCCGCGCTAGCGTAGGGGTGGCCGACTCGCGCAACCCATGGCGTCCTCCAGTTCACCCCCCGCAGACCTGCCGACCGGCGGCTATACGCCGGGGCGGCTGGCGCGGCGCGCTGCCGACGCGCTGAGAAAGGCGGTCTGGGGCGGCGACGCGAACGGAACGACGGGCGTCGCCGGCGTCAACGGGACGGCAGCGCGCGAGCCGCAGGTCGTCGTCAGCTTCGGCGACCTGACGGAGCGGCTGCGCAAGTACCTGTCGGCCTCCGACGTCCAGCGGATCAAGGAAGCCTTCCGCTTCAGCGATGCCGCCCACCTGGGGCAATTCCGGCGCAGCGGCGAGCCCTACATCACCCATCCGATCGCCGTCGCGGAGATCCTGTCGGAATGGAAGCTCGACGGGGCTGCGATCCAGGCGGCGCTGCTGCACGACGTGATCGAGGACACCGGGGTCCGCAAGGCGGAACTGGTCGAGCGCTTCGGCGCGGTCGTCGCCGACCTCGTCGACGGCGTCTCGAAGCTCGACCGGCTGAGCTTCGATTCCAGCGAGCAGGCGCAGGCGGAGAACTTCCGCAAGATGCTGCTCGCGATGGCGCGCGACGTGCGCGTCATCCTGATCAAGCTGGCGGATCGGCTGCACAACGTGCGGACGCTGGACGCCGTCGAGCCGGCCAAGCAGCACCGGATCGCCCGCGAGACGCTGGAGATCTATGCGCCGATCGCGCATCGTCTCGGGCTCAACGCGATCTTTCGCGAACTCGAGGACGCCTGCTTCGAGCGCCTCTACCCGCTGCGCTACAAGGTGCTGCGCAAGGCGGTCCTCGCCGCCCGCGGCAACCGACGCGAGGTGCTGGGAAAGATCCTGGAGTCCGTCCGCAAGGCGCTGGCGTCCGCGAAGCTGAAGGCCGAGGTCCACGGGCGCGAGAAGACGCTCTACGGGATCTACCGCAAGATGGCGGAGAAGCACCTGTCATTCTCCGAGGTGCTCGACGTCTACGGGTTTCGCATCGTCGTGGCGACGCGCCAGGAGTGCTACCTCGCGCTGGGTGCCCTCCATGCCCTGTTCAAGCCGGTGCCGGGGAAGTTCAAGGACTACATCGCGATCCCGAAAGTCAACGGCTACCAGTCGCTGCATACGACGCTGATCGGTCCGTTCGGGACCCCGATCGAATTCCAGATCCGCACGCAGGAGATGCATCGCGTCGCGGAATCCGGCGTTGCGGCACACTGGCTGTACAAGGAGGACGGCGCCAGCCTCACGGAGCTGCAGTCGCGGACGCACCAGTGGCTTCAATCGCTGCTGGAGATCCAGCGCCAGACGGGCGATTCGACGGAGTTCCTCGAGAACGTCAAGGTCGATCTGTTCCCGGACAAGGTCTACGTTTTCACGCCCAAGGGGCGGATCGTCTCGGTGCCGCGCGGCGCGACGCCCGTGGATTTCGCCTACGGGATCCACACGGACGTCGGCAACAAGTGCGTCGCGGCGCGCGTCAACGGCGAGGTCCAGCCCCTGCGCACCGAGTTGCGCAACGGCGACGTCGTCGAGATCATCACCGGGCCGGTCGCGCGCCCGAATCCGGCGTGGCTCGGTTTCGTGCGGACCGGCCGCGCGCGGGCGGAGATCCGGCACTTCCTGCGCACGATGAAGCGCGAGGAGTCGGTCGACTTCGGCGAGCGGCTCCTGGAACAGGCGGTCGAGCAGATGCAGATGCCGCTGTCGGCCGTCACGCCGGAACAATGGGGCGCGCTCGTTGCCGAGGCGCAGGCCGGCAGCCGCGAGGAACTGCTGGCCGACATCGGCCTGGGACGACGTCTCGCGGCCGTCGTCGCGAGGCAACTGGCGCTGATCGCGGCGCGCGGCAACGCCGAGGCGAAAAACGCGGCCGAACCGGCGTTGGCCAACGTTCCGGAACCGGTCACGATCCGCGGCACCGAAGGCATGGCGCTGCAGATGGCGAACTGCTGCCTGCCGATTCCGGGCGACGCGATCGTCGGCCACATGCGGCGCGACCTCGGCCTGGCGGTCCACCAGGCCGACTGCGTGCATGCGCAGCGCGCGCGACGCGCGGATCCGGAGCGCTGGATCGACCTGCAGTGGTCGGCCGAGCCGGCCGGCGTCTACACCGTCAATATCGACGTGCGCGTCCTCAACGAACGGGGCGTGCTGGGGATGGTCGCGGCGGCGATCGCGGAAGCGGATTCCAACATCCTCAACGTCCACGTCGCCGACGAGGGCGCAGATGTCTCCGCGATCCACTTCAAGATCCAGGTTCGCGACCGCCGGCACCTCGCGCTCGTCGTGCGGGCCCTGCGGCGCATCAAGCTCGTCACGCGCGTCACGCGCATCCGGCCGTCGCGCGTCCCGGCCGGCGAAGAGGCCTGATCCGCGGGCCGCGGCCCGTGGGGGCCGCGCCGAAGTCGCGGGCGCTCAGCGTGGCTTTCCGGTCGTTTCCTGCGCCGAGTCGCCCCCCACGCCGTAGTCGACGTCCAGCAGTTCGATCTCCTCGAGGCCGGCCGGTGTCCGCAAGGTCACCAGGTCGCCGACCCGCGCCTTCAGCAGCGAGCGCGCGATCGGAGAGATCCAGCTGACATGGCGGCGCGCCGGATCGACCTCGTCGACGCCAACGATCGTGACCTGCTGCCGTTCGCCGCCGTCGACCGCATAGCCGACCGTGGCGCCGAAAAAGACCTGGTCGGTCGCATCCCCCGCGGTCCGCTGCACGACTTCGGCAGCCTCCAGGCGCTTCGTCAGGAAACGGATCCGTCGATCGATCTCGCGCAACCGGCGCTTGCCGTAGATGTAGTCGCCGTTCTCCGAGCGGTCGCCATTGGATGCCGCCCAGGAGACGACGCGGACGACCTCCGGACGCTCGTCCACGACGAGCCGCTGCAGTTCCTCGCGCAAGCGCTTGTACCCCGGCGGAGTCATGTAGTTCTTCGTGCCTGCCGGCAGCGGCGGCGTGTCGGGGGCGTCCTCCTCGTCCTCGGTTTCGGTGGATTCGCGTACGAAGGCCTTGTTCATCGTCGTTCCGGCAGGATCGTCGCCGCGTCCGCTACGGCGCCATCATGAGCGGCGTGTGCGACACGACCGCGCGTAGTTTGCCATCCGGCGTGCGGATCGTCGCCTGCCGAGCCCTCATCGGAGGCCTCAGGTGCCGCAGAACGTCCTGTAGCCGGCGGTCACGGCCGGACTGGCCGGCTCGGCATAGATCGCCAGGCCCTGCGATTCGTCGTACGGGCTGCGCAAGGCTGCGAGCAGGCGTTCGAAAGGGGCCATGTCGCCGTCGTCAGACGCGGCGGCGAGTGCTTCCTCGACGCGGTGGTTGCGCGGGATGATCCGCGGATTGACACGGCGCATCCGCGCGGCGCGCGCCGTGAGCGACATCTCGTCGGCATCCTCGTCGCGACAACGCGCGCGCCAGCGCGCAATCCAGGCCGCCAAGCGGTCTTGATCGCCGACCAGGCCGCGAAGGGCCGCCTCGTCGCCCTCGGCGGCGTCCGCGAGGTGGCGCCAGGCGAGCGTGAAATCCGCGCCGGCGTCCCGAAGCATCTCGAGCCACGCGTCCACCAGTCCGGCGTCCGCCCCTGCTGGATCGTGAGCGTCGTCCGCTGGCAACCCGAGCTTGGCCCGCTGTCCAGCCAGCAGGCGCCGCTGGAATTCCGCCGGAAAACCATCGATGACGTCGACGGCGCGCGCCACGGCCGTATCCGGATCGTCGTGGATCAGGGGCAGCAGGGTCTCGGCAAGGCGCGCGAGGTTCCAGCGGGCGATAGCCGGCTGATTGCCGTACGCATAGCGGCCACCGTGGTCGATCGAACTGAACACCGTGGCCGGATCGTAGCCTTCCAGGAACGCGCAGGGTCCGTAGTCGATCGTCTCGCCGGAGACCGTCATGTTGTCGGTGTTCATCACGCCGTGGATGAAGCCGACATTCATCCATCGCGCGACCAGTTCAGCCTGCCGCGAGGCGACGGCCTGCAGGAAGGCCAGCGCGCGATCCGGACGGTCCGACAGCTCGGGATCATGGCGCGCGATCGCGTAGTCGAGAAGTTCGCGCAGGCGATCGATCGCGCCGCGCACCGCAACGAACTGGAAGGTCCCGACGCGCAGGTGGCTCGCCGCGACGCGCGTCAGGACCGCGCCCGGGAGCATCCGCTCCCGGACGACCGCCTCGCCGGTGGCGACGACCGCCAGCGCGCGTGTCGTGGGCACGCCCAGCGCGTGCATCGCCTCGCCGACCAGGACTTCCCGCAGCATCGGGCCGACGGCCGCCTTGCCGTCGCCACCGCGCGCGAACGGCGTGCGGCCGGATCCCTTGAACGCGATGTCGCGGCGGCGCCCGAAACGATCCATGACCTCGCCCAGCAGCAGCGCCCGGCCATCGCCGAGTTGCGGCGAGAAGCCTCCGAACTGGTGCCCCGCGTAGGCCTGCGCGATCGGCTCGGATCCGTCCGGTACCGCGTTTCCGGCAAACAGGTTGGCCACGTCCGGATCACGCACGTCGACCGCGCCGAGTTGCAATTCGGCCGCCAGCTCGTGGTTGAAGAACAACAGCCTCGGCTGCGGCACCACGGCCGGTTTCCACGGCACCCCAAGGCCGGAGAGTTCGCGGGCATACGTGTTGTCGAAGTGAAACATCGGCAGACTCGTCGATCAGCGGCGCGAAAGGTGTCGTGGCGGCGCGGCCATCATCCGGCAACTCGCCATAACATCGTTGTATTCATGGATTCCCCCGGGGCTCCGCGCCGCGCGACGCTACGCATCATGGCATCGCGCCGGCCACGCAAGTCGAGTTCTAGCAAAGTTTGAGAGGGCCTTCAGGACGTTCGGCGCGCACCGGTGAAAACCGCCGCCATCGACCTGAAACACGCTGCGCGAAGTCAGACCACGATACTCGGCTCGACGACGATGACGGCATGCTCCGGGCTGATGCACATCGATGCGCCCGGATCGACGACGGACGCGCGAGACGTGGTTGCGACGCCGGCCGCACTCCAGGCCTCGAGCGGCCGGCGCCGCACCGCCCGGATCCGCGGGATCGCGGTCGCGATTCGCCCGGCGCTCGACGACCCGACGGTCGGACTTCACCTCGACGCGCCGGAACTCGTTGGCGCGTTTGCACTCACGCGTTGGCACTCACAGAGCCATTTAGTTTTCCCAAGATATGCTCACTCTTGCATATGATCCCGTCAACATGATGCGACGCAGCTTCGAAATCGATTGACCGGATCGGGAGCGGGGAAAATACTCTCGGCGTCCGGGCGCTCGAGTGGCCTCGGACGGCACCAAGCGCCGGATTTCGACCCGATAACGAACAGACCCAGGGAGCGTTACGGAGTCCGGTGCGAGCGGCCGCGCGGGAGGCGGTCGCTGCAAGACGGTGCGGGGCGACTCCGCGCTCTGTCATTCGCAGCCACGATCGCGCGGTCGCGGCAGGCCCGCAACGACGCCATCCAAACATAACTATGGGAGGTCGTTCGTGTCTCAACTTTCTGCGTTGTCACTCGCCATTGGCATTCTCGGCGCCGTCGCGACTTTCATCTTCCTGAAAGTCGGCGGCATCCTGATCTGGGCCGCCTTCGTCGCGTGGGGTTGCTTCTTCCATTGCGGCGGCAACAACGACGCCTTGCGCAACACCATCGTCGGCAACGTCTTCGGCGCACTGGTCGCCACGATCGCCGCCATCGTCATCCTCGCCGTGCCGCTCGGCGATTCGCTCGGCCTGCCGCTGTGGGCAGCGATCGTCGTCGGTGTCACGGTCTGGGCGCTGTGCATGGCGGCGAACATCAAGGCACTGTCGGTCATCCCCGCGAGCGTCTACGGGTATGCCTGCACGTTCGCTTTCCTGCTGCAGACCAAGGACGCCTTGAGCGTCGCCGCGCTTACGTCGCCCAGCCTCGGCAACGCCTTCGTGGCCGTCGCGCTGTCGATGATCATCGGTGCCCTGTTCGGATTCGCGTCCGGCAAGGCCGGCGCCGCACTCGGTCCGAAGGCCTGACGGCCACGCCACGCGCCGCGCGGTGCCCGCGGCGCGTGGCGCCCACGACGGTTCGGAGCCTGAGACAACGAGGCCGCCGCATGACGCCTCTCGCATGACGCTCGTCGCAGGAGTCCTTTCGCAGGATTGTTTTCGACTTGCTGGTAGGATCACGGCGTTGGTGCCTGCGGCGGCGCCCGTCGCCGCGGTTAAACGGGAAGCAGGGTCTGCGGCACGTCGCATGCCGCGGTAACCTGCGCTGTCCCCGCAACGGTAAGCGGCGTGGGTTCATCACCCTCACTGCGCAGTCAGGCCACTGGGCAGTACTGCCTGGGAAGGCCGCGCGGTGGTGCCGCCAGCCCGGATACCGGCCAACGAGGTTCCTCCTGCGGGAGGAAAGTGGGTCGGCGCCCGCGGGAAACGAGTGCCGGCAGCTCTCTGGCGGTATCCCAAGTCGATGAGAATCCATTCGCTTCGGCGCGGCCGCAACGGCCGCGCGCCATGCGTTCGCGTTCGATTCGCCGTCGCCCTTTCGCTCCCTTGGACCCTGTGGCAACCGGCGGCGCACGCCTCCGACGTGTCACTCGACGCCGTCACGGTCACCGCAGCACGCGAAGAGGTCCGGCTCGACGACGTCCTGCAGGACGTCACGGTGATCGACCGCGCGACGATCGAGAAATACTCCGGCGCGACCCTGGAGTCGCTGCTCGCCGCGCAAGGAGGACTGCAGGTCAGCACCAACGGCGGGATCGGTGCCGCCAGCAGCGTCTTCATGCGCGGCGCGAATTCGGACAGCACGCTGCTGCTGATCGACGGCATGCGTTACGGGTCGGCTTCGCTCGGCGGCCCGGTCTTCTACAACCTGCCGCTCGAATCGATCGACCATATCGAGATCGTCCGCGGGCCGATGAGTTCGCTCTACGGCTCCGACGCCGCGGGCGGCGTCATCCAGGTGTTCACGAAGCGCGGGGAAGCCGGGTTCCACCCGAGCGCCGCGATCACCGCGGGCTCCGAAGACTATCGCGGCGTGGACGCCGGTGCGCGCGGCGCCGCAGGCCTCTTCGACTACGCGCTTCAGCTCGGAGGCCGGCGCACCGAAGGCTATCCGGCGACGAATGCGGCGTCATTCAACTACAACCCGAATCCGGACGGTTTCGACCAGGCGTCGGCGAGCGCGAATCTGGGCTACGCGATAGCGCCGGGATGGGACGTTCGCCTGCAGTCGATCGGCGTCCACGGCAACGTGCAGTTCGCCGACGGGTTCGATCCGACGCAGCCGGCGCTCACGGCGCGCAGCCGCCTCGATACGTCCTCGACGAACGTCCACATCGCCGGCGCGCCGTTGTCGTCCTGGACGACGACGCTGCGATACGGCCTCTCGCGCGACAACTACGACACCGACGTCGCGGTCAACGCGTTCGACCTGGGCCGCTTCACGACCGTCCAGAGACTCGCGGTCTGGCAGAACGACATCGCGCTGCCCGTCGGGACGCTGCTCGCATCGATCGAACGCCTGGAGCAATCGGTCGAGAGCGACACGACCGCGTTTCTCGTCGATCACCGCACCGTCGACGGGCTTGCGCTCGGATGGAACGCGAAGTCCGGCCCCGCCGCCTGGCAGGTCAATGGTCGCGTCGACCACAATTCGGAATTCGGCGTCCAACGCACCGGAGCAGCGTCGTACGGCTACGAATTCGCCCCGGGCTGGCGCGCCATAGCCTCGGTCGGGACGAGTTTCGTGATGCCGAGCTTCGATGAACTGTACTACCCCGGCTTCGGAAACCCGGGTCTGCGTCCGCAGCACGGCACGAGCGACGAGGTCGCGCTGGCCTGGCAGGCGGGCAGCCAGCGGGCGCGACTTGCCGTCTACCGGAACCGGTTCCGCGACCTGATCGCCTACGTGGTTTCCGGCACCAACTACCTGCCGGAAAACGTCGGCGTCTCGCGCATCCTGGGGGCCACGCTCGAATACGGCGGCCGGTTCGGTCCGCTGGACGTTGCCGCCACGCTCGACGTGATGGACCCGGACGACGTGACCGATGGCACGCAACTGGCCCGCCGCTCCCGCCGTACCTTCTCGCTGAAGGCCGACTGGGATTTCTCCGAGCGCTGGGCCGCCGGCGCCGACCTGCGTGGCGCCGGACGCACCTATGACGACACGGCCAATCTTCAGCCGCTGGGCGGCTACGGCCTCGTTGCAGCGCGGACGACCTGGACGATGGACCGCAACTGGCAGCTCGCGCTGCGCGTCGACAACCTGACGAATCACCACATCCAGACGGTCTACGGCTACGATGCGCCGCCGCGGCAGGCGTTCCTGACGTTGCGTTACGGAGGATTCTGATGTCGGGGTGGCGCTTCGCGCTGCGCGTGCTGGCCGTCCTGGCGATGCTCGGCTTCAGCGCCGTCGCGCCGGACGCGCGGGCGCAAGCGTTCGTCGTACGCGACGACCGTGGCGCCGAGCATCGGTTCGCGGCGCCACCGCAACGCATCGTCACGATGATGCCATCGCTCACGGAGACGATCTGCGTGCTGGGGGCGTGCGGGAGGCTCGTGGGCGTCGACCGCTATTCCAACTGGCCGGGGGACGTCGCCGGGCTGCCGCACCTGGGTGGTCTGGAGGATGCGCAGATCGAGTCGATCGCGGCGCTGAAGCCCGACGTGATCCTGGCGTCCACCGCGTCGCGGGCGATGGATCGTCTCGAGGCTCTCGGATTCCCGGTCGTGCGCCTGAAGTCCGACACGTATTCGGACGTACGCCATACGCTCGATCTCGTCGGACGACTGCTCGGGGAGCCCGGCGCGGGCGAGCGGACCTGGACCCGATTGCAGCAGGAAGTCGACACCGCCGCCGCCCGCGTGCCCGCCGCGTGGCGTGACCGGCGCGTCTACTTCGAAGTCGGCGGCGGCCCTTACGCGGCCGGGACGACGTCGTTCATCGGCGAGACGCTCACGCGC
>DATKPC010000100.1:0-2491 GCA_035524275.1 Burkholderiaceae bacterium
CGCGCAGCCTCGGCATCGTGATTCCGCCGCTGGGGGCGGTCGTCGGGTTCCTGTGACCCGATAGCGCGCTTCCGACACTATAATTCCGCAGCGAGTAGCAAAGCCGTCGCGACACCGCCGGGAGGAGAACGTGGAGTTCACGAGTCGCAAGCTTGCCGACGCCGTCCTGGCCGTTCCCGCCGGGTCGATCGACCATCCCAACGCGGTGAAGCTGCAGCAGGCGCTGGCTCCGTTCGTCGACGACGGGTCCGCCGGGCGCGCGCCGCTGGTGCTGGACTTCACCGGGGTCGAATACATCAGCAGCATGGGGCTGCGCGTGCTGATGGTGACTTCCAGGGCGATGCGCGCCCGCAACGCCGCGCTGGCGATCGCCGGGCTGCAGCCCGCCGTCGAGGAGATCTTCGACATCGCGCGCTTCCGCATGGTCGTGGACGTCTTCCCCACCGTACGCGACGCGCTCGCCGCCGTGTCGCCGGCCGCCGCCAAGGCGTACGACGCAGCATAAAGAACGTGGATCGTGTCCGGTTCTGGGGCACGCGCGGATCGCTTCCGGTCGCGCTGACCGCGAGCGCCGTTCGCGAGAAGGTGATCGCCGCGCTGCGCGGCGCGGCCGGGCGGAGCTTCGCGTCGGACGCCGATCTGGTCGCCTACGTCGACGCCCTGCCCTTCACTACCTCGGGAACGTTCGGCGGCCACAGCCCGTGCGTAGAGCTGGTCACCGGCGGTCCGGACTACGTCCTCTGCGATCTCGGCACGGGCGCGCGGCCTTTCGGCCAGAGCGTGCTCGCCCGCCACGGCGCGGCGCCCCAGACGTTCCACGTCTTCATGTCCCACGTGCACTGGGACCACATCATGGGGTTCCCGTTCTTCGCGCCGGCGTACCGGCCGGGGCATCGCGTCCGCATCTACGGCGCGCACGAGGCGCTCGAGGCGGCGCTGCGGCGGCAGCAGGCGCCGCCGTCGTTTCCCGTGGAGTTCGCTTCGCTCGGGGCGAGCATCGAGTTCGTCCGGCTGGAGCCGGATCGGGATTACGACATCGCGGGGCTCGCCGTTCGACTGATGCTGCAGCGGCATGCGGGTGACTCGTACGGGTACCGCTTCACGAGGTCCGGCAAGACCGTGATCTACTCCACGGACTCGGAGCACGCGCTGGCCGACCTTGCCGAGACGCACCGCTTTGTCGAGTTCTTCCGCGGCGCGGACCTCGTGGTCTTCGACGCGATGTACTCGCTCGCGGATTCGATCTCGGTCAAGGCCGACTGGGGACATTCGAGCAACATCGTCGGCGTCGACCTCTGCCACATGGCCGGCGCCCGCCACCTGTGCCTGTTCCACCACGAGCCCGTGCACGGCGACGAGGCGATCTTGCGCGTGCTCGGCGAGACGCAGCGCTACGAGGCGCTCGCGCGGCGCGACGGCCGGGCTGCGCTGCGCGTGTCGGCCGCCTACGACGGGATGGAAGTCGCGCTGTGACGCCGCCCGCGGCGACGCCGCCGGAAGTGCCCGACCGCCGCCGGATCACGCTCATCGGCCTTGCGCTGTTGATCGTCCTTGCCGCCGTGGTTGCGTTGGGGCCGCGCTGGATCGCCCGGCTGCAATCGGCGTGGTTCGATACGTACCAGGTTGCGATGCCTCGGCAGGCCGCGACGATGCCGGCCGTCGTCGTCGAAGTCGACGAGCGCAGCCTCGCGCGGTACGGCCAGTGGCCATGGCCGAGGACCCTGCTCGCCGAGCTCCTGCGCGACATCGAGCGTCACGCGCCGCTTGCCATCGGCATCGACATCCTGATGCCCGAGCCCGACCGGCTCTCGCCGGAGCGGCTGCTGCGATCGGCGCGTGAGGACGATCCCGTCCTCGCGAGCCGCCTCGACGCGCTGCCGTCGAACGACAGCGTGCTGGCGAGCGCGATTGCCGCCGGTCCCGTGGTCGTCGGGTTGGCGGGAACGCCCGACGCGACCAAGGCGCAGCCGATGGCGCCGCCGTTCCTGATCGTGGACCGCGCGCACGACATTGCCGGCCCTGACGAAATCGCATCGAACATTCCGCACTTCGCCGGCGCGCTCGTGAACATCCCCGAGCTCGATCGCGCGGCCGCCGGGCACGGCGTCTTTTCGGCGGGGTCGGCGGACGATGTCGCCCGTCGCGTGCCGCTGGTGGTCCATATCGGCGATCGTCTCGAGCCGTCGCTCGCCACCGAGATGCTGCGGGTCGCGCTGGGCGCGCGGGACGTTCGGCTGCGAGCCCGCGGTCCCGACGTCGAGGCGGTCAGCCTCGGTGCGCTCACGCTGCCCACGGAGGCGGACGGCCAGGTGCGACTCCACTACGCGAAGCGCGATCCGCGCCGTGCCGTCTCGTCGATCGACGTGCTGGACGGCAGCGTCGACCCGGCGCGGCTTGCGCGCAAGCTCGTGCTGATCGGCGTCACCGGCGATGCGCTGGTCGATTACGTGCAGACGCCGCTCGGCGAGCGCATTCCCGGCAGCGAGGTCCA
>DATKPC010000101.1:0-4088 GCA_035524275.1 Burkholderiaceae bacterium
TGGCAAGACCCGGGCGGAAGTGCGCGCGGAGCTGAAGGCGGCGGATGCGGCCGAGGACGTGCCGGTTGGATTTGCCGCGATGAGCGTGCGTGACGTCTACTGGGGCGGCAAGGAGCCGGCCGACGTCGCGGGCCACTTCGCCCACGCGAAGGTCGCGCCGTAACGACGACACGACGCAGACCGTCGAGCTTGACGCGGCCGGCACCCGACGAGGCGCCGGCCGCCGCTTCATCGAACACGTGCCGGGAACGCCGGGGAGGGGAACGATTCGCGTTACCCCGATCCGAGGTTCGTTCCCAGGCCGTCGTGTTGCGTTTTGGTGACATTTGGCCGAAAAGTTGACGTCGATTTGATTCGTTTTGACGTCCCCTGTCAGTCGGTTCGCTAGAGTTTCGCCAATCGCCCGGCAACAAGGGCGGAAAGCGTGCGCGCGGAGGGTTTCCTCGCCGCCTAGGCACCACGACGACGATCCTGACTAGGGGACTGTTCACATGAAATTGAAGCTCATCGCTGCTGCGACGCTGCTGGCCTCGGCTGGTGCGTACGCGCAATCCAGCGTCACCGTCTATGGCATCGTCGATGCCGGCGTGATGTCGCAAAGCAAGACCGGCGCGACCGGCACGGGCGGGCGCGACACGGCGTTCGTCGACGCGCAGATGCTGCCCAGCATCTACGGCTTCAAGGGGTCGGAAGACCTTGGCGGCGGCCTGAAGGCCGGCTTCCAGCTCGAAGGCGGCTTCAACACCGGCAACGGCTCGCACAACAGCCCGGGCGTCTACCAGAACCAGCTCTTCGGCCGCGAGGCGAAGGTCACGCTGGGCGGTGAGTGGGGCTCGGTCGGCCTCGGCCTGCAGGTCGACCCGGCGCTCATCGCCGCGATCGGCACCGAGCCGCGCGGGATGACCGACTCGCTGAGCTCGCTCGAGAGCTGGATCCTGGCGACGGTCGGCAACTCCAGCGCGTCGAGCAACACGTCGCTGCAGGGCGGTATCTTCGACAGCAATTCGGTCACCTACACGTACAGCGGCAACGGCCTGTTCGCCGGCGTCGAGTACGGGTTCGGCGGCATCGCCGGCAGCACGTCGGCGAACTCGACGGCGTCGATCGGCCTGTCGTACACGATGGCGGGATTCACCGGTTCGGCCGGCTACGCCGAAGCGAAGAATGCCAACGCCGCCGTCGGCGGCAAGTCGAGCGGGATCGACTTCGTCGGTCTCGGCTACTCGATCGGCATGTTCGCGGTCCGCGCGCAGTACGGCGACTTCAAGACCTACGACCCGACCAGCGGCGCGCAGGCGAGCAACGTCAAGGACCTCGGCATCGGCTTCGACCTGAAGACCGGCGCCAACAAGGTCAACCTGGCGTACTACGACTCGAAGGACTCGGTCGCCGGAGGCAAGACGAAGGAAATCGCACTGGCCGACTTCTACTCGCTGTCGAAGCGCACCGAGCTGTATGCGCAGATCGCCAGCGTGAAGGCGGATGCGAATGCCGGCCTCAGCGCGGCGCTCGGCGGTGTCTATGTTCCGTCGGGCCTGACGGCCAGCGCCGGCGTCACGACGACGTACATCGGCCTCGGCGTCCAGCACCTGTTCTGATCGGACGATCCGGCCGCGGGCCGCGCAGGCGGTCCGGCGAAAGAGCCCACCACAGCGTGGGCTCTTTTTTTTCGCCCGGCGAAGCCTGCGTCGCCACGTGCCTTGTGGCCGGTCAGCGGTCGACCCTCGCGTCTCGCTATAGTCGCCGTCGAAGAGCGCATTGCACGTAGAGAGGAGCACGCCATCATGGAGTCGTACAGGACCGAGGATCTGCGCACCGTGGCGCTGGTCGGCCACGGCGCGGCAGGCAAGACAACGCTGCTCGAGGCGCTGCTCGCGAAATCGTCGATGATCGGGGCGGCCGGCAGCGTCGAGCGCGGCACGACGGTGAGCGACCACGATCCGCTCGAGAAGCAGCATCACCATTCGCTGCGCGCGGCCGTCTGCCACGCCGACTACAAGGGCTCGCGACTGCACCTGATCGACACGCCGGGCTACCCCGACTTCGTCGGCCAGGCGCTCGGCGCGCTCGATGCGGTCGAGACGGTCGCCGTCGTCGTCAGCGCCACCGCGGGCATCGAACTCACGACACGGCGGATGATGCAGGCCGCGCGCGAGCGCAACCTGTGCCGCCTCATCGTCGTCAACAAGATCGACCACGAGCACATCGACCTGCCGGCGCTGCTCGCCCAGCTGCAGGAGGCGTTCGGGGCCGAGGTCCTGCCGATCAACCTGCCGGCGGGCGGCGGCGCGCGCGTCATCGACTGCTTCGGCAGCGACCGCGGCGACGCGGACTTCCTCTCGGTGCCGGAGGTGCACCGGAAGGTGCTGGAACAGGTCGTCGAGGTCGACGACGACGCGATGGCGCGTTACCTCGAGCAGGGCGACGTCGATCCGACGACGCTGCACGCCCCGCTGGAGAAGGCGCTGCGCGACGGGCACCTCGTGCCGGTCTGCTTCGTCTCGGCCCGCACGGGCGCGGGCGTCCTCGACCTGCTGGAGGTGATGACGCGGCACCTGCCGCATCCCGGCGAAGGCAACCCACCGCAATTCCTGCGCGGCAGCGGAGCGGACGCCGAGCAGTTCCAGTCGGTTCCGGACGCGACGCGGCACGTGCTGGCGCACGTCTTCAAGGTGGTCATCGATCCGTACGTCGGCAAGATCGGGATCTTCCGCGTCCACCAGGGCACGCTGACGCCGAATTCCCAGCTCTTCATCGGCGACGCGCGTCGCTCGTTCAAGGTGAGCCACCTGCTCGCGCTGCAGGGCAAGGACAACATCGAGGTGCCGCGGCTGGTGCCGGGCGACATCGGCGCGATCGCGAAGATCGACGACATCACGTTCGACTGCGTGCTGCACGATTCGCACGAGGAGGATTTCGTGCGGATGCGGCCGCTCGATTTCCCGCGGCCGATGGTCGGCCTGGCGATCGAGCCGAAACGCCGCGGCGACGAGGGTCGCGTCTCCGACATCCTGGCGCGGATGGCGGCCGAGGACCCGACGTTGCGGATCGAGCACGACGCGACGCTGAACGAGACCGTGATGCGCGGGCTCTCGGAGCTGCACCTGCGCACGGTGCTGGAGCGGATGAGCACGCAGTTCAAGCTCGAGGTGTCGACGCGCCCGCCGCGCGTGCCGTACCGCGAGACGATCACGGCGGTCGCCGAGGGACACGCGCGACACAAGAAGCAGACCGGCGGTGCCGGCCAGTTCGGCGAGGTGTTCCTGCGCGTCGAGCCGCTGGAACGCGGCGCCGGCTTCGAATTCGTCGATCGCGTCAAGGGCGGCGTGATCCCGCACCAGTTCCTGCCGGCGGTCGAGAAGGGCGTGCGCGAGGTCTACGACGGCGGGCACCTGGCCGGCTTCCCGATGCAGGACGTGCGCGTGATCGTCCACGACGGCAAGCACCATCCGGTCGACTCGAAGGAGGTCGCATTCGTCGCCGCCGGCCGCAAGGCGTTCATCGATGCGCTCGCGAAGTCGCAGCCGATCCTGCTCGAACCGATCGTGCGGATCGAGATCGTCTGCGGCGGCGCGCAGATGGGCGATATCGCCGGCGACCTGGCGTCGCGACGCGGCCAGGTCAACGGCAACGACGCGCTCGCCGGCGGGATGATGATCCTGCGCGGCACGGTGCCGCTGGCGGAACTCGACGGCTACGCGGGTCGGTTGAAGGCGATCACGCAGGGCCACGGCAGCTACACGATCGAGCTGTCGCACTACGACCCGGTGCCGCCCGGGGTCCAGCAGCAGATGGCGCACGACTTCAAGGCGCGGCGCAAGGAAGCGGAGGAGTAGGACGGCATTGCGGGGGGCCGGCCCTCTCCCCCACCCCTCTCCCGCTTCGCGGGCGAGGGGCGATCCATCGTCAGCCATAGGAACGGTGCCTCAATTCTCGACGCCGGGTCGCCCCTCGCCCGCGAAGCGGGAGAGGGGTGGGGGAGAGCCTGCTGATTCGGCCGAATCTGCGTACGGACCCTGAACCGCGGTAAGTTAGCGGTAGGGATGGGTCGCGCAGCGTGTCCGTCAGCCATTTGGTGCGAAAAGCCC
>DATKPC010000102.1:0-57417 GCA_035524275.1 Burkholderiaceae bacterium
GGCGGCGGCGCCCCCGGCGTGGCGGCCGGCGTCGCCGGAACCTGCCGCCAGCCGCCGGGGCAGGTCGGCACGTACGGGTAGTAACCGCGCGACGCATCGCAGTAGTACCAGTAGCGCGGCGGCGGCGGAGGCGGTGCCGCGTCCGACGGGGTCACGAGCTCGACCGGAGGCGGCTCGTAGGGGTTCGGGTACGGGTAGACCGGCGACGGATAGAAGTACCAGAGGCCGCCGGCGACCCACCACCAGCCCCACCGGCCGTCATGGCGGTCGTGGATCCAGTGCCCGCCGCGCCAGACGTTCCAGTCGTGCTCGTGAAAGCGCCCGATGTCGCCGTGCCAGACGCCGCGGCCGGGCCCCTCGTGTCCCGGATGGCCGTGCTCGTCGGCTTGCGACGCCAGCGGAAGCGCGGCGGCAACGACGCCGGCGACGACAAGCAGCTTGCGTAGATTTGTCATTTGTCCTCCTCGATCATGGCTCGAACCCGGCCCAGGAGACCGGGGCCTGGGCGGGAGCCGTTCACCCATCTTGCACCCATCTGCCGCATCAACGCTCATCGCCCCGACGGTGCCGACGCCTTTTCGTTCCGCCACGTGCAGGAAACGTAACGGCTTGTAATGCAACGGCCCCCGGTGGCGCGATTATCCCCACGGCCCGGTATTCTTTGCGCGAAGGCCTGCGAAGCGTTCGCCACTTGAGATGAAGCAGAGAATCCTGATTGTCGACGACGATTCCGCGCTGCGGGACCTGTTGTCGGAATATCTCGCCGGCGCCGGGTACGACGTCGTTGCCGTCGCCGACGGTGCCGCGATGGAACGCGAGCGCGTCCACGGGCATTTCGACCTGATCATCCTGGACCTGATGCTTCCGGGCGACGACGGGCTGAAGCTTTGCCGCGAGCTGCGCGCCCGCTCGGGCGTCGCGATCCTGATGCTGACGGCACGCACCGAGGAGGTCGATCGCGTGCTCGGGCTGGAAATGGGCGCCGACGACTACATGTCGAAGCCGTTCAGCCCGCGCGAACTGCTGGCGCGCGTCCGCACCATCCTGCGCCGCACGAGCGAAGGCACCGGGCGCGTGGGGTCGCGGCTGCGCTTCGCCGGCTGGACGCTGCAGCTCGCGACGCGCTCGCTGGTCGATGCCGACGGTGTCGTCGTGCCGTTGTCGGCGCGCGAACTGCGACTGCTGCAGATGCTGGCGGAGAGCCCCAATCGCGTGCTCTCGCGCGACGAACTGATGGATGCGCTCGCCGGGCGCGACGCTGGGCCGTTCGACCGGACGATCGACGTGATGATCAGCCGCGTCCGGCGCCGGCTGCGCGACGACGCGCGCGAGCCGAAGCTGATCCGCACCGTGCGCAACGAGGGGTACATGCTCGCGGCCGCCGTGGAGCGCGTCGATTGAGGTTGTGGCCGCGCACGCTGTTCGGACAGATGCTCCTTGCGCTGCTGTTCGGCATCGCGCTGTCGCATGCCTTGGGCTTCTGGGTCCTGGTCGACGAGCGCGAGCGCTTCTTCAGCCACGTCGCCGAAGTACGTGTCGGCGAGCGCATTGCCGGCGTCGTCACCGCCTTCGACGTGGCGGATCCCGACGGCCGCAAGCGCCTGGAGCGCTCGCTCAATCGCCTGCGCGTGCTGCACGTCACGACGAGCGAGCCTTGGCGCACGCTCGATCGTCCGCCGAGCGATGACGCACGGCGACTGCAGGAACTGATCGCGCGCGGCATCGATCGTCCCGTCACGCTGCAGGTCGTCTCGATCCACGAAGCGCTGCTGGAGCATCGGCATCCGCCATTCGGCGGGCCGGAGGGCGGCCCCCCGCCGCCGCCCCCGCCGCCGGATGTCGATCATCCTTCGCCGGATGCGCGCTCGATGCCGGACGCGCGCGGCAGCGTGCCGCCCGGACCCGGCGGTCCGCCTCCGGGATCGCCCGAACGTGCCGGCCCGCCCGGACCGCCACGGTCAACGGAGCCGGCCGGGCCCGGCATTTCCGGAGGCCCCGGCGCGCCGGGCGGACCGTTCGGTCCGCCGGGCCCGCATCGCGTCGTGCTGCAGTACGAAGTCCAGGCGCGCCTTGGCGACGGCGCGGTCGTCACGGTCAATGACCTCGCGATCCCGACGCCGGAAGACAGTCCGTGGCGGCTTGCGGGCTGGCTCGCGATCGTCGTTGCCAGCGTCGCGGCACTGGCCGCGCTCCTCGTGCGCCGCGTGACGCGGCCGCTGCAGCAGATCGCGCTCGCGGCAGGGCGCCTGGGAAGAAATCTCGAACTGGCGCCGGTTCCGCAGACCGGGCCGCTGGAGACCCAACGTGCGGCGGAGGCATTCAACCGGATGCAGGACGAGCTGAAGCGGACGCTGGCCGCGCGCACGCAGGCGCTCGCCGGCTTGTCGCACGACCTGCGCCTGCCGCTCACGCGGGTCCGCCTGCGCCTGGAATCGCTCGACGAGTCGACGGCGCGCACCGGAATCGAGTCCGACCTCGCCGAAATGGACGAGATGATCGGCCATACGCTGGACTACCTGCGCGCCGGACCGACGGCCGAGCCCTTCGCGCCGATCGACCTCGATGCGCTGATCGACAGCCTGATCGACGATTGCGAGGCGACCGGCGCGGAGGTCGTGCGCGAAGGCTCGGCCGGCGCGCCGGTTTCCGGCCAGGCGCACGCGCTGCGGCGCTGCTTCGAGAACCTCATCGACAATGCGCGCCGCTATGCGAAGACGCCGATCCAGGTCACCGTGCACGACTTCCGCGATCGGGTCGAGGTTGCCGTCGAGGACCGCGGTCCTGGCATCGACGCGGCCGACCGCGAACGCGTGCTCGAGCCCTATGTGCGGCTGGAGCCGTCGCGCGGCCGGCAGACCGGCGGCAGCGGCCTGGGGCTCGCGATCGTGCGCGCCATCGCGCGCGGGCACGACGGCGACGTGGAGCTGAAGCCACGACCGGGCGGCGGCCTTTCGGCGGTCGTGACGCTGGCGCGCACCACGCGCGACGCGCCGAAGCCAGGCCGCTAAGCCACGGCGCCGCGGTTCCGTGACTCGGCGACGGGTCGCGCCGGCCGCGTGGCGACGGTTCTTACTGCGCGACCCAGCCGCCGTCGACGTTCCACGCCGCACCGCGCACCTGCGCCGCGGCGTCGGAACAAAGGAACAGCGCGAGTCCAGCGAGTTGCTCTGGCGTGACGAACTCGAGCGACGGCTGCTTCTCGCCGAGCAGTTCGGACTTCGCCTTGTCGACCGGGATGCTCTCGCGCGCTGCGCGATCGTCGATCTGCTTCTGCACGAGCGGCGTCAGCACCCAGCCGGGGCAGATCGCATTGCACGTGATGCCGGTCCGCGCGGTCTCCAGGGCGACGACCTTCGTCAGGCCGACGATCCCGTGCTTCGCGGCGACGTAGGCGACTTTCTGCTCCGAGGCCACGAGCCCGTGGGCCGACGCGATGTTGATGATCCGCCCCCAGTTCGCCGCCTTCATCTTCGGCAGCGCGGCGCGGATCGCGTGGAACGCCGACGAGAGGTTGATCGCGATGATCGCATCCCATTTCTCGACCGGGAAATCCTCGATGTTCGCGACGTACTGGATGCCGGCGTTGTTGACGAGCACGTCGACGCACCCGAATCGCGCTTCGGCCGTGCGGACCATGTCGACGATCTCGGTCGGCTTGCTCATGTCGGCGGCGTGGTAGATCACCTGCGTTCCGGCAGCCTGCAACTCGTCCTGGATGGCCTTGATGGCGGCGGCATCGCCGAAGCCGTTGAGCACGATGTTGGCGCCGTCGGCCGCAAGCGCGCGGGCGATGCCCAGGCCGATGCCGCTGGTGGAACCCGTCACGATCGCCGTCTTGCCTTTCAGCATGGTGGATCTCCTCGATTGGCGTCACGTGCTGCTAGTATGCCAGCGGCCGCGCAGCGCCCCGCTGCGCGAATGTTCGACGTCAACCGCGACGAGAAGATGTCCATCGAACCGCGCCTCGCCTCCGTCCGTTGCCTGAGCCCTGCGGGCTTCCATTCGATGGCGTATACCGAATGGGGCGACCCGTCGAATCCCGATGTCGTCATCTGCGTCCATGGACTGACGCGCGTCGGGCGCGACTTCGATTTCCTCGCGCGCAAGCTGGCGCCGCGCTGGCGCGTCGTCTGTCCCGACATCGTCGGTCGCGGACGCAGCGAAGCGCTGCGCGATCCGCACCACTACCACGTCGCGCAGTACGTCGCTGATATCGTGACGCTGGTCGCGCGGCTCGGCGTCGAGCGGGTGAGCTGGGTCGGGACGTCGATGGGCGGGCTCATCGGCATGACGCTCGGCGGCCAGCCCGGGAATCCGGTCCGGCGCTTCGTCCTCAACGACGTCGGTCCGCGACTCGACGCCGCGGCGCTGAAGCGCATCGGCGAGTACCTGGGAAAGCCGCTGCGATTCGCCGACGTCGAACAGGCGATCGACTACATCTCGCTCATTTCCGCGCCGTTCGGGCTGCGCACGCGCGAGCAGTGGCGCTCGATCACCGAGACGGTGATCCGCCCCGATGGCGACGGCTGGAAGCTTCACTACGACCCCGGCATCGCCGTGCCGTTCCAGGGCTTCAGCGCGGAGGCCGCGGCGGCCGGCGAAGCGGCGCTGTGGGCGCTCTACGACCGCATCCGCGTGCCGACGCTGCTCGTGCGCGGGCGCGAATCCGACCTGCTGTCGCGCGAGACGGCGCTCGAGATGACGCAGCGCGGCCCGCGTGCGCGGCTCGTCGAATTCGCCGGCATCGGACACGCGCCGATGCTGATGGACGACGAGCAGGCGCAGGTGGTCGTCGATTTCCTGGAGGAGGATCGGGCGGGCTGAGGGTGGCGCCGGCCCTCCCGCCCCGCCGGCTACTTCCGCCGCGCCGAGATCACGCCCTTGGTCTCGCGGATCTGCAGCAGCGCGCGCCGTATGGCGCTCGCATCGTGAACCTCGACCGTGAACTGCATCTGCGCTTCGCCGCGCACCGTCACCGTGTTGACGCCCACCACGTTGAGCTTTTCTCGCGCAAACACTTCCGAGACGTCGCGCAGCAGGCCCTGCCGATCCTGCGCAAGCACCTGGATATCGACCGGGTAGAGGCCTTCCGGGTCGCCGCTCCAGGTCACGTCGATGACGCGTTCCGGGTGGCGGAGCGCCAGCGCGGCCGCGTTCGCGCAGTCGCTGCGGTGGATCGAGACGCCTCGCCCGCGTGTCACGAACCCGGTGATCTCGTCGGGCGGCACAGGACGGCAGCAGCGCGCCAACCCGGTCATCAGCGAGTCGACGCCGACGACGAGCACGCCGCCGGAACCGCCGGGCGCCGTCCGCTGCGGGGCGATCGGCTCCGGCGGCGCCTCCTGCGGCGCCGCAGCCGACTGGGCCAGCGCCTGCTCGATCGATCGGAGCCCGAACTCCTCCCGGCTCGCGGCCACGCATAGCGCCTCGACCGACGCGTAGCCGAGCCGCCGCGCCAGGTCCTCGAGGCGCACGGCCGTGCGCCCGAGGCGCTGCAGTTCGCGCTCGATCGTGCTGCGGCCGCTGGCCGCGTCCTGCTCCAGTTCGAGCAGGTTGAACCAGTGCCGCACCTTCGTGCGTGACCGCGCGCTGTGCAGGAAGCCGAGCTCCGGATTGAGCCAGTCGCGGCTCGGGCCGCCGGTCTTCGCCGCGACGATCTCGATCGTCTGGCCATTGGCCAGAGGCGTGTTGAGCGGCACGAGGGCGCCGTTGACGCGCGCGCCGCGGCAGCGGTGGCCGAGTTCCGTGTGGACGTGGTAGGCGAAGTCGACCGGGGTCGCGCCGGCCGGCAGCTCGACGACGCGGCCTTGCGGCGTCAGCACGTAGATCCGGCGCTCGGCCGGCTCCAGAGCAGGTCCCTCGTTCGGCCGGTCGACCTCGTCCCGCCAGGCCAGCAACTGGCGCAGCCAGGCGGTCCGCATGTCCTCGTCACGATCGACGCCGACGCGTTCCTTGTAGCGCCAGTGAGCGGCGACGCCGAGCTCCGCGTTCTCGTGCATCTGCGCGGTGCGGATCTGCACCTCGATGGTGCGTCCCTCGGTGTCGCTGACGACCGTGTGGAGCGACTGGTAGCCGTTCGGCTTGGGCCGCGCGATGTAGTCGTCGAATTCCGCGCCGACCGGCGCCCAGTGCTGGTGCACCAGCGCGAGCGCTTCGTAGCACTGGTCCACGGTGTCGACGATGACGCGCAGGCCGCGAATGTCGTAGAGCTCGTTGAACGCGAGCTTCTTCGAGCGCATCTTGTTGACGATGCTCGCGATGTGCTTCGGCCGTCCGGTGACCTCGGCCTTCAGCCCCGCGGCGGCGAGCAGGTTGTGGAGCTCGTCGCGCGCCGCAGCAATGAAGGACTCGCGCTCGGTGCGCTTCTCGTCAAGGGCCCTGGCAATCTGCTTGTAGCTGCGCGGGTCGAGGAAGCGCAGCGCGAGGTCCTCCAGTTCCCATTTCAGTTGCCAGATGCCGAGCCGGTTGGCGAGCGGCGCGTAGAGATCGAGCGTCTCCTCGGCGATGCCGGCGACGAAATGCGCGCGCGCCGCGGGGAATTCCGGCGCATCGGCGCGCACCGACGCGAAATAGCGCAGCGTCTGCAGCCGCGAGGCCAGCCGCAGCGGGACGACGCGGACGTCGTTGACCATCGCGAGGAGCATCCGCCGGTGCGCCTCGGCTTGCGCCTCCTGCAGCCGCGGGCCGTCCTCGGCCGAGGCGTTCGCCATCCGGATGCGGTTCTGCTCCGAGATCCGCATCAGTTGCCGCAGGTCGCCGACGAGTCGCGTGACGACCGCGCCGAAGCGCTGCTGCATCCATTCGTCGGCCTCGCGCAGGATCTCGTGGGCGCCGAACAGGTAGCCGGCGGCGAGCAGGTCGGGTGCCTCGCGCAGCCCGCGGACGATCTCGACGATGCCGTCCGCGTGGGAGACGTAGGTCTCGCCGGATTTCATCGTCCGGTCGCCGTAGAGCGGAACGATGACGGCGCGCGCCGCCCCCGGGTCCAGGACAGGACCCGGCGCCGGCGCCGTATCCGGCGGCGGGGGCGGGGACAGCGAGGCAAGGTTCATCGCAACTCCATCAGGTGCAATTATCCCGCCAATCCACTTCCGGGCCCGTCGGCGCGTGCGCGGCGGTGCGGCAGAATCCGCATATGCTTAAAGCGCTGCTCGGTCGATCGCGCGGTTCCCGCGTCGATATTCCCGACGCCATCTGGAGCGAATCGGTCGCGGCGACCCCTTTCGTGGCGCGGCTGGACCCGGGCGGCCTGGCGCGGATGCGCGAACTCGCCTCGAGCCTGCTGGCGCAGAAGGCGATGAGCGGCGCCGGCGGGATGCGGCTCGACGCGACGATCCAGACCCGGATCGCGATGCAGGCCAGCCTGCCGATCCTCAATCTCGGCCTCGCCTGGTACCGCGGATGGAGCGAGATCGTCGTCTATCCGAGCGAGTTCCTGGTCCCGCGCCAGAGGGCGGGCGACGACGGCGTCGTCCATGAATTCGTCGAGACGCTCGCCGGGGAATCCTGGAAGGGCGGGCCGCTCGTGCTGTCATGGGACGACGTCCAGCAGGGCGCGGGGCCGTCCGGCTCGCGCGCCTACAACGTCGTGATCCACGAGTTCGCCCACAAGCTGGACCAGCTCGACGGCGAGGCCGATGGGATGCCGCCGTTCGACCGTCGACTCCATGCCGGAATCGTGGCGCGCCAGTGGCGCGACGAGCTGGAATCGGCGTTCGAGCGCCTGAACGCGGAACTCGACCTGATCGAGGCGGAGATGCCGCCGACGATCGACCCGGAGTCCGATGCGGCCGACCCGTACTACGATCGCCTGCCCCTCGACCCCTATGCGGCGCAGGACCCGGGCGAGTTCTTCGCGGTCTCCAGCGAGGCGTTCTTCATCGAGCCGGGCCGGCTGCGCGATGCCTTTCCGGGCTGGTACGACATGCTCTGCGCGTTCTACCGGCAGCAGCCGAACGAATGACGCCGCGACCCTGAGATGAAGCGATTGCTGATCGTCTGGCACAGCCGGACCGGCGGGGCGCGCCAGATGGCCGAGGCCGCTGCCGCCGCCGCGCGCACCGCGATCGACGTGGAGGTCGCATTGCGCGCCGCGGCCGACGCACGGGCGCCGGACGTGCTGGCCGCCGAGGGCTACATCTTCGCCGCGCCGGAAAACCTCGCGAGCGTCAGCGGCCCGATGAAGGACTTCTTCGACCGCATCTATTACCCCGTGCTGGATCGGATCCAGGGGCGCCCGTATGCGTTGCTCGTCTGCGCCGGAAGCGACGGGGCGGGCACGGTACGCCAGGTCGAGCGGATCGCGACCGGGCTGCGGCTTCGCGCCGTCGCGCCGGCGCTCGTCGTCGTGACCGGCGCGCAGGCGCCGGAGGCGATCCTCGCCCCGAAAACGATTCCTGCATCCGACCTCGAGCGTTGTTCGGAGATCGGCGCTGCCCTCGCGCAGGGTCTCGCGCAAGGCATTTTCTAGGAGTCGGGTCCCCGCGGCTGCGCGGCCGACGGATTTCCTGTCACCCGTCGGCCCTCCTCCCGATGCCGTCGTGCAAGCGCTGCGGCGCGCCCGACGCGGGCAGGCGATGTCGCGACGCGCGACGATTCAGCGCGCGACCGTTCAGCGCGCAACACGGCCGGCCTGCCGCGCGAGCAGGTCGAAGTGGCGTGCATAGCGCGGCTCCAGCGCGTCGAGAGCGAGCCAGATCAGGAAGTCCGCCGAATTGAAATCGGGGTCCCAGGCCGGTTCGCCGCAGACCCGCGCGCCGCAACGCAGGTAGCCCTTGATCAACGGCGGCATCTCGCCCGCCGCCGCGCGGTCGATGCGCTCGAAAGGGAAAGCGTGGTGCGGGAACACGCGGTATTCCGGATCCGTCATGACCGCGGCGAGTTCGTGACGCACCCAGGCCGCCTGGTGTCCGCCGTCGGCGAGCGGCACGCTTCCGCAGCCGATGAGGTGCCGGTAACCGGCCTGCCGCATGTACTGCGCGAGGCCGGCCCAAAGCAACATGATCGCGGCGCCGGTCCGGTAGTCGCGATGCACGCAGGAGCGGCCGATCTCGATCATCGACGGCCGCAGGTGCGCGAGCCGCGAGAGATCGAACTCGCCGTCGGCGTAGAGGCGGCCGACGGCGCGGGCGCCGTGCGGCGGCAGGATCCGATACGTGCCGACGATCCGCAGCGTCTCCTCGTCGCGGACGACGAGGTGGTCGCAATAGGCATCGAACTCGTCCTGGTCCAGGCCGCCGGAGTCGCCGAGCCGCGCGCCCATCTCCTCGGCGAAAACCTTGTAGCGCAGCCGCTGCGCGTCCTCGATCTCGGAGGCGCCGCGCGCGAGCTGCACCGACAGGCGCTGCGGCGGCGTGGCGACGTTCGTCTCGATGCGCGGCAGGCCGCCCTTGGTCTCGATCATTGGCAACACTCCAGGGTTGTCGCCGCGGCGATCCGCCGTCGTTCGTGCCGAACCGGTGATCGCCGCCGCTGAAGACTGCGCGAGACCTTAGGGGCGGACGTTGTCGTCCGGATGAAAACGCGGTGACGCGACGGTGACGACGGCAGGCTTCGCGTGTCGCACGGTCCGTCGCCGATGACCCCTTTGGCGGTCGTGTATCATTCGCGGCCCAGGCGCGTAGCTCAGCTGGTTAGAGCACCACCTTGACATGGTGGGGGTCGTTGGTTCGAGTCCAATCGCGCCTACCAACACCCATGGCCGGACCGCTCGCGGCAAACGCGAGCGGTCCGATCCCTCGCGACGGGCTTTCTGCTTGAAGGCCTTTGCCGACCGCGCCGAAGCTGGCCGCCGCCTTGCGGAGCGACTGCTGTCGCGACGCTTCGTCGATCCGGTCGTCCTCGCGTTGCCGCGCGGCGGCGTTCCCGTCGCCGCCGAGATCGCGCTGCGCCTGAATGCACCGCTCGACCTGCTGATGGTCCGTAAGATCGGCGCGCCGGGCGAACCGGAACTCGCCGTGGGCGCCGTCGCTGACGGGGCCGCACCGCAGATCGTCGTCGACGAGGAGTTGGCGCGGTTGCTCGGCGTTGACCGTCACGACATCGAGGTGCAGGCGTCGCGCGAACTGGCGGAAATCGCGCGGCGACGCGCGGCCTACCTGGCCGGCCGTGCCGCCGTGGCGCTCGCGGGGCGCACCGTGATCCTCGTCGACGACGGCATCGCGACCGGATCGACGGTCCGTGCCGCGTTGCAGGTGCTGCGACGCGCCGCGGCGGAGCGGATCGTGCTGGCCGTCCCGGTCGCGCCGCGCGAGGCGCTCGCCCGGTTGCGCGCCGACGTCGACGAGATCGTCTGCCTCGCGCAGCCGGATCCTTTCCGTGCGGTCGGCGTGCACTACGCGGACTTTCATCAGGTCCCCGACGACGAAGTGGTCGCGCTGCTCGACGCGGCGAACGCGCGCGCGGCGCGCCCGCCGGATCGTCCGGACCGCGGCCCGACCGGCGCGTGACCGGGACCGAAGGAGCATCAGGTGCAGATCTACGGACTGGATCCCGAACCGGAATTCGCGCGCGCTCTTGCCGCGCGACTCGACCGCGAACCGTCGCCGCTTGAAGCGCGGCGCTTTGCCGATGGCGAGGGCAAGCTCAGGCCGCTCGTCGATCCGCGCGGCGCCGATGCCTATGTCGTGCAGGGGCTGCACGGCGGCCCGCAGGACAGCCCGCACGACAAGCTCGCGCGGCTGCTGATGTTCATCGCGACGCTGCGGGACCATGGCGCGGCGCGCGTGACGGCCGTGGTCCCGTACCTGGCTTACGCGCGCAAGGACCGCCAGACCCATCCGTTCGACCCGGTCAACCTCCGCTATGTCGCGATGCTCTTCGAGGCTGTCGGCACCGCGCAGCTGATGACGCTCGAGGTCCACAATGTGGCGGCATTCCAGAACGCGTTCCGCTGCCCGACCTGGCACCTGCCCGCGCAGCATGCGTTCGGCGACGAAGCGCGGCGGCTTGCCGGCGACGGGCCGCTCGCCGTCGCGTCGCCGGACCCCGGAGGCGTGAAGCGCGCGCAGCTGTGGCGCGAGTCCCTCGAGGGCGACCTGCGGCGGCCGGTCGGATTCGCCATGGTCGACAAGCGCCGCCACGAGGGCGTCGTGAGCGGCATTGCGGGCGTTGCCGGCGACGTTCGCGAGGCGACCGTGATCCTGGTCGACGACCTCATCGCGAGCGGCGAGACGATGCAGCGCGCCGCGGCGGCGCTCGTCGCCTGCGGCGCGCGGCGCGTCGTCGCGTGCGCCGCGCACGGCCTGTTCGTCGAGCCGGCGGAGCAGGTCCTGCTCGACGAGAACATCGCCGAGATCGTCGTCAGCGACGCGGTGCCGACGTTTCGCGTCGCGCGCGGCAGCCCGCTGCGGCGCAAGCTGCGCGTCGTCTCGTGCGTCGACCTGTTCGCGACGGCGATCCGCCGCAGCCACGAGGCGCTGCGCCGTTGACCGGCGTTCCGGCCGGCGCGGCGCGAGGTCCCTTGATCCAGCGCAGACGGCGCCGCGCGCGCGTTGATTAGGATGGGTTGTCGTCGCGATGACAGGCGCCGCAGGCCAATGAGGCGGCGCGATCGCTCACATCACGAGGAGGCGCGATGAAGCTTCCCTTCCAGGTTTTCTTCCATGGCATGGAACCCTCGGAAGCGGTCGAGGCGGCCGCCCGGGAACGGCTGCAGAAGCTCGAGCAGCTGCGCTCCGACATCGTCTCGTGCCGCGTTTCGGTCGAACTGCAGCAGCGTCACCAGCGACAGGGGCGCCCGTTCGGCGTGCGCATCGACCTGACCGTGCCGGGCCGCGAGCTGGCCGTCACGCATACGGAGAACGAGGACGTCTATGTCGCGCTGCGCGACGCGTTCGATGACATGAGGCGCCGGCTGCAGGCGCTCGGCGACGCCGACCGCCGGCGCTGAAGGGGGGCGTGGGGTGCCGGATTGACACCCTCTCCCCCGGCCCCTCTCCCGCTGGCGCGGGCGAGGGGAGTCCCGGCGTTAGCCGTGGTGACAACGTCTTGAGTTTCGACGCCGAAACTCCCCTCGCCCGCGAAGCGGGAAAGGGCGGGGGGGTCACCCCGGCGGAATCCTACGTCCGACGCCTCACCCCATCGTCGCCGCGAGCAACGGCCGCAACGCCGGCAGCGGACGCGCATTGAGCACGTCGTCGGCCGTCAGCCAGCCGCGGCGCGCCTGGTTGACGCCCAGCGCCAGGTGGTCGAATTCCAAGCCGCTGTGCGCGTCCGAATCGATCGCGACGAGGATTCCCTCGTCGCGCGCCATGCGGCACGCCACGTCCGTGAGGTCCAGGCGCGTCGGTTGCGCGTTGAGTTCCAGGAAGCAGCCGCGCTGCCGCGCCTTGCGCATCACGCGCAGCAGGTCGATGTCGTAGCCGGGGCGGTCGTCGACGAGGCGCCCGGTCGGATGCGCGAGGATCGTGAAGTGGCGGTTGTCCATCGCCCGCAGCACGCGGTCGGTCTGTTTCGCGCGCGGCAGGTCGAACCGGTGGTGAACGGCGCCTACGACGAGGTCCAGGCGCGCGAGGATCGAGTCCGGCAGGTCGAGCGTCCCGTCTTCCAGGATATCGACCTCGATGCCCTTCAGCACCGTGAATCCGCGCAACGTGGCGTTGATCCGGTCGATGTGGTCGATCTGCCGCTCCAGGCGCCCGGGGTCGAGGCCGTGGGCGATCGCCAGGCGGCGGGAGTGATCGGTGACGGCGAGATAGGTGAGGCCGCGCTCGCGCGCGGCGGCGACCATGTCCTCGATGCTGGCCCGGCCGTCGCTGTCCCGCGTGTGCACGTGCAGATCGCCTCGCAGGTCCTCGCGCCCGACGAGTTGCGGCAGGCGTCGCGCGCGAGCGGCCTCGATCTCGCCGCGGTCCTCGCGCAGTGCCGGATCGATCCACGGCAGGCCGATGCTCGCGTAGACCGATTCCTCGGTCTCGCCGGCCACGCGTTGTTCGCCACGGTAGACGCCGTATTCGTTCAACTTCAGGCCGCGTTCCTGCCCGAGGCGGCGCAGCGCGATGTCGTGCGCCTTCGATCCGGTGAAGTAGACCCACGCCGCGCCGAAGCTCTCCGGCGCGACGACCCGCAGGTCGACCTGCATCCCGTTGCGCAGGACGACGCTTGCTTTCGTGTCGCCGCTCGCCAGCACGTCGCGGACATCGTCGTGACGCGTGAAGCGTTCGATGACCGTCGCGCCGTCGCGCGCGGCCGCCAACAGGTCGATGTCCCCGACCGTCTCGCGCAGCCGTCGCAGGCTGCCGGCCGCGACGGCCCGTTGCACGTCCGGGATCCGGCACAGGAAGGCCAGCAGGTCGTCGGCGACGGCGAGCGCCGCGGCGATCGGGAAGCGGCGATCCTGCGCCAGGCGCGTCGCGGTCGCCTCCAGGATCTTCGCTTCGAGCGTCGGGCCGAAGCCGGGCACGCCGCGTAGGCGACCCTGCTGGGCGGCATCGCGGAGCTGGTCGAGCGACCGGATGTCGAGCGCCTGGTAGAGCGCGCGCACGCGTTTCGGACCGAGCCCCGGTATCGCCAGCAGCGCGCCGATCGCCGGCGGCAGTTCCTTGTGCAGCCGGACCAGCAGCGCACAGGTGCCGGTCCGGACGACCTCGGCGATCTTCGCGGCGAGGTCGGGTCCGATGCCCGGAAGCGCATCCAGGTCGGCGCCGTCGGCGACCATCTTCCGCACGCTCGCGCCGAGTTCCTGCAGCGTGCGCGCGGCGTTGCGGTACGCGCGCACGCGGAACGGATTCGCACCCTGGATCTCGAGCAGGTCGGCGATCTCCTCGAAGACCGCGGCGACGTCGGCGTTGGCGAGCGGCATGCCGGAAAGCTAGCGTTGGCGGCACCCTGGCGGGTTGACGCAACGCATGGGCGGGGCCGGCCGGTGGTGTTCGATCGCGTTCGCGCCTACAATCGCGGCCTGCCGAACGCGCGACGCGCCCGTGGTTTTTCGTGGCGCGCGGAGGGCCGAAAACCCGCAGCAGGCAGAAACCCGCCGTCGGCAGAAACCCCGCAGCGGGCAATTAACCCACGGAACCGCACTCGAGGTCGGATACGTCGCGATGAAGACCACCGGGCGAACTACGCCGCGCCGTTGCGCACGCTGACTCCGATCCGCCAGTCATCGAAAGGAAGTGCGGTTCGGCCGCACTTCCTTTTTTTCTTCGACGAGTAGACGATGCCCACGATTTCGCTTCCGGACGGCTCGCGCCGGACCTACGAAGCCCCGTTGTCGGTCGGCGACGTCGCCGCCTCGATCGGGCCCGGCCTGGCCAAGGCCGCACTCGCCGGACGCGTCGATGGCCGGCTCGTCGACCTCTCGCACCGCGTCGATCGCGATGCGGCGGTCGAGGTCGTCACCGACCGCGACGCCGCGGGCCTCGAGATCCTGCGCCATTCGACGGCGCACCTGCTGGCGTACGCCGTGAAGGAGCTCTTCCCGGACGCGCAGGTGACGATCGGTCCGGTCATCGAGAACGGCTTCTACTACGACTTCGCCTATCGGCGGCCGTTCACGCCGGAGGACCTCGCGGCCATCGAGGCGCGGATGGCGCAGATCGCGCGGCGCGACGAGCGCGTCGTGCGCGAGGAGTGGCGGCGCGACGACGCCGTGAAGTACTTCGAGTCGATTGGCGAGCGCTACAAGGCGGAGATCATTGGCGCGATCCCCGCCGGCGAGACGATTTCGCTGTACCGCGAGGGGTCGTTCGTCGACCTCTGCCGCGGGCCGCACGTGCCGTCGACCGGGCGGCTGAAGGTCTTCAAGCTGATGAAGGTCGCCGGGGCCTACTGGCGCGGCGACAGCCGCAACGAAATGCTGCAGCGGATCTACGGCACCGCCTGGGCGCGCAAGGAGGAGCAGGACGCGTACCTGAAGATGCTGGAGGAGGCGGAGAAGCGCGACCACCGGCGGCTGGGTCGCGAACTCGATCTCTTCCACATGCAGGACGAGGCGCCGGGCCTGATCTTCTGGCACCCGAAGGGCTGGACGATCTGGCAGCAGGTCGAGCAGTACATGCGGCGTGTCTACCAGGACAACGGCTACCACGAAGTCAAGGCGCCGCAGATCCTCGACCGCACGCTGTGGGAGCGCACGGGGCACTGGGAGAACTACCGCGAAAACATGTTCACGACGGAGTCGGAGAACCGCTACTACGCGCTGAAGCCGATGAACTGCCCCGGTCACGTGCAGATCTACAACGCGGCGTTGCATTCCTACCGCGAGCTTCCGCTGCGCTACGGCGAGTTCGGCCAGTGCCATCGCAACGAGCCGTCCGGCGCGTTGCACGGCATCATGCGCGTGCGCGGCTTTACGCAGGACGACGGCCATATCTTCTGCACCGAGGACCAGATCCTGCCGGAATGCGTCGACTACACGGCACTCCTGCAGCGCGTCTACCGCGACTTCGGCTTCGAGCAGATCGCCTACAAGGTCGCGCTTCGACCGGAGAAGCGGATCGGCTCCGACGAGATCTGGGACAAGGCGGAATCGGCGCTGATCGAATCGCTTCGGCGCTCCGGCTGCCAGTTCGAGCAGGTGCCGGGCGAGGGCGCCTTCTATGGCCCGAAGATCGAGTACCACCTGAAGGACTCGATCGGCCGGTCCTGGCAACTCGGGACGATGCAGGTCGACTTCTTCATGCCCGGGCGCCTGGGCGCGGAGTACGTCGCGGAGGACAACGCGCGGCGCGTTCCGGTGATGCTGCATCGGGCGATCATCGGCTCGCTCGAACGTTTCGTCGGGGTCCTGATCGAGAACTACGCGGGTGCGATGCCGCCGTGGCTCGCGCCGCTGCAGGCCGCGGTCGCGACGATTTCCGAAGGCCAATCCAACTACGCGACGGCGGTTGCACAAACGCTGAAAAAACAAGGCTTTAGGGTTGAGCCGGATTTGCGCAACGAAAAGATCACGTATAAAATTCGCAGTCTTGCCTTGCAAAAGCCGCCCTATATCCTCGTCGTCGGGGACAAGGAGGCTGCTGCAGGGACGGTGGCCGTGCGCACCCGAGGAAGCCAGGAGGCGCGGGTGATGCCGCTCGGCGAGTTCGCGACGTTGCTGAAGGACGACGTCGAGACTCGCCGCAACGTCGGCGGCGCGGCCGGACATTGACTTTGACGGAGTGAAAAGCCATCGCCCAGGAACGTTCGCATCGCATCAATGGAGAGATTTCCGCGCCCGAAATCCGCCTGCTAGGCGTCGACAACGAGCAGATTGGCATCGTCCGGACCCCCGAAGCGCTCCGGATGGCCGAGGAAGCGGAGGTCGATCTGGTCGAAATCGCGCCGACGGCGGAACCGCCCGTCTGCCGCCTGATGGACTACGGGAAGTTCAAGTATCAGGAGCAGAAGAAGGCGCACGAGGCCAAGCTCAAGCAGCGGCAGATCCAGGTCAAGGAGATCAAGTTCCGCCCGGCGACGGACGAGAACGACTACCTGACGAAGGTGCGCAAGCTGACCGAGTTCCTCGAAGAGGGCGACAAGGCGAAGGTGACGATGCGGTTCCGCGGGCGCGAAATGGCGCACCAGGAAATCGGGCTGAAGGTGCTCGAAAGGGTGCGCGGCGACCTGGACGCGGTCGGGCAGGTCGAGGCCATGCCCAAGCTGGAAGGGCGCCAGATGATCATGGTGATCGCACCGAAGAAGCGCAAGTAAGCGCGCCGGGGCGGCCGCCGCCCCCGGATCGTCGCGGGCCGCGCCCCGGACGACGAGGTTTTTTACAAGTGCCGCAGGCCAGTGAAGTCCCGGGTTCGCCGGGCGCCCAGCGGCATCGATGAAGAAAGGCCGGCCATCATGCCGAAGATGAAGACGAAAAAGAGCGCGTCCAAGCGCTTCAAGATCCGCGCCAGCGGGTCGATCAAGCGCGGTCAGGCGTTCAAGCGCCACATCCTGACCAAGAAGTCGACCAAGAACAAGCGGCACCTTCGCGGTTCGGCCGCGATCCACGCTGCCGACGAGGCCTCGGTCCGTCGGATGCTGCCGAACGCCTGAGCGAAGGAGGACGACGATGCCACGAGTCAAACGCGGAGTCACGGCGCGCGCGCGCCACAAGAAGGTCCTGGCCCAGGCGAAGGGGTTCACGCAACGCCGCAACAACGTCTTCCGCATCGCCAAGGAGGCGGTGATGAAGGCGGGGCAGTACGCCTACCGCGACCGGCGGGCGCGCAAGCGCGTCTTCCGCGCGCTGTGGATCGCGCGGATCAACGCGGCGGTGCGCGAGCACCAGATGACGTACAGCGTTTTCGTCAACGGCCTGAAGAAGGCCTCGATCGATCTCGATCGCAAGGTCCTCGCCGACATGGCCGTGCTCGACAAGCCGGGTTTCGCGGCGGTCGTCGAGAAGGTCCGGGCCAGCCTCGCCGCCTGAGCGAAAACCTGTCCGCGCCGCGCGCGACCGTCGCGCTCGGCGCGGCATCCTGAAGGGAGGGCCTGGCAGTCGCACAGGCCCTTTTTTTGCCGATGGACGATCCGATCCAACAACTCGTCGCCAGCGCGGCCGCGGCCTTTGCCGGCGCGCAGCAGGCGGCGGCGCTGGAAAACGAGAAGGCGCGTTTCCTCGGCCGCCACGGCGCGATCACCGAAATGCTGAAGTCGCTCGGCAGCCTGCCGGCCGACGAGCGTCGCTCGCGCGGCGCCAGCGTCAATGCGGCCAAGACCGCGATCGAGGGCCTGCTCGAGCGGCGCCGCGCGGAAATCGCCTCGGCCGGCCTCGAGCAGCGGCTCGCGGAGCAGGCGGTGGACGTGACGCTGCCGGGCCGGCTGCGGGGCGCCGGCGGGGCCTTGCACCCGATCATCCGGACGTGGCAGCGGATCGAGCAGATCTTCGCGTCGATCGGGTTCGACGTCGCCGACGGCCCGGAGATCGAGAACGACTGGACCAACTTCACCGCGCTCAACAACCCGGAGAACCATCCGGCACGCTCGATGCAGGACACGTTCTACGTCGACGCCCGCGACGCCGACGGCAACCTGCTGATGCTGCGCACGCACACCTCGCCGATGCAGGTCCGCTATGCGCGGATGAACCAGCCGCCGATCCGCGTCATCGCGCCGGGGCGGACGTACCGCGTCGACAGCGACGCCACGCATTCGCCGATGTTCCACCAGGTCGAAGGGCTGTGGATCGACGAGTCGATCAGCTTCGCGGACCTGAAGGGCGTCTACACCGATTTCCTGCGCCGGTTCTTCGAGAGCGACGACCTGCAGGTGCGTTTCCGCCCGTCGTTCTTCCCGTTCACCGAGCCCTCGGCCGAGATCGACATGATGTTCACGAGCGGTCCGCGCAAGGGTCGCTGGCTCGAGATCTCCGGCGCCGGCCAGGTGCATCCGGCGGTCGTCCGCAATTTCGGCCTCGATCCGGAACGCTGGATCGGCTTTGCATTCGGCTCCGGCCTGGAGCGGCTGACGATGCTGCGCTACGGGATCGACGACCTGCGCCAATTCTTCGAGGGCGACCTGCGTTTCCTGCAGCAGTTCGCCTGACCCCCCGGGAGACCCCATGCTCGTGACCGAGGAGTGGCTTCGTTCGTTCGTCGATCCGGCGCTGCGCAGCGAGGAACTTGCCGACCGCCTGACGATGGCCGGACTCGAGGTCGAGTCGGTCGAACCGGTGGCGCCGCCGTGCAGCGGCGTCGTCGTCGGCCACGTGCTCGGCGTCGCACCGCATCCGAACGCCGATCGGCTCCGCGTCTGCCAGGTCGATGCGGGCACCGGCGCGACGCTGTCGATCGTCTGCGGCGCCCCGAACGTGGCCGCGGGCCAGAAGGTCCCGTGCGCGCTGCCGGGAGCGGAACTGCCGGGCGGCATCCGCATCAAGCCGACGAAGATGCGCGGCGTCGAATCGCAGGGGATGTTGTGCTCGGCGCGCGAACTGGGGCTCGGCGACGACCACTCCGGGCTGCTGGTCCTGGCCGCCGATGCGACGCCGGGCGGCGACGTTCGCCGGTTGCTGGCGCTCGACGACCACCGCTTCGAGATCAAGCTCACGCCGAATCGCGGTGACTGCCTCGGCGTCGTCGGCATTGCGCGGGAAGTCGCCGCGCTGACCGGCGCGCCGCTGCGCGCGCCGGACACGTCCGCGGTCGCCGTCAACAGCGACGAGCGGCTCCCCGTTCGGGTGCTCGCCGCCGACCTCTGCGGCCGTTTCAGCGGCCGCGTGATTCGCGGCGTCAACGCGCGCGCGACGACGCCGGAGTGGATCCGCCGCCGGCTGGAGCGCTGCGGGCAGCGCCCGATCTCGGCGCTCGTCGACATCTCGAACTACGTGATGCTGGAACTCGGGCGGCCGACGCACGTCTTCGACCTGGACCGGATCGACGGCGGCCTCGAGGTGCGCTGGGGGCGGCCGGGCGAGCGCGTCGAACTGCTCAACGGCCAGCAGCTCGACATCGACGCGTCGGTCGGCGTCATCGCCGACCGTCACGGACCGGAAGCACTGGCCGGCATCATGGGCGGCGCGCGGACGGCCGTGTCGTTGCAGACGACGAACATCTACCTCGAGGCGGCGTTCTGGTGGCCGCAGGCGATCCAGGGCCGGGCGCGGCGGTTCAATTTCGCCACCGAGGCAGGGCACCGCTTCGAGCGCGGCGTCGACTTCGCGACGACCGCGGCGCACCTGGAGATCCTGTCGCGATTGATCCTCGAGGTCTGCGGGGGCGAGGCGACGCGCGTCGGCCCGGTCGACGACCAGGTGCTGCAACTGCCGGCTCGCGAACCGGTGCGGATGCGGTTCGCGCGCTGCCGCCGGCTGCTCGGGATCGATATCGCCGACGACGAGGTCGAGTCGATCCTGCGCCGGCTCGGCATGCCGGTCGCGCGCGACGCCGTTGCGATCGTCGCGACGCCGCCGTCGTACCGTTTCGACCTGCAGGCCGAAGAGGATCTCGTCGAGGAGGTCGCGCGCGTCTGGGGCTTCGACCGTATCCCGGTCCATCCGCCACTCGCGCGCGCGGCGATGCGCGGGCCGGCCGAGGCGCGGCGCGACGTGCACGAACTGCGGCGGCTGATGGTCGCGGCCGGCTTCCAGGAAACGATCAACTACGCATTCGTCGATCCGCTGCACGAGGCCGACTTCGGGGTCGATGCGCCGATACGCGTGCTCAACCCGATCGCGAGCCACATGGCGGTGATGAGGACCAACCTCGTCGCCGGGCTCGTCGACCGGCTGCGCTTCAACCTCAACCAGCGGGCGGCGCGCGTGCGCCTGTTCGAGATCGGGCGCGCGTTCCGGCGCGACGCGTCGATCGCCGATGGCCCGCTCGAGGTGGCCGGCATCGCGCAGCCGCAGCGCGTCGCCGCGCTGGGCTATGGCGCGGCCGAGGCCGAGCAGTGGGGCGTCGATGGCCGCGACATCGATTTCTTCGACTTGAAAGGGGACCTGGAGCGGTTGCTGGCGCCGCGCGTCGCGGCGTTCGCCCCGGCGACCCATCCGGCCTGCCACCCGGGGCGCTGCGCGGCCGTGACGCTCGACGGTGTGGCGATCGGATGGATCGGAGAACTGCACCCGCGCTGGCAGCAGAAATACGAGCTGCCCAAGGCGCCGCTGCTCTTCGAGATCGACGTCGAGCCGTTGCTGGCGCGCCGCATCCCGCAGGCGGTCGACGTGGTTCGCTTCCCGACCGTCGTGCGCGACATGGCGCTGTGGGCCGATGCCGCGTTGCCGTTCGGGCACGTTCATGCGGCGATCGTCGAGATGGTGCGAAGCGACAACCGCCTTTCGTCGGTCCGCGATATCCGTCTGTTCGACGTCTTCCAGCCGCGCCAGGAGGCGTCCGACGCGCGCGCGCATGAAGGTGCTAACGCGTTGTTAATTAAGGAGAAAAGTCTTGCGTTCCGGCTCGTTCTCCAAGATACTGAGCGCACGTTAAGCGATGCCGAGGCCGATGCGGTGAGGGACATCATCGCGTCCGGCCTCGAATCCCGACTGGGCGTTCGCCTGCGCCGTTGAGGACCATGAACCACCCACGCTCCCAGGGGCCCCTGGATTTCCCGGCCGACGCCCCGGTGACCGCCCGCGTCGCCGACCATCGCAACGTCCGCACGTTGACGAAGGCGGAACTTGCGGATGCATTGTTCGAGCGGCTCGGCCTGAACAAGCGCGAAGCGAAGGACATGGTCGAGGGTTTTTTCGACGAGATCCGTGCCGCGCTGGAGCGGGGCGATTCGGTGAAGCTCTCCGGCTTCGGCAATTTCCAGGTCCGCAGCAAGCCGCAGCGACCGGGTCGCAATCCGAAGACCGGCGAGGAAATCGCGATCACCGCGCGTCGCGTCGTGACGTTCCATGCGAGCCAGAAACTGAAGGCTGCGGTTTCGAACCTGCCGGATGCCCGTTGAACCGCGCGCGCTCCGGCTCACGCTGACACTCCCCTCCCGCCTGGCCTCGAATCGCCGTCCTCGCGATGCCTGACAGCCCGCCGTCCCTTCGCACCGAGGCGGACCTGCCCGCGATTCCGGCCAAGCGCTATTTCACGATCGGCGAAGTGAGCGAACTGTGCGGCGTCAAGCCGCACGTGCTGCGCTACTGGGAGCAGGAGTTCACGCAACTGCGGCCGGTCAAGCGGCGCGGCAATCGGCGGTACTACCAGCATCACGAAGTCCTGCTGATCCGCCGCATCCGCGAGTTGCTCTACGACCTGGGATTCACGATCAGCGGCGCACGCAATCGCCTCGACGAGGGTCTGCACGCCGAGCGCGGCGGCGGCCCGCCGGGCCGCTCGATGGCGGGCGGTGGCGTCGCGAAGGCCGCCTCGCCCGGGCTGTCCGGCGCCGAGGCGCGGGAATTGCGCGCCGAACTCGAGGCGATCCGCGCGATCCTCGTGGCCGGGCCGGGTCCGAAGTGATTGCCGCCGGTTCCGCGCCGCGGGGTGCCGCGACGTGGCCGTGTAGACTACGGTTTGTCGGGGCGTAGCGCAGCCTGGTAGCGCACTTGCATGGGGTGCAAGGGGTCGCGAGTTCGAATCCCGCCGCCCCGACCAAGTTCATCGACGGGCTGGCTGCGAAAGCAGCCCGCCCGTTTTTCTTCGCGTTCCAGAACCCTTTGGCGGTGGACTCCCGTGCTGCAGATTGAGCGTCCGTCGGTCGTTTCGCTCGACCAGATCCTTCCCGATGAACCGCTGCTGATGATGGGCGCCGGACCGGTGCCGATACCCGCGGCTGTCGCGCGTGCCAACTCGCTCGTCATCAACCATCTCGGTCCGACGATGGGTGCGGTGATCCGGCAGGTGAAGTCGATGGCGCAGTACGTCTTCCAGACCCGATCGCCTTACATCCTCGGCGTAGCCGGACCGGGCTCGGCCGCGATGGAAATGGCGGTCGCGAACTTGGTCGAGGCCGGCACCCGCGTGCTGACGATCCGGCAGGGGTATTTCAGCGGACGCCTGGGCGAGATGGCGCGCCGCGTCGGCGGCGTCGTCGAGGAGTTCGACGTCGCGCTGGAGCAGGTGGCGACGGTCGAGGCCGTGCTCGCCGCCGTCGACAAGCACGAAGCGCAGGTCGTGACGCTCGTCCAGGGCGAGACGTCCAACACGACAAGCACGCCGCACCTGGCGGAGATCTGCCGGCGGCTCGCCGCGCGCGGCTGCTACGTGATCGTCGATGCCGTCTGCACGCTGTCGACGATGCCGTTCTTCATGGACGACTGGGGCATCGATGCCGTGATCACCGGCGGGCAGAAGGGCCTGTCGTCGATTCCCGGCGTCTCGCTCGTCGCCTTCTCGCAGCGGGCATTCGAGCGCATTCGCGCGCGACAGTCGAACCTGGCGCACTGGTGCCTGGATGCACGGCTCGCGCAAGGCTTCTGGGGCGAGGGCCAGTACCACTACACGGCGTCCACGTCGGGGGTGCTGGCGCTGCACGAGGCGCTGCGCCTCGTCTGCAACGAGACGCTCGAGGCGCGGTTCGCGCGCCACAAGCTGTGCTCCGAAGCGCTTCAGGCGGGCGTCGAGGCGCTGGGACTGCGCCTCTATGCGCCGCGGGCCTGCCGGCTCAATTCGGTCGTCGGCATCGTGATGCCCACGGACGTCGATGGCAATCGCGTGCGACAGCACATGAGCGACGTGCATCGCGTCGAGATCTCCGGGTCGTTCGGCTTGCCGATCGTCCGCATCGGGCAGATGGGCGAGCAGAGTCGTTCCGCGAACCTGTTCCGCACGCTGCATGCGCTCGGTTCCAGCATCCGGGCCCATGGCGGGCGGGCCGTCGACGTGCCGGCCGGGATGAGTGCGCTCGAGAAGCGCCTGTGCTTGGCGCCCGAGGAGGCGACGGCGTAGGCCGGACTTGCCGCGGCGCTTCGCGCCGAGGGGGGCGGAGGGAGCGGAGAGGGGGGCGCAAACCGCCAACCTCCCCCACGCCACCACCCCCCGCGAAGTCTCCCCGGTCAGCGCGCCTCGAACGAGAGGCGACGATTCTTCGCGCGCCCGGCTTCGTCGGTGTTCGGCGCCACCGGCTTCGTGGCGCCGAAGCCGCGCGTGGCGAGCTGGTCGGCGGAGAAACCCTTGGTGACCAGATAGGCCTTCGCCGCATCGGCGCGCTCGCGCGACAGCTTCAGGTTGTGCTCCGGTATCCCGGTCGAGTCGGTGTGCCCGCCGATCTCGTACATGCCTTCGTGCAGGCAGCCGATGACCGTGTCCAGCGCGGCGCGTCCGGCATCGGTGAGCTGCGCGCTTCCGCTCGCGAACTCGACGTCGGCCCCTTTCAAAAGCGCGTCGCAGTCGACGGGCGGTGGCGCCGCCGCAGCGGCAACGGGCGGCGCCGGCGCGGGTGCGGGTTCAGGGGCTGGGGCCGGAGTCGGGGCGGGCGCGGCCGGTGGCGGCGGCGCGACGGCGACGGGCGCGGGCGCGGGCGCCGTGCAGCAGCCTTCGCGCGCCGGCCCGTAGCCGAGCAGCCACAGGACGATCAGCAGGACGACCAGCGCGATGACGACGAACGCGGCCGTGCTGTCGGGAACCGCGCGGCCGGCGGCGGGCTTGGGGTAGGCGTCAGCCATGGCCGCCTCAGCTCGAGCTGGGGCCCGAAGGCTTGTTGCGGCGATCGACGCCGTCGGTCAGCTGGTCCTGGTAGGCGCGCAACGCTTCCCACTGGCCCTTCGCGCAAAGGTCGGATTGGCGCGGCCAGGTGTCCGGCCGGTTCGCGATCTTGAAGCGGGGTCCGGCAGCCTCGAGGATCTCGTGCAGGCGCGCCACCGGCGTGGCAGCGAGCTGCTCGAACGTCCGGATGCCCTGCGCCCGCAGGACGTCGGCGATCTTCGGACCGATGCCTTCGACGATCGCGAGGTCGTCTTCGCCGTTGCGCATCTTCGGGACGTAGCCATAAGCGGCCGCGCCCGCGCTCGCGCCCATCGCCGAGAGCTTCACGCTGTCGGCGGCATGCGCCGAGACTTCGCGCGCCAGGTCGGCGCGCGCCGACTGCAGTTCGGCGTAGAGCGCGTCGTGTTCCTGCATGTGCTGCCCGTGCGCCTGGTCGAGGTCGACGCGGACGGCGGCCGTGCGCGCGCGTTCCTCCGCGAGATCGACCGTCAGGCGCTCATTGTCGGCGCGCAGCCGCAGCAGTTCCGGATCCGGGCCCGCCGGCGCGGCGATGGCCGCGGCCGAGCCGCCGCCGCGTCGGGCGAGCAGCCAGTAGAGCAGAAAGCCGAGCAGCAGCCCGAAGACGAGCCACCACAGACAACAGCCGATGTTGCCCATTGATTTCCTCCCCTCGGGTCGGCGTCAGCGTCGGACCCGGTCATGTTCTTGTCGGAATGGCACCCGGTCGAGGTGGCGCGAGGCGGCCCCGAACGAGTCGCGCGAGCCTACGCAATCGAACGCGCCGGTGCAATTCCTCGTACCCGTCGTGGCGAACCCGACGTTGCTTTTACGTCGCGGATCAGAACGGCAACAGCAGCTTGCGGAAGACCGGGTCCATGTGCCGGCGCAACGCGTTGCGTCCGTCGACCGTACGGACCTGGTCGTTGACGACCTCTTCGTCGGGGCATGTCCAGCCGTTGTCCTCGGCGAGCCGCTGGAACGGCCTCGCGGCGCAGGGGGGGAAGATTTCCGCGGCCGACACGAGCGCGGCCAGCAGGTCGCCGGCCACGGCGTCGTCCTCGAAAAGGCGGACCTCGAGGTGGATCGTGCCATCGAGGCGGCTCGGCTGGGCGCGCCGCTCGCGGATGCCGGTGTCGACGTCGATGGGCTGGCCGTGGCCGACGAGCGTCCGGTGCCAGCCGCGCTCGATCATCCGGCAGATGAACGCGACGCAGTAGTCGATCGTCGCGTCGCCGACCGCTTCCGGCGCGAAGATGCGGCGGCCCTCGGGTTCGGCGATGAGGTTCGCGAGGCGCAGCATCAGATACTGCTCGTCGACCGACTCCAGGACGCCGCTGCGCAGCGTTCCGAGGCGGCCCGATGGCGGGATCCGCACGACGTGCCACGCGAGCAGCCACAGCCGCACGATCAGGAATCCCCAGGCGGCGATGCGCACGTCCTTCGTGTCGTCCAGCGCGATGTTGGCGGTCGTACATTTCCAGCGGAACACCGCCGCCGGACCGCTGCGCTCCAGGCGCGCCACCATGTCCGGCATCCGGTAATGCTCGTCCTGCGATGCCGTGAGTCGCCCGCCGCGCCAGCCGTGCCAGCGATTGCCGACGCCGACGAGCGTTCGTTCGCCGTCGAACGCGTACGTGTAGCCGGTCTCGCCGCTGTGGCGCCATCGCCAGGGCCAGCCGTGCTCCGCCAGCAGTCCGCCGGCGGACGACAGGAACGCGCGCACGCGCGCTTCAAAATCGCCCGCCTCGCGTGCCTCCAGGATCGCGGCCGGTATGTTCTCCGGCCTCGCCTCGGCAAGCAGCGAGCCGAGCCACGTCGCGTCCTCGCCCCGGCCGAGATAGAAATCCGCGCGCGTGCCCACGGCGATTCCTTCTAGCCGCCGCCGGACTTCGCGGTGCGCGAGGCGCGCGCCGCGCGCGCCTTCGCGATGACGTCCTTCAGCTGCGCCGCGCCGATGCCGCGCTGCTGCGGCAAGGCCTCCTCGCAGATCTGCAGCACGCGCGCGTCCTGCGTCGCGTTCGAGGCGAGCGACCACGCCGCCGCGGCGCCGATCGATTCGCGCGCGGTGTCCTCCTTGCCGTCGGCATAGGCGAGCGCGCCGATCACGCGCTCGACGGCGCTGCGATCGCCGGTCGCCATGAAGTCGCCCCACAGCGCATCGAGGACCCACGGGCCTTCCTCCAGCGCGATCTGCTCCACCGTCGTGGGCGGCGCATCGAGCTGTCGCTGGAAGCGTCGTTTCATTCGCGGATGCGGCGCGACGGCCGCCGCGGCGGCATCGCGCGCCGCCGGCGTCGCCGCGTAGATCAGCGCAAGGACGAGGGGAGCCTGGCGCTCTTCCGGCAGGTCCTGCAGTTGCGCCTGGATCGTGGCGATCGATGCCGGGTTCCGGCGCACCACGCCGGACAGGAAGCCGGCGATCCCGGGCGCAGCGTCGTCGCTGTCGAGCAGGCCGGCCGTGTCCATGAGTCGCAGCGCCTCGCCCAGGCGCCCCGGTTCCGGGTTCAGGTAGTAGCGGGCGGTCCATGCCGACAGGTCCGCGACGGATTGAAACGTCGAGGGCTGAAGCGACGGGGCCGCCGGCGAGCGTCCGACGATCGCCAGCGCGACGAGCGTCGCGGCAAATGCCAGCGAGAGCGGCGAAGCAAGAGCCCGGCGGAGCAGGGCGAGCGTCAGGGGCATCGGAGGAGCGAACGAACGCACGGGGGAGCGCGGAATTCCATCATGTCTGGGCGTCATGGATAGGACGTACGGATGATGCGTCGCGTCTCGCGCCTGCGTAGCCTTCGCCGCGTGGAGAGTGCCTGCGCCGCCGGTCGCCAGCGATTCGCCGTCGATCCCGCGCGCGGCGAGATGGAGACTTGTGTGAGGTAGTCCAATTCGACGAGATACGGTATTTCACCTGAAGGGACTCCCGCAAAGCAAGTAGCCAAAGGTCCCGGATACCGTCATTATGGTTGTATAAAGTCTCCATCGAAGCCGGAGTGTTACGCACAACGGGGATCTTCCCGAAAAGTTGCGGCGACGCGAAGGCCCATTTCCACAATTTGTCGCCGGGTGCGCACGCTGACACTGCGCGCACCGGGGGACGTTTGCGCCCGATTCCACAACATGCCGGCTGGCCAGGTCGAATTGCCGTCCTTCAAAGACACGATCGTGCGTCGATTGAAGCATGTCGCCCTCGGCGTCCGCCGAGAGCGCGGCGGTGACGTCGCGAACGCGAGGCCGGCGCCCGATGGCTGGCACGTCGCCGACGAGGCGATCATGGGCACCGCGATCCACGTCGAGTTGTGGTGCGAGGACGCGGCGCGCGGGCGTACCGCGGTCGGCGCCGTGATGGACGAGATGCACCGGATCGACGCGGCGATGAGCCCGCACAAGCCGGACTCCGAACTGTCGCGCGTCAATCGCGACGCCGGCCGCGGCGCGGTTGCGCTGGGCCGCGAGATGTTCGAACTCGTCGGCCGCTCGCTCGACTTCTCGCGCCTGTCCGACGGCGCCTTCGACATCACGTTCGCGTCGCTCGGCAATCTGTACGACTATCGCCACGGCGTGCAGCCGGACGATGCGGGCTTCGAGCGCGGACGCGCGGCGATCGGCTATCGCCACCTGCAGCTGGATCCGCGCGCGCGCACGATCCGCTTCCTGCGGCCCGGCATGCGGATCGACCTCGGCGGATTCGCGAAGGGACACGCGGTGGACAACGCCGCGCGCATCCTGCGCGACCTCGGCATCCGGCACGCCATCGTCAGCGCCGGCGGCGACAGCCGCATCATCGGCGATCGCCGCGGCCGGCCGTGGACGATCGGGATCCGCGATCCGCGCCGCGAGGGCGAGGTCGTCGCGGTGCTGCCGCTCGTGGACGTCGCGGTCTCGACGTCGGGCGACTACGAACGCTACTTCGAACGCGACGGCGTGCGCCATCACCACGTGATCGACCCGCGCAGCGGCCGCTCGCCGTCGACGATCCGCAGCGTCACCGTGATCGCGGCCGATGGCCTGACGACCGAGGCGCTGGCGAAATGCGTCTTCGTGATGGGACTCGACGCCGGGCTGCGCCTGGTCGAATCGCAGCCGGACGTCGATGCCGTCGTCGTCGACGCCGACGGCCGCCTTCACTACTCATCGGGATTACTGGACCGCAGCCCCACGGCTGCGGATCGTCGTTAGAGCAATGCAACAACCACCGATACCGGGAAGTCCGGAGGAAAAAATGACATTCCTGGCACCAATCGACCATCGCATGCGCCTGGCAGCAGGCGTGCTCACGGCGATCGCCATCGCGCTCGCCGGCTGCACCAAGGGTTCGACGAGCGATTCGGGCAGCGTCACCGTCGCCGGCAACGTGCCGGTCGCCTATGCGGCGCGCTCGAACACGATCGACACGAACCCGCTGAGCGGCGCGCCGACGGCCCCCGGCGGGGACCTCGTGGTCAGGGAATTCTCGTCGCCGAGCGCGCCGGAACACAACCTGACCGCCGCCTACACGCAGGGCAAGGGCGACGTCACCGACCCGGACGTGTCCTACGACGGCAAGAAGATCGTCTTCGCGATGAACTGCCCGGCGTCCAATACGTCGACGATCAACGGGCAGCCGGCCTGCACCGGCCACTGGAACATCTGGGAATACGACATGACGGTCGGCGGCCTGCTCAACGGGACGTTCCGCCGCGTCACCAGCACGACGACCGCCGACGACGTCGGGCCGACGTACCTGCCGGCCGGCGCCGGGTTCGTGTTCTCGTCGAACCGGCAGGCGAAGTCGAGCCAGAGCCAGGCGCTGGGCAAGGCCTACGTCGCGCTCGACGAGTACGAGCGCGAGCAGGTGTTCAACCTGCACACGATGGACATCAACGGCAACAACGTCCAGCAGATCTCGTTCAACCAGAGCCACGACCGCAACCCGGTGATCCGGCCCGACGGCACGGTCATGTACTCGCGCTGGGACCACGTCGCCGACCGCAACCGCTTCACCGTGTTCACCGCAAAGCCGGACGGCACCAACCTCTTCGTGCTCTACGGCGCGCACAACGACGGCAACAGCTTCCTGCACCCGCGCGACATGGATCCGAGCGGCCCGTACGCCGGCTACATCGCGAGCGACCTGATGCCGCTCGATCGCACGCAGGAAGGCGGCGCGCTGGTGTTCATCAACGTCGCCAACTATTCCGAGGAGAACACGCCGGCGAACAAGAGCGTTCCGGCGCAGGGCGGCCAGGTGCAGCCCACCGCGCAGCAGCTGAACTACGGGCTCGGCATCTCGCAGTACGGGCGCGTCACGACGCCGTACCCGCTGTGGGACGGCACGAATCGCGTGCTGGTGTCCTACACGCCGTGCGAGGTCAGCAACGCCGGCGTCACCGTCTCCTGTGCGACGCTCACCGCGGCGCAGATCGCCGACCTCAACAATACGCAGAAGACCGCGGCCGCGGTCGCCGCGGATTCGCTGCAGAACAACGTCAAGGCCTCCTATGGCGTCTACATGTTCGATCCGGCGACGCAGACGTTCAACGTCGTCGCGAGCCCGCCGCCCGGGATGATGTACACGCACCCGGTCGCGCTGCTGGCGCGCACCGAGCCGAACGCGACGCAGCCGACGAGCGTCGATCCGACGCTCGCGGCGCAGGGCCTGGCGTCGATCGAGGTGCGCAGCGTCTACGACACCGATGCGCTCGGGCGGATGGGGACGCCGGTGCTGTCGGCGGCCGACCTGGGGACGGGGTGCACCGCGGCCATCCCGCAGACGGCGCCGGCCGATCCGAACGACACGCGCGCGACCGTCGCCGACGTCGTGAAGATGAAGGACCCGGCGCAATCGGCCTATGCCTGCAGCCCGGCGCGCTTCGTCCGCGTGTTCCGCGCGGTCGCGCCGCCGTCGAGCGCGACCGGGATGCGCTCGGCGATCGGCAACACGAACTTCGAGCAGCAGCAGATCCTCGGCTACGCGCCGATCCAGCCCGACGGCTCGTTCAAGATCCAGATCCCGGCGGACACGCCGATCGGCTTCCAGGTCCTCGATTCGCAGGGGCGCGGCTTCGCGGCCCACACGAACTGGGTCCAGGCGCGGCCGGGCGAGCGGCGCACCTGCGACGGCTGCCACAGCCCGCGGCGCGGCGCCTCGATCAACTCCGGCAACGTCGTGGACACGGTCCCGTCGACGTGGCTCGCGTCGATGGCGAGCGCGCACCAGTCGGGCGAGACGATGGCTTCGACGCTGACGCGGCTCAACCCGTCGCTGCTGACGCTTTCGCAGGACCCGGTCACGAGCGACAACTGGGCCGACACGACGCAGCCCGGCGTCACGGCGCAGGCCTCGATCGCGCTGCGCTACACCGGCAATGCCAACAGCGCGAACGATCTGGCGACGGCGGTGCCGACCAACGGGATCATCAACTACCCGGACCACATCCAGCCGCTGTGGACGCGCGACCGCGGAGCGAATACCTGCACGACCTGCCACGGCTCCGGCGCGACACTCGACCTGAGCGCGACGATCGCCGGCACCGGGCGGATGCAGTCGTACGAGTCGCTCACGGTCGGCCCGCCGGTACTCGATCCGACGACCGGCCAGCCGGTGCTGCAGATCGAGGACGGCGCGCAGGTCGTCGAACGCGGCCCGTCGCTCGTGAACACGAGGGCGAGCGAGAGCGACGCCGTCGGCAACGCGCGCAAGAGCCGGCTGATGGAGATCATGTCGGGGCAGACGCTGATGTCGGACGCGGCCTCGCAGACGACGTATCCGAATCCGCCGGCGACCGCGCCGAACCACGCGACGATGCTCAACGCCGCCGAACTGCGCCTGCTGGCGGAATTCATGGACCTGGGCGGGAAGTACTACAACGACCCGTTCAACGCGTCCAGCGGCGTGCAGCAGGTCAACTCGCTTGACCAGGCGGCGTTCACCTCGACGATCGAGCCGATCCTGATGTCGACGTGCGCCGCCGGTTGCCACCAGCCGGTGGGCAGCAACCAGACCGCCACCGCCGGCTCGTCGTTCGTCGAGAACAAGCTGGTGCTGACGGGCAATCCTCAGGGCGACTTCAACAATGTCCTGACGATGATCAGCAACGTATGCCAGCCGGCTTCCAGCTACCTGTTGACCCAGCCGTCGACCGTCCCGCATCCCGCGAGTGCGGTCGGCCAAACGGCGGCCGTTTTGCCGGCGGCCAGTGCAAACTACAACACGATTGCGGCATGGATCAGCGCCGGCTGTACGAACCCATGATGATCGGCAAGTCAAGACATGCCGCGGGCGGGCGCCGCCCCGCCCGCGGCACGATGTTCTTCGCGACGCTGCTGGGCGTGGCGCTGGGCGGTTGCGGCGGCAGCCCGATCGGCAATCCGTCCACCGTCAGCAACCCGGTCTCGGCGTCGGGCCAGCACCTCGCGTTCGCGTACTTCCAGCGCTGCATCTTTCCGATCTTCCTGACGCAACTGCAGATCAACCTGAACGGATCGACGGCGACGAACGAATGCGCCGGCTCCGGGTGCCACAACAATTCGACCGGAACGGGCGGTGCGTTCCGCGTCATCCCGTCGGCGCAGACGGTCGACGTCACGAACCCGGCCAATACCGCGGCGGTGATCCAGGCCACCGACATGTACAAGAACTTCTATTCGGCGCAGGGCGAGGTCATCATCAACACGCCCAACGACAGCCTGCTGCTCAACAAGCCGCTGCTGCGCAACGTGCTGCATGGCGGCGGCCTCGTGTTCCCGAGCGTCCAGGACCCGCACGCGCAGCTCATCGAATACTGGATCACGCATCCGGCGCCGCAGGGCGCGGATGAATTCAGCACCGCCACCTACAGCATGTTCACGCCCGCGGATCCGAACGCCGGTGCGTGCAATACGAATTGACCTTTCCCGACCTGACCTTCCGTGCGTTCGAGGCGTCGTGGCGCGACGCCCGGACCGCATTCGAGCGCGCGTCGCGCCGGGCCCGCGCGGCGCTGGCCGCGGCGCCCGCCACCGTCGCCATCGCGACCGCGGTGCTGGCGGTGCCGCCCGCCGCTTCGGCGAAGGACGAAGCGCCCGCCGAGCGCCTGCGCGTCACGGATCCGTACGTCGAACTGCGCACCGGGCCCGGCCGCGACTTCCCGATCTTCTACGTCGCCGAGCGCGACGAATGGATCGAGATCGAGCTGCGGCATACCGACTGGTTCAAGGTCCGCACGGTCAAGGGCAAGGAAGGGTGGGTCAATCGGGCGCAGCTCGCGAGCACGCTCACCGAGGCCGGCGCGAGTCCCGGCTTCCGCGAGATCGCGCTCGACGACTACCTGCGGCGCCGCGTGGAGTTCGGTGCCGCCTACGGCCGGCTGCGCGCCGACCCGATGCTGAAGGTTTTCGGTGCCTACAACCTGGCCGACACGCTCGCGGTCGAGGGCACGATCGGCCAGGTCCAGGGCGATTTCTCCGGCACGAGCTTCTGGCACGTGAACCTGCTGATCGAACCGTGGTCGGACCGCCGGCTCGGGCCGTTTTTCGGCGTCGGCTTCGGCAAGTTCAACAACATCCCGAATGCGAGCCTCGTCGGGGCCAGCCCGTCGGACGCGAAGATGGGCAACGCCTCGATCGGCTTGCGATACCACCTGAGCGAGCGTTTCATCGCGCGCCTGGACTGGACGGCGTACACGGCGTTCAACGGCGACACCCGCATCGACGAATACCGGGCCACGACGTTCGGGCTTTCCTTCTTCTTCTGACGGTTCCGCGACGATCCATGCGCCACTCCGCAATTGCCCTGCTGCTGCTTGCCACCGCTTACGGTCCGTGCGCCTTCGCCGCGGATGCGCAACCCGCGCCGGCGACCGCCGCCGATGCGCAGCCGGCGCCCGCCGCCGCCGACAAGGCGGGCGACGAGCGCAAGCCGGGAAACGAGCAGGTGATCGAGCCGGAACTCGACCGGCGCGACGTGCGGATCCCGAAGATCCCGTCGAACGACTTCGAGGCCGGCCTCTTCACCGGCACCTATTCGGCGCAGAACTTCGGCTCGAGCCTGGTCTACGGCGTGCGCCTCGGCTACCACCTGACCGAGGACGTCTTCGTCGAAGGCGTCTACGGGCAGACCAAGGTCTCGGACGACACGTTCCGCCAGATCCTGCCGGGCGGGATCTTCCCGAACCCGAAGGAGACGCTGCGCTACTACAACCTGTCGGCCGGCTACAACATCCTGCCGGGCGAGTTCTTCCTCTGGAAGCGCAATGCGAAGGTCACCGCGCTCTACGTGATCGGCGGCGTCGGCAGCACGCAGTTCGACAACCAGCGCCACCTGACGGTCAATGCCGGCTTCGGCGGCCGCGTCTTCCTCGCCGACTGGGCCGCGCTGCAGCTCGACCTGCGCGATCACATCTTCTCGTACGACCTGCTGGGCGAGCGCAAGAACACGCAGAACGTCGAGCTGACCGGCGGCCTGACCTTCTTCTTCTGAAATCCGGACGATCATGGACACCAGGATGGCGAAACCCTTCGCGTCGCTGCGGCGCCGCGCGTTGCGGCTGGCGGTCGCCGCCGCCGCTGCCGTCGCGTCGCTGGCGGCATCGGCCGGCCTCGTCGGGGGCGGCGCGCCCGACTTCACGCTGCAGAGCGCGGCCGGCGACAACATCCGGCTGAAGGAGCAGCGCGGCCAGGTCGTGATGCTCAACTTCTGGGCGACATGGTGCGGGCCGTGCAAGCAGGAGATGCCGCACCTCAACCACCTCTACGAGAAGTATCGCGGTTCCGGGTTCCAGCTGCTGGGGATGAACATCGACGACGACCCGCGCAACGCGACCGCGACGGCGGCGCGCCTCGGGGTCCGCTTCCCGGTGCTGCTGGATACCGACAAGCGGGTGAGCCGGCTGTACGACCTCACGACGATGCCCTCGACGCTGCTGATCGACCGCAGCGGCCGCGTGCGCTACGTGCACCTGGGGTATCGCGACGGCTACGAGGACGCGTACGAGAAGCAGATCAAGGAGCTGCTCAAGGAATGAACGCGCAACGCCGTGCCATCGCGGCCGCGCTCGCGGCCGCCGGGCTGCTCGCCGCGGGCTGCAAGCCTATCGAGCCGTGGGTCAAGCCGTACGAGCGCGAGCGGCTCGCGGATCCGATCATGAAGTTCTCGAGCGACGAACTTGCCGACAAGCACCACGAGCACGTCTACGACGTGCGCGAAGGCGCGCGCGGCGCGACCGGCGTCCAGGGAGGCGGCTGTGGCTGCAACTAGCGGCAGTAACGTCCGCCGGCGCGCGCGCGCGCTTGCGTGGCTGCGGCGGGCGCTGGAGCCACGCTCGGCCTACCTCGCCGGGCTGCTGGGCGGAACCCTGGCGGCGGTCGGCGCGAAGGGCGCCGAGCTGCCCGAGGACCAGGCCGAGGCGATGTACCACCTGTACGACGGCGGCGGCGTGATCGCCCAGGGACCCGCGGTGCTCGTGCGCAAGAGCATCGCCGATACCGTTTCGCTGTCGGCGTCCAGCTACGTCGACATGGTGAGCAACGCCTCGATCGACGTCGTCACGCAGGCGAGCAAGTTCAAGGAGACCCGCCTCGAGGAGGGCGTCGGCGCGCAGTACGCGTATCGCGACTCGCTGCTCAGCCTCTCGACGACGCGCAGCCACGAGCCGGACTACACCGCGACGGGGCTCAACCTCGATGCCTCGCAGGACGTATTCGGCGGCCTGACGACGGTGAGCCTTGGCTACAGCCGCGGCTGGGACACGGTGCTGAAGCACAACGACTTCAATTTCTCGAAGGCGGCGAACCACTGGCAGTACCGGTTTGGCCTGACGCAGATCCTGACGCCGCGCTGGATCGCCAGCGCGAACTTCGAGGCCGTCTCCGACCAGGGGTACCTGCAGAGTCCCTACCGCGCGGCGCGGGCGTTCGGCGCCTTCGTGCCGGAGAACGATCCGTCGACGCGCACCAGCCGCGCGCTGACGCTGCGGGCCAACGGCGACGTCGGCGGCGCCGGGGCGCGCAGCGCCGTGCATGCCGAGTACCGCTACTTCTGGGATACCTGGAACATCAAGGCCCACACGCTGGAACTGGGCTACAGCCGCTACCTCGGCGACCGCTGGCTCGTCGACGGCTACGGGCGCTACTACCGGCAGAGCCACGCGCTGTTCTACAGCGACGACTTCACGACGCAGCAGACCTACATGTCGCGCAACCGGCAGCTGGGCACCTACAACGACGAGGCGCTCGGCACGAAGGCGTCGTACTCCGCGTGGCGCGTGCCGGGCAAGTACGAAGTCAAGCTCAACGGCGCGCTCGAGCTGCTCCGATTCAACTATCAAGACTACACCGACGTGCGCACCGGCAAGCTGTATTCGTTCTCAGCCGCCGTGATGGAACTGTTCGTGTCGGCGACCTTCTGAGGACGACCGCGCCATGCTGATTCGACACTTCCGGACCCTCGTCGCGCGGGTCGCGCTCGCCGTCGCAGCGGCTGCGGGTGCGGCCACGCCCGCGATGCCGGCCTCGCCCGCGCCCGCCCCCGCCGCCGTGGCGGCCGCTCCCGCCGCCGCAGCCCGTCCGGCCGTCGCGCCGGCGGCCACCACGGTTCCGGTTCCGGGCGACGCCGCCGCGCCGCAGGACTCCGCGTTCAGCAACCTGGACGGCCGTGTCCAGGATGCGAAGAGCGACATCATCCAGCTCAACCGCGACCTGATGGTGCTCGAGGAGGAACTGCTGTTTCCCGCCAACACGCAGGTGGCGGTCTTCGTCTCGCTCGACGTCGGCAAGCTTTTCGCGCTCGACTCGGTCCAGGTCAAGCTCGACGACAAGGTCGTCGCGAACTACCTGTACACCGCGGCGGAGGTCGAGGCGCTGCATCGCGGCGGCGTGCAGCGCGTCTACCTCGGGAACCTGCGTGCCGGCAAGCACGAGATCACCGCGTTCTTCACCGGAAAGGGTCCGCACACGCGCGACTACCGCCGCGGCACGACGGTGAATTTCGAGAAGGGCACCGACCCGAAATACATCGAACTGCAGATCAAGGACTCGACGGGCAGCCTGCAGCCCGACTTCGACGTCAAGGTCTGGCAATAAGGCGGACACCGGGACGCAGGATGACCGCTCACGCCGTCCGATGCCTCGTTCGAGCCGCGCTGGTCGCGCTCGCGGCGGGCTGCCTTCCCGCGGCCGGCGGTGCCGCCGAGGCGCCGCCGCGCCACGTCGTCAAGGATCCCTACTTCGGCGACAGCCTGTTCTATTTCTACGAGGGGCGCTATTTCACCTCGCTGACCGGGCTGATGGTCTCGCAGCATTTCGACCGGCTTTCGCATCACGGCGACGAGGCGGAGATTCTTCGCGGCGGGCTGTACCTGTCGTACGGGCTGCATCGCGAGGCCGGCGAGATCTTCGCGCGGCTCATCGACAAGGGTGCGTCGCCGTCGGTGCGCGACCGCGCCTGGTACTACCTGGCGAAGATCCGCTACCAGCGCGGGCTGCTCGCGGAGGCGCTCGACGCCATCGGGCGCGTGCAGAACGCGTTGCCGGCCGGCCTCGACGAGGACCGGCGCCTGCTGCAGGCGAACCTGCTGATGGCGCGCGGCGACTATCCGGGCGCGGCGCAGGTGCTGCAGGCGATGACCGCGAAAGGCACCGGCGGCATGTACGCGCGCTTCAACCTGGGGGTCGCGCTGGTGAAGTCCGGCGACGTCGCCGGCGGAACGAAGTGGCTCGACGAGGTCGGGCGTACCGTGGCGGTGGACGAGGAGATGCGCAGCGTTCGCGACAAGGCGAACGTCGCGCTCGGCTTCGCCGCGCTGCAGGCCAACCAGCCGCAGCAGGCGACGCAGTACCTGGAGCGCGTGCGCCTCAATGGCATGCTCGCGAACAAGGCGCTGCTGGGCTTCGGCTGGGCCAACGCGTCGCTGAAGCAGCCCAAGCTTGCGCTGGCGTCGTGGTCCGAGCTTGCCGGACGCGACGCCGCCGATGCCGCCGTGCTGGAAGCGAAGCTCGCGGTGCCCTACGCCTACGCCGAACTCGGGGCCTTCGGGCAGTCGGCCGACGAGTACAACAATGCGATCGCCGCGTTCGACGGCGAGACCGCGAGCCTCGACGAATCGGTCGCGGCGATCCGTTCCGGCAAGCTGCTGGACGGACTTCTGGCGTCCAATCCGGGCCAGGAAATGGGCTGGTTCTGGAGCATCGGGACGCTGCCGCCGCTGCCGCACGCGCGCCATCTCGCGCAGATCCTGGCGCTGCACGAGTTCCAGGAGGCCTTCAAGAACTATCGCGACCTGCAGTTCCTGGCGGCGAACCTGCGCCAGTGGGAAGACAAGCTGGGCGTGTTCGGCGACATGCTCGCGACCCGCCGCCAGGCGTATGCGGAGCGCCTGCCGCAGGTCCGCGCGAACGAACGCGGCGAGGCGATCGATGCGCTCGAAAAGCGGGTCGGCTCGCTGGCGGCGGAACTCGACCGTGCCGAGCAGGGCGCCGACGGCGCCGCGTTCGCCGACGCGCACGAGCGTGAACTGGCCGCCCGGCTGCAACGCGTACGCGATGCCTTGGCGCGCGCCGGCGACGATCCGGCCTACGCGGCCGCGCGCGAGCGCTACCGGCGCGTCGCCGGCGCACTCGCCTGGCAGTTGTCCGACGAGATGGTGCCGCGGCTGGCCGACACGAAGCGCGCGCTGCAATCGACCGGGCAGGGTCTCGTCGAGGCGCATCGCCGCGATGCGGCGCTCGCGAGGGCGCAGGTCGACGAGCCGGCGCATTTCGACGCGTTCGCGCAGCGGATCGCCGACCTGCAGCGTCGGATCCACGAGCTGATGCCGCGCGTCGCGCAACTGTCGCGCGAACAGCAGAACGTCGTGCAGGAACTGGCCGTGGCCGAGCTGGAGCACGAGAAGGAGCGCCTGGCGCTGTACACGACGCAGGCGCGCTTCGCGCTGGCGCAGACGTACGACCGTGCGAACGAAGCGAAAGACGCGAACCATGCGGCGCCCGCGCAGTAGTCGGTTCGGGTTCGCCCGCCGGATCGGCCTTTCCGGCTGCGCGTTGGCTGCGCTGGCCGCCGGCCTTGCGGGCTGCTCGCATACGCGCAGCGCGCAGGGCGAGCCGGACAACGCGCCGACATTGAAGACGCTGTCGAGCCGGCCGGTCGATGTGCAAAGTGGCCAGGCGGTGCCGCGCAGCGACGAGAAGACGATCGCCGCCTACCGCGAATTCCTGAACTCCGCGCCGCGCGCGCCGCAGCGCTCGGAGGCGATGCGCCGGATCGCCGACCTGGAGATGGACGCCTCCGACGACGCGCCGCCGCCGCGGGCCGCCGGAGCGCCGGTGTCGGCCGCCGCGGCCGCCGCGGCGGCGACGCCGGCGGCCGCTGGCGCGCCGGCGACCGGCGGCAAGGCGACGGCCGAGAGCCGCGGCGCGATCGCGCTGTACCTCGACCTGCTGAAGAACTATCCGAACGATCCGGGCAACGACCGCGTGCTGTACCAGCTTGCGCGCGCCTACGAGCAGGGCGGAGCCATCGACGACTCGTTAAAGACGCTCGGCCGCCTGGTGCAGCAGTACCCGGCAACGCCGTACCGCGACGAAGCGCAGTTCCGGCGCGGCGAGATGCTGTTCGCGACGAAGGAGTACGCCAAGGCGGAGCAGGCCTACGCGACCGTCCTGCAGAGCGACAAGACGACGCCCTACTACGAGCGGTCGCTGTACATGCACGGCTGGTCGATCTTCAAGCAGGGACGGCTGGACGATGCGCTCAATTCGTTCTTCGGCGTCCTGGACCTGAAGCTCGCCGGTCGCAGCAACGACGGGCCGATCGAGTCCATCCCGGGGTTGACGCGCGCCGATCGCGAGCTCGTGGAGGACACGTTCCGGGTCACCGGCTTGTGCCTGGAGAACCTGCAGGGCGCGGAGTCGATTCCGCCGTACATGAACTCCGACGTGCGCCACGAGTACGAGCCACGCGTCTACGACCAGCTCGCGCAACTTTATCTCAAGCAGGATCGGATCAAGGACGCGGCCGACGCCTACGGCGCGTTCGTCAAGCGCAATCCGCTGCACGCGCAGGCGCCGATCCTGCAGGCGCGCGTGATCGAGATCTACCAGAAGGGCGGGTTCGGCAGCCTCGCGCTCGAGGGGAAGAAGGAATACGTCGCCCGCTATGGCGCGCAGAGCGAGTTCCGGCGCGCCAATCCGGCCGCCTGGGACAAGGCGCAACCGCTCGTGAAGTCGAACCTCGCGGAGCTCGCGCGCCATTACCACGCGCTCGCGCAGAAGGGGCACCGCAACGAGGACTACCAGGAGGCCGCGCGCTGGTATCGGGCGTACCTGGATTCGTTCCCGAACGATCCGACCGCGCCGGAGACCAACTTCCTGCTGGCCGAGCTGCTGTTCGAGGGCGCGACGGTCGATCAGGCGCGCTACGCGGAGGCGGCCACGGAGTACGAGAAGGTCGCGTACAAGTATCCGCGCGGCGCCCACAGCGCGGACGCCGGCTACAGCGCGCTGCTGGCGTACGCGGAACTGGAGAGGCGCAGCGCGCCCGGCGCGGTGCGTGGCGTGCAGCTCGCGAGCGTCGAGAGCGCCAAGCGGTTCGGCGCGGCGTTCAAGGACGACCCGCGTAGCGCACCGGTGCTGACGCACGCGGCGGAGCAGCTCTACGCGCAGCACATCCCGGACCAGGCCAGCGCGTTGGCGCAGCAGGTCCTGGCGCTGAATCCTCCGCCGGCGGCCGCGCAGCGGCGCGTGGCGTGGACCGTCGTGGCGCACTCCGCCTTCGAGGCCGGCGACTACGCGCGCGCCGAGCGGGGCTACGGCGAAGTCCTCGCGCTGGCGCCGGCGAACGATGCGGCGCGCGGCGATCTCATCGAGCGGCTCGCCGCGTCGATCTACAAGCAGGGCGAGCAGGCGCGGGCGGCGGGCAACCCGCGTGAGGCGGCGAGCCATTTCGCGCGCGTCGGGACGGCGGCGCCGACGGCGTCGATCCGCCCGAACGCGCAGTTCGACGCTGCCGCCTCGCTGATCGCGCTGAAGGACTGGGACGCGGCGGCGCGCACGCTCGAGGATTTCCGGCAGCGGTTCCCGAACAGCCCGCTGCAGGCCGACGTCAGCAACAAGCTGGCCGTCGTCTACCTGGAGAAGCAGCAATGGGCGCCGGCGGCGAGCGAGCTGGAGCGCATGGCGGCGGAAAAGAAGGACCCGAAGCTCGCGCGCGACGCGCAATGGCAGGCCGGCGAGCTCTACGAGAAGGGCGGCGCGAAGCCGCAGGCGGCGGCGGCCTACGAGCGCTACCTGCGTCAGTATCCGGAGCCGCTGGAGACCGCCGAGGAGGCCCGCTTCCGGCTGGCGCGGCTGGCCCGCGACCAGGGCGACCACGCGCGCGAGCTGCAGTGGATGAACGAGCTGCTGCAGGCCGAACAGCGCGCCACCGGCGGCCGTACGGAGCGCACGCGCTTCCTCGGCGCCAGCGCGGCGCTGGCGCTGGCCGAGCCGGTCTACGACGAATTCCACCGCATCGCGCTCGTCGAGCCGCTGCAGCGGCAGCTGAAGCTGAAGAAGGCGAAGATGGAGGACGTCCTGAAGGCCTACGGCGCCGCGTCGCAGTACGGGGTCGCCGAAATCACGACCGCGGCGACGTACAAGACGGCCGAGGTCTACCACGAGTTCGGGCGCGCGATCCTCGACTCCGAACGCCCGCGGTCGCTCGGCAAGGCGGAACTGGAGCAGTACAACGTATTGCTGGAGGAGCAGGCCTTCCCGTTCGAGGAGAAGGCGATCGAGCTGCATGAATTGAACGCGCACCGTACCGCCGACGGCATCTACGACAAGTCGGTCCGCGACAGTTTCGCCGCGCTGCGCCAGTTGCGGCCGGTGCGCTACGGCAAGAGCGAGCTGGGGGAGGTCGTCGTCGATGCGATCCGCTGAGCGCCTGCTGTTCGCGTGCCTTGCCGCCGCGCTGTGCATCGCGGGAAGCGGCTGCGCCTCGATCGGTGATCTCGCCGGGAAGCTGAAGCCGGCCTCGTCGAACGAGTCGTCGCCGCCGGCTGCCGCGGCCGCGGCTCAAGGCAAGGCGACCGGCGCGGCCGCGGATGCCGATGTCGACCCGGCGGTCCGCCGCGATTTCGAGGCGGCGCGCAGTGCCCTGCTCGCCGGGCGGGTCGACGAGGCGCAGCGCGGGTTCCTCGCCCTGGCGCAGGCGCATCCGGAACTGGGCGGACCGCACGCGAACCTGGGCGTGATCTATCGCCAGGCCGGGAAGCTGCCGGAGGCCGTCGCCGAACTGGAGGCCGCGGTCAAGGCGAACCCGCGGCAGGCCGTCTATCGCAACCAGCTCGGCATCGCCTATCGCGCCAAGGGGGATTTCCAGAAGGCGCGCGAGGCCTACGAGCAGGCGATCGCGATCGATCCGAACTATGCGATCGCGTATCTGAACCTCGGGATCCTTTATGACCTGTATTTCTGGGAAAGCAAGAAGGCGCTCGAACTCTACGATCACTACCTCGCGCTGTCGCCGAACGGCGATCCGCAGGTGACGAAATGGGTCGCCGACCTCAAGAACCGGACCCAGCAGCAGAACCGGCTCAGCCGCAAGGAGCAGCCATGAAGCGTTCCGCCGACGTCGTCCGCATCGTGCTGGCGGCGCTCGCCGTTGCCGCCGCGAGCGCCGTGGGCGCCGCGACGGCCGCCGCCACCGCCGCGCCCAGCGCGGAGGACCGGGCGGCGCTCGAGCAGTCGCATGTCATCGGCAACCGCGAGCTGCCGAAGGTCCTGTACATCGTGCCGTGGAAGCGTCCGGCGCCCGGCGACCTGTCCGGCCGCCCGATCGAGAGCGTGCTGGACGAGGCGCTGGCGCCGCTCGATCGCGACGTCTTCCGGCGCCAGATCCGCTACGACGCGCAGGTCGAGGCGCCGCCGGTGTCGCCGGCCCCGGTCGCCACGGTGCCGGCGCCGAAGTGATGCCACCGACGAACCGAACCCCCAACCCCGCAGTGTGCCCGCCGTTGCATTTGGAGATTCAGCAATGAACACCTTCGATTCCGCCGTCAAGTTCTTCCAGGATTGCGGCCTTTTCATCTATCCGAGCCTGGCGATCCTGGCGCTCGGCCTGTCCGTCGCGATCGAGCGCTTCATCTTCCTCAACAAGGCGCGGACCGAGAACCGGAAGATGTGGGACCGCATCCAGCCGCTGCTCGCCGGCGGCAACTTCAAGCAGGTGTACGGCTACACGTCGAAGTCGGACTCCGCGATCGGCAAGATCGTCAACAACGGGCTCACGCGGCTGCAGAGCGCGCGCCGTCGCGAAGACATCGACGCCGCGATGGAGGAGGGGATGATGGAGATCGTTCCCCGGCTGGAGCGCCGCACGCACTACATCGCGACGTTCGCCAATGTCATCACGCTGGTCGGCCTGCTCGGAACGATCACCGGCCTGATCCACGCGTTCACCGCGGTGGCGCAGGTCAATGCGTCGGAGAAGGCCGAGCTGCTGTCGGCATCGATCTCCATCGCGATGAACAACACCGCGTTCGCGCTGATGGTCGCGATCCCGTTCCTGCTGATCCACGCGTTCCTGCAGGCGCGCACGACGGAGATCGTCGACAGCCTCGAGGCGGCCAAGATCAGCTTCCTCAACATGACGCAGCGCGCGATCCAGGAACCCGCCGGAGCCCGCTGAGATGCGCCTGCGACGCCTACGCAAGCAGCCGGCGGCGCTGGAGATCACCGCGTTCCTGAACCTGATCGTGGTGCTGGTGCCGTTCCTGCTGTCGACGGCCGTGTTCACGCGGCTGTCGGTGCTCGACCTGACGCTGCCGGCGCAGTCGTCGGCGTTCGACAACCTGAAAGGCGACCTGCAGCTCGAGATCGTGATACGCCCGGACTCGCTCGACGTCGGCGACCGCATCGGCGGGCTCATCCAGAGCATTCCGAACGTGAACGGCGGCTACGACGTCCGCGCGCTCTCGGACGTGATCCAGCAGGTCAAGGCCAAGTACCCGGACAAGACCGAGGCGACGATCCTCGCGCAGGCGACGACGCCCTACGAGGTGCTCGTCGGCGTGATGGACGCGGTGCGCTCCGGCAAGGTCGCGCAGGGGACGTCGGTCGTCCGCGTCGACATGTTCCCGGACATCTCGGTCGGCGACGCGCCGATCAAGCCGGGCGAGGGGCGGACATGAACCTGACACCGCTGCAGCGGCGCGCCGAGCGGCGCGACCGCAACAAGTCGCTCGTCGACCTGAACCTGGTGTCGCTGATCGACGTCTTCACGATCCTGATCTTCTTCCTGCTGTCCAACAGCACCGAGATCGAGCGGCTGCCCAGCACCCGCGCGATCAAGCTGCCGGAGTCGACCGCGGAGAAGGCGCCGAAGGAGACGATCGTCGTCGCCGTCAACGACGCCGAGATCCTGGTCCAGGGCCACCGGGTCGCCGCGGTCGCCGACGTGCTGGGCACCGACAACGATCTCATCGAGCCGTTGAAGTCGGAGCTCGACGCCGAGGCCGGGCGGCGCGTGATCCGGCCGGAAGACGCCGCGCAGCCGAAGGCGGTCACGATCATGGGGGACAAGGCGATTCCCTATCGCCTGCTGCGCAAGGTCATGTTCACCTGTGCGCGCGCGAACTTCACCGAAGTTTCGTTCGCGGTTCGAAGGAAGACTGAAGCGTGAGTGCGTCCGCGGGAATTTCGTTCCGCACGGCGATCCTGCCGTGGCAAGCCTCGACCGCCGATGACCGGCGGTTCCGCCGGATCCTGTCGCGCGTGCTGCTCGCGTGCATCGTGTTCGGCCTCGCCCTGCCGTGGATCAAGGTCCACGAACCGGACCGCGAGCAGCCGCCGGAAGTTTCCGCGCGCGTCGCGAAGCTGCTGCTGGAAACGAAGCCGCCGCCGCCACTTGCAATGAACCGGCCGCAGGCGCAACAGCCGACGCCGGTGACGCCGACGGCCGTGCCGAAGCCGGCGCTGCCCGACAAGCCGGAGCCGCCGAAGCCGCAGCCGCGCCGGCAGGACGTGCCGAAGCCGAACCAGGCGCCGGTGCCGGAAGCGCGGCGGCCGGAGCCGAACAAGCCGCCCGGCGAGATCGCGGAGAACGCGCGGCAGAAGGCCTCCGGGGTCGGGCTGCTCGCGATGAAGGACGAGATCGCCGACCTGCGCGGCGCGCCGATGGCGGCGCAGCTGAAGGCGGACATCAAGCCGGGTCCGGGCGTCGGCACCGGCGTGGGCGTCGGCGTGGGCGCGGGCACCGCGCCCGGCGTTCCGGTCCGCTCGTTGATCACGTCGAACGCGACGAACGGCAGCGGCGGCATCAATACGGCGGGGTACAGCCGCGATACCGGCGGCGGCGGCCTGGCCGGGCGCGCGACGACCCTGGTCGAAGGTGTCGCCGGCGGCGGTGGGGGTGGCGGATACGGGGGCGGAGGCGGATTCGCCGGCCGCGGCGGACCGGGCGGTGGCGGCGGTGGGGGAGGCGGCGCCGACGTGCAGCGCGGCGGCGGCGGCAAGGCGTCGCGCTCGATCGAGGACGTCAAGCTTGTCTTCGAGCGCAACAAGGGGGCGATCTACGCGATCTACAACCGCGCACTGCGCGAGGATCCGTCGCTCGTCGGCAAGGTCGTGCTGGAACTGAAGATCGCGCCGTCGGGCCAGGTCGTCGAGTGCCACATCGTCTCGAGCGAGTTGCGGGCAGCCGAACTGGAGCAGAAACTGCTGGGTCGGATCCGGCAGTTCGACTTCGGTGCCAAGGACGTCAATCTCCTGACGATCACCTGGCCGCTGGACTTCCTGCCGTCCTGAGCGCGCGGGCGGGACGCGGCGAGGAGATTGCCCCTGTTGTGCTGGGGGCGACCCGGCCGGACCTGGGGAGGTGTACCCGTCCGCATGTCGGGGCCGCCCGCCTGTCGGAACCGCTCACGGCGGGTGATTTATCGCGTTGACTTTGCCTGCGACGGCGGCGACAGTGCGCTCCGAGGTTCGGTGGAGGAACCGTTCTTCGGAGAAACCGGTGCCCAGTGCCCTGCAAGTCCTGCCCTGGATGCTTCTTGGATTGATCGTGGCGACGTTCGCCGTCCGCCCGATCGCGCGGCGGGTGCTTCCCGCCGACCGGCTGCCCGCGTTCGGCGAGATGCTGGGCGAAATCGGGTTCTGGCTCTTCATGAGCGGAATCCGGATGATCTTCCTCCTCGGCGGCGCCGTCGTCGTCTTCCTCCTCGTCGGGTTCGTCCTGCCGAAGAGCATCAACGCCGGCATCGACGAGCTCGTGCAGCTGACCGTCGATCGCGTCGGCGCCGTGGCGGTTCCGGCGGCACTCGCGGCGATCGTCTGGGCCGTCGGCTTCGTCGCCGACATGCGCAACTACTTCCGCCGCCTGCGGGCGGGTCCGCCGCGCCTCGTGCGGCGCCCCGCGCCGGAGCCGGAATACCGGATCGTCCACACGATCGATCCGCACACCGGGCGGGTCACACGCCAGCTCGAGGGTCGTCGCACGCGCACGCGGATGACGGTGATGCCCGCGCCGCCGTCGACGCTGCGCGACGACTCGGAGGAGCCGGCGCGCGGCGCCTCGGGCGCCCGGTCGACCGACGTCGGCCCGGCGACGAACCCGCAGCGCCGCGAGGTCGTCACGTAGGCGCCGCTAGCGCGACCGGTGCGCGACCGGTGCGCGACGAGTGAGCGGATCCGCGGCGCTCGTGCTCAACGCGCCGGCGGCGGCGAGGATTCCCGAATCTGCAGCGTGCACGGAAGGCGCAGGCGAGCGGGTGGCGCCGATTCGCCGCGCAGCCGGGCGCTCAACAGCCGCCAGGCCTCCGCGCCGAGCGCATCGATCGGCTGCGCCACGGTGCTGATGTACGGGCGCAGCACCCGCATCCAGTCGAAGTCGTCGAAGCCGAGCAGCGCGATGCGGTCCGGAAAGGCGAGGTCGACCGCGCGGATCGCCCTGATCGCGCCGAGCGTCGATTCGTAGGCCGCGGCGAAGATCGCGCTCGGCCGCTCGCGACGCCGAAGTTCCGGCTCCAGCGCGCCGCGGCAGCTCTCGGCGTCGGACCCGCCGATGACGACGTGCTCGCGGGCCGCGAGCCCGGCGGCCGCGAGCGCGCGCCGGTAGCCTTCGATGCGTTCGCGGATGTTGGCCAGGTGGTCGCGCGGCACGAGCAGCGCGATGTCGCGGTGGCCGAGGTCCAGCAGGTGCCGACAGCCGCGTTCGCAGGCGTCGACGTTGTCCGCCAGCACCGTGTCGTAGCCGCCGTCCGCGATCGTGCGGTCGACGATCACCATCGGCACGCCGCCGGGTTCCAGCCCGCGGATCGGCGGCAGCGCGTCCTCGGTGGGCGCGAAGACCAGCCCGTCGATCCGGCGTGCCAGCAGCGCCCGCGTTCGCTCCTCCTCGCGCGCCGGGTCGTTCGTCGAGTCGACGAGGAGCACCTGGTAGCCGCCGGCGGCCGCGAGGCCCTCGATGCGTTGGACCATCGCGGCAAAGAACGGATTCGTCAGGTCGGGAACGACGATGCCGATCGTCGCGGTCCGGCGCCGGCGCAGGCCGGACGCGAGCAGGTTCGGTTGGTAGCCGAGCGCCGCGACGGCCTCCAGGACGCGGCGGCGGCGATCCTCGGCGACCGGACGACGACCGGTCAGGACGTTCGAGACCGTCGCCATCGCGACGCCGGCGCGCCGCGCGACGTCGCGGATGGTCGGCACGCGTGCCGCGGGGTCTTCGCTTCGAAGGGTCATCGACGATTGCAGGCGCAACCGCTCGTGCGCGCGAGCCGGGGACATCGACGCGCCAATGTATCATCGACCGATCCGCGAGACGACGAACGAGCACGATGCCGACGCAGTGCGCCGCGAAGCCATGCGCCTACCTGTTCGACATGGACGGGACGCTGGTCGACAACATGGGCTACCACACCGAGGCGTGGATCGAGTTCTTCCGCCGGCACGGTCGCCAGATCGATCCTCAGGCGTTCTTCATCGACACGGCCGGCCGCCAAGGGCGCGAGATCATCCGCGACTATTGCGGACCCGAGTTGGACGACGCGGCCTGCGGGGCGCTGCTCGACGAGAAGGAGCGGGTCTACCGCGAGATGTACGGCCCGCATCGGCGCGTCCTTCCGGGGCTGCGCGAGTTCATCGGCGAGGCGCGTCGTCGCGACATCGTGCTGGCCGTCGGCACCTCGGCGCCCGACGAGAACATCGCCTTCACGCTCGATGGACTCGCGTTGCGCGACTGCTTCCAGGTGGTCGTCGGCGCCGCCGACGTGACCCGCGGCAAGCCCGCTCCCGACGTGTTCCTGACCGCCGCGCAGCGCTGCGGCGTGGCGCCCGCCGACTGCATCGTGTTCGAGGATGCGCCGCTCGGCGTCGAGGCGGCGCGCCATGCCGGGATGCGGGCCGTCGTGCTGACGACCACGATGCCGGCCGAAGCCTTCGCGGGCTTCGACAACGTCATCGCGTTCGGACGCGACTTCGACGAACTCGGGCGCGGCTATTTCGCGTCGCGCGCCTGCTGAGCCGATGGCCACGATCCACGCCGCCGCCGCCACCGGCTTTGCCGCCGAGGCGCAGGCCTACGCCCGCGGGCGCCCGGAATATCCGGTCGCGTTGCACGACTGGCTCGCGAACGTGCTTGGGGTGGGGCCCGGCCGCAGCGTCGTCGACCTGGGCGCAGGAACGGGCAAGTTCACGAAGCTCCTCGTGGCGTCCGGCGCCGATGTCTCGGCGATCGAACCGGTCGACGAGATGCGCGCGCTGCTGGCGCGCAACCTGCCCGCGGTACGGACGCTCGCGGGCACTGCGCAATCGATGCCGATCGCGGAGGCAGCGGCCGATGCGGTCGTTTGCGCGCAGGCTTTCCATTGGTTCGCCGAGGTCGCCGCGCTGCGCGAGATCCACCGCGTCCTGAAGCCCGGCGGCGCGCTGGGCCTCGTCTGGAACGTCCGCGACGCGTCGGTCGACTGGGTCCGCCGCATCACCGAGATCATTTCGCCCTACGAGGGCGACGCGCCGCGCCACCACAAGGGGGAATGGCGAAAGCCGTTCGATAGCGGCCTTTTCTCGCCGCTCGAGGCGTCGACGTTCCGCCACGAGCATGTCGGGCCGCCGCGCGAGGTGATCCTCGACCGCTTCCTGTCGGTGAGCTTCATCGCGGCGCTGCCGGCGGCCGAAAAGGACCTCGTCGCGCAACGGCTTTCAGAACTGGCGGCGACCCACCCGGACTTGCGTGGCCGCGACGCGATCGCGTTTCCCTACGTGACCGAGGCCTACGTTTGCCGCCGCGCGTGAAGCCATGAACATCGATTTCGTTTCCGACGTCGCGTGCCCGTGGTGTGCGGTCGGGCTCAACGCGCTCGAGATCGCGTTGGCGCGCGTTGCCGAACTCGTGCGCCCCACCGTGCATTTCCAGCCCTTCGAGCTCAATCCGTCGATGGCACCGGAGGGCGAGGACGCCGACGAATACCTCACGCGCAAGTATGGAATCTCGGCGGTGCAACTGCAGCAGAACCGGCAGGTACTGCGGGAACGCGGCGCCTCGGTCGGATTCATCTTCGGCGAGCGCACTCGGGTCTGGAACACGTTCGATGCGCATCGGCTGCTGTACTGGGCCGGACTGCAGCCGCGCGGCCAGCGCGAACTGAAGCATGCGCTGCTGCTCGCCTATCACACGCGCGGCGAAAACCCCGCGGCGCCCGGCGTCCTGCAGCGCGCCGCCGAGGCGGCTGGCCTCGATGCCGCGGCAGCGGCCGACGTCATCGGGTCCGGCCGGTTCGCCGACGAGGTGCGCGAGCGCGAGGCGCATTTCCATGCGCTCGGCATTCATTCGGTGCCGTCGATCATCATCGACGATCGACACCTGATCCAGGGCGGCCAGCCGCCCGAGGTCTTCGAGCGGGCATTGCGGCAACTCGCGACCGCCGCGTCCGGTGCGCCGTAGCCCGGCGACATCGCGAGAGCTTGGCGCGCGGGTCCGAGCGCCTCGACTGCTGATCTTCATCAAGCCGCGCGTGGCCGCGTCACGGGCGCGACGCGCACGCCACCGCGGCTAGTGATTAAATAGGACCTGCGGAGCGGGCCAGCGCGCCAAGGCCATGTCGGCTGCCGCGTCGGCCCCGATGGAGGCGTGACGATGGGATTGAAGCACCTGATCGTGCACCTGGATGGCACGGCGCGCTGCGCGCGCCGCGTCGAGCTCGCGGTCGGCATCGCGCGCAAGCACGGTGCGCGCCTGCTGGGTGTTTTCGCGCAGTTCGGCGCCGAGGAGCGCGTCGGTTACATCGCGAACTGGCCGCCGAAGGAGTACGCGCAGGCGGCCGCAGCCAGCCGCGCGGCATTCGAGGCCGCCTGTGCCGGCGTGCCGGACTTCGGCTGGGTCGACGCGAACTGCGGCAGCGAGGCCGAGATCGTGCGTCGCGTGACGGATCTGGCGCGTCACGTCGACCTGGTGGTCTTCGGCCAGCACGACGAGACGCAACCGGTCCTGGTGCCGCCCTCGCTGGCGCTCGACGTCGTGCTGCACGCGGGGCGGCCGGTGCTGGTGATTCCGTACATCGGCGATTTTCGCGATCCGGGACAGCGGCCACTGATCGCGTGGAAGGACTCGCGCGAGTCCGCCCGCGCGCTCAACGATGCATTGCCGCTGATGGCCGGCGCGTCATCGGCGCATCTGCTGGCGATCGCCCGGGAGCGCGGTGCGGCCGAGGCCGCCTGTTCGGCCGCGCAATTGCACTTGCGCTGCCACGGTATCGACGTCGCAACCGAGGCCTTCCCGCTCGACGAGGACGACGGTGTCGCGGTGATGGACCTGTTGCTGAATCGCGCCGCGGATCGCTCGGCGGATTTGCTCGTCATGGGCGCGCGAGGCTCGATCGCCGGCCTGCCGATCGGCTCGCGCGGCGCGGGCACGCGACATATCCTGCAGCACATGACCCTGCCGGTCCTGATGTCAAACTGATGCGAACGCCGCTCGAATCGCGACGACGTCGACGCCTATGGCCGAGCGGAATCGAATTTCGGTGGCATGTGGATTTCCATTGATGCGCAACTCCAAGGGCATGTCGATCCAAATGGCGGTGAGCCGCGCATTCAGTCGCGCATTCAGTCGCGCATTCCGTCGCGCATTCGGCGGCGCGCGAGGGCTTCCAAGCGTGGTCGGGCCGCTCGTCGTTGGCGGGCTCGTCGCGTGGTGCGCGGCAGGGCGGCCGGCGGCGGCCGCCGAGGGTTCGCCGGCGACCGAGTCCGCGCGCGGTGATGCCACGGTGGGCGCGGCGCTGGCGAAGCGCTGGTGCGGCCAGTGTCACCTGATTTCCGGCGCCAACGTGGCGACCGATGCGGCGCCGACTTTCGATGCCATTGCCCGGAATCCGGCGAGTACGCCGGCACACCTTCGGATGTTGATGTCCAAGCAGCATGTCTCGATGCCGCCGATTCCGTTGTCGGGCTCCGAGGCCGACGACCTGATCGCGTACATCCTGAAGGAGCGGCGCTAGGCTCCAGGCCGTCGGGCGCGCGCCGCGGCCACGCAGCGCTCCTGGACCTCTGGCGATTGCGGCGTGACGGCGGGCTAGAATCGCGCCCGGATGCCGCCAATCGACGAGGCGGTGCGCGATGCGGGACTGACCATGCGATCGTTGAGGACTGCCGCCTGCGCGGTCGGCTTGTTGCTCGCCTGCGTCGCTTCGCTCGGGTCGAACGTCCCGCACGCGCACGAAGCGTCGCCGTTCGACGTGCCGAGCGGCGCCCCGGACGACTACATGCGAACGGCGGCGGACTTCGCGCAACGGCTCGCGCCCGACGTCCACATCTCGTTTCGGGACGGCGAGAAAGGGGCGCTGTCGGTCGTACGCGTCGTCGACGGGCGCCTGCAGTGCTACGTGCGGTTGGCGCGGTCGGGCGGGCGGACGCTCGAGGCGCTCGCCCGTTTCCTCGCGGGCCGCATCGACGCCGACGACCAGGCGCGGTTTGCGGTGGCGCACGAAATCGGCCATTGCAAGGTGCGCGCGGCGTTCATGCTGAGGCCGGACGGCTCGGTCTGGGACGCCAGCGCGTTCCCCTGGGTCGCGCAGGAGGTTTCCGCCGATGTCTATGGGATCCTGGCCATCGAACGCACCGGATCGGCTTCGAGCGGCTTGCGACAGGCGATTGCCGCCGGCCGCCAGCTGATGGCCGAGCGCCTCGGCGACCAGTCGCATGCCACGGGAGGGCTGCTGCCGCAGGCGCTGGCGCAGTGCCGGGCGAACGCGACCGACGACGATGCGGTGCATTGTGCGCTGGACGCTGCTTACCTGGCCGTCGGCGCGTTGGCGCCGGAGGGCCGGGATCACGAATCGATGCCCGACCGCGATCTGGCCGGCGAATTGACCCGGCTGGGGCAGACCGTCATTCGCAAGGAAGTCCGCGTCTATGACAGCCTGGAAGGCTACCGCCGCGACTTTGCCGGCGCCGACGTCGCCGCCTTCGAGTTCCGCGAACTCGAGCGCGACGGCGACTCCATCTATCTGTCCGCCGAGGCCAGTGGCCGGCGCGACGTCGCGCGGCGCATCGCGGACTTCTATGGCCTGCGCGTCGGGGAGCTGCTCGATGGCGGACGCACCGTGACCGCGCTGCGCCTCGACGGCCGCGACGAACTCGACTGGTTGCTGACGCTGGGCGCCGTCGTCACGACACGCGATGGAAGTCGCCTGCGCAAGCCGAGTGCCGCGTTCTAGCGGCGGCGCGCATGCCGGCCTCGCCCGCGCCGGGCGTCGCGCCTGGGCGACGCTGCTCGCCGGCGCGCCGTGGCTCGCTGCCGCGGCGGCGCCGCTGGCGGCCTACAACGTTGATCCCGCGAATGTCTCGATCTCCGGGATGTCCTCCGGCGGCTACGTCGCGATGCAGATGGCGGTCGCGTATTCGTCGGTCTTCCGCGGCGTCGGCGTCGTCGCCGGCGGTCCGTACGACTGCGCGCGGCAGGCGTTGATCTCGGAGTGCAGCGCCGGGGCCGCGCCCGACGTGAGCCCGGCCGTCGCGAACGCGCGCGGCTGGAGCGGGAACGAAATCGACGATGTGGCGCACATCGCCGGACAGCGGGTCTACGTGGTCGACGGCAGCCTCGACGTCGTTACCGGGCCGAGCGTCGCGCGACAAGTGCAGGCGTTCTACGTCCAGGGCGGATTCCTGCCGGCGGCCCGCGTCAAGGTGGATACCGTCGATGCCGCCGGGCATACTTTTCCGACGAACTTCGATGCGGCGGGCAATACGGCTTGCGGCATCTCCGCCGAGCCCTTCATCAGCAATTGCCGTTTCGACGCCGCCGGTGCGTTGTTGCAATGGATCCATGGCGCGCTGAAGCCGCCGGCGGCATCGGGCGCCGCCGGCCGACTGCTGTCGTTCGACCAGAGTCCGTTTGCCGCTCCCGGAATCGGGATGGACACGACGGGCCTCGTCTACGTGCCCACGCGCTGCGCGGCCGGGGAGCGCTGCGCGCTGCATGTCGCATTGCACGGCTGTTACCAGGGCCAGTCCTGGATCGGCCGGAAGTTCGCCACGAACTCCGGCTACGCGCGCTGGGCCGATGCCAACGACATCATCGTGCTCTTCCCGCAGGCGAAGGTCGATTTCGTGCCGCACTGGACGCCGGCCAATGGGCTGCTCAACAACGTCGAAGGGTGCTGGGACTGGATCGGCTGGTACGGCAACGACTACGACCAGAAATCCGGCGCGCAACTGCGCGCCATCCGGGCCATGATCCAGCAGGTCGAAGGCGAAGGGGCTTCCGGCGCGTCCCGGCGCAGGCCTCACGCCGAGGCGCCGTCGGCGCCACGCCCGTAGCGGGCGGGTGGCGCCGTTTCAAGGCGGTGTCGCTACGTGGCGGCGGCGCCCGCGCGTCGCCGCGTCGGCAGGAAGATGGCGACGATGCCCAGCAGGGGCAGGAACGCGCAGATCCGATAGACCGCTTCGATCCCCATCGTGTCGGCGAGGTGCCCGAGCGCCGCGGCGCCGATGCCGCCGATGCCGAACGCGAAGCCGAAGAAGAGCCCGGAAACCGCGCCAATGCGACCCGGCAGCAACTCCTGCGCGTAGACCAGGATGGCGGAGAACGCCGAGGCGATGATCAGCCCGATCACGACCGTGAGCACGCCGGTCCAGAACAGGTTTGCATAGGGGAGCAGCAGCGCGAACGGCGCGGCGCCGAGGATCGAGACCCAGATGACCGTCTTGCGGCCGATGCGGTCGCCGACCGGACCGCCGATGATCGTCCCGGCGGCGACGGCGAACAGGAACAGGAAAAGCTGGAATTCCGCCTGGCGCAAGGAGACGCCGAACTTCTCGATGAGGTAGAAGGTCAGGTAGCTGTTCAGCCCGGCCAGATAGAAGTATTTCGAGAAGATCAGCAGCAGCAGGATGGCGATGCACAGCGCGACGCGGCCGCGGGCCAGCGGCTCCAGGTGGCCGCGCGAACTGGCGCGCGCGCGCGCGCCGCTGCGATGCTGCGCATACCAGCGGCTGACCTGCAGCAGCACGAGCATCCCGACGAGCGCAGCGCCGCTGAACACACCGACGCTGCGCTGGCCGGCCGGAACGATGACGGCGGCCGCGAGGACCGGGCCGAGCGAGGAGCCGAGATTGCCGCCCACCTGGAACAGCGACTGCGCGAGCCCGTGCTGGCCGCCGGAGGCGAGGCGCGCGACGCGCGAGGATTCGGGATGGAAGATCGACGAGCCGGTCCCGACGAGCGCCGCCGCGACCAGCAGCGACGTGTAGTCCGGGGCGAAGGCAAGGAGCAGCAGGCCGGCGAACGTGAATCCCATCCCGACCGGCAGCGAGTAGGGCTGCGGCCGGCGATCGGTGTACGCGCCGACCAGCGGCTGAAGAAGCGACGCCGAAACCTGGTAGGTCAGCGTGATGAGGCCGATCTGGCCGAAGCTCAGCCGGAATCCGTCCTTCAGCAGCGGGTAGATCGCGAGCATCAACGACTGCATCATGTCGTTGAGCATGTGCGCGAAGCTGATCGCTCCGAGGACGCGGAACGCGGTCCGCTGCCCGTCGTGTGCCGCGCCCGGAAGCGTCGATGCGGGCGAAGCCATCTAGGGTCTTTTCATGCGCGGGATCGGCCGCCGACGACCGTCTAGCCGTTGCGGATGCGGGCGACGAGCGCCTGCGTGAAGGCCTTCGTGTTCGCGTTGCCGCCCAGGTCCCCGGTGCGCACTTTGTCGACGTTCAGCGTCGCATCCAGCGCGGCGCGCAGCCGCTTCGCGGAATCCGGAAGCTTGCAGTGGTCCAGCATCAGCGCCGCGGCGAGCAGCAGCGCGGTCGGATTCGCGACGCCCTTGCCGGCGATGTCCGGCGCGGAGCCGTGGACCGCCTCGAAGATCGCCGCATCGGTGCCGATATTGGCCCCCGGAGCCATCCCGAGTCCGCCGACGAGGCCCGCGACCAGGTCGGAGAGGATGTCGCCGAAGAGGTTCGTGGTCACCAGGACGTCGAACTGCCACGGATTGAGCACGAGCTTCATCGCGCACGCGTCGACGATGATCGTGTCCATCTCGATCCGACCCTTGTAGCTCTTCTCGTAGACCTCCTGCGCCGTCTCGAGGAAGATGCCGGTCAGGGCCTTCATGATGTTGGCCTTGTGCACGACGGTCACCTTGCGGCGCCCCACGGAGACCGCATGCTCGAACGCGAACTCGATCAGGCGCCGGCTGCCCTGGCGCGTGTTCACGCCGGTGGCCATCGCGACCGCATGCGGATCGTCGCCGATCTGGATGAAGTGCTCGTAGCCGGTGTAGAGGCCCTCGACGTTCTCGCGCACGACGACGAGGTCGATATTGTCGTAACGCCCGCCTGGAATCAGCGTCCGCGCCGGCCGCAGGTTGGCGTAGAGCTTGAACTCTTCGCGCAGCCGGACATTGGACGAGCGGTAGCCGCCTCCGGACGGCGTTTCCAGCGGTCCCTTCAGCGCCAGCCGGGTGCGCCGGATGCTGTCGAGCGTGGCCTTGGGCAGCGGATCGCCGGCCTCCTTGACGCCGCCGAGGCCCGCGATCTGGCGGTCCCACGTGAACGGTGCCTGCAGCGCGTCGAGCGCGGCGAGCGTCGCGTCGACGATTTCAGGGCCAATGCCGTCGCCGGGAATGAGCGTCGCGGGAATCGGAGGGGTCATCGGTGGGCTCTGTGGTCGGGCGGATGAAGGGCGGTCGGCTTCGATGCGCGGATCGGTTCCGGATTCCGCTTCCACGGGCGGACTCGGCTTCCACGACCAGCCAGTCTACGGCGATCGGCGTGCGACGCGCGGAGGAAATAGCCGGGTTTCCGCGGCGAATTGTAGCGGAGTGCCGTCTCTACAATGCCGCCCGCGGCCGCATTTCCGCCGCTGACTTCCTCGAAAAACGCCCGTGATGATGCAGTTCGGCGGCACGACACGCGACCCGACCGGCGGCTCGATCGCCCGGCAGCTCGCCCGACTTCCGGCCCGCGCCGTCAACGGCCTGAGCGTCGGGCTGGGCGTCGGCGGCATCATCGCGGTCGTTGCCGGGCTGGGCGGGCTGCACGCGGCACTTCTGGCGAGCAGCGGCGCCGTCTTCGGCAGCATCGCGGACATGCCGACGACACCGTCGCGCGTCTGGAAGCGCGTCCTCGCGTGCGCGGCGACCGGCTGCGGCGTCGCGCTGCTGGTCGCGTTGCTGCGGCCCTACCCGATGGCGCTGGGCGTGGCCATCGCGCTCATCGCTTTCTGCTCGGCGATGGCGCTGTCCTGGGGGACGCGCGCCGGACCCTTGTCGTTCGTCGGCATTCTCGCGCTGGTGTTCACGATGGCCGGACCGGTCGCCGCGCATCCCGCCCTCGTGCTGCTGCCGATCGGATGGAACCTCCTCGGCGCCGGGCTCTACCTCGGCTGGTCGGTGCTGTCGTCGGTCGCGCTGCAGCGGCTGTACCGGAAGCTGGCCGTGGCGGCCGTCGTCGAGTCGACCGCGGACCTGATTCGCGCGCGGGCGCAGTTGATCCGCGGCGCCGCGGCCGGCGCCGACGACGACGCGCGTCAGTTGCAGCGGTCGATTCGCGACGACGCCGAGCTCGCCGACCGGCTGCAGGCCGCGCGCGACCTGCTGTTCGTCGCGCCGGATACCGAGGCGAACCGGCGGCTCATCGCGCTGCTGCTGCGCCTGATCGACCTGCGCGACCTGCTGCTCGCCAGCCGGCTCGACCTCGATGTCCTGGGCACGGATCGCTTTGCACGGCGGGTCCGCGCCCGGCTCGCGCTCGGCTTGCGCCGGATGGCCTCGGCGCTCGACCAGGTGCGCGAGGCGCTGCGCTCGGGGGTCGCCCCACGCAACTGGTCCTCGTCGAGCGCCCACGCGCGCCTCGACGCCGTGCTGCGATCCGACGCGGCGGTCGACCCGCGAAGCCGCGCGGTGCCGATGCTGGCGACGCGCCTGCGCCAGATGGCCGACGAGATCGCGCGCATGCACGGCCTCGTGGGCCAGGCGCCCGGTACGATTCCGCTTCCGCGCTCCGAGCTGTCGTATTTCGTGTCGCCGGACCGGATGTCGTTCGCCGCATGGCGGCCCCACTTCACGCTGCGGTCGCCCGTGCTCCGCCACGCGTTGCGCGCCAGCCTGGCGACGGTTGCCGCCTACGCGATCGGCCGCAGCCTGCCGTGGGCGTCGCATCCGCACTGGCTCGTCCTGAGCGTCGCCGTCGTGCTGCGCGGCAACCTGGAACAGACGCTGTCGCGCCGCAATGCGCGGGTCACCGGAACCGCGCTCGGCTGCGTGCTGGTGCTTCTGCTGTCGCACCTGCACGAAGTGCCGCTTCTCGCGGGCCTGTTCGTGCTGGCCGTCGCCGCCGCGCACACGTTCGCGTTGTCGCGCTACCTGCTGACGTCCGTCGCCGCGTCGGTGATGGCGCTGCTCCAGCCGCACCTGCTGGATCCGTACGCGAGCCTTGCGGTGGGCGAGCGGCTCGCCGACACGGTGATCGGCGCTGCGCTCGCGTGGGGATTCAGCTACGTGCTGCCAGCCTGGGAACGCCGGACCTTGCCGCGCACCGTCATCCGCGTCCTCGCGGCGCTCGATGCGCATGCGCGCGAGGTGCTGCAATGGCCGACCGGCGGCCCGCAGGATGTCGCGCAGCGCCGCGCCCGGCGCGACGTCTACGACGCGCTGGGCGCCTTGGCGGGCGCCGCGCAGCGGACATCGGTCGAACCCCGGCGCGTACGGCTCCCGCTGCGTCAGTTGTCCAACCTGTTGACCGAGGGCTACCGCATTCTCGGCCACCTGGCGCTGGTCAAGAGCCTGCTCGCGCGCCGTGCCGCGGAGCTGGATCGTCCGCGTGTCGAGGCCATCCTGCAGGCGGCGGCGCGGGCCGTGCACCAGGAACTGTCGGCGGACGTCGGCGCGGCAGGGCCGGCGCCAGGGGATCCGGACGCCTTGCCGCCAGGCCAGGATGACGGACCGGAGCTTCCGCGGGAGCCGTCGGCGGCCGACGCGTTGCCCTGGCTTTCACGCCGGCTGGAACT
>DATKPC010000103.1:0-55229 GCA_035524275.1 Burkholderiaceae bacterium
CGAAAACACCACGAACACCTGCATCAGCACCGACAGCATGTTCTTCGTGCGCACCAGCCCACCGTAGAACAGCGCCAGCGCCGGCACCGACATCAGCAGCACCAGCGCCGTGGACGTCAGCATCCACGCCGTATCCCCCTTGTTCGGCTGCGGCGCCGGCGCTGCAGCCGCCGGGGCCGCGGCGGCCGCCGGCGTTGCAGCCGGCGCCGCGGCGTCGGCTTTCGCGGGCGCCGATGCGGCAGCCGCCGGCGCCGCGTCTTCCGCCCAGGTCGGCGCGACGCCGCCGCCCAGCAGGGCAGTGGCAAGCGCCAGCATGGCAATCAGTTTCTTCATGGGTTTTTTCCTCGAGTCCCTTGTGCGTGTGTCCTACAGCGCTTCCTTGCCGGTCTCGCCGGTCCTGATCCGGACAACCTGCTCCAGGTCATAGATGAAGACCTTTCCGTCGCCGATCTTCCCGGTGCGCGCCGATGCCTCGATCGCCTCGACGGCCTGCTCGACGATGTCGTCGCCGACCGCGACCTCGACCTTGACCTTCGGCAGGAAATCGACGACGTACTCCGCGCCGCGATAAAGCTCGGTATGTCCCTTCTGTCGGCCGAAGCCCTTGACCTCGGTGACCGTGATGCCCTGGACGCCGACGGTCGAGAGCGCGGAGCGCACCTCGTCGAGCTTGAACGGCTTGATGATCGCGGTGATCAGTTTCATCGGATCCTCCGGCGGCGGTCAGAACGACTTGCCGACGGAGACCACGACCCGCGTCGCGCCGAGATTCTTGCCGGCCGCCGGGCCCGTCGTGAAGTTGTAGAACGGATCGGAGCTCTTGACGCTCGTCGCGTAGACGCCACCGGTCAGCGTCCAGCCCGACAGGTCCTTTGCGACCTTGATGTTGTAGTCGGTATAGGTGCCGCCGTTGGAATTCTTCACGTCCTGGTGTCCGACGTGCGGCATCAGCGAGAAGCCGCCGCCGAGGTCGAACGTGGCCGACAGGTCGAGGTAGTAGCTGTTCTTGCTGTTCGGCGAGCCGAAGAGGTTGGTCACCGCCTGCGAGTACTTCAGCGTCGCCGGGCCCCAGGTGCCGGCGACGTACAGCTCGAAGGTGTCCGGCTTCGGATCCGGCTTGAAGCCGGACAACGGGTAGTAGTACTCCAGGCCGCCGACGTCCACGCCGATGGGGCCGGCATTGAACTTGTAGCCGCCGTAGAAATCCATCTCGATCGGCGCCGACGTGCCCTGCGTGTTGCCGGCGGCCTGCACGGCATCGCTGATCCAGCTGATGCTGGAGTCCCAGTTGCCGATGTAGAAGCCGCTGGAGTGGCCGAGGTCGAAGCCGCCGGAGACGGCCGGCTTGTGGTCCGACTGCGCGATGCCGCGGTACAGGTACTCCGACGACAGCGCGAAGTTGCCGGCGAACGTCCAGTCCGGCTTCGGGGCATCCGGCTTCGCGTCGTCCGGCTTCGCGTCGTCGGCCGCGGCGATCAAGGGGCATGCGCCGAGCGTGGCGAGCAGCGCGGCTATCAGGGTCTTGCGCATGGCTGATTTCCTCTCCGTAGAAAAAGCGTAAGAACTTGGCGCCGTGGAGAATCAAGGCAAGTTGCGTACCACACCGCGATTGCCCCGAATCGGGGCGCTCGCCGCACGAAATCGATGGCAAGTGCACCGGAGATGAAAGTCATTGCACCAACTTGGAGTACGCCATCGCGGGACCGTGGGATGCGCGGTCGGAAATCTCGGATGTGCGGAGCGCCCGAGTCGCGCAGCGACGATAGGACGCCCCAAGCGCGTGCGTCGGGAAACGCCGGAGTCGCCGGGGTCTAGGGTGACTTGCCGCTGGCGGGCGACGACGCGCGGACTGGTTTCGGGCTGGCCGATGCCGCCACGTCCGCGCGATTCCAGCGGCCGCCAACGAGCCTCGGGTTGAGCGTCGCGGTGCCCGCCAAACGACGGGCCTGTGCCGTCACGCGGTCGACGATCGCCTGCGGGTCGGCCTGCTGCGCATGGAGGAGCGCGAGGTGGCTGACCGAACCCGGCTCGTGCGCCTTGCGCGCGCGTTCCAGGCTTCGTTCGGCGGCGCGCTCGGCGCCGCGTTGGATTTTTCGCTCGCCGCGGCCTAACCTCCGGCAGCGCGTTCGGCGCCGAGCTGCCCGCAAGTGGCGGCAAGCGTCATCCGGCCTGGCGCCGGCCCTAGGAGACGACACGATGACGGAAGAGACGCTGCGCGACGCCGCGCTGGAGTACCACCGGCAGCCGACCCACGGAAAGATCTCGGTCGTGCCGACGAAGCCGATGGCCACGCAACGCGACCTGTCGCTCGCGTACTCGCCCGGCGTCGCGGAAGCGTGCCATGCGATCGTCCGCGACCCCGGCGAGGCTCATGCGCTGACGGCGCGCGGCAACCTCGTCGCGGTGGTGACGAACGGGACGGCCGTCCTCGGCCTCGGCAACATCGGCCCGCTCGCCGGCAAGCCGGTGATGGAAGGCAAGGCCTGCCTCTTCAAGAAATTCGCGAACATCGACGTCTTCGACATCGAGATCGCGGAGAAGGACCCGGATCGCCTCGTCGACATCGTCGCCAGCCTCGAGCCGACGTTCGGCGGCATCAACCTGGAGGACATCAAGGCCCCGGAGTGCTTCTATATCGAGCGCAAGCTGCGCGAGCGGATGAAGGTGCCGGTCTTCCACGACGACCAGCACGGCACCGCGATCGTCGCCGCCGCGGCGGTTCTCAATGGACTGCGGCTCGTCGGCAAGGACATCGGCGCCGCATCGCTCGTCTGTTCCGGTGCCGGCGCCGCGGCGCTCGCGTGCCTCGACCTGCTCGTCAGCCTCGGACTGCGGCGCGAGAACGTGCTCGTCGTCGACAGCAAGGGCGTGCTGGTCCTCGGCCGCGAGGGGATGGACCACAGCAAGGAGCGCTACGCGCGCGAGACGTCGAAGCGCGCCCTCGCCGACTGCCTGCCGGGCGCCGACATCTTCCTCGGCCTGTCGACGGCGCGCGCGTTGTCCGCCGAGATGGTGAAGGGCATGGCGCGGGACCCGATCATCCTCGCGATGGCCAACCCGGAGCCGGAGATCATGCCGGACCTGGCGCGGGCGGCGCGGCCGGACGCGATCATCGGTACCGGGCGCTCCGACTATCCGAACCAGGTCAACAACGTGCTGTGCTTCCCGTTCATCTTCCGCGGCGCGCTGGACGTCGGCGCGACGACGATCAACGAGGAGATGAAGCTGGCGGTCGTGAGGGCGCTGGCCGACCTGGCGCACGCCGAGATTCCCGACGAGGTCGCGACCGCCTATCACGCCGAAGGCTTGCGCTTCGGGCCGGAATACCTGATCCCGAAGCCGTTCGATCCGCGCTTGATCGACCGGATCGCGCCTGCGGTGGCGCGCGCGGCGATGGACAGCGGCGTCGCGACGCGCCCCATCGCCGACTTCGAGGCGTACCGCGCGCAGCTGCGCCGCTTCATCTACCAGTCCGGCAGCACGATGGAGCCGGTGTTCCATCACGCGAAGCGGACACTGAAGCGCGTCATCTATGCGGAGGGCGAGGAGGAGCGCGTGCTGCGCGCCGCCCAGGTCGTGATCGACGAGCGGCTGGCGCGTCCGATCCTTGTCGGGCGCCGCGACGTCGTCCAGGCGCGCATCGAGCGCTATGGGCTGCGGATGCGCCTCGATCGCGACTGCGAATGCGTCAACGTCGACGACGACCCGCGCTACCGCGAGACCTGGAGCGAGTACTACGCCCTGTGCAAGCGCAAGGGCGTGTCGCGCGCACTGGCGCAGACCGAGACCCGGACGCGCTCGACGCTGATCGGCGCGATGCTGGTCCACCGCGGCGACGCCGATGCGATGCTGTGCGGCACGGTCGGCGTGTTCGGCGACCACCTGAAGTACGTGCGCAACGTGATCGGGCTGCGTCCCGGCGCCTCGACGCTGGCGACGATGCAGATGCTGATCCTGCCGCAGCGCCAGCTCTTCATCTGCGACACGCACGTCAACGTCGACCCCGGCGCGGCGCAGGTCGCGGAAATGACGATGCTCGCCGCCGAGGCGGTGCGCCGCTTCGGCCTGCAGCCGAGCGTCGCGCTCGTCTCGCATTCGAATTTCGGCAGTTCGGAGGCGCCGTCGGCGCAGAAGATGCGCGATGCGCTCGAACTCGTCCGCGCGCGGCGGCCGGATTTCGCGGTCGACGGCGAGATGCAGGCCGACGCCGCGCTGTCGCGCACGGTGATGTCGGAAGTCCTCGCCGACTCGGCGCTGACGAGCGAGGCGAACCTGCTGATCATGCCGAACGTCGACGCGGCGAACATCACCTACAACGTGCTGCGGGTCACCGCCGGCGGCGGGATCACCGTCGGCGGCATCCTGCTTGGCGCGCGCCGCCCGGTGCATATCCTGACGCCGGCGGCCACGGTGCGCCGCATCGTCAACATGTCGGCCGTCGCGGCCGTGGAAGCCGCGGCGCTCGGCGACCGGAATTAGGCGGCGGGGCGAGGGGGAGGGAGCGGGCCGAGGCGTCGAGACCCGGATCGCCACCCGGCCGCTCCGCCCTCCTCACGCGCCCGTGCCGTCCTGCGTCCAGGCCGGATGCGCTCCCGGCAGCGTCCACACCAGGAAGTGCAGCATCGACAGCGCGACCGGATCGTTCAACAGCGCGGCCTGTTGCGCAGGCTTCAACGCGGCGGGCCCGGCGCACGCGGCATCGACGACGAGTTCGCGCCGCCGATCGGCATAGGCCCGTCCCTGGCGCACGCGGACGATCGCGGCCGCGCAGGCGACCGCATTGGCCAGCGGATCCGCGACGGCCGCGACGAATCCGGGCGGCGGCGGCGTGCGCGCCGTCGCGGCGTACGTGTCGGCGAGTTCGCGCGGCGGGTGGGATTCTTCCGGGATCACGAAGACGCCCGCGGAGCGCGCGCGCGCGCCGAGCGTCACGCGGCTCGTCCAGACGTCGACCGCGATCGAGACCATCATCGAGCCGGCCACCGGCAGCAGCCACCACAGGAACGACGGATTGAGCCAGTAGACGAGCGACGCCCAGCCGAGGCCGAGCAGCGAATGCAGCCCGTGGTGGTGCAGCGAATCGCGCCAGCGCGTCTCGGTGTCCTCGCGCGGCGGCGACTTCCATTGGATCGACCACCCGAGCAGCGCCGCGACGACGAATCGCGTGTGGAAGAGCATCCGGATCGGCGCCAGCAGCGCGGAGAAGACGGACTCCACGGCGGCGCTCGCGGCGAGCCGCAGGCGGCCGCCGAACTGCGGCGCGATGCGGCGATCGAAGGCGAGCAGCGCGACGCTGAGCACCTTCGGCAGGAACAGCAGCAGCGCGGTCGTCCCGAACAGCGCGACGGCCCATTCCGGATGCCATTCGGGCCACATCGGGAAGAGCTGGTTCGGCTGCGTGAAGTAGCGCGGCGGCACCAGCGTGTGCTGCGCCAGCAGCACGGTCGAGAGGATCAGGAACGCGAACCATAATGGCGCCGAGACGTAGGCGAGCAGCCCCGTCACGAACACGGCGCGATGCGCCGGATGCAGGCCGCGCGCGCGCAGCAGCCGGAAATTCATCAGGTTGCCCTGGCACCAGCGCCGGTCGCGCTTGAGCTCGTCGGTGAGGTTCGGCGGCATCTCCTCGAAGCTCCCCGGCAGGTCGTAGGCGATCCACACCGCCCAACCGGCGCGCCGCATCAGCGCGGCCTCGACGAAGTCGTGCGACAGGATCTCGCCCGACAGCGCGCCGTCGCCCGGCAGGCGCCCGAGCGCGCAATGCTGCGTGAACGGCGCGACCCGGATGATCGCGTTGTGTCCCCAGTAGTGCGACTCGCCGAGTTGCCAGGCGTGCAGCCCGGCCGTGAAGATCGGTCCGTAGACCCGCGTGGCGAACTGCTGGATCCGCGCGAACAGCGTCCCGCGGCCCGCGGCGCGCGGCGCAGTCTGGATGATCCCGGCGTCCGGATGCGCCTCCATCAGCTGCACGAGATGCGCCAGGCAGTCGCCGCTCATCACGCTGTCGGCGTCCAGCACGACCATGTAGCGGTAGGCCGCGCCCCAGCGCCGGCAGAAGTCCGCGACGTTGCCGCTCTTGCGCTTGATGCGCAGCTGTCGGCGCCGGTAGAACAGGCGTCCGAGGCCCCCGATGTCGCGGCACAGCTTCAGCCACCCGTCGACCTCGGCGACGCGGATGTCGGGGTCCGACGTGTCGCTGAGGATGAAGAAGTCGAAGTGCGCAAGCTGTCCGCAGCGCTCGAGCGATTCGTAGGTCGCCCGCAGGCCGGCATAGACGCGCGGCACGAACTCGTTGCAGATCGGCATGATCACCGCGGTTCGCGCCGCCGGGTCGATCGGCGGCAGGTCGGCGAGGTCGCGCGTGATCGCGTAGCGGTCGTCGAAGAGCGTCAGCAGCGCGAAGCCCATCAGCGCGGTCCAGAATCCCGCCGAGATCCACGCGAACAGCAGCGCGAACAGCGCCAGCAGCGCGATCTCCAGCCACTCGGACCCGTGGTAGGGCAGCACCGCCGCCATGAAGTTCGTCGCGATCCACGTCTGCGCGATGATCAGCGCGACGAGGACCGCGCGGCGCACGCTGCCGGCGAGGTGCCAGCGGCTCCGCGGCAGCGCGGGCGGCGCGCCCGGGTCGGCGGCGCGCATCGCGGCAAAAGGCGCGGCCGGCGTCCCGGCCTGCGCCGCGCGCCTTGCGGCGCGGCGCGTCGCGATCCAGTCGACGAGCGGAACGCGCGGCAGCCCCGGGAACGGCCAGTGGCGCGGGGCCATCGACGTGCGCCGGATCGCCGGGGCGGTCGCCAGCCGCCAGTTGCCGAGCTTGTCGCGCGCCCGGGCGTCGTCCAGCCCCTGGCACGCGAGTTCGAGGCGCGCGCCGAGCGAGGCGTGCGCCGCGTCGTCGCCGTGCGCGGTTCCGTCGTCGTCGCCGCGCGCGGTTCCGTCGTCGCCGGCGAGCAGCCGGTGCAGCGTCGCCATCTGCGCGGCGGCGCCGGCGGCTTCGCGCGCCTGCGCGAGAAGCCGCGCGCGCCGCTCCGCCGCCAGCGGCAGGCGCTGCACGTAGGCTTCGAGGTCGACGCGCCGGCCATCGTGCCCGGCCTGGGCGGCGGCGCCTTCCTGCGCCTTCACGCGATCCACGATGCACGCCACCTCGTGCGTGGCGACGGCGACGCGATGCGCCGCGTCAGTCCGGCGGCAGGATATAGCTCCATGTCTCCGAGATCGTATCGATGCCGCTGCGCAGGAACGCGCGCAGTTCCACCGGTTTCTGTTCGTCGGCGCGCCGCACGCGCAACGTCATCCGCACGCCCCCGGTGACGCCATTGCGCTCGACGCGGCTTTCGATTATCTCGCCGTTCGCGTCGGCCCAGGTGCTGGGGTTCAGCGCGGCCTCGTCGACCTGCTTCAGCGCCGGTCCCTCGAAATCGATCGTGAACACGGTGCTCGGCCGCTCCTTGGCCGCTGCCGGCTGCTCGTCGGCCAGCGTGTGCCCGAAGCCGCGCCGGCTCTGCATGACCCACGATGACGGCGGATGACGCTCGGCCGCCTTCTGCCACAGCAGCCGGTACTCGAACTCGTAGGGTTCGCGCGGATGCGGCGGCGTGTCCGGCATCCAGTACGCGACGACGTTGTCGTTGGTTTCGTCGGGCGACGGGATCTGGACCAGTTCGACGCGACCGCTGCCCCAGGCGCCCTTCGGCTCGACCCACACCGAAGGCCGCAGGTCGTAGCGCGCGTCGAGCTCCTCGTAGCTCGAAAAACGGCGGTCGCGCTGCATCAGTCCGAAGCCGAGCGGGTTGGTCTGCGCGAACGAGGTCACCAGCAGGCGCTTGGGGTTCACGAGCGGCCGCCAGATCCATTCGCCGGTCCCGGCCTGGATCGACAGGCCCTGCGAGTCGTGGACCTCGGGGCGGTAGTCCTCGCGGACGGAACGCTGGTTGGTGCCGAAATAGAACATGCTCGTGAGCGGAGCCAGCCCGAGCTTGGTGACGTTTTCGCGCAGGAAGATGCGGGCGCGGATCTCCATGACGAGATCGTCCCCGGGCTTCAGCACGAAGCGGTAGGCGCCGGCCGCGCGCGGCGAATCGAGCAGCGCGTAGATGACGAGTTCCTTCGCCCCCGGCGCCGGACGCTCGATCCAGAACTCGTTGAAGCGCGGGAATTCCTCGCCGGAGATGAGCGCGGTGTCGATCGCGAGTCCGCGCGCGGAGGCGCCGTAGACCTGGCCCTTGCCGAGCGCACGGAAATAGCTGGCGCCCAGGAACGCGACGATCTCGTCCTTGTACGTCGGCTTGTTGATCGGGTAGTGGACGCGGAAGCCCGCGTAGCCGAGGTCGTGCCACTGCGACGGATCGAGCTGGCGGTTCGAGCCGTAGCTGAAGGCGGTCGGATCGAAGCGGATCGGCTTCACCGTGTCGGCGTTGACCTCGTTGATCTTCACCGGATCCGCGAAATAGCGCCCGGGATGGAAGAACTCCAGCTCGAACGGCAGCCCGCCGCCGCGCCACCACGCGCGCTCCGGCTTGTAGCGGATCTCGCGGTACTGCTCGTAGGCGAGATCGCGCAGCGCGTCAGGCAGCTTCGCCTCCGGCTTCCGGTACGGCTGGTTCGACAGCGCGCGCGCGCGTTCGACGACCTGGTCGAAGCCGAACGCCGATGCGACGACCGGGACGGCGACGAGCGTGGCAATCAGCGGGGCGAGGAGCGCAGCCGTGGGGAGTCGCATCGGGAAGGGAGTGTCGTTTGAACGCGGAGCCTGCCGCTGCCGCGCGGCAGATGCAGCGGGCCGAGGATTGTAGGTCCTCGCCCGACCGATTGCTGCAACGCGATCGATTCGCATCGTCGTAGCGCCTATGCGTTAAGCCATCCGGCCGGCCCTCGGCCTCGAGGCCGCATTCCCGCCGGAGCGACTACCGCGTTCGACCCATCCGGTGCGTCGCTGGCCGGGGTTCGACGCGGGGGAACGGGCTAACCTGCGGCGCGTGCAACTCGATTTCCTGCCGTCGTGGCCCCCGGTCTGGCCGAGCATGGTCGCCCTCGGCGTCCTGGCCTTCCTTTCGCTTGCGCTCGGCGAATTCGCGGCGCGCGTGCTGCGCCTGCCGCGGATGCTGGGCTACCTGGCGGCCGGCGCGCTGTTCGGGGCCGGCGGGCAGGTGCTCGACGGCCTGCAGATCGAAGGCCCGCCGCGGCGCACGCTCGACCTGGCGCTGGATTTCGCGACCGCCTTCGTGCTGTTCGACCTCGGCCATCGGGTCTCGTTCGGCTGGCTTCGGCGCAATCCGGCGCTGATCGCCTCGAGCCTCGCGGAGTCGACGGCGACGTTCCTGCTGGGCTTCGCGTCGCTGCGGTGGTGCGGGCTCGCGACGCTGCCGGCCGCGCTGCTGGGGGCCGTCTCGATCGCGACCTCGCCCGCGATCGTCCTGTCGATCACGCGCGAGCTGCGGACGCAGGGCCAGGTGACCGAGCGCACGCTGCTCCTCACCGCGCTCAACTGCATCTACGCGATCGTCGTCTCGACGCTGATGCTGGCGTGGGCCCACTTGCAGTACCGCGGGACGCTCGGCGCCTACGTGCTGCAGCCGCTGTATCTCGTCATCGGGTCGGCCGTGCTCGCGGCGGTCGCGGCGCGCATCCTCGTCGCGGTACTGGCCACGGCGGTCGAGCGCGATCGCGGCGCGCAGATCATGACGATGCTGGCGCTCGTCGCGATCGTCTTCGGCGTCGCGCAGGCGCTGCGGCTGTCGCATCTGCTCACGCTCCTGGCGTGCGGCGCGTTCGTCCACATGTTCGACCGGCGGCGCCGGCTCGCCGGGACGGAATTCGGGGTGATGTCGTCGTTCGTTCTCGTGCTGTTCTTCGCGTTGTCGGCGGCCACCGCCGACTTCGACGCGACCACGCTCGCCTGGGGGCCGGCGCTCGTCCTGGTCGCCGTGCGGATCGCCTGCAAGGTCGGTGGCGTCGCCGCGTTCGCCCGCCTGAGCGGCGTGCGGACGCGACAAGGGATCTGGAACGGCGTCGCGCTGGCGCCGATGTCGACGTTGGCGCTGCTGCTGGCGCGCCAGGTCGGCCTGGCCGACGCCAAGCTGGGCGCGCAGATGCAGTCGGTCCTCGTCGTCGCCGTCGTCGTGCTGCAGGTCGGCGGCGCGCTGGCGCTCACCCGCGCGTTGCGGGCCACCGGGGAGGCCCGCGGCACGCCATGACCGAATCCCTGGAATTCAAGCGTTCGAACGCGCTGTCGATGGGCGTCGAACTGGAGCTGCAGGTCGTCGACCGGCGCACCGGCGACCTGACCCGTGGCGCGCCGGACCTGATCGCGCTGCTGGCGCGCAAGCCGGTGCCGGGCGAGGTGAAGCCGGAGATCACCGAAAGCATGATCGAGGTCAGCACTTCGGTGCATTCGGCCTACGGCCCGCTGCTGCAGGAACTGCAGGCGATCCGCTCGGCGCTGACCGCCGCCGCCGACACGCTCGACCTGCACGTCGGCGGCGGCGGCACGCACCCGTTCCAGCGCTGGTACGAGCGGCAGATCTACGACCGCCCGCGCTTCCGCCACGTCGCCGGCCTCTACGGCTACCTGGCGAAGCAGTTCACCGTGTTCGGTCAGCACGTGCACATCGGCGTCGAGGACGGCGACCGCGCGCTGAAGCTGCTGCATGCGCTGGCGCGCTATGTCCCGCATTTCATCGCGCTTGCCGCGTGCAGCCCGTACTACCAGGGTTCCGATACGGCGTTCGACTGCTCGCGCCTCAATACGGTGTTCGCGTTCCCGCTGAGCGGCCGCGCGCCCTTCGTCACCGACTGGGAGGGCTTCGAGCGCTACTTCGGCAAGCTGCGCGCGCTCGGCGTCGTCGAGAGCATGAAGGACTTCTACTGGGACATCCGACCGAAGCCGGAGTACGGGACGATCGAGGTTCGCGTCTTCGACACGCCGCTCACGGTCGACCGTGCGGCCCAGCTGGCGGCCTACGTCCAGGCGATCTGCGCGTTCCTGGCCGACCAGCGCGTCTTCCCGCAGTCGGAAGACATCTACCTCACGTATTCATACAACCGCTTCCAGGCCTGCCGCTTTGGCCTCGAGGGCCAGCTGATCGATCCGCTCGCCGGCAGTGTCGTGGCCGTGCACCAGGACGTCATCGCGACGGTGGAGCGCATTCGCCCCTACGCGCGCGCACTGCAATCCGATGCCGCGCTCGACGCGATCGAGCGGATCGCGCGCGGTGGTGGCAACCATGCGCGCTGGCAACGCAGCGTCTTCCAGCGCACGCGCTCGCTGGCGGAGCTGGTCGGCGAGAGCTGCGAGGCGTGGCGGCGCGTCGACGCCACCGACGGCATCGCCAAGGGCTAGCGCGTTCGCCTGGCGGCGACAAGCCGCGCGCCGCACGTCGAAAACTACGGCGTGCCGGATTCCGAGGCGGCGTCGCCGCGCGCCGGATTGCCGGCCAGCGGCGGGAGCGGCGCGGCGAAGCGGGTCGTCTCCGCGTCGCGCCAGCAGATGCCCGTGTGCAGCCGCAGCAGCGCGACCCAGTCCTTGAGCCAGAGTTCCGCCGAAGACTGCGAGCCGTAGGCCACGACGCTCGTCAGGCTCAGCGCGAAGCCGAGCGCGAGCGGGTTGACCCGCGGATGCGGACGGCCGACGTAGCGCCACGCGAAGATCGAGAACGCGGCGAGCCCGATCGCCAGGCCGATCACGACCTCGGCTTCCGAATGCATGTGCAGCACGACGCGTGACGTCGCGACGAGTGCGACCAGCGCGACCCAGCCGCCGAGCCACAGCGGACGCAGCACGCGCGGCGTGTGGGTCGCGAGCACGAGCGCGATCGTGCCGTAGACGATCGTCGAGCCGCCGACGTGCCCGCTCGGGCTGCGCACCAGCAGCCGCCACGTGGCGCCACACGACAGCAGCGTCAGCTTGAGGACCGCCAGCGTCGCGAGGCAAAGCACGAGCGCGCCGAGGAAGGCGGCCGCGGCGGCGCGCGATTCGGAGCGCCACAACGTGAACGCGACGACCACCGACAGCGGCAGCAGCAGGTCGAGGTCGCCGAAATTCGTGACGAGTCGAAGGAAGTGGATCAGCATCGGGAGGAACATTAGCCACGCGCGGCTTCCGCAGCGCACCAAAGGATACCGCATTTGTGTTATTCGGGGGTGATCGAGCCGGCCCCCGGCCGGATGTTCGGATCGCGCCGCGATCCGGCGCGGCGATTCGACGACACAATTCCGGTGACGCCGAGCCGGACGTCCAGATGCCTGAGCAAGCCCGTGGAAACGCCATGAGCCTTGAAGTCGAAGTCGACCGGATCCTCGACGCGGTCGGGGTCGATGCATCGCGCCGTCGCGGCGGGTCCCTCGCGGTGACCTCGCCGATCGACGGCAGCGCGATCGGCGCCGTGGCGCCGGCGACGCCCGCGGATGTCGAGGCCGCGCTGCAGGCCGCGAGCGCGGCATTTCTCGACTGGCGGACGGTGCCGGCGCCGCGGCGCGGAGAACTGGTGCGCCGGTTCGGCGACGAACTGCGCCGCGCGAAGCGCGATCTGGGCCTGCTGGTCACGCTCGAGACCGGAAAGATCGTCTCCGAGGGCCTCGGCGAGGTCCAGGAGATGATCGACATCTGCGATTTCGCGGTCGGCCTTTCGCGCCAGCTGCACGGGCTGACGATCGCCTCCGAGCGGCGCTCGCACCGGATGATGGAGACGTGGCACCCGCTCGGCGTCTGCGGCGTCGTCTCGGCATTCAATTTCCCGGTCGCCGTCTGGGCGTGGAACGCCGCGCTCGCGCTCGTCTGCGGCGATCCCGTCGTCTGGAAGCCGTCGGAGAAGACGCCGCTCACGGCGCTCGCCGTCGATGCGCTGCTGCGCCGCGCGATCGCGAGCTTCGCTGGCGACGCGGATGCGGTTCCGCCCGGCTTGGCGGCGCTGCTGGTCGGCGGCCGCGAGGTCGCCGCGCAACTCGTCGACGATCCGCGCGTCGCGCTCGTCTCGGCGACCGGCTCCACCGCGATGGGGCGTGCGGTCGGGCCGCGCGTCGCGGCGCGCTTCGGCCGGTCGCTGCTCGAACTGGGCGGCAACAACGCCGGCATCGTCCGCCCGTCGGCCGATCTCGACCTGGCGCTGCGGGCGATCGCCTTCGCCGCGATGGGAACGGCCGGGCAGCGCTGCACGACGCTGCGCCGGCTGTTCGTGGCCGGCGGCATCTACGACCAGTTCATGCCGCGACTGAAGCGCGCCTTCGCGACGGTCCGGGTCGGGGATCCGCGTGAGGCGGCGACGCTCGTCGGCCCGCTGATCGATCGCGCCGCCGGCGTCGCGATGCAGGCGGCGCTGGACGAGGCGCGCGCCCTCGGCGGTCAGGTGACCGGCGGCGAGCCGGTCGATCGGGGCGGGCGCGGAACGTACGCGCGGCCGGCGCTCGTGGAGCTGCCGGCGCAGTGCGGGCCGATGCTGCGCGAGACGTTCGCGCCGATCCTCTACGTCGTGCGCGAGGACGACCTCGAGCGGTCGATCGCGGCGCAGAACGCCGTCGGCGCCGGGCTGTCGTCGTGCATCTTCACGCGCGACCTGCGCGAGGCGGAGCGTTTCCTGTCGGCGGCCGGGTCCGACTGCGGCATCGCGAACGTCAATATCGGGCCTTCCGGCGCCGAGATCGGCGGCGCCTTCGGCGGCGAGAAGGAGACCGGTGGCGGCCGCGAGTCGGGTTCCGACGCCTGGAAGGCCTACATGCGGCGCGCGACGAATACGATCAACTACGGCGACGCGCTGCCGCTGGCGCAGGGCGTGCGGTTCGACGTCGAAGGCTGACGCGACGGCGGCGACGCCGTGGTCCGAGCCCAGGGAACGCAGCGCGAGGAGACCGGACGTGGACATGCGGACCGCAAGCGGTAGCCCGCTTTACCTGCTCGAGCGCAGCGACGTCGGCCTCGTGCAGCTCGATCGCGAACTGAAGGTCATCGCGATGAACAGCTTCGCGCGGCGCACGCTGCCGGTCGAGGACATGCAGCCGTTCGAGAAGATCGTGCTGTCGTTCCATCCGGAGCGTTCGCGCGCGAAGGTCCGGTTCCTGCTGGACCAGGCCGAATGCCCGGTCAGCAACCCGCCGCCGATGACGATGATCATCAACATCCCGGAACGGGTGCTGCTCGTCAAGGTGACGAAGCTCTCCGACCTGCGCGGCGACACGACCGGCTACGCGCTCGTGTTCTACGACATCACCGACGCGGTCCTGCGCGAGGCCGCGGGGGTCACGCGGGCCGAAGCGAAGCGCCAGCTGCTGAAGATCCCGACCGTCACGCAGAATCGCATCGTGCTCGTCGACGCGGCCAACGTGCGTTATGTCCGCGCCGAGGGCCACTACACGTGGGTCTACACCGCGCAGGGGGCGAGCTTCTGCAACCTCGCGATCAGCGACCTCGAGGGCCGCCTCGACAGCGGCTCTTTCCTGCGCATCCACCGCAGCTACGTCGCGAACCTCGACTACGCGGAACAGATAGTCCGCGATGACGGAAAGGTATTGCTGAAGCTTTCCGGCAGTGACGACCCGGCGCTGCCCGTCGCGCGGACCAGCGTCGCCCGCCTCCTGGCCCATCTCGGCATCGCCGAAACACCGCTCGAGCGCTGAACCCCCGGCTCGCGGGTACGGCCCGCGGCAGCGGGCTGCCGTTCGTGCGCAATGAGACGCGTTTCGTGCGGCCGGCCGCCTTGTTGCGGCGCACTCTCACTAAGTTCGCCACGAACGACGCCGTCGCCGCGGCGCCGCGCGCGCGGCGTCGGGATCGACGCAAGAACACGGAGGAGGCAGTCGAGATGATTCCCGCGGGGTTCGAGTACCACGCCCCGAGGTCGGTCGACGCGGCCCTGAAGCTGCTCGGCGACCTCGGGCCCGACGCGAAGCTGCTGGCGGGCGGCCACAGCCTGCTGCCGATGATGAAGCTGCGGTTCGCGCAGCCTTCGCACCTCGTCGATCTCGGCCGCATCGCGGAACTGCGCGGCATCGCGCACGTCGGCGACGAGATCCGGATCGGTGCGATGACGACCGAGAACGACCTGCTGCGTTCCGCGCTGCTTGCCGAAAAGGTGCCGCTGCTCGTCGAGGGCGCCGGCTGGATCGCGGATCCGCAGGTCCGCTACAAGGGGACCATCGGCGGCGACATCTCGCACGGCGATCCGGGCAACGACCACCCGGCGCTGATGCTGGCGCTGGACGCGTCGTTCGTCCTGGCGGGCCCGTCGGGCGAGCGCGTCGTCAAGGCCGACGGCTATTTCCTCGGCCTCTACGCGACGCTGCTGGAGCCGGGCGAGATCCTGACGCAGGTGCGCGTGCCGATCCCGCCCGCCGGCAGCGGCTGGTCCTACCAGAAGCTCAAGCGCAAGACCGGCGACTTCGCGACCGCGGCGACCGCGGTGCAGCTGCAGCTGGCCGGCGGAAGGATCGCCAAGGTCGGCATCGGACTGACGAACGTCGGCGCGACCGCGCTGAAGGCGCGTGCGGCCGAAGACTTCCTGGCTGGCAGGGCCCTCGACGAAACGGCGCTGCGCGAGGCGGCCCGCCTCGCGATGTCGATCTGCGAGCCGATGGCCGACCTGCGCGGCGACGCCGAGTACAAGACCGCGATGTGCGGCGAGATGACGCGGCGGGCGCTGCAGGCCGCGCACCAGCGCGCCCGCGCGTAGGAAGCGAGGAAACGACGATGTCGACGACGCAGAAAGTCACGTTCACCCTCAACGGCAAGCCGGTGACGACGGACGTGGAGCCGCGCGAGCTGCTGATCCACACGTTGCGCGAGAAGCTGGCGCACACCGGGCCGCACATCGGCTGCGAGACCTCGCATTGCGGCGCCTGCACGGTCGACCTCGACGGCATGTCGGTGAAGGCCTGCACCGTGCTGACCGTCCAGTGCGACGGCGGCGCGATGCTGACGGTCGAGGGGCTCGAGCAGGGCGGCGCGCTGCACGCGATCCAGCAGGCGTTCCACGAGGAGCACGGGTTGCAGTGCGGGTACTGCACGCCGGGGATGATCACGCGCGCCTACCGCCTGCTGAAGGAGAACCCGGACCCGTCGGAGCAGGAGATCCGCTTCGGCCTGGCCGGCAACCTCTGCCGCTGCACCGGCTACCAGAACATCGTGAAGGCGGTCCAGTCCGCCGCGCGCAGGCTCGCGGCGATGCCCGCGTAGCGGCCCGTCGCCGCGGCGCTCGACCCCACCTTCCACGTATCGGAGAACCCCGATGGGCGACATGGCAGAACTCGAGGAACGGCAGAAGAAACTGCAGGGGATGGGCACGTCGCTGCTGCGCAAGGAGGATGCCCGTTTCATCCGCGGGCAGGGCAGCTACGTCGACGACATCAAGCTGCCGGGCATGCTGTTCGGCGCCGTCGTGCGCAGCCCGTACGCGCACGCGCGGATCCGCTCGATCGACAAGTCCAAGGCGCTGGCCTTGCCCGGCGTCGCCGCCGTGCTCACTGCCGACGACCTGAAGCCGGTCAACCTGCACTGGATGCCGACGCTGGGTGGCGACGTGCAGGCGGTCCTCGCCGACAAGAAGGTCTGCTTCCAGATGCAGGAGGTCGCGATGGTGCTCGCGACCGACCGCTACGTCGCCGCCGACGGCGCCGCGCTCGTCGAGGTCGACTACGAGGAATTGCCGGCGATCGTCGACCCGAAGCAGTCGATGGCACCGGACGCGCCGATCATCCGCGAGGACATCGCCGACAAGAAGGAGGTCGGGCACGGCCCGCGGCAGCATCCGAACCACATCTTCACCTGGGAAGCCGGGGACCGGGCCGCCGCCGACGCCGCGTTCGCCGGCGCCGCCGTCACGGTGCGCGAGGAGATCCTGAATCCGCGCGTCCACCCGTGCCCGCTCGAGACCTGCGGCTGCGTCGCGTCGTTCAACAAGGCGACGGGCTACCTGACCGTCTACATGACGACGCAGGCGCCGCACCTCGTGCGCACGGTCCTGGCGATGCTGTCGGGCATCGCCGAGAGCAAGATCCGCGTCGTCGGCGGCGACATCGGCGGCGGCTTCGGCAACAAGGTGCCGGTCTATCCGGGCTACGTTGTCGCGATCGTCGCGTCGATCGTCACCGGCGTCCCGGTCAAGTGGATCGAGTCGCGGATCGACAACATCTCGACGACGGGCTTCGCGCGCGACTACCACGGGGTGGGCGAGCTCGCGGCGGACAAGGAGGGCCGCATCAAGGGATTGCGGTTCACCGCGCTCGCCGACCACGGCGCGTTCAATTCGCACGTGTCGGCGACGAAGCTGCCGGCCGGGCTGTTCTCGATCTGCACCGGTTCGTACGCGATCCCCAACGCGTATTGCCGCGTCGACGCGGTGTACACGAACAAGGCGCCGGGCGGCGTCGCCTACCGCTGCTCGCTGCGCGTCACCGAGGCCGTCTACCTGATCGAGCGGATGATGGACGTGCTGGCGCAGAAGCTGGGCATCGACAAGGCCGAGCTGCGGCGCCGCAACTTCGTCAAGGCGGAGCAGTTCCCGTACACGACGTCGCTCGGCTGGACGCTCGACAGCGGCAACTACCATGCGGCGCTCGACAAGGTCCTGGCGGCGGTCGACTATGCGGGGCTGCGCCGCGAGCAGGCGGAGAAGCGCGCGCGCGGCGAGTTGATGGGCATCGGGCTGGCCACGTTCACCGAGATCGTCGGCGCCGGCCCGACGAAGGTCTGCGACATCCTCGGCATTGGGCTGTTCGACAGCTGCGAGATCCGGGTGCATCCGACCGGCGGCGTGATCGCGCGCCTCGGCACGATGACGCAGGGCCAGGGGCACTCGACGACCTACGCCCAGATCATCGCGACGGAGCTCGGGTTGCCGGCGGCCGACATCGTCGTCGAGGAGGGGGACACCGACAAGGCCCCGTACGGCGCCGGCACCTGGGGCTCCCGTTCGACCCCGGTGTCCGGGGCCGCGACGGCGCAGGCGGCGCGGAAGATCAAGGACAAGGCGAAGAAGATCGCGGCGCACCTGCTCGAAGTCGCCGAGGGCGACCTCGAATGGGAGATCGACCGCTTCAAGGTCAAGGGCAATCCGGCCCAGGCCAAGACGATGAAGGAGATCTGCCTCGTCGCGCATACCGGCAACCTGCCCGAAGGCATGGAGCAGGGCCTGAACGCGGTCGCGTACTACGACCCGCCCAACCTGACGTATCCGTTCGGCGCCTACCTCTGCGTCGTCGACATCGACCGCTACACCGGCGAGGTCAAGGTGCGCCGCTTCTATGCGCTCGACGACTGCGGGACCCGGATCAACCCGATGATCATCGAGGGGCAGATCCATGGCGGACTGACCGAGGCGTTCGCGGTCGCGATGGGCCAGCAGGTGCCGTTCGACGACCACGGCAACCACCTGGGCAACAGCCTGATGGACTACTTCCTGCCGACAGCCGTCGAAACGCCGCACTGGGAAACCGATCACACCGTCACGCCGTGCCCGCACCATCCGCTGGGCGCCAAGGGCGTCGCCGAGTCACCGCACGTCGGCGGGATACCGTGCTTCAGCAACGCGGTGATCGACGCGTTCGCGCACCTGGGCGTCACGCACATGGACATGCCGCACAGCGCGTATCGCGTCTGGCAGCAGTGCCATGCCCTCGGCCTGGACAGGCGATGAGCGGCGGCGCGACGCGATGAAAGTGGAACTCGAGCGCAGCTATCCGATGCCGGGGTCGGCCGACGCCGCCTGGACGCTGCTGCAGGATATCGAAGGCGTGGCCGCCTGCATGCCCGGGGCGCGGATCACCGAGCGGATCGACGCGCAGCGCTACAAGGGCACGGTGTCGGTCCGGTTCGGCCCCGCCAGCATGTCGTTCCGCGGCGAGGTCGAGGTGAGCGGGATCGATCCGGCCGGCCGCGCGCTGCGCCTCGCGGGCAAGGGAACCGACACGACGGGCGGCTCGGCGGCATCGATGGAGCTGCAGGCCCGCGTCGTGCCGGTCGACGCGTCGAGCTGCACGCTGGTCGGCACGAGCGAGATGACGATGAGCGGCAAGGCCGCGACGTTCGGCGGCCGCATGGCGGGCTCGGTCGCGGACCAGGTGCTGAAGCAGTTCGCCGCGAACTTCGCCGCGAAGCTGCAGGCGCTGCCGCCGGCGCCGCCGGCGGCCGTCGACACGACGCCCATCGCGTCGTCGCCCATCGCGACGTCGCCGAATGCGGCCGCGCCCGCGCCGGCGCCCGCCGTGGCGCCCTCGCAGGGGCCCGCGCCGGCGCCGATGAACGGCCTCGCGCTGGCCTGGGCGATCATCAGGGACTGGCTGCGCTCGCTCTTCGCATCGAAGCCGACATGAGCGACGCCCGCGGCGACGAGATCGCCGCGTTCCGGCGCGATCTCGCGGTCGCCGGCTACATCGCGGAGCCGGCCCTCGTCGCGGCGCTGCTGCTGATGCAGGACCTCGGTCGACCGCTGCTGCTGGAGGGCGACGCCGGCGTCGGCAAGACCGAAGTCGCGAAGGTCCTGGCGGCGCGGCGCGACACGCGGCTGATCCGGCTCCAGTGCTACGAAGGGCTCGACGCGCATTCGGCGATCTATGAATGGAACTACCAGCGGCAGCTGCTCGCGATCAAGCTGCTGGAGCACGACGACCGCGGCATGCCGCAGAAGGAGCAGGACATCTTCTCGGAGCGCTACCTGCTGGCGCGGCCGCTGCTGGAGGCGATACGCTGCGCGGTGCCCCCGGTCCTGCTGATCGACGAGGTCGACCGCGCCGACGAGGCGTTCGAGGCGTACCTGCTGGAGATCCTGTCGGACTTCCAGCTGTCGATCCCGGAACTCGGGACGGTCCGGGCGACGACGCGGCCGCTCGTCGTCATCACGTCCAACGGCACGCGCGAGCTTTCCGACGCGCTGCGGCGCCGCTGCCTGTACCAGTACATCGACTATCCGGACTACGAGAAGGAACTCGCGATCGTCCGCGCCAAGGCGCCCGATGCCGGGCCGGACCTGGCGCGCCAGGTCGTCGCGTTCGTCCAGGGCGTGCGCCGGATGGAACTGCAGAAGCGCCCCGGCATCGCCGAGACGCTCGACTGGACCGCGGCGCTGCTGCGGCTCGGGGTCTCGACGATCGATGTCGACGGTGCCGAGCGCATCCTGCAGACGCTGGCTGCCCTCGTGAAGACGCGCGACGATCGCGCCGCGTTTCCGCGCGAGGTCGTCGCGCGCCTGGCGGCGGCATGCTGAAGCCGGGGCCTGCCGTGGCCCCGCTCGACGCGCGCCTTTCCGCCCGCCTCGCGGGATTCGCCGGTTTCCTGAGGGCGAACGGCTTCGCGATCGGCGGCGGCGACGCGACGGACGTCGTGCGGGCCGCGCGTGCCGCGGGCGTCCTCGATCGGGACGTGCTGCGCTGGAATCTCAAGGCGCTGCTGTGCGGCCGAAGCGAGGAGTGGCGCCGCTACGATGCGCTGTTCGATGCCTGGTTCCTGCCGCCGAACCGCTGGCAGGCGCCGCAGCGCCGCGCGGTCGACGACGTTCGCCGCGACGGGCTCGACGCGGATGCCGGCGTCGAGCCCGCCGGCGGCGACTCGCCGCCGCGCGACGACGACGCACGGCCGCGACGTGCCGCGAGCGCGCGCCATCGCGACGGGACCGCGGACTTCCGCGACCTCGCGGCGCGCGAGCACGCGGTCGACGTCGAGATGCTGATGCGGCGCTTCGCGCGGCAGGTCAAGCGGATCCGCCTGCGCCGCGACTCGATGGCGCCGCGCGGACGGCGCCTCGCGCTGCCGACGACGATCCGCCGCAGCATCGCGAGCGGCGGGACGCCGCTGCGTCTCGCGTGGACCGACCGCCGGCGGGTGCAGCCGCGCCTCGTCTGGCTGATCGACGTCAGCCGCTCGATGGCGCCCTACAGCTTCTTCCACCTGCGCCTGGCACGCGCGCTGGCGGCCGAGCGCAGCGATGTCCACAGTTTCATCTTCCATACGCGGGTGACCGCGGTCTCGCAGGCGCTGCACGACCCGGACCCGTGGCGGGCCCAGGAGCGCCTGCACCTCGTCGCGCAGGGGTGGGCCGGCGGAACGCGAATCGGCGACAGCCTGGCGGAGTTCAACCGCGCGCACGCCCCGCGGCTCGTCCACCGGCGCACCGCGGTGATCATCGTCAGCGACGGCTACGACACCGGGGATCCGGCGCGGCTCGCGGCCGCGTTGCAGCAGCTGCGCCGCCGCGCCCGGCGGATCGCGTGGATCAATCCGCTCGCCGGGCGCCCCGGCTGGGAGCCGACCTGCCTGGGCATGCAGGCGGCGCTGCCGCACCTGGACGTGCTCGCCGCTGGCGCCGACCTGGCGTCGATCCGCGCGGCGCTGCCGCGGCTGATCGAGGGTTTGCGCTGACATGTCGACGGACCGGCGCGGCGCAGCCGCGCGGACCCCGGACGGCGCGGAGGATTGACCGGATGGGTTGCCTGCTGAAGGGGAATCGCGGCCTGTACAGCCGGATGACGATCGGCGCCGTCCTGCTTGCAGCCGGCGCGGGGTCGCGGCTGGGCGGCCGACCGAAGGCGCTGCTGGAGCTGGGCGGCGTGCCGCTGATCCTGCGGCAGCTGGTCGCGCTGTCCGGCGCCGGGGTCGACGAGGTCGCCGTCGTCCTCGGCCACCACGCCGACGCGATCGAAGCCGCGGTCCGCCCGTTTCCGATCACGCTGGCGCGCAATCCGGCGCCCGACGACGGACAGGCCGGGTCGGTCCGCGTCGGGCTGCAGGCGCTTTCGCCGGCGCTCGATGCGGTGATCGTCGCGCTCGCCGACCAGCCGCTGATCGACGCGCAAGACATCACGGCGCTCATCGGCGCCTTCAAGAAGCGCGGCGAGGCGGCCATGGTCGTGCCGAGCGTCCGCGATCCGGCCGGCGCGAACGTCCCCGGCAACCCGATCATCTTCGACGCGGCGTTGCGCGACGCCTGGCTCGGCGGTGCCGCGGACCTCGCGTGCCGCCGCTGGCGCGCCGCGAACCCGGACAAGGTCGGCTGGTTCGAGACGGACAACACGCGCTACCGGATCGACATCGACGCGCCGCAGGACCTGGATCGCTTCGCGGAACTGACCGGACATCGCCTCGCCTGGCCGCCGGCATGGACGGCCGCGAAGAGCGGCTGACGACGACGTGGCGGCGCTGCCGGCATCGACCCTCCCGCTGTCGCGCGCCTGCGCCTGGGCGCTGCTCGTCGGTGGCTGGATCGGGATCGGCAGCCTCGCGCTTCAACTCGCGCCGAGTGCCTGGCTCGCCTTCGGGCTGGTCGCCGCGTGGCTCGTCGGTCTCGGCGCGGCGGCGCGGCTCGGGACGCGCCGCGGCATGCCATCGTCGGTCCGCGCGGTGGCGCTGGTCGCCGCGACGGGCGCCACCGCCGCGTCGCTCCTTGCCGCGGTCGAGGGCGGCGGCGTCGTGGCGCTGCTGGTGGCGATCGTCGGCTGGGCGGCGATGACCGCACTGGCATCCGGTGTCGTGCGCGGCCTGCGGCTGGCACGGTCGACCGCCCCGGCACCGCCGGTGGCCGCGGCGACCGTGGGAGCGCTTGCGGCGGCTGCCGCGATCGGCGATCCGGGACAGTTCGCGGCGCTCGGCGAACGCCTCGCGCTGTTCGTCGGAGCCGGCGGCCTGCTTCTCCTGGTCCTGCAGCGCGGGATCGTCGACAGTCCGCGAGGCGCGGGCTGCCGTGCCGGACTGTTCGACTGCTCGCTGCCGGCGTGGCCACCGGGTGCCTGGGGCGAACCGCAGCAGTGGCCGGCGCTGTTCGCCGGCCTCGGGATGCTGCCGATGATGGCCGCGTTGCCGCTGATGGCCGAATGGTGCCGCGCGCGTTCCGTGCCGCCCCAGGCGCTCGTCGTGCTGCACGTCGCCTCGATGTTCGTTCCGGCCCTGCTGGCGCGGCGCGCGATCGCCGTGGCGACGCCGCGCGCGCTGGCGGTCGCGTGCACCGTGCTGCTGGTGGCCGGTGCCGCGTGCGCCGTGCGATGGGCGGCACCGTTCGACCTGCTGGCGCCCGCCGCGCTGCAGGGCGCCGCCTGGGGAATGGCGTGGAGCGGCCAGCTCTGGTCGCCGACGCGGCGCGCGCGCCAGGGGGCTTCGCCGCTGCGCGCCGCGATCGGCTACGCGGCCTGCACGCTGGCCTACGGCGCGATCGTCGACCGCTTCGGGCCCGCGGGCATCGTCGGCGTCCACGTCGCGCTCGCCGTGGCCGCGTCCTGCGCCTGGGTGCTGGTCGCGATCGCGGTCGCCGCGCGGCGCGGCGCGCGGGCCGGCGACCGGCCGACGGCGCCGGATGCGCCGATCATGCCGCCGCCGGGCGCGTAGTATCCGAAGCGGCTGCGTTTCCGCGGCGCGCCCACGGCATGAAGATCCTCCTGCTGTCCGATCTGCACCTGGAGTTCGCGGGCAACCGCGACTTCGTTCCCGCGCCCGCGGCGGTCGACGCCTGCGACGTCATCGTGCTGGCCGGCGACATCCACAACGGGCCCCTCGGCATCGAATGGGCGGCGCGCGCCTTCCCGCGGCGCCCGGTCGTCTACGTCGCCGGCAACCACGAGTACTACGAATCGGACTGGGCGTCGACACGCGCGGCGTTGCGGACGGCCGCCGCCGCCAGCGCCAACGTGCGGCTGCTGGACGACGGCGTCACGCTCGTGGGCGGCGTCCGCTTCCTCGGCGCGACGCTGTGGACGGACTTCGCGCTTTTCGGTGCCGCCGAGCGCGCCCGCTGCGAGGCGGCGGCGACGGAGTTCATCGCCGACTTTCGCCTGATCCGTCGCGCGCCCGAGGCCGCCGCTTCGGATGCGGCCGCCGCCGCTCCGGTCAGCCTGCCGCTGTTCACGACCGGCGATTCGATCCGGCTCCACGAGGCCTCGCGGGCGTTCCTGGAGGCGGAACTCGCGCGGCCGTTCGCCGGACCGACCGTCGTCGTGACGCATCACCTGCCGTCGGCGCGCTCGAATGCGGAGCGGTTCCGCACGCTGGCGACCTCGGCCGCGTTCGCGAGCGTCCTCGACGACCTCGTCGTGCGCGGCCGCGCGGCCGCGTGGCTGCATGGCCATACGCACGACAGCTTCGACTACCGGCTCGGTGCCACGCGGATCGTCTGCAACCCGATGGGCTATCCGCGCCGCAGCGGTGGCAAGGAGAACGCGAACTTCGATCCGGGGCTGATCGTCGAGGTGTAGCGGCCCGCGCCGCCGGACGACATCAGTCCGGCGACGACGTGTCGCCACCTTCCCACGGCGGCGCGACCTCGCCGGCACCGGCGTCGCCGGCCGTGCGCGGCCACGGGTCGTGGTCATCGAGGCCGAGGATGTAGTCCGCCTCCAGGTCGCCGACGTAGTACTGGTCGTTGATGAACGGCGATGCGCCCCACTGCGGCGGCCACATCCGCCAGACGCGCCTCGGCATCCGCGCGAAGAGCATCGCCGCCGTCACGGTCGCCTCGCGATAGCCGAGCGTCGGCGTCGGGCGGCGCGGGCGCGTCCGCAGCCAGTCGTAGGCGAGCACCGCCCGGCGGCAGTACTGGTACCCCGCGAGGACGAGGCCGAGGCGCGTGACGCGGCTGCCGCCATCCTCGTCGCCGAGCGTGGCGCGGCGCTCGACCGGACCGAGGCAGACCAGGCGCGCGACGGCCATCTCCTGCGCGCGGGCCCAGTCCAGGAAATTGACGCAGCGCTCGCGCGTTCGAAGCATGTCGTTCAGCTGCGCGATGCGGCTGCGCGAGAGGCCGAGGTCGATGAATTCGCGCGCGTGCCCGATCGCCTCGTGGCGATAGACCTCGAGGCGCGCATCGGCACCGTCGTCCACGCTGGAAGGAAGCATCCCGGCCCTCGGTGCCCCGCGCCCGGATGCACATCGTTGCGTTGCCCGTCGGGCGGCGGCACCCGATTAGAACTCCGCCGGCGGGCTCAGGCGATCCCTTCGCCGACCGTCCGGCGTTCCGCATCGGCCGTTCCGCCCGTCGGGGCGAGGCGGGCCGTGAACCAGAACGTGCTGCCGCGGCCCGGCTCGCTCTGGGCGCCGGCATCGCCGCCCATGAGCCGCGCAAGGCGCCGCGTGATCGCCAGCCCGAGGCCGGTGCCGCCGAAACGGCGCGTCGTCGAGCGATCGGCCTGCTCGAATGGCGCGAAGAGGCGCGACAGGTCGTCGGCCGACACCCCGATGCCACTGTCCTCGACTTCGAAGCGGACCGTCAGCGCTTCGGGCGCCACATCGAGGACGCGCGCGCGCAGCACGATCCGCCCCCGCTCGGTGAACTTGACCGCGTTGCCGGCGTAGTTCAGCAGCGCCTGCCGCAGCCGCGTCGGGTCGCCGCGCAGCCGCGCCGGCACCGTCTCGGCGTCGATGTCGATCGCGAGGCCCTTCATCGCCGCCTGCTCGGCGACGAGCGAGCGGACATGCTCCAGGATCTCGGCGACCCGGATCGTCGTCTGTTCCAGGTCGAGGCGCCCGGCCTCGATCTTCGACAGGTCCAGGATGTCGTTGAGGATCGACAGCAGGTGGCGGCTCGCCTCGTCGATCGTCGCCAGCCGCCGCGCCTGTTGCGCGGTGGGCTGCTCGATCTGCATCAGCTGCGTCATCCCGAGGATGGCGTTGAGCGGCGTGCGGATCTCGTGGCTCATGTTGGCGAGGAATTCGCTCTTCGAGCGGCTCGCGGATTCCGCAAGCGTCCGCGCCTCGGCGAGCTCGGCCGTGCGTTCATCGACCATCTGCTCCAGGTGGTCGCGGTAGTGGACGAGCTGCTGCTCCGTCTGCCGCCGCCGCGTGATGTCGACGTGCGCGACGACGGCACGGCTCGTCGCGCCTTGCAGCGGCATCACGCTCATCGAGAACCAGCGCTCGCCGGCCGGCGAGTGGCACGGATATTCGGCCACGAAGCTCTGCGCCTCGCGCCGCAGCACCGAGCGGATACCCTCGACGACGTCCGGCGGGCACGCCGAGTCGCCGCCGCCCGCGCGGCAGGCGTCGAGGTAGCTGGTTCCCGGCCCGGTCGCCGCGAGCGTGCGCTGCTGCTCCGACGCCGGGGTGTTGTCGCGCGCGAACCGCCGCCAGCGTTCGTTGACGGCGACGATCGTTCCCTGCTCGTCGAGGACCGCGATGTGCGCCGGCACGGAATCGAGCACGGCGCGCTGGAACGCGTCACTATCGCGCAGCGCGCGCGCTTCGCGCTCGCGTTCGATCGCGATCGCGACGACGCGCGTCACGATCGCGACCAGTTGGCGGTGCCGCTCGCTGGGGCGTCCCGGCGAGCGCCGGTAGGCGGCGAACGTCGCCACGACGCGACCGTCGGCGGCGAGGACCGGCGTCGAGAAGCAGGCGCGGATGCCCGCGGCGGCGGCGATCTCGCGAAAGCCGGCCCACAGCGGGTCGACGTCGATGTCCTCGACGATCACCGGTTCGCGGCGCCAGGCCGCGGTGCCGCACGACCCGACGCCCTCGCCGATCGCCGTGCCGTCGACGGCCCGGATGTAGGCGGCCGGGAGGCGCGGCGCCGCGCCGTGCCGCAGGTGCACGCCGTCGTCGAGCAGCAGCACCGACGCGAGCAGGCCAGGCTCCTCGACCTCGAAGGCGCGCGCGGTCGCCTCCAGCGTCTCGTGCAGCGGATGGCCCGACGCGACCATCTCCAGCAGCCGGCTCTGCGTCGCGATGTCGCGCTCGGCCTGGACGCGGTCGGTGATGTCGCGCGCCATCCCGAACGAGCCGCTGACGCGGCCGTCTTCGCCGAACAGCGGCCCGATCGTGCTCAGGTGGATGCGCATGCCGTCGAGCGTCGTGACTTCGACTTCGGTCGTGATCGTGCGACCCTCGGCGACGACCGCCTCGTCGCGCGCGCGCAGCGCCGCGGCTTCCGCGGCCGGAAACAGCGCCTCGTCGGTCCGGCCGAGGACGGCGGCCGGATCCAGGCCGGTGATCCGCGCGGCTTCGCGGCTGCACAGGATGTAGCGGCCGGCGAGGTCCTTCGCGAAGAGCACGTCGCGCGTCTGGTCGGCGATCGACGTGAGCAGGCGCAGCGCGCGGGAGCGCTCGAGCTCGACGCGCGTCGCCTCCTGCGCTTCGGCGAGCGCGCGCCGGGTGCCGACGAGGCGGAACGCGCCGGCGCTCGCGAGCAGGGCCAGCAGCGCCGCGATCCCGATCCAGGCCGCGGTGGGCGCCGTCTGCGCGATGACTTCGTCGCGCTCGATGCGCGCGACGACGATCCAGTCGGTGCCGCGAACTTCCCGGGCCGCCGCGAGCACGATGCCGCGTCCGTCGTCGACGTCGCCGAACGCCGGCACCTCGCCGGCGCCCGCGCCCGCGTTGTGCAGGACCGCGCGCGCCATCGCGTCGGGCACCGGGTGCTCGTCGCCGGCGGCGCGCGCGAGGCCCTCGCCCTGTCGCTGCATCAGCTCCGTCGCGGCGGTGCGGCTGCTCGCGGGCCAGGAATCCAGGACCGGGAAGATGAAGCGCTCCGCATCGATCCGGAACAGGATCACCGCGCGGGCCGGGCGCCCGGTCCGCGTCAGCGGCGCGAGGATGTCGATGCGCCGCTTCGGCCTGCCGCCGGGAACGACGTAGAAGTCGGAGTGCAGCACCTCGCCGCTTGCCGCGGCCCGTTGCGCCAGGTCACGGACCCGCGGCGTGGGGGTGTCGGCCATGACGTCCTCGCCGGCAAGCGGCTCGCCGTTGCCGTCGAGGACCTGTGCGCCGTATTCCTCGAACGCACTGCGCAGGTTCGCGATCCGGTCCATCATCCGGTCGCGCGCGCGCGAATCGCCGGCATCCTGCCAGCGGGCAAAGAGGTCGGCAAAAAGGACGCTGCTCGCGGTGAATCGCGCGCTTGCGAGCTGCGTGCGCAGCCAGTCGCCGACCTGTTTCGCGCGCAGGTCCGCGACGGCTTCGAGCCGCGCGCTCTCCAGCGCGCGCTGCGTGCGCACCGTATGCAGCCACGCCAGCACGGCAACGACGCCGATGGCTGTGGCGGCGAGCGCCAGGCGCGCCCAGGGGTAACCGGCGTCGGGCGCCGCCGAGGCGGCAGCCGCGCGATGCAGGTCGTCGCCGGCAACCTTCGCCGGCGGCCGCGGTGTCGGGTTGCCGTGGGACACGTTGCGCGATCGCTCGTCCGACAGGGCAAGGCCATGCGCTTGCCCCTGAGTCTGTCAAGGTTACCCCGGACGTCTGGGCCGTGATCGGCCGGCGTCCGGGGTTTTAGCCTCCCTTTTGTTCCGCGGGGTTCGCGTCGTGGCGCGCTGCACCGCAGCGACGTTACCCGCCGCCGCGCGCCGCCTCGGCGTCGGCACGTCCGGTGTGGCGGGTTGATACCGCCGCCAGGATGCCGCGCAGCAGGTCGCGCGGCGGCGGCGGGCAGCCGGGAATCGCGACGTCGACCGGGATCACGTGGGCGATCCGCCCGCGGCAGGCGTAGCTCTCGCCGAACACGCCGCCATCGCAGCCGCAGTCGCCGACGGCGACCACCAGCACGGGCTGCGGCGCCGCATCGTAGGTCCGGCGCAGCGCGGCCTCCATGTGGCGCGAGACCGGCCCGGTCACCAGGAGCATGTCGGCGTGCCGCGGGCTCGCGACGAAGCGGATCCCGAGGCCTTCGAGGTTGTAGTACGGATTGTTCAGCGCGTGGATCTCGAGCTCGCAGCCGTTGCACGAGCCGGCGTCGACCTGCCGGATCGAGAGCGCGCGGCCGACGATGGCGAGCAGCTCGCCGCGGATCCGCGCCTCGTCGCGCCGCCAGGCCTCGTTCGCCTCCGGCGCGGGCTCGGTCACCAGCCCGACGCGGGCCACCTGTCGCAACAGCTGCCACATCAGAGATCGTGTCCGGAATAGCTGAGGTTGAAGGATTTGTTGATCAGCGGGAAGTCGGGGACGATGTTGTCGATCACCGCATGCTCCAGCACCGGCCAGTTGCGCCACGACGGATCGCTGAGGTGGCAGCGCCGGATCGCTCCCGACGGCGCGAGTTGAAGCGCGACGAGGATCTCGCCGCGCCAGCCCTCGACCCATCCGGCGCCGGCGCCGGCGCGCCCGATGTCGCCGACCGTCGCGAGCCGCGCGCCCTGCGGCAGCCCGCGCGCGATGTCGCGAATCAGCTGCAGCGACGATCGCAGCTCCGCGAACCGGACTTCGGCGCGGGCCGCGACGTCGCCGGCCGCGGCACTCGCGGCGCGCACCGCGAGCCGGTCGTAGGGCGGATGCGGATGGTCCGCGCGCAGGTCGCGCGCGATGCCGCTCGCGCGCCCCGCCAGCCCACAGAGGCCCAGCCGGGTCGCCAGCGGCGTCGCGACGCGACCGGTGCCGATGAACCGGTCCTGCAGCCCCGGATGCTCCTCGAAGATCGCATGCAGCCGCTCGACCTGCGGCTCCAGCGCATCGCATTGGGCGGCGAGGCGAGCGGCGGCGGCGGCGTCGAGGTCGACGCAGGTGCCGCCCGGCACGATGCGGTCCATCAGCAGCCGATGCCCGAACAGTTCGCCGTTGAGGCGCAGCCAGTCCTCCCTGAGCCGCGAGAATTGGGCCAGGCCGAACGCCAGCGCGACGTCGTTGGCCAGCGCGCCGAGGTCGCCGAGGTGGTTGGCAACCCGCTCGCGCTCCAGCAGCAGGCCGCGCAGCCAGGCGGCGCGATCCGGGACGGCGACGCCGGTCGCCGCCTCCAGCGCCATGCAGGTGGCCCACGCGTAGGCCACCGTCGAGTCGCCGCAGGCGCGCCCCGCGATGCGGTGCGCATCGAGCGGCGCGGTGCGTTCCATCAGCTGCTCGATTCCCTTGTGCACGTAGCCGAGGCGTTCTTCGAGCCGCAGGACCTTTTCGCCGACGACCGAGAACCGGAAATGACCCGGCTCGATGATGCCGGCATGCACCGGCCCGACCGCGATCTCGTGGACGCCGTCGCCTTCGACGGTGACGAAGCGGTAGGGCTCCGGCTTCGCCGCCGGGACCGGCGCTGATGACTCGCCTTCGCCGCGGCGCAGCGGGAAATAGCCGGCGGGCCACGCGTCATGCCGCAGCCAGGGCCGCTGGTCGGCGCTGCCGGCGGCGACGACGCCGGCCAGGTCGCGCGCCGCGCGCTGCATCCGGAGCGCCGCTGGGAAAAGCCGTGACACGTCCGGGTAGTCCGGATGCGAGGGCGCGAGCGCGAGCGTGATCCACGCGAGGCCGCCGGCGAACGCATAGGCCGCATGGACCGCCGGATCGCCTCCTTCCGTCGTTCCGCCCCACAGCGCGACGAGGCGTCCGCTGGCGCGGGCCGCTTCGGCCGCCGCCGTCCACTCCGCGGCGTCGACCGTGGCGCGCCCGATCGGCAGCGGCGCGTCCGTCGCCTCGAGCGCGATCGCGAGGCCGTCGATGCGGTCGAAGCGGGGCGCCGGCATCAGGAACCTCCGATCAGCTGCGCGGCGCTGCGCCACCATGCGCCGAGGTACGGCGGGACGTAGAGTCCCAGCATCAGCGCGAGGCCGAGGTGGACGAAGATCGGCAGCAGCGCCGGCGCGTGCGGCAACGCGCGAACGCTGGGCTCGCCGAAGGCCATTTCCTGCACCTTCGAGAACACCGCCGCGAACGCGACCGCGAGCGCGAGCAGCAGCAGCGGCGCCGCCCACGGCAGCTCGCGCATCGTGGTCGTCAGGATCAGGAACTCGCTCGCGAAGACGCCGAAGGGCGGCATGCCGAGGATCGCGACGGTGCCGACGACGAGCCCCCAGCCGACGGTCGGGTTCGACTTCACGAGGCCGCGGATGGACTCCATCAGCTGCGTTCCGGCCTTCTGCGCCGCATGTCCGGCCGCGAAGAAGATCGACGACTTGACCAGCGAATGCACGGTCATGTGCAGCAGGCCGGCGAACGTCGCGACCGGGCCGCCGATCCCGAAGGCGAACGTCATCAGGCCCATGTGCTCGATCGACGAGTACGCGAAGAGCCGCTTGATGTCGCGCTGTCGCATCAGGAAGAACGACGCGCTGACGACCGACAGCAGTCCGAAGCCGACCATCAGGCTGCCGGCGAGGTGGTTGTGCAGCGCGCCGTCGGCAAGGACCTTGCTGCGCAGCACCGCATAGAGCGCGACGTTCAGCAGGAGCCCGGAGAGGACCGCGGAGATCGGCGTCGGGCCTTCGGCGTGGGCATCCGGCAGCCAGTTGTGCACCGGGACGAGGCCGACCTTCGTGCCGTAGCCGAGCATCAGGAAGACGAACGCGAGCGAAAGGATGTTCGGTTCCAGGCGGTCCTTGACGGCCTCCAGGTTGCTCCACAGCAGCGCGCCGCCGCCGGGCCCGATGACCCGCTCGGCGGCGAGGAACAGCAGGATCGTCCCGAACAGCGCCTGCGCGATGCCGACCCCGCAGAGGATGAAGTATTTCCACGCGGCTTCGAGGCTGGCGGCGGTCCGGTAGACGCTCACCAGCAGCACGGTCGCCAGCGTCGCGGCCTCCATGGCGACCCACAGGATGCCGACGTTGTTCGTCGTCAGCGCCAGCAGCATCGTGAACGTGAAGAGCTGGTACATGCTGTGGTAGAGGCGCATCCGCGGCGGCGTCATGCGCCCGTGGTCCTGCTCGATGCGCATGTAGGGGATCGAGAACAGCGCCGTCGTCAGGCCGACGAAGGCGGTCAGCGCGACCAGGAAGACGTTGAGCGGGTCGATCAGGAAGGCCTGCCCGAAATGGAAGCCCGGGCCGTCGGCGACGACGCGCGCGACGAGCGCCGCGGCGGCCGCCAGCGTCGCGGCGCTGAAGCCGGCGTTGACGGCCGCAGCGGCGCGGCGCGCGCCGATCACGCCGAGCGTCGCGGCGCCGGCGAGCGGGATGGCGAGGAGGACGGCGAGGCCGTCGATCTCATTCATCCTTCAGCCTCTCGAGGTGCTGGATGTCGAGGCTGTCGAACTGTTCGCGGATCTGGAACATGAAGACGCCGAGGATCAGCAGCCCGACGAGGACGTCGAGCGCGATGCCGAGCTCGACGACCATCGGCATGCCGTAGGTCGCCGCGGTGGCGGCGAAGAACAGCGCGTTTTCCATCGACAGGAAGCCGATCACCTGCGGCACCGCCTTCGCCCGCGTGATCATCATCATGAACGACAGCAGCACGCACGCCAGCGCGATGCCGAGCGAGCCGCCGGCCACCGACGAGGTCAGGCGGGCGATCGGCGCCGCGAGGTTGAAGGAGAAGACGACGAGCACGATCCCGATCAGCATCGTCGTCGGGATGTTGATGAGGGTCTCGACGTCCCACTTGACGTCGAGGCGGTCGATCAGCCGGTGCAGCGCCACCGGCAGCGCGACGACCTTCAGCAGCAGCGTGACGAGCGCCGAGAAGAACAGGTGCGGCTGTCCGGTCGCGCGCGCGACGAGCGCGGTGGCCAGCGCCAGCGCCAGGCCCTGCAGCGTGAAGAGCCGGATCAGCAGCAGCACGCGGCGCTGCGACAGCATCGCGAAGGCGAGCAGCAGCAGCACCGCGGCGAGCAGGTTGATCAGCTGGGGCAGCAGCGCGTCGATCTCAGGCTCCCAGCAGCAGGTGGACCAGCATCCCGAGCACCGCGAGCAGGAACGCGGTGGCGAGGAACTCCGGGACGCGGAAGACGCGCATCTTGGCGCTCGTCGCCTCGACCAGCGCGAGCGCGGCGCCGCCGATCGCGAGCTTCAGCAGCAGCACCGGGATCGCGAGCACGAGGGCCAGCGGCTCGCCGGCCTCGGCGACGCCCCACGGGAAGAACAGCGCCAGCCCGATGCACGAGTACGCGAAGAGCTTGAGGCTCGCGGCCCACTCCAGCAGCGCCAGGTGGCGCCCCGAGTACTCCAGGACCAGCGCCTCGTGGATCATCGTGAGCTCGAGGTGCGTCGACGGATTGTCGACCGGGACCCGGGCGTTTTCCGCCAGCGACACCATCGTGAAGGCGACGCCGGCGAACGCCAGGCTGGGATAGATCGCGAACTCGCGGTGCGCGAGCGACCCGACGATCTGGGTCAGCGACGTCGATTGCGTGATCAGCGACGCGGAGAACAGCACCGTGAGCAGCGCCGGTTCGGCCAGGAAGCCGACCAGCATCTCGCGCCGCGCGCCGAGCGTGCCGAACGCCGTGCCGATGTCCATCGCGGCGAGCGATATGCACATGCGCGCGACGCTGAAGAGCCCGACGAGCGCGATGGCGTCGGCCGCCGGCGCCAGCGGCAGATCGGTCGACAGCGTCGGCACGATCCCGCAGGACAGCGCCATGCAGCCGAAGACGACGTACGGCGCGCCGCGGAACAGCGGCGAGGCGTTGTCGGCGACGACCGCCTCGCGCGCGAACAGCTTGCGCAGCGTCCGGTACGGCTGCAGCAGGCTCGGCGCCGAGCGGTTCAGCAGCCACGCGCGGCACTGGTTGACCCACCCGCTGAGCAGCGGCGCGAGCAGCAGCGCGAGCGACAGCTCGAGCAGCTGCGCCGCGGCGCCGGTCCAGCTCAGTCCCATGATCGGATCACCATCAGCATCGCGAGCAGCGTCAGGAAGCTGTAGAGCAGGTAGACCGAGATGCGGCCCTGCTGCAGCGCGGAGAACCGGCGGGCGATGCGCTCGACCACGGCGGCGATCGGCAGGTACAACGCGTGCCAGGCATGGTCCTCGATCGTCACGCGATAGCGCGGCTGCGCGTCGAACGGCGTCGGCAGGACGCGCTCGAGGCGGAAGAACGGCTCGAAGATCTGCCGGATCGGCTGCCCGAAGCCCTCGGCGGTGTCCTGCATGCGCGCGCCGAGCGCCCCGAAGCCGCAGTCCCACGGCGCGCTGCGCCGCAGCTTTTCGTGGAAGGCCCGGCGCACGACGAGCCAGGCCGCCGCGCAGCCGCCGCCGACGACGACGAGAAAGACGAGCGGCCCGTAGCTGGCGCGCGCAACCGAGGTGGGCACGAGCAGCAGCCAGCCGTGCGCGCGTGCCGCCTCGCCGATGCCGGATCCGACGAGCACGCGGGTCACCGGGTCGATCGCCGCGATCAGCGGGACCGGGAAGAGGCCCACCGCGAGCCCGCAGGCGACGAGCCAGGCGAGACCGGCGCGTTCCCACGGCCGGGCGTCGCGAGCCTGTGCCAGTGCCGGCTCGCGCGGCTGGCCGAGGAAGACGACGCCGAAGAACTTCACCATCACGTAGCCGGCCAGCGCCGAGACGAGCGCCACCGCGGCGGCCCCGACGGGCACGAGCATGCTCAGGTACGCCGGTGGCAGCTGCGGGCTGAAGAGGAAACCCTGCAGCAGCAGCCACTCGGAGACGAAGCCGCCGAGCGGCGGCAGGCCGGCGCTCGCCAGCGCGCCGAACAGCATCGTCCAGGCGACCCACGGCATCGGCCGCACGAGCCCGCCGAGCCGGCCGAGGTTGCGCTCGCCGGTCGCATGCAGCACCGAGCCGGTGCCGAGGAACAGCAGGCTCTTGAACAGCGCATGGCTGGCGACGTGGTAGAGCGCGGCCGTGAGCGCGAGCGCGGCCGGGACGACCATGCCATGGGCCTTGAAGAGGATCGCGAGCCCGATGCCGGCGAGCAGCAGGCCGATGTTCTCGATCGAGGAATAGGCGAGCAGCCGCTTCATGTCGGTCTGCACCGCGCTGAACAGCACGCCGAAGATCGCCGTCAGGAGCCCGAGCGCGAGCAGCAGCGCGCCCCACCACCAGGGCTGCATCGGGAGCACGTCGAACGTGATTCGCAGCAGCCCGTAGATCGCCGTCTTCAGCATCACGGCGCTCATCAGCGCCGAGACCGGCGACGGCGCCGCCGGGTGCGCTTCGGGCAGCCAGACGTGCAGCGGCACGGCGCCGGCCTTCGCGCCGAAGCCGGCGAGCGCGAGCAGGAACGCGGCGCCCGCCCAGGCCGGCGCGAGCTGCTGCGCCCGCAGGTTGGCGAACGTGTAGTCGCCGGTGTTGGCCTGCAGGACACCGAAGCACAGCAGCAGCGCGATCGCGCCGACGTGCGCCATCAGCAGGTAAAGGAAGCCGGCGCGCCGGATCTCGGCGATCCGGTGGTTCGCGATGACGAGGAAGTAGGACGAAAGCGCCATGGCCTCCCACAGCACCATGAACGCGAAGGCGTCGTCGGCGACGAGCAGCAGCGCCATGCTGGCGAGGAACGCGTGGTATTCGAGGCACAGCAGGCCCGGCGGCGTGCCTTCGCCGTGGCGGAAGTAGCCGGCCGCGAACGCCGAAATGCCCACCGTGGTTACGCCGAGCACGGCGAGGAAGAACGCCGAAAGGCTGTCGAGCCGCAGGTGGAACGGCAGCTGCGGCAGCCCGATCGGCAGCACCGCGACCTCCGGCGTCGCGAAGATCGCCGACCCGGCGACGACGGCCAGCGCGAGGCCGCCCGCGGCGCCGAGCGGGAAGAGGACCTGCGCGACGATGCGGAAGCGGCGCAGCCACGCCAGCCCGAGGAACCCGATCACCAGCCATGCGGCGGCGATCGCGAGGATCCAGTCGAGGTGGAGCACGGCCGACGCCTGCGGGAAGCCGGCGCCTCAGCGCGGGCGCGCGCCGCGCGCCGCGCTCGCGAGCCACGCCGGCAGCTTGCGGCCGTCGGCGTGGGCCACGATGTATTCGCGGATCAGCTGGCGCACGACCTGCGACGGCGTGAGGTCCTGCGCGGCGCAGATCTCCTCGAAGAGCTGCTTCTTCCGCGGATCGATGAGGAGTGTCAGCCGGGCGGTCTTGTTTTCCATCGGAGGTCTTCGGGCGGTCGGGCGGTCGGGAAAGCGTCGGGCGGTCGGGAAAGCGTGTGCACCGCATGGTAATGATATTTTCATTCAAGGCAAATAGGATGCGACTACCTGGCGCCGCGCCCCTGGCCGGCCGCGGGCGTTCCGGGTTACATTGCGCCGATGAAACGTCCCGTGAGCCTGATCGGGGCGCCGACCGACATCGGCGCCGGCGTGCGCGGCGCGTCGATGGGCCCCGAGGCGCTGCGGGTCGCGAGCATCGGGCCGCTGCTGGAGGCCCTGGGCCTCGACGTCGTCGATCGCGGCAATCTCTCCGGCCCGACGAATCCCTGGCTTCCCGCGGTCGATGGCTACCGCCACCTGCCGCAGGTCGCCGAGTGGGCGCTCGCGGTCCACGACGCCGTGCTTGCCGAGCTGCGGCTCGGCCGGCTGCCGCTGCTCCTCGGCGGCGACCACTGCCTCGGGATCGGATCGATCGCCGCGGTGGCGCGGCATTGCCGCGACGCCGGGCGCAAGCTGCGCGTGCTATGGCTCGACGCGCACGCCGACTTCAATACGAGCCAGCTCACGCCGAGCGGCAATATCCATGGCATGCCGGTGGCGATCCTCTGCGGGCACGGGCCGCGGCCGCTCGTCGAGCTCGGCGGCACGGTGCCGGCGCTGCATCCGTCGTGGGTCCGGCAGATCGGGATCCGCAGCGTCGATCCCGGCGAGAAGCACTTCGTCCACGAAGTCGACCTCGAGGTGTTCGACATGCGCTTCATCGACGAGATGGGCATGCGACACGCGATGGAACTCGCGCTGGCGACGATGGACCACGGAACGCACCTTCACGTGAGCTTCGACGTCGACTTCCTCGATCCGGACGTCGCGCCCGGGGTCGGCACCACGGTTCGCGGCGGGCCGACCTACCGCGAGGCGCAACTGTGCATGGAGATGATCGCCGACACCGGGCTCCTCGGGTCGCTCGACGTCGTCGAGCTCAACCCGGCGCTCGACCTGCGGAACCGCACCGCCGAAGTGGCGGTCGATCTCGTGCAGAGCCTGTTCGGGAAGTCGACGCTGCTGAGGAAGCGCAGGTAGGGGGTCGCGGCGCATGGGCGACCTGCGGCGACCGCCCTCTCCCCCCACCCCTCTCCCGCGTCGCGGGCGAGGGGAGTTCGGCCGTCGAGAATTGAAACGTCGTCCCAATGGCGGACGACGAGACTCCCCTCGCCCGCGAAGCGGGAGAGGGGTGGGGGGAGAGGGCCCGACACGCCCCCGCGCCACCGCTAGCCCGCCGGCTTCTCCTTCGCCACGGCGCCGCGGATCTCGCGCAGTTTCTGCTTGACCATCGCTTCGTTGGCGCCGCCGATCCGCATCATGATCTTCTGTCCGGCGGAGCGCGCCTCGAGCTGCGGGTCGGCGTACTCGAACATCGCGTGCGGCGCGACGAGCGCGACGGGCGGCACGACGTCGGGCGCCGCGAGCAGGTCGTCGAGCACTTCGACGAGCCTGTCGTTGAAGTACCCGTGCGGATAGCCGAGGTCGCGATACGCCTGCTGAAACAGCGGATAGAAGCGGATGTAGGCCGCGACGAGCTTGCCGGTATCCAGTGTCGATGCGATCTTCGCGTAGGTCGCGTACCGCGCGGCGTTTTCCGCGCCGACATACGTCGCGTCGCCGTTCTGCGCGACGACGAAGCGGCCGCCGACGGGTCGAACGGGCCAGGTGTCGACGACGGCGCGTGCCCGCGGCAGGTTGTCGAGCGTCGCGACGATCCGGTGGATCACCTGGTCCGGCTTCAGGAAGCCGTGCAGCGCGTGCGCACCGAAGACGCCGCCGAGCGCCTCCGCGATCGCCGCATCGCTCTGGTCGAGGCCCGGCAGCGCCGCGGCGGCCGGGGGCACTTCGATCGGATGCTGGATCGGCGCCTCGGCCGGCGCGGCGGCGGGCGGCGGCGCCTCCGCGGCCGGCGCCGCTGGCGGTGCCGGTGGCGCGACCGCCACCGGCGCCGGGGCCGGCTGCCGCTGCAGCCAGTAGTACCAGCCACCGAGCCCGCCGGCGGCAGCAATGATCAGGACCCACCAGACGGCCGGCTTCTCGATCAGGCGTTCCATGCGCTGCTCCTCCATCCTCGTCATTCCCGGCCGCGCGCGACGTCGCCGCGACCGCCCTTATCGCCGATGCGCGACGGCGGTCCGGATCGCGGCCACGGTCTCGCTCACGATCCGGTCCGCGCCGACGCGGCCGAGTTCCGCGCTCGCGCGGCTCGGATCACCATAGACCCCGTCGGCGCGCCCGGGTTTCGGCGTCCGCTGCAGCATGTCGCTGCGCACCGAGCCGGGGTCGACCGCCAGTTGCAGCGACGTGTCGGCGAGGCCGGCGTGTGTCCCGATCTCGGCGCTGCCGTAGCCCTGCGAACGCAGCCAGTCGGCGAACGCCGCGTCGCTCGCCCGGTAGTACGCGGCAGGCGCATGCGCGAACGCGGCGCGCGGACCCGGCGACGCGCGCCAGGCGCGATTGAGGCGCTCGGCGACGCGCTCGAGGTCGGCCTGGTAGCCGCCGTGGTCGCCGAGGAACACGACGTCGAGGAATCCGGCCGACTTCAGGCTGCGGCCCGCCGCCTCGAGCGTGCGCTCGAACACGTCGTCCGGAACGCTCAGTGTCCCCGGGAAGCGCATGTGGGCTGCGGGCGGTTCGATCGAGCCCTCCGGAACGTACGCGATCACCGGGGCGACGATCGCATTGCCGAGGTCGCGCGCGATGCGCTCCGAGAGAACCTTGACGCGCGCATTGTGCTTGCCGAGCGCTATCGCCGGCCCGCTCTGCTCGGTGCCGCCGACCGGCACGATGGCCGTCGTCGCGCCGGCGGCGATTCGTGCGCGCAGCTCGGTCCAGGTCAGGTCCTCCAGCAGCACGCTGGCGCCCGGCAGAGGCGCTGCCGGATCGGCCGTGCGCGTCGCCGAACCCGCGCCGAATGTCGCGCACGCCCCGCCGATCGCAAGCGCGGCCGCCGCGAGGCCTGCGGCCGCGCCACGTCGAATTCGCATGCGACCGATTCTACCGGCGGGTCCGCGCGGCCTCGCCGGCGCCGCGGGCGGGGCGAGACCCGCTCCGCGGTCCGCCGCGCGTCGTCGACCCGGCGCCGTCAACCGGCTCGGGCCCCCTGCGTTAAAGTTAGCACTGCTTGGGGGACGTCAAAGGCAGACGAACCGAGGCACCAACTCGACTAACTCCAGAGAGAGAGACGATGAAACCGATTACCAAGTCATGGGTCCTGGCTGCCGCGGGCCTGCTGTTTGCCGCTGCGAGCCACGCCGCGACCGCGACCGCGCCTACGGACGCGCCGGCGGGAACCACGGCATTATGCAAAGACGGTACCTACTTCTCGGGCGAAACGAAGAAGGGCGCTTGCTCGGGCCATAAGGGCATCAAGGACTGGTACGGCGCGACGAAGGCCGCCACGGCGGCGCCGGCTGCCGCCGCGGCAGCCCCGGCTGCGGCTGCAGCGCCGGCCGCGGCTGCTGCGCCCGCCGCCACGAAGACGTCGACGAAGACCGCGATGCCGGCCCAGGCCGCTCCGGGCGGCGGACCGGGCCTCGTGTGGGTCAACACGAGCACGAAGGTCTACCACTGCAACGGCGACAAGTGGTATGGCAAGACGAAGGCCGGCGAGTACATGTCCGAGGGCGATGCGAAGGGCAAGGGCTTCCACGCCGCCGCCGGCAAGGCCTGCAGCTGATCGTTCGCTGATGTCCGGCGCGCCCAGGGCGCGCTGGAGCCCCGCCGCGCTTCCGGCCGGCGGGGCTTTTCCTTTTTTGGCGGCTTAAGGGCGCCTTTTCCCGTCGATTGCCCGCGCCTTGCCGGCGTATCGTCACCTCGAATCTCCCCCAGGCGGGGGCCGAGCGTTTCCCGACGCCCGCGACGTGCTCGTATCCGGACGCCCCCCGATGGGAACCCTCCAGCTGTTGCGCTTCGCCCGCAAGACATCCCCGGCGCAAGACTCACCGGCGCCCGCGGGCGATCGCGCGGCGCAGGCGCCCAGGAGCCCGATCGCGATCGAACCGATCATGCGCGACCTCGCGTTGCAGGCGACCGGGCTTGCGCGCGAGGCCGCGGAGATTCGCGGCTCGGTCGAGGATGTGGCGGCCGTCGCGCGCGCCGAGGTCGACGCGTTCGAGCGGCTCGGCGGCGAGATCGGGGAGATGATCGATGCCAACGCGGCGATCGCCGCGTCGGTGGCCGCCAGCAAGCTGTCGGCGCAGGCCGCGCACGCGGCCGTCGAGCGCGTCGCCGCCGACGTCACCGGGGCGCTGGACTCGCTGCGCGCGGTGGCGGAGGTCGCCGACGAGATCACCCGGATCGCGCTGCAGACGCGGCTTGTCGCGTTCAACGCGGCCGTCGAGGCCAAGCATGCGGGCGAGGCCGGGCGCGGATTTGCCGTCGTGGCCGAGGCCGTCAAGGACCTTTCGCAGAAGGTCGAGGCGTCGTCGAAGACGATCGGGCGCACGGTGCTTCAGCTGGACCAGCGTATCGGCGAACTGGCGCGCAACATCCGCGAGAGCGGCGTGCTGGGCGACGGGCAGCCGACGTTCCACCGGGCCTTCGGTGATGTCGTCGACGCGACGGCCGCGATCGGCGCGGCGACCGAGCGCAACCAGGAAAAATGCGGAGCGACGCGGGCGTCGCTCGACGACCTGCAGCGGCAGGTCGATGGCACCCGGCGCGCGCTCGAGGATGCGCGCAACCGCACCGAGTCCTTCCTCAGCGCGAGCGAGTTCCTGATCCAGATGTCGGCCGACTGCGGTGCCAGCACGGCCGACTCGCCCTTCATCGACAAGGTCGTGGCCGCCGCGGCGGAGGTCTCGCAGCTTTTCGAGCGCGCGGTCGCGGACGGCGCGATCTCGCTCGAGGACCTTTTCGACACCGATTACCGGCCGGTTTCCGGAACGCAGCCGCAGCAGCACATGACGAAGTTCGTCGCGCTGACGGATCGCGTGCTGCCGCCGATCCAGGAAGCGATGCTGTCGTTTTCCGACAAGGTCGTGTTCTGCGCAGCGGTCGATCGGAACGGCTACCTGCCGACCCACAACCGCAAGTTTTCGAAGACCCCAGGCGCCGACCCGGTGTGGAACGCGGCGAACTGCCGCAATCGCCGGATTTTCAACGACCGAACCGGGCTCGCGGCCGGGCAGAACCAGCACCGCTTCCTGCTGCAAACCTACCGCCGCGACATGGGCGGTGGCACCTACAAGCTGATGAAGGACATCTCGGCGCCGATCCAGGTCCAGGGTCGGCACTGGGGTGGCCTGCGCATCGGCTACGCGTACTAGCCCGCGTTCGCACGGACCGCGCCACCCGGCGAGCGTCGCTCGCCGTGATCCGCTCGGCTTACGGCTAATCCCTCCGCCAGGGGGTAGGGTATTACCCCACTTTACGGGGTCATCCCCCAATCTTGTATATCAATAGGTGAAATTGATAGCCAAATTCATCCCAAATCGACCGTTCATCGGCTTCGGTTGCCATCCATGTGGGATGAGATACCATATGTCTGCTAGTACTGCCGGACTAATCCAACCCATCGCGGACACGTATTTCTGGGATGAGGCGGGAATCACGGCGCTGTGACGACCTTCGGGCGCGCAGGCGAACGGGATGGGGCGACTCGCCACCTGAACGTAGATCGGAGGGAATGGCGATGGTCCACCGGGCGTTGCTCGCCGCAATGTTGATCACGGCGTGTTCTTGGGCCACCAGTTCGGCGACTCCAAGCACGACGCCCGTCGCGGCGGCTCCCGTCCCGGCGGCCACCGGCGGCGCGGCCGACCTCGCGCTGGCCGGCGAGCGTGCCGCGACGGCACGCCCGCTGGAAGGCGGCGTCGCGTCGAAGGCCGCGATCGACCGCGAAACCCCCGCCGAGGCTCCGCGGGAATGGGTGCTGGTCGTCGCCGGCGCTTTCCTGATCATCGCGGTTTCCCGCCGCCGCCGCCGCTCGCATTCGGCGTAGGCGAGTCGGCGCGACCCTCTCCCCCGGCCCCTCTCCCGCTTCGCGGGCGAGGGGAGTTTCGTCGTCGCAATGGCCCACACGGCCTCAACGGCTGACGCCGTGGCTCCCCTCGCCCGCGAAGCGGGAGAGGGGCCGGGGGAGAGGGCGCCCGCCCCGCCCGGCCTTCTCCCTGCCTCACCAACGCAAGCTACGACGCGTCGCGCGCTTTCGCGGCCGCCGGCGGCTCGCGCCGCACCTGCGCCAGCAGCGCGCCGAGGAACGCATTGACGATGCCGCTTGAGGCGCCGGCTCCCTGCGGATCGCCGGCCGCGCCGCCGCCGACCTGGACCTGCGGCACGACGGCGATATGGCCCTTCTCGATCGCCTCCGCGAATCGCAGCGCGACTTCCTTCGACAACTGGTATTGCGGCCCGCCGAAGGCGTCGACCTTGGCCTTCGTCGCCTGCGCCTCGGCCAGGCCGATCGATGCGACCCGCGCCGCCTCGCCCTCGCCTTCCAGCCGCGTCTTCGCGGCGATGGCGCGCGCGGTGATCTCGACCGATTCCGCGTCCTTGCGCGTCTTCGCGAGCGAGGCCGACCCCTCGTTCTCGCGGATCATGATCGCCAGCGTCGACTCGGTGATCGCCGTCTGCTGCTTCGCCTCCGCCTCGCGCTCGCGGAACGAGCGCTCCTGCAGCGCGGCCTGCTCCAGCAGCTTGAACGTCTCGACCTTCTCCCGCGCGACCTGGCGGCTCCTCAACTGGTCGAGGATCTGCTCGATCCCGGCGCCCCCCGCAGGGTTCGGCGTTCCGATCAGGACCTCCTGCAGTTCCAGGTTGTAGTTGAGGAACTTCTCGCGCATCTCGCGGCTCGCGCGGTCCTGGATGTCGGAGCGTTCCTGCAGCAGCTCGATCAGCGTCTTCGTCTGCCCGATGTTCTTGAAATAGGCCGACACCATCGGGTCGAGCGTCTGCTCGACGAGCTTCTTGATGTCGCCGAAGCGCTGCACGACGAGCGGCGCCTTCCGGTAGTCGATGTGGACGACGACCGACAGCGGCAGCGTCGGCTCGAACGCGTCCTTCGTGATCAGGCTGACCTCCATCAGGTTCTCGTCGAACTTGTGCTCGCCGGTCTGGCCCTTCGCCCATTTCAGGATGAAGTTCGTCGTCGGCACCAGGGTGATCACGCCGGCATACGTGTTGAACGCGTACTTGCCGGGCAGCAGCGGCTCCTGCCAGACCCCGCGGCAGCCCTTGGCGACGAGCTCGCCATGGCGATAGTCCGCGCCGCTGGTGTCCTCGCCCGGGCGCCCGGTGAAGGACACCACGACGCCGACGAAGCCGATCGGGATCACGGTCTTTTGGATGAACTCGACCGTCGCGAAGAGCCGGTTGACGTAGTACGTGCCTTCGACGAGCACCTGGTACTGCCGGCCGCGTCGCCCGGCGCCGGCGAGGAAGGCCTCCGGATTCTGGAAGCTGTTGTGGAACGTCGCCGCGTTGGTCGGATCGTCGCCGACGGTCGGCGCAATGATCTCGCCCGGGCTCAGCGCCGGCCCGTCGTGAACCGTGACGACGCCGATCTTGTCGTCGCTGTCGCGGATGATGACCCCTTCGAAGCCGTCGCGGTCCGCGATCAGCGCCTGCATCTGTCGCAGGATCGCGGCTTCGTTGTCGGCGATCCGCAGCGAATAGATCGAGGCGTCGGTGACGATGACGAACTGCGCAAGGTTGATCGCATAGGTCCCTTCGCGCAGCACCTTGCGCTGCGGGCCCTTCTGGCCGCCCTTCGCGAGGAACGCGCGAACGTCCTGGAACTCGTCGGCGGCGCGGTTGGACGCGAGCGTCTGCCCCGGCGCAAGCGGCTGGCCGTCACGCGCGAAGACGTAGCCGATCTTGCCCTGCGGGATCGTGACCAGCGACGCGACGTGCACGCGGTACTGCAGCGGCGCGAAGACGTGGAAACCGCCGCGCAGCACGTCGGGCTGGAATCCGGCTTCGCCTCGCAGCGCGATGAAGCCGCCGCGGATCGAGCCGCCGGCGCTCCACAATTTCTCGACGATGCCGATCCGGCTGTTGCCGATGTAGCGGACCGAGCCGCTCAGGCGCAGCAACGCGAGCAGCAGCGCCAGCGCCACGAGCGACGGCACGGCGATCGAGGCGAGCTTGAAAAGCGAGTCCATGTGAGGGGCGCTCCCGGATCGACCCCATTCTGGGGATGGACCACTCTACGCGCGGGCGCCGTCAAGATGGCGTAAAAAAAACTTGGCCGGCATGGGTTCCCCGACCCATGCCGGCCGCGACGCTCAGGCGGGCGCCGGGGCGCCGCGGATCAGAGCGGCGGAATGCGCAGCACCTGCCCCGGATAGATGCGGTCCGGGCTGCTCAGCATCGGCCGGTTCGCCTCGAAGATCGCCGGATACTTGTTCGCGTCGCCGTATTCGCTCTTCGAGATCTTCGACAGCGTGTCGCCGCTGACGACCGTGTAGTAGCGGGCCTCGGCGGTCGCCGCCTCGACCGTCAACTGGTCGTCGACGGACGCGACGCCGGTCACGTTGCCGCAGCACAGGACGATCTTTTCCTTCGTTGCCTGGTCGGACGCGACACCGGAGACGGTCGCCACGCCGGTCGCGCCGTCGAACCCGACCTGCAGGTCCTGCGCCGACAGGTTCTGCGTCGCGATGTAGTTCTTGATCCCGTCCGCGGCCGCCTGGTTCAGTTGCGCGAGCTTGTCCTGCGCGCCGCTGGACGCGGCCGCTTCGACATCCTTGTGCGCGAAAAGCTTCTCGCCGGCTTCCTTCACGAAACTCAAGAGTCCCATGGCTCCCTCCTTAGGAATGATTTCCTTTGATCGAAGTCCGCGGTGTCGCCGCGGACGGCTGCGCGGACGATAACGGATCTGCTGCGCCGCGACAGCGCGCGCTCAGGCGAGGACGACGCCAGCGCGTCGCGCAAATGCGTAGCGTGGGCGAACCCCGCCGCCGTCGAATCGCAGGTTCAGCGGCCGATCCGGTCCGCTGCGCCCAGCTCGATCGAACTCCATTCGACGAGGCCGACATAGCCGTCGGCTGCCGCGACGACGAGCGTGCGCGGGCTGCCGACATGGACGACCGTGCCCGGGGCGGCCCGTGGCGCGTCGGTCCACCCGACAGCGCGGCGCACATGGACGACGCTGCCGTTGATCGTGGCCTGCGTCTCCAGCAGCCCGAACGCCCGGACCTGGCGCAGGATCTCCGCGACCGTGCGGCCGAAGTCGAGCGTGCGGTCGCTCTCGCTCCAGCGCTTCCAGTAGCTCGCCGCGAACGGATCCTGCGGAACCGCGTCGTTCCATGCGCGCTCGAAGTCGCGCGCCACCTCGCCGGCGAGGCGGTCGACCGCGAGCTGGATCTTCAGGTCGAGGCTCTCATGGCACTCGTCGGGCGCGAGCGGAAACCGCGACGTCGCCAGCACGGGCCCGGCGTCGAACGCGTGTTCGATGCGATGGCAACTGACGCCCCAGGTCGCATGCTGGTCCAGGATCGCGCGCACCGCGGGGTAAGGGCCACGGCCGACGGGAAGCGGCGAGGGATGGAAATTGATCGCGAATCGCAGGTGCGGGTGCCACGCGCCGATGCGCCAGTTGTACCCGGCGACAACCAGCGCATCGCAGCCGCGACGGCCGAGGTCGGCGAGATCCTCCTCGACGATCGGCGACAGCTGCACCGGCAATCCGAGCCCCATCGCCCGCGCGACGAGCGCGCGATTGAAGTCGACGCGCTCGTCGGTCGGCGTCGAGTACAGCTTGACCGGTGTCCAGCCGGCACCGACGAAGGCTTCGAAGACCCCGCGGTGCCGGTCGGCGGCCGCCAGCGCGAATCGCATCGGGTGCCGGCGCGAAGGCCGCCTCTGCGCGCCGCTCAGAAGGCCCAGTAGGGGCCGTTGCCGCTCGGCGTCGCGGAATTCTCGAACGCCGTGTAGATCGTGCGTCCGTAGAAGAACGGCAGCCCGTAGTCGACGCCGCCGATCCCGGTCAGGCCGGCGCCCGCGTCGGAGGCGCCGAGGTCGGCGAACGCGGTGCTGGTGCCATTGCTCGCAAACTCGGCGTGCGCATTGGCGATCGTGATCGTCACGGTGCCGGAATTGCCCGGATAGGTTCCGGTCGACGGGTTGTAGCCTTCGTTCGTGACGCCGCTGATCGTCGTGGTCGCGGTCGGGCAATAGAAGCCCGGTGTCAGCGTATCGCTGCTCGAGCAGCTGGCGATCGTCGAATCCGGCAGGAAATAGAGGTTCGAGCCGCTGTCGACGAAGCTTGCATCGGTATATGACGTGCCCTTGTAGATCGTCGTGAAGTTGCCGGAGTTCGGATTCACGTCGTAGACCGTCGTGCCGGACGTCACGGCATTGTTGGTTTGCGTCCCGATCCCGAAGGTCATCGTTCCGCTGATGCCGCTGCCGACGCCGCCGGTGCCGAGCGACGGCAGCGCCAGGATGACGCCGTTGTTGTCGGTCGCGAACGACGCGACGGGATTCGAAACCTGCTGTGCCGGCGGCACGGTCGACGGCGTGCAGGTCGTCGACGTGCAGCCGTAGTAGGTGCCGGCGACCGCGACCGCCTGGTTGCAGGCCGCGCCGCAATCCTGCAGGAAGATGCCGACGCCGAGCAGGCCGTTGGACTGCAGGTCGCCTGTCGTCTTGGCTTCGCTGCCGCTGGTGGAGCAACCGCTGGGCACCGCGAGGGTCGGGTCGCCGATGACCTGCATCGGCAGCGACTTGGCGGTTTCATTGCCGACCTTCAGGTCGATCGTGCGCACCGAACCCCAGGTGTAGAAGCTGCCGAACTGGACGCACTCGTAGAGGTTGCCGCCGACGGGCGCGCTGGCGGCCGGCAGGCCGAGGCTCGTGTTGAGCACCGACGAGAGGATCCGCAGCCCGTAGCTGCCGGTGTCGACCGTGACGTGGTCGATCGTCTGGCAGGTCGTCGTGCCCGGCACGCAGATCGTGACCGAGACGTAGGGAATGTTGAACGCGCCGTTGGTCGGCCCGCCGTCGATCGTGATGGCGACCTGGTTGCTCGCGAGCGTGCCGCCGGAACTGCTCCCACCGGAGCTGCTGCTGGAACTGCCGCCGCTGGAGGAGCCGCCCGTCGTCGTCGACGAGCCGCCGCTGCCGCCGCAACCGGCGACGGCGAGCAGCGCCGCCATCGCGCCGGTGAAGAAGAGTCGCTTCAACATCATGGATGGGGCCTTTCGCGTTGCGGTCCGGAGCCGCGCATCAGCGGATCGTGTCGATGGAGACGCCCGCGGGGACGGCGTCCGGCAGGTAGGCGCGGCCGCGGAAGGCTCGCAGGTGTCCGGTCGACTCGACGACGAGTCCCGGCTCGGTCACCGTCAGGTGCGCGTGGCCCGCCTGCAACCGATGCGTCGAGCCGGTGAAGGTCGCGAAGTGCGCGCCGAGCAGCCGGCGCAGATCGGGCATGAATGGACCCTGCCACGCGACACCATAGACGACGCCGGCGGGCGAGACGAATTCGCGCACGGTCGTCCCGCGGTCCGACGTCATCTCGTGGACCGCGAAGCCTTCGCGCGGCGTGACCTGGACGGCCGCCGCCGCCCGCATCGCGGTGCCGTCGGCCTGCACGCTGGCCGCGTCGCCACCGAGCGTCGCGCGCGACGGCGTCGGCAGCAGCACCGCGAGGCCAAGCGCCGGCAACAGCGCCCGGAGGCCGGCCGCGCGACGCGCGGTACGTGGGGTGGCTCGCTTCGATCTCAATGTCATCGCGGGTTCTCGATGGATGTTCGTGGCCCGGCAACCGGCAGGGCCGTCATCGTGGTCGCCGGCGCCAGCGGGCTGGAGTCAAGACACCGGACTCCAGCCCGCCGGACCGCCGACGTCGGTTGCGCAGGTTGCACGCGGAATTCGAAAGAAAGTTTGGACGATGCAGGAACTGCGAAACGCGGTCGGCGCGGCGTCGATTCGGCCCCACCGCGCCGGCCGCTTCGGTCGATGCGCCGCGCCCACATGGCTTGACCCCGATGCTATGTCAGCGCCGACGACGCTACGTTACACGGCGACGCGAAAAGTGCAACGTCGTGTAACGTCGACCGCATGGGCGCGCCGCGTCGATGCGTTCATGCGCAAGGATGACGGCATCGACGCCGCGCGCTCGACGTGGGCGATCCCCCTGGGCATTCGCCCGCCGGCCTTGTCGCCGAATTCATCGGTTCAGCTCGAGCGCGAGATGGCATGCAACCTGCTGGTCGTCGAGCGGCTGCAGCGCCGGCGGCTCCGCGCGGCAGCGCTCGACCGCATGCGGGCAACGGGCATGGAACGCGCAGCCTCGCGGCGGCGCGAGCGGCGAGGGCAGCTCGCCGCGAACGATCGATCCGGGCCCCGGGCGCGCCGCGTCGAGTCGTGGCGTCGCGGCGAGCAGCGCGCGCGTGTACGGGTGCGCCGGGCGCGCGAAGATCCGGTCGCGCGCGCCGGACTCGACGACACGGCCGAGATACATCACCAGGATGCGCTCGGCGATGTGACGCACGACGTGCAGGTTGTGCGAGATGAAGAGATAGGCGACCGCGGTGTCGCGCTGCAGGTCCATCAGCAGGTTCAGCACCTGCGCCTGGACGGAGACGTCGAGCGCGGACACCGGCTCGTCGGCGACGACGAGTCGCGGCGACAGCATCAGCGCGCGCGCGATCGCGATCCGCTGCCGCTGGCCGCCGGAGAACATGTGCGGATAACGGCCCGCCTGGTCCGGCCGCAGCCCGACGCGCGCCATCATCGCGAGCGCCGCGTCGCGCCGCTCGCCGGCGGCCAGCGTCGTGTTGATCGCCAGCGGCTCGGCGAGCAGGGCGGCGATCGTCTTGCGCGGATTGAGCTGCGCATACGGGTTCTGGAAGACCATCGAGACCTGCGGTCGCAGCGCGCGTCGCTCCCGCGGCCCGGCCGTCGCCAGCTCGACGCCGCCGAGCGTCAGCGTGCCGGCCGTCGGTCGCTCGATCATCGTCACGAGCCGCGCCAGCGTCGACTTGCCGCAGCCGGACTCGCCGACGACCGCGAGGGTGCGCCCCGACTCCAGCGTGAACGAGATCCCATCGAGCGCGCGGACAACGGCCTTGGGTGCCAGCCAGCCGCGCGACACCGCGTAGTGGCGCACCAGGCCCTGCGCCTGCAGCAGCGGCGCCTGGCTCGCCGCCTCAGGCATCGTTCGCACCCGGGCGCGCGAGCGGGAAATGGCAGCGCACCTCCCGGCCGTCGGCGCACAGGACCGCCGGATCGACGTCGCGGCAGCGCTGCACCGCATGCGCGCAGCGCGGCGACAGCAGGCAGCCGCGCGGCCGGTCGTCGCGCCCCGGCACGACGCCGGGCAACGCCTGCAGCCGCGCGCGGCCGACGTTGTGCTCCGGCAGCGCGTCGAGCAGCGCCCGCGTATACGGGTGGCGCGGCGCGTCGAACAGCGCGGCGGCCGGACCGGCCTCGACGATGCGCCCGGCGTACATCACCACGACGCGATGCGCCGCCTGCGCGACGAGCGCGAGGTCGTGGCTGATCAGGATCATCGCCATGCGCTCGCGCGCCTGCAGCTGCATCAGCAGGTCGAGGATCTGCGCCTGGACGGTGACGTCGAGCGCGGTGGTCGGCTCGTCGGCGATCAGCAGCCGCGGGCGGCACGCGACGGCCATCGCGATCATCACCCGCTGCGCCATCCCGCCCGACAGCTGGTGCGGATAGGCGTCGAGCCGCGCCTCGGCGTCCGCGATCCCGACCTGCCGCAGCAGTTGCAGCGCGCGCTCGCGGCGCGCGCGAGCGCTCGCGCGTTCCGCGCTGCTGCCGTGCGCCCGCAGCACCTCGGTCAACTGGAACGCGACCGTGAAGCACGGATTGAGGCTCGCGAGAGGATCCTGGAAGATCATCGCGAGGTCCTTGCCGACGAGCGCGCGCCGCTCGCGTTCGCCGACCGCGAGCAGGTCGACGCCGGCAAACCGCAGCCGCCGCGCGGCGATGCGTGCCGGCGGGTCCACGAGGCCCATCGTCGCCAGTGCCGCGACGCTCTTGCCGGAGCCCGATTCGCCGACGACGCCCACGACCTCGCCTTCGTCGACGTGCAACGCGAGATCGTCGACCGCGACCAGCGGCGACGCGGCGGGCCCGAATTCGACGCGCAGCGCGTCGATCTGCAGCAGCGGATCCGGGGTGCGTGTCGTCGTGGTCGCCGCCGTCATGCCCGTCGCCTCAGCGCCGCAGCCGCGGGTCGAGCGCATCGCGCAGGCCGTCGCCCATCAGGTTGAATCCAAGGACCGTGACGAGGATCGCCAGTCCCGGTTCGGTGACGACCCACGGCGCGCGCTGGATGAACTCGAGCGCGCCGGCGAGCATCGATCCCCACTCCGGGGTCGGCGGCTGCGCGCCGAGGCCGAGGAAGCCGAGCGCGGCGGCATCGAGGATCGCCGACGAGAAGCCGAGCGTCGACTGCACGATCAGCGGTGCGACGCAATTGGGCAGCAGTGTCGAGAACATCAGCCGCCACGGGCCGGCCCCGGCGATGCGCGAGGACGTCACGTAGTCCTTCGCGATCTCCTCCAGCACGGCGGCGCGCGTCAGCCGCACCATGTGCGGCAGCAGCACGATCGCGATCGCGATCGTCGCGTTCGCGAGACCGGGCCCGAGGATCGCGACGACGGCGATCGCGAGCAGCAGGCTCGGCAGCGCGAGCATCACATCCATCAGGCGCATCACGGCGACCTGCGTCCAACCGCCGAACGTCCCGGCCACGAGCCCGAGCGGTACGCCGACGAGCAGCGACAGCGCGACCGAGACGAATCCGATCGCGAGCGACAGCCGGGTCCCGTGGATCAGGCGCGACAGCATGTCACGGCCGAGTTCGTCGGTCCCGAGCAGGTAGGCGCGTGTTCCGTCGGCGCGCCACGCCGGCGGCGTCAGCGCCGCGTCGCGAGCCTGCTCGATCGGCGAATGCGGCGCGATCAGGTCGGCGCCGAGCGCCGCGAGCAGGAGCGTCGCGATGATCGCCATGCCGACGAGCGCGCCGCGGCCGGCGCGAAACGCGTTCCACGCTTCGTGCCAGGAGCCACCTGCGCCGGTCCCGGCGGCCTGCACGTCCTCGATCGCCGACGCGCCGTCAGACATGCCGGATCCGCGGATTGATGACGCCGTAGAGCGCGTCGACGAGCAGGTTGACGCCGACGACGAGCGACGCGATCAGCAGCAGCCCGCCCTGGACGACCGGGTAGTCGCGCGACTGGACCCCGTGGATCAGCCAGTTCCCGATCCCCGGCCAGGAAAAGATCGTCTCGGTCAGGATCGCCCCCGACAGCAGCAGCCCGACCTGCAGCCCGATGACGGTGACGACCGGGATCAGCGCATTGCGCAGCGCATGGACGAGGATCACGCGCCGCATCGGCAGCCCCTTGGCGCGCGCGGTGCGCACGTAGTCCTCGCGCAGCACCTCGAGCATCGACGAGCGCGTCATCCGCGCGATGACGGCGAGCGGAACCGTGCCCAGCACGATCGACGGCAGCACCAGGTGCGAGGCCGCGGACCGCAGCGCGCCCGGAGCGTCGGAACGCCACGCGTCGAGCAGCATCAGGCCGGTCGCCGCGGGCACGTCGTACTGCACCGCGATGCGCCCGGAGACCGGCGTCCAGCCCAGGTCCACCGAGAAGAACAGGATCAGCAGCAGCGCCCACCAGAAGATCGGCATCGAGTAGCCGGCGAGCGAGGCGCCCATCACGAGATAGTCGGCCATCCGGTTGCGGTTCAAGGCCGCGATGATGCCGGCCGGCAGCCCGACGGCGACCGCGACCAGCATCGCGAACAGCGCCAGTTCGAGCGTCGCCGGGAACAGCGCGAGGAACTCGTCGAGCACCGGCTGGTGCGTCGTGAGCGAGGTGCCCAGGTCGCCGCGGAGCACCTGGACGACGTAGCTCGCGTATTGCGCCGGCAGCGGCCGGTCGAGGCCGAACTCGTGCAGCAGGCGCTCGCGGCGTGCCGGATCCATCCCGCGTTCCCCGGACAGGTTCTCGACCGGATCGCCCGGGATCAGGTGGATCAGCGAGAACGCGACGAGCGTGATCCCAATGAACGTCGGCACGACGAGCGCGAGGCGCCGCAACAGGAACCGGAGCATCGGGCGCCGCGCGCTACTTCAGGTCGACGCCGGAGAAGTCGTGCTTCGCCGTGACGTCCATCTTGTAGCCGACGACCTCGTTGCGGATCGGCTCGAAGCGGACCGAGTGCGCGATCGGGATCCACGGCGCCTCGTCATGGAAGACCTGCTGTGCGCGCTCGTAGAGCCTGGCGCGCTCGGCCTGCTGCGGCAGCGTCGCGGCGCGCGTGATGAGGTCGTTGAATTCCTTGTTGCACCAGCGCGAGGAATTGCCGCCACCCTTCACCGCATCGCAGCCCAGCAGCGGCATGAAGAAGTTGTCCGGGTCGCCGTTGTCGCCGGACCACCCGTACATCAGGATCGCATGCTCGCCGTTCTTCGCCCGCTTGCTGTATTCGGCCCATTCGTAGGTCACGAGCCGGGCCTTGACGCCGATCTTCGCCCAGTCGGCCTGGATCATCTCCGCCATCCGCTTGCCGTCGGGGTTGTACGGCCGCGTCACCGGGAGGTACCACAGGTCGACGTCGAAGCCGTTCGGCAGCCCCGCCTGTGCCAGCAGCGCGCGAGCGCGCTGCGGATCGTGCGGATAGTCGCTGACCTGGTTCGCGTAGCCCCACAGGATCGGCGGGATCGGATTCTTCGCCGGCGTGCCGTTGCCCTGGTAGACGGCCTTGATGATCGCGTCCTTGTCGACGGCGAGGTTCAGCGCCTGGCGCACGAGCTTGTTGTCGAACGGCTTCTTCGTCACGTTGAACGCGATGTAGCCGACGTTCAGGCCTTCCTGCTTCAGCACCGTAAGCGCCGGATCCTTCTGCATGTCGGCGACATCGGCCGGCTTCGGATAGGCCATCACGTGGCATTCGCCGGTCTTGAGCTTCGCGTAGCGCGCGGTCGCGTCGCGCACGATCGAGTAGACCAGCGTGTCGATCTTCGGGCGGCCGCCCCAATAGGCGTCGAACGCCTTGTAGCGGATCGTGGCGTCCTTCTGGTAGGAGAGGAACGCGAACGGACCGGTGCCGATCGGCACATTGTCCGCCGCCTGCGGCTTGCCGCGCGCGAGCATCGTCTCGAAATACTCCTTCGAAAGGATCGACGCGAAATCCATCGCGAGGTCCGCGAGGAACGGGGCCTGCGGCGACTTCAGCACGAAGCGGACGGTCGCGTCGTCGACCTTCTCGACGCGCTCGACGATGTCCTTCATGCCCATGTCGTCGTAGTACGCGAACGTCTCGCCGGCCGTGAGCTTGTGGAACGGATGGTTCTCGTCGGCCATCCGCGACCAGCTGAAGACGACGTCGTCGGCGTTGAAGTCGCGCGTCGGCTTGAAGTCGGCGTTGGCGTGGAACTTGACGCCCGGCCTCAGCTTGAACGTGTAGGTCTTGCCGTCGGCGGAGATCGTCCACGACTGCGCAAGGCCCGGGACGATCCGCGTCGATCCCAGCTCGAACTGCACGAGGCGGTTGAAGACCGGCACCGACGACGCGTCGAATGTCGTCCCGAGCGAGAAGAACTGCGGCTGGAAGCCCTGCGGGCTTCCCTCGGAACAGTAGACCAGCGTGCCCTTGGCGGCCGCATGGCCGGCGACGAGGGCGAGGAGCAGCGCGGCGCCGGCGCGCGCGGCCGGCAGGAAAAATGGGCTTCGGTCGTTCACGTCGGGTTCCGTGGTTGCGCGGAACCCGCATCGTAGCGTGCGGCCGCCTACGAAGCCGCGGCCGCCGCGTGTCGCGGATGCGCCTCGCGGATCGGCAGGTTGACGAGCGCCGCGCCGACCGCGAGGAGCATGTCCGCATACCACATGGCATGGTAGTCGCCGAGGCGCACCAGCGCGATGCCGCCGAGCCAGGCGCCGAAGAACCCGCCGACCTGGTGCGAGAACAGCGTCAGCCCGAAGAGCGTCGCCAGGTAGCGCGTCCCGAACAGCTTGCCGACGAGGCCCGCCGTCGGCGGCACGGTCGACAGCCAGGAGACGCCGAGCGCGGCGGCAAGGACGTAGAACGTCAGCGCGGTCTTCGGTGCCGCGAGGTAGAGCGCGATGATGACGGCGCGCGACAGGTAGACCCAGAAGAGGAGCCACTTGAGGCGATGCCGGCTGCCCAGCGAACCGATCCCCAGGCTGCCGGCGATGTTGGCGAGGCCGACGACCGCGATCGACCCGGCCGCAACGCCCGCATCCAGCCCGCAGAGGCTGACCTCCGTCGGCAGGTGCGTCACGAGAAAGGCGATGTGGAAGCCGCAGGTGAAGAATCCGGCGTGCAGGCACCAGTAGCTCGGCTCCCGCAGCGCGTCGGCGAGCTGCGCCTTCAGGCCGCGGCCTGCCCCGGCCTGGCGGGCCGCGTCCCCGGCGGAGCCTGCGGCGGGGAGCCGGGCGGCGCCTTGAAGGCGCCCGGCGAGCGGCAGCGTCGACAGCGCGATCGCGGCCATCGCCAGCATCGCGTTGACCCAGCCGGCGGTTGCGATCAGCGCCTGGTTCAGTGGCGCGAAGACGAACTGCCCCATGCTGCCGCCGGCATTGATGAACCCGGACGCGAACGCGCGGCGATCCGGCGGCAATTGCTGCGCCGTCGCCCCGATGAGGATCGAGAAGCTGCCGGCCCCGGCCCCCGCGGCAGTCAGCAGGCCCAGCGTGGCCACGAGGCCGAATTCGCTGCGCACGAACGGCGTCGCGGCGGTCCCGGCCGCCATGATCAGGCCGCCGGCGACAATCACGCGCCGCGACCCGTAGCGATCGGCCAGTGCGCCGAACACCGGTTGCGACGCGCCCCACATCAGCTGGCCGACGGCCATCGCGAGGCTGATGCCGGCGATCCCGAGCCCCGTCGCGGTATTGAGCGGCGAGACGTAAAGGCCGAGCGACTGGCGCACGCCCATCGTGACCATCAGGATCGCCGCGGCCGTCAGGAGCAGCGGCCAGGTGCTGGCCGACACCGGGTTCTCGCGCGCCGGCCCCGTGTTCGCGCGGTGGGTCGTCGAGTTCATCGCGACGCCTGCGCGGCGGCCAGCGGGCGCAGCCGCTCCAGGTAGATGTCGACGTCGGCATGCAGCCGTGCCACCTGGCTCGTGCCCAGCGTCTGCTCGATCGCGTCCTGCGCCGCGCGCCAGGACGCCCGGGCCACGCGCCATTTGGACAGCCCGGCCGCCGTCAGGCGCGCGACGCGATTGCGCCCTTGGGCGCCGGGCACGAGCTCGACCCAGCCGGCATCGACGAGCGGACCGAGATTCCGCGACAGCGTCGTGCGGTCCATGTCGATCGCGTCGGCGAGCGCCGACAGCGTCGGCGAGGCGAGGCGATGGATCTGCGCCATCAGCGAGTATTGCGTCACGCGGAGCCCGCACGGCGCCAGCGCGTGGTCGTAGTGCGCCGTCACCCGGCGCGTCAGGCGCCGCAGCTGGCTGCAGGTGCAACCGTGGCCGCGAGCGTCGGCGGCGAGGGTCGGGGGGGTCGGCATGGCGCGCGGCTCCGGCGATTCGGGATTTTCCGGCCAGTATAGTGCATATGCACGACACGGGCGTCAGCGCGTGCCTGCGCCGGCCGTCTCCCCCA
>DATKPC010000104.1:0-11398 GCA_035524275.1 Burkholderiaceae bacterium
TGGGGGGCGTATTTCGTCATATTCAGCCTGGAGGCCGCGTCGCCGGGGAACGACCTGCCGGGGAGGAAATGAAATACGCAAATTGCGCGCCGACGCGGCAACTTCTTCCGTGTGGACGGGAGCGTCTGTTGCAACGCGGCATAACCGCCCCTGCGGCATCGTGTAAGGCCCGCGCGCGACGTTCTGCCAGACCTGGACATCCTCACGGATTCAATTTCGGCTGGAACGCGTCCGACGATCGCTATCCAGAAAATTCATGGGCGCTCGAAGTGCCTGCGGCCGTCCGGGCGATCGAGGAGTTCATTTGAACGCCACCGCGGCGCCATCGCCGCTCGCTGATGGCGACCCTGTCGTCTACAAGGCCTCCACCGCCGAGGTCGTCCGGCGGGCCACGATTTCACCGGCTGCGGGCAACCTGGCTCTCGGGTGCCCGGCGACGCAGAGTTCGATCTCGCCGTGGTCAAACTTCCCCAGTGTGGAGGCTGACGCCGCCGGGGCCGTCAACGGCCAGATCGATGGGCGCCCGGGGTTCCACACGCAGCGCGAAGCGTTTCCGTGGTGGCAGGTCGACCTGCAGGGAATCTGCTACCTGACCGCGATTCGCCTTTACAACCGGCAGGACTGCGCGGATCGCTTTCGCTTCTTCACGATCCTGGGCTCGCTCGACGGCGCGAAGTGGGTCGTCCTGCATCGTCGCGAGGACCCCAGCGTTTTCGGCACGGATCTGAAACCTTACGTCATCCAGCTCCCGCCGGACCGTGTCGCTCGCTACGTCCGGATCCAGCTCGATCGTCGTGATTTCCTGCACTTTTGCGAGTGCGAGATCCTCGGTGCGCGCGCCGATGAATCCGCGATGGGCGCGTTGCAGGCCAGTTTTTCGGCGAAGCTGTTCGACGCCGAAAAGGAGGTCCGGCAGCGTCTGGAGACGGTCCGTGACGGGCGTGTCGGGACGCTGACGATGGTCGGCGAGAACGCCGTGTTCGTCGATGCGGAGCGCTACAGCGACAACATGATCCGGGATCTGACGGGCGGGCACTACGACGCACGGGAACGGGCCCTCGTCGCGGACCTGCTGCGCGCCGACGACCGCGTCCTGGAGGTCGGGACCGGGATCGGCGCCGTCACGATGACCGCCGCACGCGTTGTCGGTGCCGATGCGGTGCTGACCTACGACGGCAATCCCTCGATCGTTGCCGACGCACGGCGCAATTTCGCGTTCAATCGCCTCGCCGCGATCCAGGCGCGCGCCGGCGTCCTGCAGAACCGCATGCGCTTCGGTCGCAGCCCGGGCAAGGAGAAGTTTGCGATTTCGCGCGACTTCCGCGCCTCGCGCCTCGACGACGGACACGGTGGCGAGGACGTCGTGGCCTCGCTGTCGGTACCGGCCTCCTGTCTCGAGGACCAGATGGCGGCCCATCGCGCGTCGGCACTGATTTGCGACATCGAAGGCGGAGAAGTGGAATTGCTCCTTGGAGCGGAGCTTTCGAAGATCCGACTGATCATCCTCAGGGTCCACGACGCCGCTGTCGGCGCTCACGCCGCCGACGCGATGATGCGTTGGCTGGTGTCCAACGGTCACAACCTGGACTTGCATGCGACCGGCCAGGGCATCGCCGTCCTGAGGCGCTGAACCGTCGCCGGACATCGGCGGCCGATCGTGCATGGCCGCGCGCATCGCATAGAATCGGCGTGGCGGCATATTGAGCCTTGGCACGATCCGTGCCTTCGTTGTCGGAAACCGACGCGGCAATTTCCTAGAGCACCGCAATTCATGATCCTTGTGACCGGAGGCGCCGGCTTCATCGGCGCCAATTTCGTACGAGACTGGCTGGGTTGCACGAACGAGTCGGTGCTGGTCATCGACAAATTGACCTATTCCGGCAATCGGGAGAATCTTCGCGGGCTCGACGTCGACGCGCGCTACGCGTTCGTGCACGGCGACATCGGCGATCGAGCGCGGGTCGGCGACCTGATGGCACGGCATCGTCCGCGTGCGATCGTGCACTTCGCCGCAGAGACCCACGTCGACCGCTCCATCGACGGCCCCGGGGAGTTCGTTCGCACGAATGTCAACGGAACCTTCGAGCTGCTCGAGGCAGCGCGCGCGTACCACGCCCGTCTGGCAGCGGACGAGCGCGACGGCTTCCGCTTCCTCCACGTATCGACCGACGAGGTCTACGGTTCGCTCGGTCCCGACGATCCGGCGTTCACGGAGGCGACCGCGTATGCCCCCAATAGTCCCTACGCGGCGTCCAAGGCGGCGTCTGACCACCTGGTGCGCGCCTACCACCACACGTACGGACTTCCGACGCTGACGACCAACTGCAGCAACAACTACGGGCCGTACCAGCTGCCGGAAAAACTGATTCCGCTGGTGATCCTCCATGCGCTCGAAGGCAAACCGCTGCCGATCTACGGCGACGGCAGGAACGTCCGCGATTGGCTGTATGTCGGCGACCATTGCGCGGGCGTCCGTGCCGTCCTCGAGCGCGGCGTGACGGGCGCGACCTACAACATCGGGGGCGAGAACGAACGGACCAATATCGACGTCGTCCGGATGATCTGTGCCATTCTCGACGAACTGCGACCGAGGTCGGACGGCCGCTACGCCGACCAGATCACCTTCGTCAAGGATCGACCCGGACACGATCGGCGCTACGCGATCAACGCGGCACGGATACGCGCGGAGTTGGGTTGGCGGCCGTTCCAGACCTTCGAGGCCGGACTGCGATTGACCGTCGCCTGGTACCTGGACAACCTGTCGTGGGTGGAAAGCGCCTGCAACGGCGCACACCGCGCGTGGATCCAGAAGCAATACAGCACGTCGAGCTGACACCACGATGGGCAGCGCGCCGCGCAGAAGAGGGATCATCCTGGCCGGCGGCTCCGGGACGCGCCTGTACCCGGTGACACAAGTCGTATCGAAGCAGCTCCTGCCGATCTTCGACAAGCCGATGATCTACTACCCGCTGTCGACGCTGATGCTGGCCGGCATCCGGGACGTGCTGATCATTTCGACGCCGCGGGATACGCCGAGCTTCGCCGAACTGCTTGGCGACGGCTCGCGTTGGGGACTCGACCTTCAGTATGCGGTGCAGCCGTCGCCTGACGGCCTCGCCCAGGCTTTCGTCATCGGTCGACGATTCGTCGGTGGCGATCCCGCCGCGTTGATCCTGGGCGACAACGTCTTCTTCGGCCATGACCTCGCCGATCGCCTGCAACGCGTCAATGCGAAGCTCGCCGGCGCGACGATCTTCGCCTATCACGTGAGCGATCCCGAGCGTTACGGCGTCGTCGAGTTCGATACCGCGGGACGGGCCGTCAGCATCGAGGAGAAGCCCGCCAACCCGCGATCGAGCCATGCCATCACGGGCCTCTACTTCTACGACAACCGGGTGCTCGACATCGCCGGGTCGATTCGTCCTTCGGCGCGCGGCGAACTCGAGATCAGCGACGTCAATCGCATCTACCTCGAGCAAGGAGCACTCCAGGTCGAGGAATTGGGGCGCGGCAATGCCTGGCTGGACACCGGAACGCACGGGTCGCTGCTGGAGGCATCGCAGTTCATCGAGACGATCGAGCGGCGCCAGGGACTCAAGATCGCCTGCCCTGAAGAAATCGCCTATCGCCTGGGGTGGATCGATGCCGAGGCGGTCGCGCGGCTCGCGCAGCCGCTGGCGAAGAACGAATATGGGCAATACCTGCTCCGGTTGATCGAGGAGCGGAACAATTTTCGTTGAACCGGGTCGACGATGAACGTCTTTACCACCCCGCTGCCTGGCCTCCTGGTGCTGGAACCGCGCGTGTTTCGAGACGACCGCGGCCACTTCCTCGAGAGCTGGAACAGCGAGACCTTCCGCCGCGCCACCGGCGTCGAGGTCCAGTTCGTCCAGGACAATCATTCGCATTCGCGTCGCGACGTGCTTCGCGGAGTTCACTACCAGGTGGTCCGGCCGCAAGGGAAACTCGTGCGCGTCGTCCAGGGCGCCGTCTTCGACGTCGCGGTCGATCTGCGAAAGTCGTCCGCGACGTTCGGGCAGTGGTACGGCACCGAGCTGACGGGCGACAACCTGAAGCAGGTGTGGATACCGCCGGGTTTCGGCCATGCGTTCCTGGTGACGAGCGAGTCGGCGGACTTCCTCTACAAGACCACCGATTACTGGGTGCAGCAGCACGACCGCGCGCTTCGATGGAACGACCCGCAGATCGGCGTGCGCTGGCCGCTTGAGCGCGATCCGGTCCTGGCGGACAAGGACCGGAACGCCCCGCTGCTCGCGAATGCGGAGGTCTTCGACTGATGCGCATCCTCGTCACCGGCTGCAACGGGCAGGTCGGGTGGGAGGTTGCTCGATCCTGCCAGCCGCTGGGCGAAGTCCTCGCCGCGGATCGATCGATCGTCGACCTCGCACGACCCGATGCGCTGGCGGCGGCGGTCCGCCACTTGCGGCCCGACGTCATCGTGAACACCGCCGCCTATACCGCGGTCGACGCCGCGGAGGACGACGAAGCCTCGGCACGGCGTGTCAATGCCGAGGCCGTCGGCGTGCTCGCCGACGAGGCCTCGCACATCGGCGCGCTGCTGGTGCACTACTCGACCGACTACGTGTTCGACGGGACGAAGGAGGGACCGTACGTCGAGAGCGATACGCCGGATCCGCTCGGTGCCTATGGACGAACGAAGCTCGCCGGCGAGAACGCGCTGGCGGCGTCGCGCGCCGACTGGCTTTGCCTGCGCACGAGCTGGGTCTACGCGGCGCGCGGCAAGAACTTCCTGCGCACGATCCTGAGGCTGGCGGCCGAGCGCGAAGAGCTGAGGATCGTCGCCGACCAGGTCGGGGCGCCGACGTCGGCGCGGCTGGTTGCGGATGTCACGGCGCACGTCGTGGCGCGGGCTGCCGAGTGGCGGCGGCGCGGCACGTTCGCGCCGGCGGTGCTGCATGCGACGGCCGGGGGCGCGACGAGCTGGCACCAGTTCGCGGCGCGGATCGTCGAGCTGGCGCGGGCGGCGCCGCGCGCGCCGGCGCTGAAGGTGCAGCGCGTGGTGCCGATCGGGGCCGCGGAGTACCCGACGAAGGCGCGGCGGCCGGCGAATTCAAGGATGGATTGCTCGGAGTTGGAGCGGCGGTTCGGGGTGAGGATGCCGGGCTGGGAGCGGGGGGTGGAGTTGACGGTGGCGGAGGTGTTGGCGGGGGGGTGAAGGGGTGTTGGTTTGCGGTGGGTGCCCAGCCGCGCTCATTTGACGGCCCTCTCCCCCACCCCTCTCCCGCTCGCGCGGGCGAGGGGAGTCCCATCGTCGAGAATGGAGACACTGCCTCAACGGCTGACACCGGATCGCCCCTCGCCCGCTTCGCGGGAGAGGGGTGGGGGAGAGGGCGGCTGCATTGCCGCCTTGCCACCCTCATTACCTTCTTGCGGTACTCGTGGATTTAAGCCCGTTATGATGGCCCGATAAACGCGGCCTTTTCCGACCATGGCGCGGCGACGCCGAGGCAGACCATTTGCCCCAGGTTGAACGCGGTCCTGCCCTGGCGGCGACTCGGACGACCCCTGAGTTGCCGCCGACATTCCACCGGGGAAAGGACGCCGCGCCATGAAGATCCTGCTCTACGGCATTCATTACGCGCCGGAGTTGACCGGCGCCGGCAAGGCGACCGGCGAATTGGCGGCGTGGCTCGCGGAGTCCGGCCACGACGTGCGCGTCGTCACCGGCCATCCGTTCTTTCCTCAGTGGAAGCGGGTAAGCGGGCTTTCCAGCTGGCGCTACGCGCGCGAGGACGACCGCGGCGTCAAAGTCTGGCGGGCGCCCCACATCGTGCCGGCCCGGCCGACCGCGACGAAGCGGTTCCTGCAAGGCCTGAGCTTCGCGCTGTCCTCGCTGCCGCTGCTCGCGCGGCAACTCGCGTGGCGGCCCGACGTCGTCTGGGTGGCATCGCCGACGCTGGCCACGGCGCCCGGCGCGTGGCTCCTGGCTCGCGCCTGCAGCGCGCGGACCTGGCTTCACGTGCGGCGCCTCGATACGGACCGCGCCTCGGCGACGCAGGCGCCGCCGACGCTACGGCAACGGGTGGCGGCCGCGCTGGAACGCGCGGCGCTGTCGCTCTTCGATCGCGTCTCGGCCGCATCGCAATCGATGCTCGCGCGCTTGCACCAGCGCGGCGTCGGCTTCGAGCGCCTGGTGCTGTTTCCGCACTGGGTCGATACCAACGCGGTCCGTCCGCTGGCGAAGCCCAGCGCGCTGCGGCGCATGTACGGCATCGACGACCGGGAGGTCGTCGCGCTGTACGCCGGGGCGCTCGAGGAAGGGCGCGGCCTCGAAGTCGTCGCGAACGCGGCGCGGATCCTGGAGCGACATACGCCGGTGACGTTCGTCTTCTGCGGCCAGGGCCCGGACCAGGACGAACTGGACTCGTGGTGCGACGGCTTGTCCAACATCCGGTTCCTGTCGCTGCAACCGGCGGCGCTGCTGAACGATCTGCTGAACCTCGCGGACATCCACGTGCTGCCGATGGCGCCGGGCCGCGACGACGTCGCGATTCCGTCGAAGCTCGTCGGCATGCTCGCGAGCGGCCGCCCGGTCGTCGCGACCGTGAGGCCGGATACCCCGGTGGCGCGCTACGTCAACGAGCGCGGGCTGATCGTCCCGCCGAACGACCCGCACGCGTTGGCGGCGGCACTGGCCAGCCTCGCGCTGGCGCCAGGTCGTCGTGCGCGCCTGGGGCAGGCCGCACGCGCGTTCGCGACGCGCAACACGGACATCGACTTCGTGCTCGGGCGTTTCGAGCGCGGGCTCTACGACCTGCTCGCTTCGTCGCTGCCGCCGTCGGCGCACCCGTACGACCTGCCGGTGGAGACCGCCGGCGAGTTTCGGCCGATGCCGCGCCGCGGTGCCGGCGGCGCCAGCGTGCTGCCGGAAGCCGACGTCGCCAGCGATCCTCGGGTGTCGCCGGCGCGCTGATGCCCGCTGTTGCCGGCGGATCGACGCCTTGATGCCGTCGGCTATGTGGTCGGATATGTGGTCGGATATGTGGTCCGATAGGCCGTCGGACCGCTGCTGAGCTTCGTCGGCGCGATCTACGACGCGAAGAAGCGGTAGACGGCCCGATACGGCGCGCGCAGTTCCTGCCCGCGCTGCGCTTCGCCGCAGGGTGCCTCGCCGGGCTGGCCGCCTTCGGTCGACAGGCGCTGGATCAGCGTGACGCCGGCGAAGATGCCCGGCGCCGCGGCCGGCGTCGCATCGAGCAGCAACCACGGTATCGCGCCGGGCGTCGTCGATGGCGCGCTCGCGCGCACCTTCCCCTTGACCTCGCTGCCGTCGGTGCCGTGCCACGTCGGGCCGGCATCATGGTGCCCGACCGGTCTCGTGAACTGCGGGTCGGTGTAGAGGACGGCGTCGGGCGCCAGGAAGGTCCAGCGGCCCCGGGTGGCGTCGGCGGGGTCGGCGTCGCAGCGGTAGACCTGCGAGCCGCGCGCGTAGAGGGTCAGGCGAAGCGCCTGGGCGCCGGGGGGTTGCAGCGGGGGTGGGACGTCGATGGGGGGCGTCGTGGTGCAGGCGGCCAGGGCCGCGGCGAGAATGGCTATTGCGGCGGGATGGAGAGCGCCGACGTCAACATCGCTTCCCTGCCTAGGCATATCGCATTCCCACGTGAGCTTGGCGTCCGGGCGATCTTAACGCCGGCTGGGCACAATACGGTCCCTTGAGGGGCGGCCCTGCCGCGCGTCTTCACCGGAACAAAACCAAGGAAATCGACGACGATGCCACGATCGACGCTGAGGAGAAGCCTCGACCCCATCGCGATAGCGGGCTGCGCGGCGCTGTGGGCGCTGTGGGCGCTGTGGGCACTGTGGGCGCAGCCGGCGCACGCGGCGCTGCCCGCCGCCACGGGCATCACCTGGAACGTGACCCCGCAACAGATCGCAGACCACTGCAAGCAGCGGATCGCGGAGGCGACCGCCCGGATCAAGACGCTCGACGAGCAGCCGGCGGGCGCGGGATTCGGCAAGGGCCTGTTGCCGATCGAAAGCGCGGTCGCGGATCTCTCCGATGCGCTCGCCGCCGAAGCGGTCCTCGGGCAGATCGCGGTCACGAAGGACGTCCGCGATGCGGCCACGAAGTGCAGCGAGGATCTCGCCGGCTTCGGCGTCAAGGTCGGCGCCGACCCGGCGATTCTCGCGTTCGCCACGACGGCCCGCGACGAAGTGACGGCCACCGCGGACCGCGCGCTGGTGCAGCGCTATGTCGAGGCCGGCCGCCGCTCCGGCGCCGGGCTGGATGCGGCCAAGCGCAAGCAGGCGACCGCGCTCTTCGAGCGGCTGAGCAAGGTGCAGATCGCCTTCCAGCGCGAGTTGTCGGAAGAGACGCCGACGATCGCGATCACGCACGACGAGGCGACATCGCTGCCGCCGTCGTTCGTCGCGACGTTGAAGGCGAAAGGCAGCGGCTACGTCGTGCCGGTCAACGAAAGCACCGCGTTGCCCTTCATGAAGAACGAGGCCTCGTCGGCGGCGCGCAAGCGTTACCGGGTGGCCTATGACTCGCGCGGCGGACCGGCCAACGTCAAGCGGCTGGCCGAAGCGGTGGCGTTGCGCGATCGCCTGGCGCACCTGCTCGGCTTCAAGACCTGGGCGGACTATCAGCTCGATACCAAGATGGCCAAGACGCCGGCGCGCGCGATGGCGCTGCTGGCGCAGGTCGACGAGGCGCTGTTGCCGAAGGCGCGCGAGGAGGTGGCGGTGCTTGCGGCGATGAAGCGCGACGGCGGCGACAAGGCGCCGATGGCGAGCTGGGACTACCTGTACTTCGAGAACCAGCTGCAGAAGTCGAAGTACGCCGTCGACGAGGAGGCCGTGCGGCGCTACTTTCCGGTCCAGAAGGTGATCGCGGCGGTGTTCCAGATCTACGAGCACCTGCTCGGCGTCCGGTTCGAGGAGATCAAGCCGGCCGACGCCTGGGCCCCGGACGTGCTGGAGTATTCGATCACCGACGTCGCGAGCGGCAAGGCGGTCGGATGGTTCTATCTCGACCTGTATCCGCGCGCCGGCAAGTACGAGCACTTCGCGATGTTCCCGCTGCGTGCCGGGCGCGTGCTGCCGAGCGGCGAGGTGCAGAAGCCGGTGTCGGCGATCATCGGCAACTGGCCGCTGGCGGAACCCGGCAAGCCGGCGCTGCTGACGCACGACGACGTGATCACGTTCTTCCACGAGTTCGGGCACCTGATGCACAACTCGCTGTCGACCGCGCCGTACGAGACGATCTTCGGCGCGAACGTGCGGCAGGACTTCGTCGAGGCGCCCTCGCAGATGCTGGAGAACTGGATGTGGCAGCCGAGCGTGCTGAAGCAGGTCTCGAGCGAGGTCGACACCGGGCAGCCGCTGCCCGACGAGTTGATCCGGAAGATGATCGAGGCGAAGCACGTCGACGACGGCGTGCGGTGGTCGCGGCAGGTCTTCTATGGCACGTACGACATGACGCTGCACAGTTCCGGGGCCCACGTGGACCCGACGAGGCTGTGGTTCGACCTGTCGCGAAAGCTGCTGGTGTTTCCGGCGATTCCGGGCACGCTGCCGGAGGCGGGCTTCGGGCATCTTGTCGGCGGCTATGACGCCGGGTATTACGGCTACCTGTGGTCGCTCGTCTATGGCCAGGACATGTTCAGCGAGTTCGCGAAGGGCGGTGTCGACAGCGCCGAGGTCGGCATGCGCTACCGCAAGGACATCCTGGAGCCCGGCGGCTCGATCGAGCCCGACGTGATGCTGCACAACTTCCTCGGGCGCGACGTGAGCTACGAGCCGTTCTACGAATATGTCGGGATCAAGAAGCTGGCGCCGTAGGCGCGGCGGGGGGTGTCGTGTCGGAGCAGATCACGATTCGGCGCGCGGTCGCGGAGGACGCGGAAGCGCTGGCCCGGCTGATGGGCGACGAGACGGTGTTCCCGCAGCTCCTGCAGCTGCCCTACCCCGACGTCCAGCTCTGGCGCAAGCGCCTGGAGGCGCCGTCGGTGCCGGGCTCGCCGGACATCAGCCTCGTCGCGGAGGTCGGCGGCGCCGTGGCGGGCAGCGCCGGGCTGCATGCGGTGGGGCACAACCTCCGGCGGCGACATGCGATGGTGCTGGGGATCTCGGTCGCGCGGCAGATGCAGGGGCGCGGCGTCGGCGCCGCGTTGATGAAGGCGCTGACCGAGTATGCGGATGGCTGGGCCGGCGTCCTGCGGATCGAGCTCACCGTGTGGCCCGACAACGAGCGGGCGATGGCGCTGTATCGGAAGTTCGGGTTCGAGGTCGAGGGAACGCTGCGCGCGTGGGGACTGCGGGATGGGCGGTATGCGGATGCGGTGGCGATGGCGCGGATCAACGCGCGGATGATGCCGGGCGGGGGTTGAGGGCGGGGAGAGGCCGAGTAAGCTCGATCGCACGTCGCACGCCAGCCGGTTGCCAGCCCGCATGACTCTCGAAGCCCAGATCCACGACAGCGTCGACTACCTCGCCTCGGCCGATGCGGTGCGCAGCCTCGCGGCGGACGTCTACTGGCCGAAGTGGCATTCGCCGTGGTGGCACATGCTGCTTCTGCACGAGATGGGCGAGACGCGGCGCATTCCGGACACCGCGATCGAGAACACGATCGAGGTGCTCGTCCGCTTTCCGTTGAAGATCTTCCCGATCCGCCCGGACGAGATGCCGCCGGCGATGGACCCGCATCGTCACGTCGCGTGTCACTGCCAGCTCGGCAGCATCTACCAGGTCCTCGGCGAGCGCGGCATCGACGTCGATGCGCGGCTGCCGTGGATTCGGCCGTGGTTTCATCGGTATCAAATGGCCGACGGCGGCCTGAATTGCGACGCCGGCGCGTATCTCGTGACCGACGAATGTCCGAGCTCGATGGTCGGGACGATCGCCGCGTTCGAGGCGGTGCTGCGGTATTCGCCGCGGGGATGGACGCCGGAGGACCGGCGGTTCCTCGATGGCGCGGCGCACTTCCTGATCGAGCGGAAGCTGATGCTCGGGTCGGCGACGCGCCACAACGCCGAGGAACGCGAAAGCGCGCTGTCGTGGACGAAATTGTGCTTTCCGAGGTTCTATTTCTACGACGTGCTGCGCGGGTTGACGGCGCTGCTGGCGTGGTCGCGGATGACCGGCGCGGAAGTTCCGCTCGCGGCGCTGCAGGGCGCCGCGCGCCATCTGCAGGAGGAGTTCGGCGCGGGCGACGTGCGCATCGGGCGGACGTGCTACGACGGGACGAGGACGCGGCTGCAACAGCCGGATGGGACCTGGGTGCGTGCGGACGCGACGTTCTTTCCGTTGCTGCAGGCGGTGAGCCGGGTCGGGGACGTGTCGCCGTTCTTGACGCGCGAGTGGGGGCGGGCGCGCGCGATGGTCGGGCGGGCGTTGGGGTGAGTGGGGGTGG
>DATKPC010000105.1:0-63750 GCA_035524275.1 Burkholderiaceae bacterium
GCCATGCGCAAACGCCGCGTTCGACGTGTTGTGCGCCGCGTTCTGCTCCGCGACGGGATACGGCGACAGCTGCGCGCCGGTCTGCAGCTGCTGCAGCAGCGCGACGAACTGCGGCGACGCCGGCGCCAGCGTCGAAGGCGCCGAGCCGTCGTCGCGGAACCCGTAGAGGCCCGCCACCCAGTCCAGGCGCCTGTCGAGCGCCGCGCCGGCCAGCTGCAGCTCCGCGCTCTTCTGGCTCGACGTGTTCTGCAGCGTCGTGTCGGCGAGCGGCAGCGTCGTGGCGTCGATGTCGATCGCGGTGTCGTTGCTCAGCTTGCGGTATCCGAGGATCAGGCGCGCCGTCGCGAATTCGCCGATCGCCTGCGACAGCGTGAGTTGCGTCGCGTCGACCGTCGTGTCGTCGTGCGACGGCAGGCCGGCGTCGGTCTGGTACGGATCGGTCGGGACCGTCACCGCCGGCAGGCCGAGCTGCGGGAAAAGCTGCGCCGCCTGGCCGAGCTGGTCGACCTGCGTGCCGGGCAGCGGGTGCAGCAGCGCGCCCGCCTCCTTGGCATCGAAGCGCTCGAACGTCATGTACGCATTGAACGCGTCGTTCGGGCGCCACAGCGCGCCGAGGCGGGCCTGGTAGCGGTGCTGGTTGCCGAAGTCGTCCTGCCCGCTTCCGACGCTGCTGCCGTACCCCTTGCGTTCATTGTCCTGGTAGGCAAGGCGAACGCCGAACGTGTCGCCGAGCGGCACGTTGACGATGCCGCGGCCCATGAACAGGCGGTCGCTGCCGACGGCGCCCGCGACCTCGGCGCTGTAGGCGTCGAGCTGCGGCCGATTCGTGTGGAACGAGATCGATCCGCCGGTGTTGTTGCGACCGAACAGCGTGCCCTGCGCGCCGCGCACGATCTCCACGGAGTCGATGTCGAGCAGCGTGCTCATCGCGCCCTGGCCGTTCGCGACGTAGACCCCGTCGACGTAGAGGCCGACGGCGGAGTCGAACACGATCGCGGACCGGTTCACCGTCTGGCCGCGCATCGTGATGTCGAGCGCGGAAGCCGACTGCGGCGAGGCGACCATGCGCACGTTGGGAACCAGCCGGCCGACGTCGCCGAAGACGACCGCGTCCTGTTCCTGAAGCTGGTCGCCGGATTCGACCGTCGCGGCGAGCGGCGCGTCCTGCAGGCGCTCCGGCCGCCGGCGCGCCGTGATGACCGCTTCCTCCAGGTTCGGCGGCGACATCGACGCGCCCGGCGCATCGTCCTGCGCGCGCGCGGGCGACGTCGTCCCGAGGTTGGCCGCACCGGCGAGCGCCAGGCAAAGGAAGCGTGCGTACGCAGGCCCTTGTCGCATGACCGGACTCCTCCACCCGGGTCGCGGCGCACGGCGCCTCGACCCGATTGCGGTTGCGCATTCGCGCAGCGGGCCGCGGCCCGCCCGCCGCCGCGGTTCCGGGCGGCCTCAGTGTTCCTCGGTGCGCGGCCGTTGTTCCTCGGCGGGCCCGCCCGTCTCCGGATCGATCCAGTCCGACTGGCCGATTTCGTCCTCGGCCTCGAGCAGCGTCTCGGCCGGCTCGATGTCGCTCTCGTCGCCCGAGAGCGCGTCGAGGCGCGCGGCTTCCGCGGTCGCGAACGGGCCGACCGGATGACGTCCGTCCGTCGCGACCCAGTAGTAGCCGTCGGGCTTGAGCACCACGCGCGGCTCGGTGGCCTCGACGTCCCGCTCGCCTTTCGAACGCTCGACCTTCGGCATCGTCACGATGAGCCTCCCAGGTTCCGGAAGCAGGGGCCCGTTCGACGGGTCTCGCTCCTTCATGTCCGCCTCGAGGGCCATCCTAGCATCGGGCGGGCGCAACGCTCGCGGCACGCCGGACGCGGACTGCGCTAGGTCAAGCCGGCTTGCCACGCCACGGCATCAAGCTTAAGATCGACCGAACGGTCGGTCGACGGAATCGAGCGTCGAGGAGAGCGCAGAGTTCGGTGCCGCGCGGTGCGCGCCCGCGGCGATGCACCGGCCGTATCCACGACATCGCAGCCCAAGGGGCGCTCATGGCCGAGCCCGTGCTTCTCGTATCGCAGTCGGAGGCGATCCGGACGCTGACGCTGAACCGCCCGGCCGCCCTCAACAGCTTCAGCGGCGAACTGGTCCAGCAGCTTCACGCGGCGCTCGAGTCGGCCGCCGGGGATCCGGCCGTGCGCTGCGTCGTGTTGACCGGGGCCGGGCGCGGCTTCTGTGCCGGCCAGGACCTTTCGGATCCGGGCGCGTCGCCCGCGGGGCCCGGCGAGGAACCGCGCGATCTCGGCGACCTGCTCGATCGCCGCTTCCGACCGCTGCTGCTGCGGCTGCGCTCGATGCCGGTACCCGTCGTGGCCGCGGTGAATGGGGTCGCGGCCGGCGCCGGCGCGAACGTCGCGTTGTGCTGCGACATCGTGGTCGCGGCGCGGTCGGCCACGTTCATCCAGGCGTTCTCGCGCATCGGGCTGCTGCCCGACTGCGGCGGGACCTGGCTGCTGCCGCGCCTGGCCGGCCGGGCCCGTGCGCTGGGGATGGCATTGCTCGCCGACAAGCTGCGGGCCGACGAGGCCGAGCGTATCGGCCTGATCTGGCGCAGCGTGCCGGACGACGCGCTGGCCGGCGAGGCCCAGGCGATCGCCAGCCGGCTGGCCACGCTGCCGACGCGGGCGCTGGTCGCGACGCGCGCCGCATTCGATGCCGCGCAGCACCTGGACTTCGGCGGCGCGCTGGCCGAGGAGTCGCGGCGACAGCGCGAGCTCGGCTTCGCCGGCGACTACCTCGAGGGTTGCGCCGCGTTCCTGGCGAAGCGCCCGCCGCGTTTCTCCGACCGCTGAAGCGCCTTCGATGCCGCCGATGACGCCGCAGCAGATCGCCGAACTCGTCCGCGACGGGATGTTCGCGAACGACCGCGCCACGCGCGCGCTCGGGATGCAGCTCCTGGAGGTCGCGCCGGGCCGGGCCGTCATCTCGATGGCCGTGCGCGAGGAGATGCTCAACGGCTATGCGACATGCCATGGCGGGCTGATCGCGACGCTCGCCGATTCCGCGTTCGCGTTCGCCTGCAACTCGTACAACGAGATGACCTTCGCCTCCGGCTTCACGATCGACCTCGTCGCGCCGGCGCGGCTGGGCGACATCCTCACCGCCAGCTGCGTCGAGGTGTCGCGCGCCGGCCGCACCGGGGTCTACGATGTCGAGGTCGCCAACCAGCGCGGCGAGCGGATCGCGGTCTTTCGCGGCCGCTCGTACGCGATCAAGGGCAAGCCCGCCGTCGCGGGGTGAGCGAGGACACGATGATGCCTGCCGGGAGCAAGCGCGGCCCTGCGCGTGACGGCCTCGAACCGATCGAGCGGGCAAGCCGCGACGAGATCGCCGCGCTGCAGCTGCAACGCCTCAGGGACACGCTGACGCGCTGCTACGACCACGTGCCGCACTACCGGCGCGCGTTCGACGCCGCCGGCGTCGCCCCGGGCGACCTGAAGTCGCTCGGTGACCTGGCGCGCTTCCCTTTCATGACCAAGAAGGACCTGCGCGACAACTACCCGTTCGGCATGTTCGCCGTACCGCGGGAGCAGGTCGTCCGCGTCCACGCATCGTCCGGAACGACCGGGAAGCCGACCGTCGTCGGCTACACCCGGGACGACATCGACACGTGGGCCGACCTCGTGGCGCGCTCGATCCGCGCCGCCGGCGGGCGCGCTGGCGACATCGTGCACGTCGCCTACGGCTACGGGCTGTTCACGGGCGGGCTCGGCGCGCACTACGGCGCGGAGCGGCTGGGCTGCACGGTGATCCCGATGTCCGGCGGCCAGACCGAACGGCAGGTGCAGCTGATCCGCGACTTCGCGCCCGACATCATCATGGTCACGCCGAGCTACATGCAGGTGATCATCGAGGAGTTCGCGCGCCAGGGGCACGATCCGCGCGAGATGAGCCTGCGCGTAGGCATCTTCGGGGCCGAGCCGTGGACCGAGGCGATGCGCCGCGAGCTCGAGGCGCGGGCCGGCATCGACGCCGTCGACATCTACGGGCTGTCCGAGGTGATGGGGCCCGGCGTGGCGAGCGAGTGCATCGAATCCAAGGATGGGCCCGTGGTCTGGGAGGACCACTTCTATCCGGAAATCATCGACCCGGAATCCGGCGCCGTCCTGCCTGACGGCGCCGAGGGCGAGCTGGTCTTCACGTCGCTCACGAAGCAGGCGCTGCCCGTCGTGCGCTACCGGACCCGCGACCTGACGCGGCTGCTGCCGCCGACGTCGCGCAGCTTCCGCCGCATCGGGAAGATCGTCGGCCGGTCCGACGACATGCTGATCATTCGCGGCGTCAACGTGTTCCCGACGCAGATCGAGGAACTCGTGCTGCAGAACGACCGGCTTTCGGGGCAGTACCAGATCGTCGTGAGCCGCGACGGCCTCCTCGACGAGGTCGAGGTCCGCTGCGAACTGCGGCAGGAAGCCGGCGGCGCGGCCGAGATCGCGCGCCAGCTGGAGCACCACATCAAGTCGATGATCGGGATCAGCGCCCGCGTCGTCGTCGGCGCGCCCGACAGCATCGAGAGGACGCTCGTCGGCAAGGCGCGCCGCGTCGTCGACAGGCGGCCGCGCTGACGGCGCGCCCGCCGGTGGCAGGAAGCGGCAGGAGAGCACGCGGCGAAGGAGGCCGCCACGCATGGATCTGGAAGCAAAACGTCCGGCGACGCCCGCGGGCCCGGCCCCGGAACGCGCGGCGGAGCTGCAGCGTCGCTTCGACGAGCGGATCGACGCCGGCGACTTCATCGAGGCCAAGGATTGGATGCCGGACGACTATCGCCGGACGCTGGTGCGGCAGATCAGCCAGCACGCGCATTCCGAGATCGTCGGCATGCTGCCGGAAGGCAACTGGATCACCCGCGCCCCGACGCTGAAGCGCAAGGCGATCCTGCTCGCCAAGGTGCAGGACGAGGGCGGCCACGGCCTCTACCTGTACGCCGCCGCCGAGACGCTCGGCGTCAGCCGCGACGAGATGCTCGCGGCGCTGCATGCGGGCCGGGCGAAGTACAGCTCGATCTTCAACTATCCGACGCTGACGTGGGCCGACGTCGGCGTGATCGGCTGGCTCGTCGACGGCGCCGCGATCATGAACCAGGTCCCGATCTGCCGCTGCTCGTTCGCCCCGTACGCCCGCGCGATGATCCGCATCTGCCGCGAGGAAAGCTTCCACCAGCGCCAGGGGTTCGATTCGCTGCTCACGATGATGCGCGACGGCACCGAGGCGCAGCGCGCGATGGTCCAGGACGCCGTGGACCGCTGGTGGTGGCCGTCGATCATGATGTTCGGCCCTCCCGACGAGCACTCGCCCAACTCGGCGCAGAGCATGCGCTGGGGCATCAAGCGGGTCTCGAACGACGAGCTGCGCGCGCGCTTCATCGACGCGACCGTCGAGCAGGCCAAGGTGCTCGGCGTGACGCTGCCCGATCCGCTGCTGGCGTGGAACGAGGCGCGCGGGCACTACGACCACGGTCCGATCGATTGGGCGGAGTTCAAGCGCGTGGTCGCCGGCGATGGGCCGTGCAACCGCGAGCGCCTCGCCGCCCGAGTCAAGGCCTGGGAGGACGGCGCGTGGGTTCGCGAAGCGGCGCTGGCGCACGCGCGCAAGCGCGAGACCGCGGAGCCCACGCCATGACGAACGACGCGACGACGGCGCCGCAACCGGCTGCCGGCGAATGGCCTCTCTGGGAGGTCTTCGTCCGCAGCCGCGCCGGCCTCGACCACAAGCACTGCGGCAGCCTCCATGCCGCCGACGCCCGGATGGCGATCCAGATGGCGCGCGACGTCTATACGCGGCGCCAGGAGGGCAGCAGCGTCTGGGTCGTGCGATCCGACCAGATCGTCGCCAGCGATCCCGGCGACAAGGAGGCGTACTTCGATCCGATGGAAGACAAGGTCTACCGGCACCCGACGTTCTACCGCCTCCCCGACGCGGTCGACCACATGTAGCGGGCCACGGGAGCGGCGACGATGCAAGCCTCGATCCGGCCGAGCGGCCGCCCCGACGTCCGCTACCTGCTGCGGCTCGGCGATACCTGCCTGATCCTCGCGCAGCGCCTGTCCGAGTGGTGCGGCCACGCGCCGGTCCTCGAGGAGGACATCGCGCTCGCGAACATGGCGCTCGACCTGATCGGGCAGGCGCGCGGCGTGCTGTCGCGCGCCGCGGCGCTCGACGGCCAGGGCTTCGACGAGGACGGGCTGGCTTTCCTGCGCGACGAGCACGACTACCTGAACCCGACGATCGTCGAACTGCCCAACGGCGTGGACGGCCGCGAGCGCCCCGGCGACTTCGCGTTCACGGTCGTGCGCAATGCGCTCGTCTCGACCTGGATGAAGGCGTGGTGGGAACGGTTGCGGGCTTCGCGCGACGCCGAACTCGCCGCGATCGCCGGCAAGGCGGCCAAGGAGGTGCGCTACCACCAGCAGCATGCGGCGGACTGGGTCGTCCGCCTCGGCGACGGCACGACCGGGTCGCGTGACCGTTGCGTCGCGGCGCTGAGGCGCCTGTGGCCCTACACCGCGGAACTGTTCGAGGACGATGCGGTGGACGAGGCCGCGCGCGCCGCCGGCCTCGGCCCGGTCGCCTCGGAACTGCAGGCACCATGGCGGGCCGACGTCGACGCGATCCTGCGCGAGGCGACGCTCGAGGCCCCGGCGCCGTCGGCGTTTCGCAGCGGCGGCCGCGCCGGCCGCCACTCGGAACACATGGGGTACGTCCTCGCGGAGATGCAGGTCCTGCAGCGCGCGTACCCGGGGGGCGCGTGGTGACGGCGAGCGACCGCGTCGAGCGGGCCTGGGGCGTGCTGGCCGGCGTACCGGATCCGGAGGTGCCGGTGGTCTCGGTGCGCGACCTCGGGATCGTGCGCGACGTCGAGGACGACGGCGGCGGCCTGCGCGTCGTGCTGACGCCGACGTATTCCGGCTGCCCCGCCACCGAGTTCATCGCGCAAGCGGTCGCCGCGGCGCTCGAAGGCGCCGGGCTCGGCCCGGCGCGCATCGAGATGCGACGCTCGCCGGCGTGGACGACCGACTGGATCAGCGCCGCGGGCCGCGAGAAGCTGCGTGCCCATGGCATCGCCCCGCCGGGCCCGGCGCCGGGCCCGGCGCCGCTGCGTTTCGTCGCGAACCGGCGCGAAGACGTCGTGCCCTGCCCGCGCTGCGGCAGCCGGCAGACCGAGCGGATCTCCGCGTTCGGCTCGACCGCCTGCAAGGCGCTGCTTCGCTGCCGCGCCTGCGGCGAGCCCTTCGAGCACTTCAAGCCCCTCTGAACAGGCCCTAGCCCCCTCGACCATGAATGCGCTGTTCAACGACCTGCGCGTGCGCCGCATCGAGCCGGACGCGGGCGAGGAAGCCGTGATCGTCACGTTCGAGGTGCCCGCGCCGCTGCGCGAGGCCTACGGTTTCACGCAGGGCCAGTACCTGACGCTGCGCAAGCTCATCGACGGCCAGGAACTGCGCCGCTCCTATTCGATCTGCGCCGGCGTCGACGACGGCGAGCTGCGCGTCGGCGTCCGCCGCGTGAAGGGCGGCGTCTTTTCCAGCTGGATCTGCGAGAAGCTGCGTCCGGGCGACGCGATCAGCGTGATGGTGCCGCAGGGACGATTCTTCGTGCCGATCGAGCCGCGATCGCGCCGCCATCACGTCGGCGTCGCGGGCGGCAGCGGCATCACGCCGATCCTGTCGATCATGAAGACGGTGCTGGCGCGCGAGCCGCTGTCGCGCTTCACGCTCGTCTACGGCAACCGCCGCCTCGGCTCGACGATGTTCAAGGAGGAGCTGGAGGACATCAAGAACCGCTACATGAGCCGCCTCGTGCTCCACCACGTCTTCTCCGACGAGCAGACCGACGCGCCGTTGAACCAGGGCGTCGTCGATCGCCGCAAGGTCGCGGATTTCCTCGCCACCGTGCTGGCGCCGGCCGCCATCGACCATGCCTACGTCTGCGGCCCGTTCCAGATGAACGACGAGGTGCAGGCCGCGCTGCTCGACGCGGGCGTCCCCGCGGAACGCATCCACGTCGAGCGGTTCGGGATCGCGACGCCCGCGCAGCAGCCGGTCGGCGCCGTGATCCACGAGGCGCGGCCCGACGACCCGGAGGTCGCCCGCGTCGCCGTGATACGCGACGGCCTGCGGCGCGAGATCGAGTTCCGTCGCGACCAGCCCAGCATCCTGGACTGCGCATCGGCCGCCGGGCTCGAGGTGCCGTTCTCCTGCACGTCCGGCGTCTGCGGCACGTGCCGCGCCAAGGTCCTCGAAGGCGAGGTCCGGATGGAACGCAACTTCGCCCTCGATGCGCGCGAAGTCGCGGCCGGCTTCGTCCTCGCGTGCCAGGCGCATCCGGTGACCACGCGCGTCGTGCTGTCGTTCGACGAGCGCTAGCCGTCCACGCGATGGCGCGGGGAAGGGCACCCGGCTACGAGGACCAGCGCGTCCTGATCCTGGATCGCGCCGCGCTCCTGTTCGCGCGCAAAGGCTATGTCGCGACGTCGATGAACGAGGTCGCGGAGGCCTGCGGGTTGTCGAAGGCGACCCTCTACCACTACTTTCGCGACAAGCGCAGCCTGCTGTTCCATATCACGCACGACAACGTCGCGCGGCTGCGCGCGATCGTCGCCGAGGTCGCCGCGCGGGAGCTGGCGCCGGAGGCATGCCTGCGGGAACTCGTCCGCAGGCTGGTCGCGGCCTACGCCGGCGCGCAGGCCGCGCACCGCGTGCTGACCGAGGACGTCCGCTTCCTGCCGCCGCCCGAGCGCGAGCGCGTGCTGCAGACCGAACGCGAGATCGTCGCCGGGATTGCGCGCGCGGTGGCCGGCGTCAGGCCGGACCTCGGTACGATGGCACTCGGCAAGCCGCTCGCGATGCTCCTCTTCGGGATGATCAACTGGATGTTCACCTGGATGCGGCCCGACGGCGTACTCGACTACGATGCGATCGCGCCGGTCGTGGCCGACCTTTTCGTCGGCGGGCTTCACGCCGTGCGCCCGCCGCCCGCGCGGGCGGCGCCGCGCGGCGGGCGGCGCGCGACCGGCAGCGCCGCGACCGGAAACATGGCGCCCTCGAAACAAGCACTCGGAGACAAACGATGACACTGAAGAACCTCCTCGTCCTGGCGGCCTGCGCGGCGGCCATGACGGCGGCGCTCGCCGACGTCAAGGTCGGGATCACGATCTCGGCGACCGGCCCGGCCGCGTCGCTTGGCATCCCGGAGAAGAACACCGTGGCGCTGCTCCCGTCGACGATCGGCGGCGAGAAGATCGACTACGTCGTGCTCGACGACGCCAGCGATACGACGCAGGCCGTCGTCAACACGCGCAAGCTCATCACGGAGGACAAGGTCGACGTCGTCGTCGGGTCGACGATCACGCCCAACTCGCTGGCGATGATCGACGTCGTCGCGGAGGCCCAGGTGCCGATGATCACGCTCGCGGCGTCGGCGCGCATCGTCGAACCGATGGACGCCAAGCGCCGCTGGGTGTTCAAGACGCCGCAGAACGACATCATGATGTCGCTCGCGATCGCGGCCCACATGGCCGACCACGGCGTGAAGACGGTCGCCTACATCGGCTTCTCCGATGCCTACGGCGAGGGCTGGTACGACGTGTTCTCGAAGGCGGCGGACCTGAAGAAGCTGCAGATGGTCGGCAACGAACGCTACTCGCGCAGCGACAGCTCCGTCACCGGCCAGGTCCTCAAGATCATGTCGGCGCACCCGGACGCCGTGCTGATCGGCGGTTCCGGGACCCCGGCCGCGCTGCCGCAGAAGACCCTCAAGGAGCGCGGCTACACCGGGCGCATCTACCAGACGCACGGCGTCGCGAACGCCGATTTCCTGCGCGTCGGCGGCAAGGACGTCGAGGGCACGTTCCTGCCCGCGGGCCCGGTGCTCGTCGCCGAGCAGTTGCCGGCGGACTATCCGGTGCGCAAGAGCGCGCTGGAGTACATCGCGCGCTACGAGGCCGCGCAGGGCAAGGGCACCGTCTCGACGTTCGGCGCGCACTGCTGGGACGCGGGGCTGCTCCTATCGGCCGCCGTGCCGGCGGCGCTGAAGAAGGCGAAGCCCGGCACGCCGGAGTTCCGCGCTGCGCTGCGCGACGCGCTCGAGCAGGTCCACGGCCTGGCGGGTGCGCACGGGATCTTCTCGATGTCGCCGGCCGACCACCTGGGGCTCGACCAGCGGGCGCGCGTGATGGTGAAGATCGAGAACGGCGCCTGGAAGTACCAGCCGTGAAGCGCGATCGGGGGATGCAGCGCGACGTGACGCCGGCGAAGCCCGCCGCGCCGGGCGCCGGATGCCTTCCGGGCGGTCCTTGGCCGGGCCGGCGCCGCCTTCTTGCCGCGGCCGGCGCCGGCGCGCTCGCGGCGCCGTGGCGCCGCGTCGCCGCGCAGCAGGAGGCGGAGTTCGCGTACAAGTTCGCCAACAACCTGCCGCTGACGCATCCGCTGAACGTTCGCGCGAAGGAGATGGCGGAGGCCATCCGCGCCGACACGAAGGGCCGTGTCGACCTGCAGATCTTTCCCAGCAGCCAGCTCGGCTCCGATACCGACGTGCTGGCCCAGGTGCGGTCCGGCGGCGTCGAGTTCTTCACGCTGTCGGGGTTGATCCTGGCGACGCTCGTCCCGGCGGCATCGATCAACGGGATCGGCTTCGCCTTCCGCGACTACGACACGGTGTGGAAGGCGATCGACGGCGAACTCGGCGCGTTCATCCGTGCGCAGATCGCCAAGGCGAACCTGGTCGTGATGGATCGCATCTGGGACAACGGATTCCGCCACGTCACGTCGTCGACGAAGCCGATCGCGACACCGGACGACCTCAAGGGCTTCAAGATCCGCGTGCCGGTGTCGCCGCTGTGGACGTCGATGTTCAAGGCGTTCGATGCCGCGCCGACATCGATCAACTTCGCCGAGGTCTATTCCGCGCTGCAGACGCATCTGGTGGACGGCGAGGAGAATCCGCTGGCGGTGATCGCGACGGCGAAGCTCTACGAGGTGCAGAAATACTGCTCGCTCACGAACCACATGTGGGACGGCTTCTGGTTCCTCGGCAATCGCAAGGCCTGGGAGCGCCTGCCGCCGGATCTCAGGGCCATCGTCGCGCACCATGTCGACGCCGCCGCGCTGAAGCAGCGCCAGGACGTCGCGCAGCTCAATGCATCGCTGCAGCAGGACCTCGCCGCCAAGGGTCTCGTCTTCAACCAGCCGAAGACCGATGCGTTTCGCGACCGTCTGCGCCAGTCCGGCTTCTACGCGGAATGGAAGGCGAAGTACGGCGACGAGGCCTGGGCGCTGCTGGAGCGGTCGGCCGGCAGGCTGGCATGACGGTGTCGGACGGCGCCGCCGCCGGGGGGTCGCGGATGTTCAGGAAGATCCTCATTGCGAACCGCGGCGAGATCGCCTGCCGCGTCATCCGGACCGCGCGCCGGCTCGGCATCGCGACGGTCGCCGTCTACTCCGAGGCGGACGCCAACGCGCGGCACGTCCGCGTCGCCGACGAGGCGATCGCGATCGGCCCGGCCGCGGCGCGCGAGTCGTATCTCGATGCGGCGCGGATCCTCGACGCGGCGCACCGCGCCGGGGCCGAGGCGATCCACCCGGGCTACGGGTTCCTGTCGGAGAACGCGGCGTTCGCCTCGGCCTGCGAGCGCGGCGGCATCGTCTTCATCGGGCCGCCGGTGGCGGCCATCGAGGCGATGGGGTCGAAGTCCGCCGCCAAGGCGCTGATGGAGCGTGCCGCGGTGCCGCTGACACCCGGCTACCACGGCGCCGAGCAGGATCCCGCCTTCCTCGCCGACCAGGCACGGCGGATCGGCTATCCGGTTCTGATCAAGGCGAGCGCCGGCGGCGGCGGCAAGGGGATGCGGCGGGTCGACGACGAACGCGACTTTGCCGCCGCGCTCGCGTCGTGCCGGCGCGAGGCGGCCGGTGCATTCGGCGACGACCGGGTTCTGGTCGAGAAGTACGTGCTGCGGCCGCGCCACATCGAGATCCAGGTCTTCGGCGACCGCCACGGCCGCTGCATCCATCTGTTCGAGCGCGACTGCTCGGTGCAGCGGCGACACCAGAAGGTGATCGAGGAGGCGCCGGCGCCCGGCATGACGGCGGCGCGGCGCGCCGCGATGGGCCAGGCGGCGGTCGACGCCGCACGCGCGGTCGGCTATGTCGGCGCCGGAACGGTCGAGTTCATCGTCGACCCGGATGGCGCGTTCTACTTCATGGAAATGAACACGCGGCTGCAGGTCGAGCATCCGGTCACCGAGATGATCACCGGCCTCGACCTCGTCGAATGGCAGCTGCGCGTGGCGGCCGGCGAACCGCTGCCGCTGGCGCAGGAGCAGCTCGCGATCGACGGCCACGCGATCGAGGCCCGGATCTACGCGGAAGACCCGGATCGCGGTTTCCTGCCGTCGACGGGCCGGCTCGTCCACCTCGCGACGCCGGCGCCCGACGCGCACGTGCGCATCGACAGCGGCGTCGAGCAGGGCGATGAGATCACGCCGTACTACGACCCGATGATCGCGAAGCTGGTCGTCTGGGGCTCTGACCGGCGCCAGGCGCTGGCGCGGATGCGCCAGGCGCTGGCGCGCTATCGCATCGTCGGCGTCGCGAACAACGTCGATTTCCTCGCCCGGCTGTGCGCGGCCCCGTCGTTCGCCAGCGGCGACCTCGATACCGCGCTGATCGAGCGCGAACGCGAGCTGCTGTTTCCGGCGACCACGGAGGTTCCGGACGACGTCTGGCGGCTGGCGGCGCTCGCGGAAGTGCTCGAGGAACAGGCGCGCGCCGACCGCGGTGCGCTCGGCGCCGCGGACCGGCAGTCGCCGTGGCGGGCGCGGGACGGCTGGCGATTGAACGGGCGGGCGCAGCGCCTGCTGACGCTGCGGGACGGCGAGCAGTCGCGCACCGTGGCGATCGAGTCCGTGGGCGACGCCTATCGCATGGCACTCGACACGGCACCCGGCGGCGGCATGGCGCCGGCCGTCAGCGTTCGCGGGTCGATCGCCGAAGGCGACCTGCAGGCCGAGGTCGGCGAGCGTCGCCTGCGGGCGGCGGTCGTCGCGGCCGGCGAACGGCGGCACGTGTTCTTCGCCGGGCGCTCGTGGCCGCTCGCGCGGGTCGATACGCTGCACGTCGGCGGCGCGGGCGACGATGCGCACGGCGGCCTGCGGGCGCCGATGCCTGGAAAAGTCATCGCGCTCCTCGCGCGGCCGGGCACCGTCGTCGACAAGGGGGCGCCGCTGCTCGTCCTCGAGGCGATGAAGATGGAGCATACGATCAGCGCACCGCGCCGCGGGCTCCTGAAGGCGTTCCGCTACGGCCCCGGCGAGCAGGTCGCCGACGGCGCGGAACTCGTCGATTTCGAGGGGACCGAAGGGTGAGCGACGCCGTCCGCGTCGTCGAGGTCGGGCCGCGCGACGGCCTGCAGAACGAGCCCGGCAGCATCGCGACCGCCACGAAGCTCGAACTGATCGACCGCCTTGCCGCGACCGGCCTGCGCGAGATCGAGGCGACGGCGTTCGTCTCGCCGAAGTGGGTCCCGCAGATGGCCGATCACTCGCGGCTGATGCGGCGGCTGCCGCGGCGGCCCGGCGTGCGTTATCCGGTGCTGGTCCCGAACCTGCGCGGCTACGATGCCGCCGTCTCCGCGGGAGCCACCGAGGTGGCGGTCTTCGCCGCGGCCTCGGAGGCGTTTTCCCGCCGCAACATCAACTGTTCGATCGACGAATCGATCGACCGCTTCGCACCGGTCTTCGAGGCCGCGGCGCGGCAGGGCGTTCGCGTCCGCGGGCACATCTCATGCGTCGTCGCCTGCCCTTACGAGGGTGCGGTCGCGCCGCAGCGCGTCGCGCAGGTCGCTTCACGTCTCCACGAGATGGGCAGCTGCGAGATCACGCTCGGCGACACGATCGGCGTCGCGACGCCGCTGCCGCTGCTGAGGATGCTGGAGGCGGTCGCCGCCCGCGTGCCGATCGAGCGCCTGACGGGGCACTATCACGACACCTGGGGGATGGCCGCGGCCAACGTCTACGCCTCCTACGAGTTCGGGATCAGGTCGTTCGACGCGTCGGTGGCGGGGCTGGGCGGCTGTCCCTATGCGAAAGGCGCCACCGGCAACGTCGCGACCGAGGACCTCGTCTACCTGTTCGACGGCCTCGGGGTCTCGACCGGCGTCGAACTGGCCGCGCTCGTCGAGGTTGCGGCGTGGATCTGCGCACGGCTCGGCCGGGCGCCCGCGTCGCGCGTCGCCCGGGCGTGGCTCGCGCGCGGCGGCGCGGCGACGGTCAAGCCCGGCGGAACGTGACGACCAGGACGTCGCGGCATCCGGGACGCGCCGGATCCAGCGGGCGCACCGCCGTCACGCCGTGGTACACGCGCCCGTCGTCGACGAACGCCGCGTCGAGCGGCTCGGACAGCGTGAAGCTGCCGATTTCGCGGCGCTGCAGGTCGTGGATCGTCGTCACGCCTTCGGCGATATTCGCGCGGGCGACAAGGACGACGATGACGAAATCGACGCCGTCGCGATGCAGGCCTTCCGGCGTCGGCTGTCCCGGCGCGTCGGCGCGCGCCTCGATGCGGAACTGGTGGCATTCCGCGTGCCACGTCGACGGCCGCAGCGCGGGCGGCATGACGTCGCCGAACAGCGCAGCGGACCGCGCCATGATCGAGCGCAGCAGCGGGTGGTCGGCGATCGCGTCGGCGATCGGCATGAACCAGCGCTCGACGCCGCCGTTCAGCGGGTTGTAGTCGCGGCTCTGGTAGTGCGGCTGGTGCGGCTTGCGCTCGATCGACGGCGCGACGCCCGGCGCGGGTGCGGCGACGGAGAACGTCGCGAAGCGGCGCCGACGGTAGCGGCCTCCGTCGGCCATGTACGTGTCGACGCCCAGATCGTTCCAGCTGGCGGCGAAGGTTGCCCAGCCGGAGACGGCCGCGGCCGGCAGCAGCGCAGCGAACGCTCGGCCGTGCAGCCGCGCGAAGCCGCGCTCGCGGATGGCCGTGGCGAGCGCATCGGTCGCGCCGCCGGCAATGCCGGGATCCACGTCGTGGGTACTCATCGCCCCTATTTTGCCTGTCGACGGGATACCTCTATAGTCGCCCTGCGATTCGATCCAGGGGGATACGCCAAATGAGCCATCGCTACCACGTCCGGCCGCCGTCATCCGCGGGCAGGCTGCTCGTCATGGCCGTGCTCGCCGCCGCGACGCACGCCGTGACCGCGCGAGCGGCGGATGCGCCGCCGCTCGCCGAACATCCGATCGTCGCCGCCGTCGCGCGCGGTGACTGCCCGGCGGCCGTCGAACTCCTCAACCGCGACAGCGAGGCCAACGACCCGCAGGCCATATTCCTGGCCGGCCGGATGCTCGACGAAGGCATCTGCGTGAAGCAGGATCACGACGCCGCGACGCGCTTCTTCTCGCGCAGCGCGGAGCTCGGGGACAACGAGGCCAAGCTCGAGCTCGCGGCCAAGTTCGGGCTCGGCCAGGGCACCGAACAGGATTACGCGAAGGCCGGGGCGATCTGCCATGCGGCCGGGATCGACCCGGAAGGCAAGGTCTCGCCGTATGCGCTGGGTTACGCCTGCACGGTGCGTTCGATCGCGGCTCGGCTGGCGCGCGATTCGATGCCGCCGAACGCGATACGCCCCGGCGCTTCGGGCATCGCGCAGGTCGAGTTCCGCACCGCGTCCTCGACGCTTCGCGTCCGCAGCGCGCCGCGGCTGGCCGTCGAATCGGATGCGCCGACCGGCTCGATGATCCGCCGCGGACGCGGCGACTCGACGCATGCGATCGAGGAGGCCTGGTCCGGGGCGCTGGCATCGGTTCCCAAGCCGGAGGCCGCGCGCCTCGACGACCAGCCGGTTGCGTTGCCGCTGGATGTCGGCCCGATGCTCGTGGTCGGCGCGGCGAATGCGCCCAAGGACGACTCCGTGGAGCTGCTGCGGGCGATGATGCGGGGGACGATGTCGGTCGGCAAGAGCAGCGGCGCCGCCAACTGACGCCGCGACGGCGACCGATCGACACGCCGGCGCGGTCCCTGCAGCGCGCATGTACGCCGCCACGATCGGGCTGCAGCGCTACGGGTTCGCGGACCTGAAGCAACTCCTCGCGCAGGCGTCGCCGCTGCGCAGCGGCGACGTGCTCGCGGGCGTCGCGGCACCCAGCGGCGAGGCCCGCGTCGCCGCGCAGATCGCGCTCGCCGACGTGCCGCTGGTGCGCCTCCTGCAGGAACCGGTCGTGCCGTACGAGGACGACGAGGTGACACGTCTCATCGTCGATGCGCACGATGCCGCCGCCTTTGCGCCCGTCGCGCACCTCACCGTCGGTGGCCTGCGCGACTACCTGCTGTCGGAGGGCGCCACGGCGGAGAGCCTCGCGGCGCTTGCGCCGGGACTGACGCCGGAAATGGTCGCCGCGGTCGCGAAGCTCTGCCGGCTGCAGGATCTCGTCGTCGTCGCGCGCAAGTGCAGCGTCGTGACGCGATTCCGCTCGACGATCGGGCTGCCGGGGCGCCTTTCGACGCGACTGCAGCCGAACCACCCGGGCGACGACCCGCGCGGCATCGCGGCAAGCATCCTGGACGGCCTGCTCCTCGGTTCCGGCGATGCGACGATCGGCGTCAATCCGGCGGGCGACAGCCCGGAGCGCATCCGCGCGCTGCTGCATGTCCTGGACGAGATCCGCGAGCGCCTCGATATCCCGACGCAGAGCTGCGTGCTCGCGCACGTCACGACGACGCTCGACCTGATCCGGCTCGGCGCGCCGGTCGACCTCGTGTTCCAGTCGATCGCCGGCACCGAAGCGGCGAACCGCGCCTTCGGCATCGACCTCGCGCTTCTCGACGAGGCGCACGCCGCCGCGAGCGCGCTGCGGCGCGGGACGGTCGGCGACAACGTGATGTACTTCGAGACCGGCCAGGGCAGCGCGCTGTCGGCCAATGCGCACCACGGCGCGGACCAGCAGACGCTCGAGGCCCGGGCCTATGCGGTCGCGAGGCGGTATCGTCCGCTGCTCGTCAACACGGTGGTCGGCTTCATCGGACCGGAATACCTCTACGACGGCAAGCAGATCATCCGCGCCGGTCTCGAGGATCACTTCTGCGGCAAGCTGCTCGGCCTGCCGATGGGCTGCGACGCCTGCTACACGAACCATGCGGAAGCCGACCAGGACGACATCGACGCGCTGCTCGCGCTGCTCGTCGCCGCCGGCGTCAACTACGTGATGGGCGTGCCGGGCGCCGACGACGTGATGCTCGGCTACCAGAGCACGTCGTTCCACGATGCGCTGGCGATGCGGCAGCTCTTCGGCTGCCGCGCCGCGCCCGAGTTCGATGCCTGGCTGCAGCGCGTCGGCGTGCTCGGTCCCGACGGCCGCCTGCGATCCGATCGGACGCCCCATGCGCTGCCGGCGCCGTGGCGCGACGTCCTGATCCGGGGCGAATGATCGACGTCCCGATCGTGCCGGCCGCCGATGCGGCGTGGCAGGGCCTCCGGGCGCTGACGCCGGCGCGCATCGGCCTGCCGCGTAGCGGCGCAGCCCTGGCGACGACCGCCGTGCTGGACCTCAGGCTGGCGCACGCCCGGGCGCGTGACGCCGTACATGACGCACTCGACGGCGAAGCGATGGCGCGACAGCTGCAGGCGCTCGGACTCGAGACGCTGTGCATCCGCAGCCGGGCTGCGGACCGGCGGACGTACCTGATGCGTCCGGACGCGGGACGACAGCCTGACGCCGATGCGGCAGCACAACTCGCGCGCCATCGCGGCCGCTACGATCTCGCGATCGTCGTGGCCGACGGCCTGTCGGCGCGCGCCGTGCACGCGCACGCGTCGGCGCTGGTGCGTGACGTGCTGCCGCCATTGCGCGACGCCGGCTGGCGCGTCGCGCCCGCGGTCGTCGTTCGCCACGGTCGCGTCGCGATCGGCGACGCGATCGCCGCGAGCCTCGGAGCCGACGCGGTGGCGGTCCTCGTCGGCGAGCGCCCCGGGCTGTCCGCCGCGGACAGCCTCGGCGTGTACCTGACATGGCGACCGGACGCGCGGACGACCGATGCTTCGCGCAACTGCATTTCGAACGTCCGGCCCGCCGGCCTTTCCTGCGCGGCGGCCGCGCTGAAGCTCGTGCACCTGCTGCGCGCAATGCGCGCCCGCGGCATGTCCGGCGTCGCGCTGAAGGACGAATCCGAAGCGGCCCGGCCGCTGCCGGACGAAGAGCGGGCGTGACGGCGCGCCGCGCGCGGCCTTCCTGATGCTGCGCATCGTCGCCGCCCATCGCGTCGAGACGCTCGTCGAGCGCCTGCTGCAGGCGCTCGACGAGCCGCCGGCTTCGCCGTTCGATGCCGAGCACGTCATCGTGCCGAGCGCCGCGATGCGCCGCTACCTGGCACTGCGGATCGCCGGGCACCGCGGCATCTGCGCCAACGTCCGCTTCTCGTACCTCGCCCACTGGCTTTGGGAGCGGATTCGCGCCTTCGTCCCGGCGGTGCCCGAGGAGTCGCCGTTCGCCGCGGAAGTGATCGTCTGGCGGATCCTGCCGCTGCTGCAGGACCGCGCGTTCGTCGCCCCGCACCCGCGGCTCGCAGGCTATGTCGGCGACGCCGACCCGCAGATGCTGCACGAACTGTCCTGCCGCATCGCGCAGCTCTTCGAGCAGTACGTCACGTACCGCCCGGAGTGGCTCGCGGCCTGGGCGGCGGGCCGGTCCGCCGGGCTGCCGGTCGACGGCGCCGACACCGCGGTGCTTGAGGACGAGGCCTGGCAGGCCGCGCTGTGGCGGCGGCTGCGCGACGGGCTCGGACGCCGGGTCGGCGACCCGATCGCGGAGTTCTTCCACGCCGTCGAGACGGACGCGCCGGGGGAGCCGGCCGGCACGCGGCTGCCGCGCCGCGCGCAGGTCTTCTGCCTGCCGTCGATGCCGCCGCTGTACATCCGGATGCTGCATCGACTGGGCCGCTGGATGGACCTCGATCTTCTCGTCCTCAACCCCTGCCGCGAGTACTGGTTCGAGATCGTCGATCGGCGGACCTTGAGCTGGCTACGCGTGCGCGATGCCGCCTCGCACCACGAGGTGGGCAATCGCCTGCTCGCGGCGTGCGGCAAGCAGACGCAGGCGCACCTCGACCTGCTCCTCACCGAGATCGCGGATGCCGTGATCGACGACGCGGGGTTCGACGCCAGCGGCTCGGCGACGCTGCTCGGACGCGTCCAGGATGCGATCCTGGAGCTGCGCGAGATCGATCCGCGTTCCGTCGGCACCGCGGCCGACGGCGTCCTCGACCGCAGCATCGAGGTGCATTCCTGCCATTCGCTGGCGCGCGAGGTCGAGGTGCTGCACGATCAGCTGCTGGCGATCTTCGCTGCCGCCGATCGGCCGCGCGCCGACGAGGTCCTCGTCGTGACGCCGGACCTGGAGCGCGCGGCGCCGCTCGTCGACGCCGTCTTCGGCAACGCGCCGCGCGAGCGCTTCATTCCGTATGCGATCAGCGGGCGCGCCCGCAGCGCGGCGAACGCGCCGTCGCGCGTCCTGCTCGCGCTGCTGCGGCTGGCGCGATCGCGCTTCACGGCCAATGAGGTCTTCGACCTGCTGCAGCAGCCCGCGGTCGCGCGCCGGTTCGACCTCGACGGCGACGCGCTCGCGGCGATCCACCGCTGGATCCGGAAGGCCTCGATCCACTGGGGACTGGACCCGGCGCAGCGCGAAGAGCTCGACCTCGCGGCGGCGGGGCGCGTCGATTTCGCCACCGGCATCGACCGGCTCCTGCTCGGGTATGCGCTTGCCGATTCCGTCACGGAGCCGTGGGGGGAACGATGGCCTGCGGGCGGTGCCGAGGGCTCCGAGGCCCTCGCGCTCGGGGCTTTCGCGCGCTTCGTCGACGAACTCGCCCGCGCGCGCGAACGGCTCGCGCAGCCGCTCGCGGCGCGCGCCTGGATCGCGCAGCTCGTCGGCCTGCTCGACGCATTCGTGGCGCCGCACGGCGACGACGGCGTCGACGAGCTGCGCGAGACGCGCGCGGCGATCGGCGAACTCGAACGCCACCTGGCGCGCGCCGGCTTCGACGGCGAGCTGACGCTCGACGTCGTGCGTGCCGCGCTGCAGTCGCTGCTCGACGATCCGGGCCGCGGCGGCATGCCGACCGGGGTCGTCACGTTCACGTCGATGGCGAGCCTGCGCAACCTCCCGTACGCGGTCGTCTGCGTGATCGGACTGGACGACGGCGCGTTCCCGGCCCCGGGCCGGTCGGCCGAGTTCGATCTGATCGCGGCCTGCCCGCGGCGCGGCGATCGCCAGCGTCGAACCGACGAGCGCAACCTGTTCCTCGACCTGCTGCTGGCCGCGCGCCAACGGTTCCATGTCAGCTACAGCGGCCGCAGCGCGCGCGACAACGCGCCGCTGCCGCCGTCCGTGCTGGTGTCCGAACTGCTGGAGTTCGTCGGCGTGGCGCTGGCGCCGGGCATCGACGGCGCCGGTTCGAATCCGCGCGATGCCGCGCGCCGGCAACTCGTCGTGGAGCATCCGCTCCAGGCCTTCTCGCCGTCGGCTTTCAGCGACGAGACGGACCCGCGCCGGCGCAGCTACAACGCGGAGTACTGCGCGGCGATCGGCAACGGGCTCGCGCGCCGCCTGACGATACCTCTCGGGGCGAACGCCGAGGCGCCGGGACCGAGCGGCACCGAGGAGGCCGACGCGGAAACGGAGGACCAGGAGCGCGCGTCGCTGCAGGCGCCATGGCAGCGGCCACCGTTCTTCGAGGCGGCACTCGCCGATCCGGGGGCGCACTGGCGCGACGTCGACCTCGGCGACCTCGCACGCTTCTTCCGCAATCCGTGCCGCTACCTGTTGCGCGAGCGGCTCGGCATCGATCTCGGGCGCGACGCGGAACCCCTCTCGGACGACGAGCCCTTCCTGCCGCGGCGCGCCGGGAGGGCGGCGATGGCCGAACGCCTGTTGCCACACCTCCTCGACGGCTGCGACGACGCGCGCCTCGCGGCGCTGGCCCGCTGCCGCGACGAATATCCCGCCGGCCCGCTCGGGGAGCTCGCGCGAACGCGCGAGCTCCGATTGCTGCGCCGATTCGCGGCATCGCTGGCGCGGTTGCAGGAGCCGGCGTGCCGGCCGCCGTGGCACGGCGAGGTGACCCTCGACCTCGATGGCGAGGCGTGGCGGCTGGCGGCATCCTTCGCGGACCTCCGGGCCGGCGGGCTCGTGCGGCACCGCTACGACGACGTCCGGCCCGCCGACTACCTCGAAGGATGGATCGCGCACCTGTTCCTCTGTGTCACGCGGCCCGACGGCGTCGAGCCGGTCACGCGATGGCTGGCGCGGGACGGTGGCTATCGGCTCGGGGAGGTCGGCGACGCGCGCGCGCGGCTCGAGGGGTTGGTCCGGCTGTACCGCGCCGGGCTCGCGCGGCCGCTGCATTTCTTCCCGAAGGCGGCGTGGCACTACGTCGCGGGCGGACGCAGCGTCCCGCAGGCCCGCAGGGCCTGGGAGGCGTCCCCGCACCAACCGCATGCGGAATCCGCCGATCCGTCGGTGCGCCTCGCGCTGCGGGGCGTGATCGACCCCCTCGACCGCGAATTCGAGGAACTCGCCGAAATCGTCTTCGGCCCGCTCGCGGCGGCACTGCAGGACCTCGATCCGGAGCATGGCGCACGCGAAGACGGATTGCGCATGAACGGGGGAGCCGCGTCGTGACGGTCCGCGCTGCGGAATTCGATGCGATCCGGTGCAGCCTCGAGGGCACGCACCTCGTCGAGGCCTCGGCCGGCACCGGCAAGACCTGGAGCATCTGCACGCTCGTGCTGAGGCTGATCGTCGAGCGGGGCCTGCGGATCGAGCAGATCCTCGTCGTGACGTTCACCCGCGCCGCGGCGGGCGACCTGCGCGCGCGCATCCGTGCGCGCCTCGACGACGCGCTGCAATTCCTCGACGGCGTGGCGCCGGCCGACGAGGTGCAGGCCGCACTCCTCGAGCAGGTCGTCGCCCGCGGCGCCGCGGACCGCGAGCTGCTGCGGCGCCGCCTCGACCTCGCGCTGCAATCCTTCGACCAGGCGGCCATCTTCACGATCCACGGGTTCTGCCAGCGCGCCCTGGCCGACGCGCCGTTCGCGGCCCACCTGCCGCTCGCCTTCGAGGTCGTTGCCGAGGACGACGAGCTCGTGCGGCAGGCGGCCCAGGACTTCTGGCGCCGCGAGATCGTCGAGCCCGCGGTCGGGCCGGCGCTGGCTTCGTTCCTGGAGCGGCGCGGCGACTCGCCGCAGACCTTCGCGCGCCTGCTGCGTCGGCGGCTGCAGCGTCCGCTCGCGCGCAACGCCTGGCCGGACGACGGCGCGCCCGCGGACGTGCGCGGCGACGAGGCGGCGAACGCCTACGCCGCGGCGCGCGCCGAATGGCTCGCGCGGCGCGACGACATCGTCGCCGCGCTGGCCGCGGCCGGCCCGAGCCTCAACGCCCGCAGCTACAACGCCGACTCCATCGCGCAAGGGCGGCGCGAGTGGGACGACGCCTTCCGCGCTGACGACCCGTTCTTCCGCGGCGAAGGCGCGACGTCCAAGCGCCACTTGTATCGCGCGAGCTTCATCGCCAGGTCGACGAATCGCGGCCGACAGGCGCCGCAGGCGGCATTCTTCGCGTTGGCCGAGGAGTTCATGGCCGCTGCCGAGCGCCTCGGGCGCGCCTGCAGGCTGGCCCGGCTGCGCCTCGTACGCCGCCTGCTCGAGGACGCGCCGCCACGCCTGCGCGCGCGCAAGCGGGCTGACCGCATCGTCACGTTCGACGACATGCTGTCCAACCTGCACCAGCGGCTTTGCGCGGCGGATGGCGACACGCTCGCCGCCACGCTCGCGCAGCGCTACCCCGCCGCCCTGATCGACGAGTTCCAGGACACGGATCCGTTGCAGCACGGGATCTTCCGCGCGATCCACGGCGGCGGTCGAGGCGCATTGTTCCTCGTCGGCGACCCGAAGCAGGCGATCTACAGCTTCCGCCAGGCGGACCTGCATACCTACCTGCAGGCCAAGCGCGGGGCCGCCGAACTGCACACGCTGTCGGCGAACCAGCGTGCGCGGCGCGGACTCGTCGACGCGATCAACGGGCTGTTCTCCGGCAATGAAGCGGCGTTCATGGTGCCCGGGGTCGACTACGCCGAGGCGACCTACGGGGCGCGCGCGCGACCGGCCTTCGACGATCCGACCGAGGCGCGCGGCGACCTCCACGTCTGGATGCTTCCACGGGCGCCGGGCACGGCGCTGACGCGCCGCGACGCGCGCATCGCGGCGGCGCGCGCCACCGCCGCCGAGATCGCCCGCCTCGTCGCCGCCGGTTCCGCGGGCCGCATCCGCTGGGACGAGCGCCATCTCGGCGCCGGCGATATCGCCGTCCTCGTGCGCGGCCACGCCGACGGCGCGCAGATGAAGCGAGCGCTGGCCGCGCTCGGGGTCGGCAGCGTCGAGTTGTCTCCGGCCAGCGTGTTCCAGTCCATCGACGCGGAGGAACTCGAGCGCATCCTCGGCGCCGTGCTGGAGCCCGGACGCAGCCGGTCGCTGCGCGCCGCGCTGGGCACCGAGATGCTCGGCGCCGACGCCGCGGCGATCGCCGCGCTCGACGCGGACGACGCGGCGCAGGCGGCGTGGATCGAACGCTTCGATGCGCTGCGCGACCTGTGGCGGGCGCGAGGCATCGGCACGATGGTCCGCAGCCTCCTGACGCGCGAGCGCGTCGCGGAGCGCCTGCTGGCTCTCGCCGACGGAGAGCGGCGGATGACGAACGTGCTGCATCTTGCCGAATGCCTGCACGAGGCGGCGGCGACCCACCCGGAGCCTGAGGCGCTGCTGAGATGGCTCGGCAACCAGCGCCGCGAACCGGGCGATCGCGATGCGACCCAGCTGCGCCTGGAGTCCGACCGCAACCTGGTGCAGATCGTCACGATCCACCGCGCGAAGGGCCTGGAATACCCGATCGTCTTCTGCCCGTTCCTGTGGGACCGCGGCACGCGCAAGGCCGTGACGCCCGGCGAGGGCGACGCCTACCACGAGGACGACGGCGCGCTCGTGATCGACTTCCGCGGCGAGGAAATCGACGCGCAGGAGGCGGCCGCGGTCGGCGCCCGGATCCAGCTCGAGGAGGCGGCCGAGGAGATGCGCCTGATCTACGTCGCCCTCACGCGCGCCGCCGCGCGTTGCTACCTCGTGGCCGGCTGCTTCGTCGCCCACTCCCGCGCGTCCAGCGTGGCGGCGAGCGCGAGGGGCCTGCTGAACTGGCTCGTGGCCGGATCCGGCGTCGCACCGCCGAGCTGGCTCGCCGGCACGCCGACGCTGGAGCGCACGGCGGTCGAGGCGGCGTGGGACGACCTGCAGCGCCGCTGCGCGCCGCACGTCGTCGTTGCCGCGCTGCCGTCTGCCGCCGGCCACGCCGTGCCCCACGACGGACCGCACCCCGGACGGTTGCGCGCCCTGCCGCCTCCTGCGCCGATCGTGCCCGGCTGGCGCATCGGCAGCTATAGCGCGCTGGCCTACCAGGCGCAGCGCGACGATGCGACGGCGGACCACGACGCGCGCGCCGGCCGGCCCAGGACCTCGTCGGCGAGCGCCGCGGACATCGATCCCGACGACATCCTGCGCTTTCCTCGCGGCCCGGCCGCCGGGGACCTGCTGCACGCGGTCCTCGAGCGCGTCGATTTCACGCAGCCCACGGAATGGCCGAGCCGGATCGCGGCCGTGCTCGGCGCCACGGCGGGCGCCGCGGGAGGACGCGGGCCGGACGACGACCCGCGGCGCCTCGGCCGGATGGTGCTGCGCATGCTGAACGACCTCGTCGCGACGCCGATCGCCGCCGGGCTGGCGCTGCGCCAGGTGTCGCCTGAGCGGCGCCTGACCGAGCTGGAATTCAGCATGCCGGCTCGCGACCTGCGCGACGCCGACCTGAATCGCCTGCTGCGATCGTCCGGCTATCCGGTCCCGCGGCTGGCATTCGTCCCGCTGGACGGCTATCTCGCCGGCGCGATCGACCTCGTGGTCGAGAGCGACGGGCGCTATTTCATCGTGGACTGGAAATCGAACCACCTCGGCTACGCGCGCGAGGACTATGCCGCGGCGTCACTTGCCGCAGCCATGGCCGAGCATGGGTACCACCTGCAGGCCCTGCTGTACGCGGTGGCGCTGGACCGCTACCTGCGGCGGCGCGTCGCCGGTTACCGCTACGCGGCGCACTTCGGAGGCGTGCTCTATCTTTTCCTCCGCGGTGTACGGCCATCCTGGATCGACGCCGATGGATCGGCCCTGGGCGTCGTCCACGACCGGCCGCGAGCCGAGACGATCGGCGCGCTCGATCGGATGATCGGCGGAGACGGGAGGGGCGCATGAACCAACCCGGCCGCGACGAACCGGACGTGGCGGCGGACACGAAGCCGGAGCAGCTCGCGCGCGCGTTCGCGCGGCGCGCGCGCGACTGGGCAGCCGCGCGCACCGGCGATTCGCGGACGCTGCGATCGGTCGAGGCGGCCGCCTTCGCCGTCAGCGCGGCGACGTCGGCGGGCCACGTGTGCGTCCCGCTGCCGGACATCGCGCCGCGGGTCGCATCCGACATGGACGCGGTCGAACTCCGGTCTCGGCTGCTGGCCTCCGGCGTCGCCGGAGCGTCCGACGGCTCCGCCGTCTTCCCGCTCATCGTCGATGCCGCGGACCGGCTGTATCTCCATCGCTACTTCGACTACGAATGCCGCCTCGCGACCCGGATCGCGACGGCGCAGCGCGGCGCCGCGACGAACGCCGTTTCGCCGGCGGCCATCGACGAGCTGCGACGGCGATTTCCCGTGTCCGACGCGGACGAACCCGATCGGCAGCGGCTTGCCGTCGCGATCGCGCTGGCCGGTCCCCTCGCCGTCGTGAGCGGCGGACCCGGCACCGGAAAGACGAGCACCGTCGTGAGCCTGGTCGCCTGCCTGCTGGCGCAGGACCCGGCCTGCCGTATCGCGCTCGCGGCGCCGACGGGGAAGGCGGCCGCACGGCTGCTGGAGTCGGTCGGCGCCGCGGCCGCGTCGCTGCCGGAGGCCATCCGCGAGCGTGTCCCGCGCGAGGCCTACACGGTCCACCGCCTCCTCGGCGCCGGATCCGGCGCGAGGCCGTACCGTCACGACCGCGATCATCCGCTCGCCATCGATGCGCTGATCGTCGACGAGGCGTCGATGCTCGACCTGGCGCTCGCGGCGCGGCTCCTCGAGGCCGTGCCGGCGGCTGCGCGGGTCGTGCTGCTCGGCGACCGCGACCAGCTCGCGGCCGTCGAAGCCGGCGCCGTCTTCGCGCAGCTGTGCAGCCGATCGACGCTCAGCGCCGCCGCGGGTCGACGCCTCGCGGAGATCGGCGGATTCGATCCCGGCGCGCTGCGCGCGCTGTACGCCGGCGACGGCGGACTGCGCGATGCGGTCGTGCTGCTGACGCGCAATTTCCGCTTCCGCGCCGGAAGCGGCATCGGCGGCCTGGCTGCGGCGATCCGCGACGGCGACGCGGCGGCCGTGATCGAGGCGCTCCGCGGCGACGCCGACGGGTTGCGCTGGCTGGACGACGGAGCGGTCGAGCCGGCGCCAGCGTCGCGCGAAGCCTGCGTCCAGGGCTATCGCGCCTACATCGCCGCGATCGCGCGCGATCCGCGCGACGTCGCGGCGATTCATCGCGCATTCGCCGGCTTTCGCGTGCTTTGCGCGGTCCGCGACGGGCCGCGGGGCGTCGGCGCGATCAACGACCTGCTGAGCCGCCGCGCGCGCGCCGCGCTGGACGCACCCCTCGCCGCAGGCGACGAGGCGTGGTTCGCCGGCAGGCCGGTCGTCCTGCGGCGAAACGACCATGCGCTGCGCCTCTACAACGGCGACGTCGGTATCGCATTGCCCGCGGCCGACGGCGGCTTCGAGGTTCATTTTCCGCTGGCCGAAGGCGGATGCCGGTCGGTGTCGCCGTCGCGGCTGCCGGACCACGAAACCGCGTTCGCGATGACGGTGCACCAGGCGCAGGGTTCGGAGTTCGACGACGCGCTGTTCCTGCTGCCGGCGGCGGCCTCCGGCGTCGTCACGCGCGAACTCGTCTACACCGCGGCGACGCGTGCCCGGCGTTCGCTGACGATCGTCGGGGATTCGCAGTTGCTGCAGCACGCGGTCCGCACCCGCGGCGAGCGTGCCAGCGGACTGCTCGACCGCCTCCGCGAGATCGCGTCGCGCGGCGCGCGCGATCCTGCGTTATCGTCAGCGGCGCGCGAATCTTGAGGCCGCGCCCGCCGATCGACGTCACAAAAAGCGGGGGCGCGGGAGGCTCCGGGCGTCGTACGGGACGCGCCGGCCCGTTGCATCCTATGCCGACTGCAGGCTCGAGCCGTCGATGCGCCGGGTGACGTGACGTGGACGAATCATTGATCTATTCGAAGACGCCCAAGGGCGTGGCCGAGGTGCGCAATCGCAGCGGGCGCCTGCCGCCGCTGATGCGGCGCATCCTCATCATGATCAACGGCCGCACCGAACTGGCGGAACTCGCTCCGGCGGCGCCGGCGGGCCAGCTCGACGCGATCGTCGCGGCGCTGGAAGACGACGGCCTCATCGAGGTGACCGAGATCGTGACGACGGCGCTGCCGTACACCACCGGTCTCGCGACCGTCCGCAGCCTCGACTTCGACATCGACGTCGAAGATCGAAGCGTCGCGTCGCGGCGCACCGAACCGATGTTCAACCTGCCGCTGGCATTGCAGCCCGCGCCCGCCGTGCCCAGGCGAGCCGGCGCCGGCGCGGCGGCGCCCCCGGCGGCCGCCTCCGCGGTGGCATCCGTCGCCGCGCCCGGCACCGCTTTGCCCGCTGACTTCGAGGAGCGCAAGGCGCGCGCGGTGCGCGAGCTCTTCAACCTGCTCGGACCCTACGGCGAGGCCGCCGCGGCCACGATCCGGTCGAGCAACTCGCCGACCGAACTGCACGCGGCCATCCGGCACGCGGGGACGCGGATCACGATATTCCGCGGCGGCGCGGCCGGCAGCGACTTCGTCCGCGCCCACGGCGTCACGGAGCGCCGGCCGGAGTCCTGAGCACAACGGCATTTGACGCCAGGCAACGCCAGGCGGTGGCCGGCCGCTATCCTGCGCCGGATGAGACGGGGCAGGCGGCTCATTCGGGGAGGCGGGCGGCACGACGGGCAGCACGGACCTCGGGCGCTCCTTGCGCTGGCGCTCGCGGTCTCCATCGTCCTGGCCGGGTGCAAGTCGCTGCTGCCGACGTCGACGTCGACGACGCCGCTGCCGTGGAAGAGCTACGCCGAGGCGGTCGGCGCCTTCGACCGGATCAAGCCCTACGAGACGACGCGCGGCGACCTGGCGCGGTTGCGGATCGATCCGGGCCAGAACCCGTCGATCACGATCCTCACGTACGCGGACCTGCTGCAGCGCATCCCCGCCGTTTCGGCCGTCCGCGCCGAGGTCCTCGAGCGCGGCCTGCGGGATTGCCTCGACGCCGGGAGGCGCTGCACGGGCTATTCCGTCGCGATCCGCCAGGTCGATACGCGCCGCGTCGGAAGCTTCTGGCTCGACATCCTGGATTTCCGCCGCGATGCGGTCACCACCGGGTGGAGCATCAACGCGCTCGTCATTTTCGTCGACGACCTCGTCGTCTATTCGGTGGCGGCGGGGCAGCCGAACATCGACGAGGAGGAGATCACCCGCAACCCGCTGGGCCCGCTGCAGGGCCTCGGCGAGACGCTGCGGCCGAAGGTGCCGTAGGAGGGCGGCACGGCGCTCGGCCGGCGGCTCCGGCAGCCAGGCCCTACACTCCGCCGATCCGGAACCCCAGCCTGCGGGCGACAGCGATGGCCATCCTGCAATTGAACGACGAGCAGGTCCGTACCTGGACGCGCGCGCAAAAGGACGCGTGGTGGTTCGAGAACGTCTACCGCGGCACGGTGCCGCAGTTGACGCTGCGTTCGGCGCTGACCGGATTCCTGCTCGGCGGACTGCTGGCCGCCACCGCGCTTTACATCGGCGGCAAGACGGGCGTCACGATCGGCGTCGGCCTGTCGTCGGTGATCCTGTCGTTCGCGCTCTACCGCCTGCTGCACGGCGCCGGCCTGGGCCGCGACTTCACGATCCTGGAGAACAACTGCACGCAGTCGATCGCGACGGCGGCCGGCTACATGACGTCGCCGCTGATCTCCAGCCTCGCGGCCTACATGCTCGTCACCGGGAGGATCGTCCCGTGGTGGCAGATGGCGGCCTGGCTCGTCGTCGTCGCCGTGATCGGCGTGCTTGTCGCGTTCCCTCTGAAGCGCCGCTTCATCAACGACGAGCAGCTGCCGTTTCCGGAAGGCCGCGCGAGCGGCGTCGTCCTCGACGCGTTGTATACCGGGTCGGCGCAGGCGGGCATGTTCAAGGCGCGGTTGCTGGCCGTCACCGCGGCGCTCGCCGGCGCCTACCAGTTCCTCGTGAGCGACGGCTGGATGCGGCTGCTGCAGTTCCCGATCCTGCGCCTCGATCGCTGGGCCGGCGTGACGTCGCCCTGGACGCTGCACGAGCGGCTCGATACGTACTACTACGATGCCGCGGCGCGACTGGGCCTGTGGATTCCGAGGATCCGGGGCATCTCGCTGCAGCAGCTCGGGCTGCGCCTGACGCTCGACACGGCGATGCTCGGCGTCGGCGGCCTGATGGGCGTGCGCGTGGCGACGAGCTGCCTGCTGGGGGCATTCGTGAACTACGCCGTCCTGGCGCCGATCATGATCGCGCGCGGCGACATCGTGGCCCGCGTCGCCGGCGACGGCGCGGCGATCCCGATCTCGCGCGTCGAGATCGTCAACCAGTGGGCGCTGTGGTGGGGCGTCGCGATGATGGTCGTGGGCTCGCTCGTGAGCCTGCTCGGGCGGCCCGAAGTCGTCGCCAGCGCCTGGAGGGCATTGCGCGGCGGCGCGTCGCGCGGCGCCACCGACCCGCTGCGTTCGATCGAGCTTCCGTTGACCGTCTCGTTCGTCGGCATCCCGGCGCTGAGCGTCGTCGGCGCCTGGGCGGCGCACGACTTCTTCGGCGTCCCCTGGTTCCTGGCGTTCGTCTCGCTGCCGCTCATCTTCGTTCTCACGGTCATCTGCACGAACTCGATGGCCTTGACCTCCTGGACGCCGACCGGCGCGCTGTCGAAGATCACGCAGTTCACGATGGGCGCGATCGATCGCGCCAACCCGGCCAGCAACCTGATCCCGGCGGGGATGACGGCGGAGATCGCGGCGAACGCCGCGAACCTGCTTTCCGACATCAAGCCGGGCTACATGCTGGGCGCCAAGCCGCGGCAGCAGGCGATCGGCCACGTCGTCGGCATCCTGTCCGGCGTGGTCTTCTGCGTGCCGCTGTTCTACCTGCTGTTCCTGCCGCCCGACGCCGCCGGCAGGCGCTCCACCGCGACGATCGTGTCGGACCAGTTCGCGATGCCGGGCGCGCTGCAGTGGAAGGGCGTCGCGGAACTGATCGCCAAGGGCGTCAGCCACCTGCCGACGAGCGCCGTCGCCGCGATGGCCGTCGCGGCGGCCGCCGCCGCCGTCATCGAGATCCTCGGCATCGTCACGCGCGGACGCTTTCCGCTCTCCGCCGTGTCGATCGGCCTCGGCGTCGTCCTGCCGCCGGAGTACACGTTCGCGATGTGGGTCGGCGCCGTCTTCCTCGGCGGGATGAGGCGGCGGCATGCGGCGCCCGGCGCGCCGGGCCACGAGACCTGGCACGAGGGCTACGAGCCGATCTGCGCCGGACTGATCACCGGCTCCGCGCTGGTCGGGATAGGCAACGCGATCATCAACGTGCTCGCCGCCTGACGACGCCGACCGGCGCCGAACGTTCAGGCGAGCATCCGCAGCCTCGACGGCACCTGTCGCCGCAGCAGCGCGTTGCGCGCGGCCCATTCGTCCGCGGCCGCGAGGGGCGCGACGAACCGGACCTCGCCGCCGGCGTGCGTCGCGACGAGGACGCCGTCGCGATACAGCAGGCGATTGCCGGTCAACGCCGGCAGCCGGGCACCGGGCGTCAACACGCCGACGACGTTGAGCGGGTCGGCGCCGCTCAGGCTCAGCAGCGTGCCGTCGCGCTCGCGGCGGCGCGCCGCGCGCAGCAGCGGGATCGTATCGGGCAGCGCGAACTGCTCGCCGGAGAATCCGGCGACGAAGCGTCCGCCGCGGATCTCGCCGCGCGCTTCCAGCCGACGGTAGCAACGCAGCAGCTCGCCCCACGGCGGAAGCCACGCGGCTTCGCGTGCGGCGACACGCCAGAAGACGACGCCCCAGCGCCGCAGCAGCGAGCGTGCGACGTGTTCGACCGCGGCCGCCGACGCGGCGACCGGATCGGGTGGCGGCGCGCGACGCCGCGACAGCGACCAGCGGCCCGCGTCCTCGATGCCGAAGAGCGCCGTGCGCCGTATCGGACGGTGAGCGTCGCCCGGCCGGCCTTCGAAGCCGCGGCGACGTTCCGACGGCAACAGCAAGGCCCGCAGCCCGCCGAAACCGTCGGCACTCGCGACGCCCTGTGCGACCAGCTCGGCCAGCGCCAGCTCTACTTCCGCGCGCAGCAGGCCGGTCGCGTCGGCGATCTCGTCGAAGAATGACGCGCCCTGTCGCGCGAGGATGTCGGCAACCCGGCGCGCGCGGGAGCCGAGCGACGCCTCGCCGGCCTCCGGCACGAGAGCGCACCAGGTCGCGAGATGCCGCCGCGAGGCAAGGACGATGGGCGTCGTCCGAATCGGCGCCGGCGCGCGCTCGCCGCTGGCGGCGAGCGGCGCGACGCGCGCCCAGCCGACGCGACCGGCGCGACTCTGCTCGTCCAGCCACGACGGGTCGTACTCGTTGACGCGCGCCGGAAGGATCTCGGTTTCCCACGCGACGGCAGGTGCCTCGAAGCCCTCGAGCTGCGAGACGATGGCCGCGACGGCGTCCGGGCCCTCGACGCGCGCGGCCGGCTCGACGCGCTGCCATTCGAACAGGAAACGCAGGAAATCGGACGGCTCGACGGGTTCGATGTCGCGCCGCAGCCGGTTGACGGTCAGGCGATGGATGCGCGCCAGCAGCCGCCTCTCGCACCACTCCTCGGCGGCGCCGCCGTCGCTGAAACGGCCGCGCATCGCGGTGCCTTCGGCTTCGAGGCGCGCCAGTGCGCCGTCGATCCGCGCCGGCGCCATCGACAGCGCCTCGCCGAGCTGCGTCGACGTCACGGGGCCGAGGCCATGGAGCCGGTCGCGCAGCACCGCGACCAGCGCGTCGTCCGGGTCCCACGCCTTGCGATAATCCGCGGGCACGGCGAGCGCAGGGCTCGGCGGCGCCTGCGGATGCAGCGCCGAGAATTCCGGGAGGCGCTCGGCGGCCACGACGATGGCGCCGCCAGGCAGGCGGATCCGCGCGGCGCGCGCGGCCGCGGCAAGCGCGTCGACGAATCCCCCCCACGGGGGCTGCGCGGCGACCTCGTCCTCGGCCAGGAAACCCAGCGCCAGCAGCGCGGCGTGCAGTTCGTCGGCGTCGCGCGCTTCCGGCCAGGCCTCGGCGCGCACGCGCCGCACGGCGTCCGGGTCCAGGCGACCGAGGTCGTCCGCGGTCTCCGGATCGATCCAGCGCCGCGCCAGCACCGCCTGCGACCGCCGCTCCTCGAGCGGGGCGTCGTCCAGGAACGCGTACGGTCGCGCCGAGAGGACTTCGAGCGCAAGCGGCGACGGCTGCGTCAGGTCGCAGGCGCGCACCGCGATGGCGCCACGCTCCAGCTCGCCGAGGATCCGCTCCAGGCCGTCGACGTCCATCGCTTCGTGCAGGCAGTCGTCGAGCGTCTGCCGCACGAGCGGATGGTCCGGGATCTCGCGGTCGCCGACGATGTTCTCGCCGCAGGCGACCTGGTCCGGAAACACCGCCGCCATCAGGTCCTCGGCGGCCATCCGCTGCAGCTGCGGCGCGACCTTGCGGCCACCGCGGAAGCGCGGCAAGGCCAGGGCGATGACCGCATTCCACCGCCAGCGCGTCGGGAACATCGGCGCCGCGATCAGCGCCTGCACGAGCAGCGCACGCACCGCGGCGCGCGACAGGTAGGTCGCGACGTCGGCCAGCGGAAAGCTGTGGCTGGCGGCGAGCGACAGCACGATCGCATCCTCGGTCGCCGCCGCCTGCAGCTCGAAGTCGAACTTGCGGCAGAAGCGCTTGCGCAGCGCGAGGCCCCAGGCACGGTTCACGCGGCTGCCGAAAGGCGCGTGCAGCACGAGCTGCATGCCGCCGGACTCGTCGAAGCAGCGCTCCAGGATGAGCGTCTCGAACGTCGGCAACGCGCCGAGCGCGGCGAGCGCCGCCGCGAGGTAGTCGACGATCTGCTCGGCCGCGCGCTCGCCGGCGCCGACTTCGCGCGCCCGCCAGTCGCACACGGCCGCGCGCCCGTCGCGCTGCAGTCGCGCGGCGACGTCGGCGCGCAGCCGCGACAGCGACCACGACAGCTCGCGGCTGCGCCCCGGCGCCTCGCCGAACCAGAACGGCAAACCCGGCGGCATCCCGCGGGCGTCCTCGACGCGGACCTTGCCGGCCTCGATGCGCAGGATCCGGTACGACCGGTTGCCGAGCTGGAAGACGTCGCCGGCCAGGCTCTCGACCGCGAAGTCCTCGTTGACGGTGCCGACGACGTGCGACGGCGGCTCGAGGACGACCGTGTAGTCGGCGGTGTCCGGAATCGTGCCGCCGGAGGTCAGCGCGACGAGCGCGGCGCCGCGACGCGCGCGCAGGATGCCGTGGACGGCGTCGCGATGCAGGTGGGCGCTGCGCCTGCCGCGGCGCGTGTCGATTCCGTCGGACAGCATCCGCACGACATCGGCGAAGTCCTCGCGCGACAGGTGGCGGTACGGGGCGGCGAGTCGCAACCGCTGCAGCAGCCGCGCTTCGTCCCAGGGCTGCATCGCGACCTCGGCGACGATCTGCTGCGCGAGGACGTCGACGGGGCTGCGCGTCATCCGGATCGCGTCGAGTTCGCCGCGCCGGACCGCGTCCAGCAGCGCCGCGCATTCGCACAGCTCGTCGCGCGACAGCGGGAACAGCCGTCCCTTCGGCGTGGCGCCGACCGCGTGTCCCGAGCGCCCGATCCGCTGCAGCAGCGCGGCGATCGACCGCGTGGAGCCGACCTGGCAGACGAGGTCGACGTCGCCGATGTCGATCCCGAGTTCCAGCGACGAGGTGGCGACGAGCGCGCGCAGTTCGCCGCGCTTGAGGCGCTGTTCCGCGTCGAGGCGCTGCTCGCGCGCCAGGCTGCCGTGGTGGGCCGCGACGTCGCCGGGCCCCAGCCGCTCCGAGAGATGCCGGGCGACGCGTTCGGCCAGGCGCCGCGTGTTCACGAAGACGAGCGTCGTGCGGTGCTCCCGCGCCAGTTGCGCGATCCGGTCGTAGACGAGTTCCCAGGCCTCGCCGGACATCACCGCCTGCAGCGGTACCGGCGCCAGTTCCAGCGCGAGGTCGCGCGGGCGCGCATGGCCGGTGTCGACGATCTCGCAGGCCGGCTCGCCGTTCGCGGCGTCGCGCGCGCCGACGAGGAAGCGGGCCACCTCGCCGATCGGCTTCTGCGTCGCCGACAGGCCGATGCGGGCCAGCGGCCGGCCCGCGAGCGCCTCCAGCCGCTCCAGCGACAGCGCGAGGTGGGCACCCCGCTTGTCCGGCGCGAGCGCATGGATTTCGTCGACGATCACGGTCCGCGTCGTCGCGAGCATGCGGCGTCCGGACGCGCTCGTGAGCAGGATGTAGAGGGATTCCGGTGTCGTGACGACGATCTGCGGCGGACGCCGCCGCATCGCGACGCGATCGCCGGCGCGCGTGTCCCCGGTCCGCACGAGTGTCCGTATGTCGACGTCGGGCAGGCCGAGCGCCTGCAGTTCCGCGCGGATCCCGGCGAGCGGCGCCTGCAGGTTGTCGCGGATGTCGTTGGACAGCGCCTTCAGCGGCGACACGTAGACGACCCGGGTCTCGTCCGGTAGCCCGCCGTCGCCGACACCCTCGCGCACGAGCGCGTCGATGATCGCAAGGAATGCCGCCAGCGTCTTGCCGGAGCCGGTCGGCGCGGCGATGAGCGCGTGACGCCCGGCGTCGATGGCCGGCCAGGCCAGCGCCTGGGCCGGCGTCGGCGCGGCAAACGCGCGCCGGAACCACGACGCCACCGCCGGATGGAAGCGGTCGAGGACCTCCCCGCCGGCGGCGCTGCCGGTGGCGACGGGCGATTCGGGCGGCGCGGCGACGGATTTCGGCATGCGATGCACGGTTGCGTGGCGTGCGGACGCGCTTGCGGCGCACGGGTGCACCGTTCCGCGCGGACCGGATGATGTTACCCGCGCCGTCACCGCACGCGGCGGGCGCTTCGGCGCCCGCCGGCACGGCAGGCATCGGTCTTGCTCGATCCCACGATGGCATGACGGGGTTGCCGGCGCACCGGCGGCTGCCGCGCGCTTTCGCGCGTGGTCCCCTATCATTGGGCGCGGCAAGGTGTCGGCTGGTGGAGAACACAGGGCATGGCAGGCCAGAAGGAGAGCCGGGAGGATCCCGGCGGAACGATCCGCTTCGTGCTCGACCGGAAGGTCGTGGCGCTGAAGGACGTCGATCCGACGCGAACCGTCCTGGAGTACCTCCGCGAGGACTGCGGCCGGACGGGAACGAAGGAGGGTTGCGCCGAGGGCGATTGCGGCGCCTGCACGGTGGTCCTCGCGGAACTGGAGGGCTCCGGCGTGCGGTTCCGCGCCGTCAACTCGTGCATCCAGTTCGTGCCGACGCTCGACGGCAAGGAACTGATCACGGTCGAGAACCTCCGCGGCTCGCGCGGCGGGCTGCACCCGGTCCAGCAGGCGATCGTCGATTGCCACGGTTCGCAGTGCGGGTTCTGCACGCCCGGATTCGCGATGTCGCTCTTTGCGCTCTACAAGTCGCGCAGCGATCCGTCGCGGGCCGAGATCACCGAGGCGCTGGCCGGCAACCTGTGCCGCTGTACCGGCTACCGGCCGCTCGTCGAGGCGGCCGAACGGATGTACCGGATCGGCCACGAGGCGTCGGATCGCCACGAGCACTGGATGAGCTGCTCGTTCTCGACCGAGACCTCGGTCGAGGCGGCCGCCGGCGAACGCGAGATGATCGAGCGCCTGGAGGCGATCCGGCCGCGCGGCACGCTCGAGTTGCGCCACGGCGATTCGCGCTTCGTCGCCCCGGCGTCGCTGGACGAGCTGGCGCGCGTGCGCGCGAAGCACCCGGAGGCGCGAATCCTCGCCGGAGGCACCGACGTCGGCCTGTGGGTCACCAAGCAGCACCGCCGGCTGCGCGAGCTGATCCACGTCGGCCGCGTCGCCGAGCTGCGGCGCATCGAGACGACCGACACGCACCTGGAGATCGGCGCGGCGGCGTGCATCACCGATGCGATGCCGGCGGTCGCGCGCCATTTCCCGCATTTCGCGGAACTGCTGCGTCGCTATGCGTCGCCGCCGATCCGCAACGCGGCGACGCTCGGAGGCAACGTGGCCAACGGGTCGCCGATCGGCGATTCGATGCCGGCGCTGATCGCGCTCGGCGCGACGATCGTGCTGCGTCGCGCCGACGGCGCGCGCGAATTGCCGCTCGAGGCGTTCTACCTCGGCTACCAGAAGAACGCCTTCGAGCCGGGCGAGTTCCTGGAGCGCATCCGCATCCCGCTGCTGCCGCCGGCTTCGCGCTTCCGCACGTACAAGGTGTCCAAACGCATCGACCAGGACATCTCGGCCGTCTGCGCGGCGTATCGCCTCGACTTCGACGGCGCGACGATCGCCGACGCCCGGATCGCGCACGGCGGGATGGCGGCAACGCCCAAGCGCGCGGCCGCGTGCGAGCGCGCGCTCGTCGGCCGCCCGTGGAACGACGCGACGCTCGCCGCGGCCGCGGCGGCGCTCGAGTCCGACTACGCGCCGATTTCCGACATGCGGGCCAGCGCCGCGTACCGACGGCTCGTCGCGCGCAACCTGTTGACGCGCTTCTTCGTCGAGACGACCGGCGCGGCGGCGGCGACGCGTATCCACGAGGTGTCATGCCGATGAACGACCGTTCGACACCCGCGGGTTCCGACGCGCCGGTCGCCGTCGGCCGGTCGATCGCGCACGACAGCGCGACGCTGCACGTCAGCGGCGCGGCGCCGTATACCGACGACATCCCGGAAGTCCGCGGGACGCTGCACGCCGCGATCGGGATCTCGGATCGCGCCCACGCCCGGATCCGCGCGATCGACCTGTCGCGGGTCCGCGCGGCTCCCGGCGTCGTCGCGGTGATCACCGCGGAGGACATTCCCGGCCGCAACGACTACGGGCCCGTCGTCGCCGACGACCCGATCTTCGCCACGACGCTGGTCCAGTACGCCGGGCAGTCGATCTTCGCGGTCGCGGCGCGCACGGTCGGCGAGGCCCGCCGCGCGGCGCGGCTTGCCAGCATCGACTACGAGGACCTGCCGCCGATCCTGACGGCGGAAGAGGCGCTGCGCGCCGGTTCGTTCGTGCTGCCGACGGAGCGCATCGTTCGCGGCGATGCCGCCGCCGCGATCGCAGCGGCGCCGCGCCGCCTCGAGGGGCGCGTCAGGATCGGCGGGCAGGAGCAGTTCTACCTCGAGGGCCAGATCGCCTACGCGCTGCCGCGCGAAGCCGACGCGATGCTGGTCTACAGCTCGACGCAGCATCCGGGCGAGGTGCAGCACCAGGTCGCCCACGCGCTGGACATCCCGGCCAACCGCGTCGTGGTCGAGTGCCGTCGCATGGGCGGCGGATTCGGCGGCAAGGAGTCGCAGCCGGGACTCTTCGCCTGCGTCGCCGCGCTGCTTGCGCGCCGCACCGCGGCGCCGGTGAAGCTGCGCGTGGATCGCGACGACGACATGACGATCACCGGAAAGCGCCACGACTTCGACACCCGCTACCGCGTCGGGTTCGACGACACCGGCCGCATCCTCGGCATCGAGTTCGTCCTCGCCGGCCGCTGCGGCTATTCCGCCGACCTTTCCGGGTCGATCAACGACCGCGCGATGTTCCATTGCGACAATTGCTACTACCTCGAGCACGTCAGCATCGTCTCGCACCGCTGCAAGACGAATACCGTCTCGAACACGGCGTTCCGCGGCTTCGGCGGCCCGCAGGGCATGGTCGGGATCGAACACGTCATCGACGACATCGCACGCGAGCTCGGCCACGATCCGCTGCAGGTGCGCCGGCGGAATTTCTACGGCCGCGGCGAGCGCAACGTCACGCCGTACCTGCAGCTCGTCGAGGACAACGTGATCGCGGGTCTCGTCGCCGAGCTCGAGACGACGTCGGACTACGCGCGTCGGCGCGAGGAGATCCGCGCCTGGAACGCGCGCAGCCCGATCCTCAAGCGCGGCATCGCGCTCACGCCGGTGAAGTTCGGGATCTCCTTCACCGCGACGCACCTCAACCAGGCCGGCGCGCTGGTGCACGTCTACACCGACGGCACCGTGATGCTGAACCATGGCGGCACCGAGATGGGCCAGGGGCTGTTCACGAAGGTCGCGCAGGTCGTCGCGGAAGAACTGCAGATCGACGTCGCCGACGTGCGGGTCAGCGCGTCGGACACGAGCAAGGTGCCGAACGCCTCGGCGACGGCGGCGTCCTCCGGCAGCGACCTGAACGGCAAGGCGGCACAGGCCGCGGCGGCCGCGATCCGCGAGCGGATGACCGATTTCGCCGCCGAGCATTTCGGCGTCGAACGCTCCCGGATCCGCTTCCGGCGCAACGAGGTGGACGTCGGGGACCGGACGATCTCCTTTCGCGAGCTCGTGAAGCTCGCGTACTTCGCTCGGGTGGCGCTGTCGTCGACCGGCTTCTACCGGACGCCGAAGATCCACTTCGACCGCAAGACGTTCAGCGGACGCCCGTTCTTCTATTTCTGCTACGGCGCCGCGGTCGCCGAAGTCGTGATCGACACGCTGACCGGCGAGAACCGGATGCTGCGCGTCGACATCCTGCATGACGTCGGCCGGTCGCTCAACCCGGCCATCGACATCGGCCAGGTCGAAGGCGGCTTCATCCAGGGCGCCGGGTGGCTCACGACCGAGGAACTGTGCTGGAACGAGCGCGGCCGGCTGACGACCCACGCGCCGTCCACCTACAAGATACCGGTCGCAAGCGATATCCCGCCCGATTTTCGCGTCCGCCTGCTGGAGCGCGCGGACAACGCGGAGGATACGGTCTACCGCTCCAAGGCCGTCGGCGAACCGCCGTTGATGCTCGGGATCGCCGTGTTCCACGCGTTGCGCGACGCGGTCGCGGCGACGGCGGGTGCAGGCGCGGCGCCGCGCCTCGACGCGCCGGCGACGCCGGAGGCGATCCTTCTCGCGATCGAGGAGCTGCGCGGCCGCGCGCGGCCGCGCGACGGGGCCGCCATCGCCGCGGAGTCGATCGCTTGATCGGCTGGGTCCGCGCCCTCGAGACGCGGCGAGCGCGACAGGAGCGCGCCGTCGCCGTGACCGTCGCCGCGGTCCGCGGGTCGACGCCGCGCGAGGCGGGCGCCAAGATGATCGTCGATGCCTCGACGATCGACGGCACGATCGGCGGCGGCAACCTGGAGTTCAAGGCGATCGGGATCGCCCGCGCGATGCTCGCCGCCGGCTCCGTGCCACACGGCACCGCGGCGATGCACCGGTTCCCGCTCGGCGCCAGCCTTGGCCAGTGCTGCGGCGGCATCGCGAACCTGCTGTTCGAGACGTTCGAGCCGCGCGAGGCCGGCTGGCTCGCTGCGGTCGTCGCGGCGCAGGAGGGCGGTGAGGCCTGCGTCATCGTGACGCCGATGAAGGGGGCGGCGGCGACCGGCAAGCGCGTCCTGCTCGGCGTCGACGCGTCCGCCGCGCCGTCCTCCGGACACGGCGGCCCGGCGCAACGCGTGCCGGACGACGCGGTGCCGCTGTCGATCGCGCGCGCGCTGCTTGCGGGCGGCCGCGACACGGCCCGCGTCGTCGACGTCGCGCCGCCCGGCGCGATGCCGAACCCGCTGCTGTTCGAGGCGGTCCGACCCGCCGAGCTGCGCATCGTCCTGTTCGGCGCCGGGCACGTCGGACGCGCACTGGCCGGCGTGCTCGCGACGCTCGACTGCGAACTCACCTGGGTCGACGATCGCGACGCGGCCTTCCCGGCCGGCGTGCCCGGGCATGTCGCGCTGGAGCGCGGCGACACCGGCGAACGGGTCATCGAGCGCGCGGCGCCCGGTAGCTGTTTCCTGGTGATGACCCACAGCCACTCGCTCGATTTCGCCCTTGCCGAACGGATCCTCGCGCGCGGCGACTTCCGCTATTTCGGCCTGATCGGCTCGGCGACGAAGCGGCGGCGCTTCGAGCAGCGGCTCGCGGAACGCGGCGTCGCGCGGGCGGCGCTGGCGCGGATGACCTGCCCCATCGGCATCGACGGGATCGACAGCAAGGAGCCGGCGGCGATCGCGGTTGCCGTTGCCGCGGAGCTGCTGCAGTTGCGGCGGCACGGCGCGGCGGGAGCGGAGTCGCCGCCGGCGGACGTGGCCGCCGCGGCGCCGCGGCGCATCGCATGACCCGCGCGGATGTTCCGGCGCCGGGTGGCGTGCAGGCATTCCGCGGCACGCTGCTGCACTTCCCGCGCGAAGCGGCGCATGGCGCCTACGAGGCGGCGGCGGAATACGTCGACGACGGCATGCTGCTCGTCCGCGACGGCCGCATCGAGGGCTGCGGCGCGGCGGCCGACATCGCGCCGACGCTGGGGCCCGGCGTGCGGATCGTCGACCTGCGTGGAAGGTGGCTCGTTCCCGGATTCATCGACACGCATGTCCATTCGGCGCAGCTGGACGTCATCGCGAGCAGCGGCGAGCAGCTGCTCAACTGGCTCGAGCGCTACACGTTCCCGGCGGAACGACGCTTCGCCGATCCGGGGCATGCGCAGGAAGCGTCGGAATTCTTCCTGCGCGAATTGCTGCGCAACGGAACGACGACGGCCGTCGTCTTCCCGACGGTGCACAAGGCGTCCGTCGAGGCGCTGTTCGAGGCCGCCCGCAGGCGGCGCATGCGCCTCGTCGCCGGCAAGATCCTGATGGACCGGAACTGCCCGGACTTCCTGCGCGACACGCCGGCCGACGGCGACCACGACTCGCGCGACCTGATCGAGCGCTGGCATGAGCACGACCGCCTGCACTATGCCGTGACGCCGCGCTTCGCGCCGACGTCGAGCCACGAGCAGATGACGCTCGCCGGCAGGTTGCTCGACGACTATCCGCGACTCTACGTGCAGTCTCACGTCGCGGAGAACCGCGACGAGGTGCGGTGGGCCGCACAGCTTTTCCCCTGGGCGCGCAGCTACCTCGACGTCTATGACCATTACGGCCTGCTGCGGCCGCGCGCCGTCTACGCGCATTGCATCCACCTGGACCCGGCCGACCGCGATCGATTCGCGGCGAGCGGCGCCGCGATGGCGTTCTGCCCGACGTCGAACCTGTTCCTCGGCAGCGGCCTGTTCGACCGCGACGCGTCGCGTCGCGCCGGGGCGCACGTCACGTTCGGCAGCGACGTCGCCGGGGGCACCAGCTTCTCGCTGCTGCGCACGATGCACGAAGGCTACAAGGTGCTGCAGCTCGCCGGACAGACGATGTCCGCGGCCGAGGCCCTGTACTACGCGACGCGTGGTGCGGCGCGCGCGCTGCTGCTCGACGACCGGATCGGGAGCTTCAGTCCCGGCTGCGAGGCGGATTTCGTTGTCCTCGACCCGGCGTCGACGCCGCTGCTCGCGCGCCGCTGGGCGCTCGCCGCGAGCTGGGTCGAACGCCTGTTCGCGCTGATGATCCTGGGCGACGACCGCGCCGTGGCGCAGACCTATATCCTCGGGGAACGGGCGCACGACCGCGACGCTTCCGCGCCGGATGGCGGCCCTTGAGCACGCGGTCGCGTCGGCGCGTCGGTACCGGATCGAACGCGCGTATCGCGCGCCTGCATGGGGAGGGGCCTGTCGGTGACGTCTGAGGATCCGGGGTCGAGGACCCTGCTGCTGCGCCACGCCGCGGTCGTCGCGACGATGGACGACGACGGGCGCGAGATCGCCGACGGCGCGCTGCTGCTTCGCGGCAACCGCATCGAGCGCATCGGCCGCTCCGACGAGCTCGACGTCGTCGCCGACGAGGTCATCGACCTTTCCGGGCACGTCGTGTTGCCCGGCCTCGTCAACACGCATCACCACATGTACCAGAGCCTGACGCGCGCCGTGCCGGCGGCCCAGGATGCCGAACTGTTCGGCTGGCTCAAGGCGCTCTACCCGATCTGGGCGCGGCTCACGCCGGAAATGATCCGCGTCTCGACGCTGACCGCGATGGCCGAGCTGCTGCTGACCGGATGCACGACCTCGAGCGACCACCTCTACGTCTTTCCCAACGGCTGTCGCCTCGACGACTCCATCGAGGCCGCGGCGACGGCCGGCATGCGGTTCCATCCGACCCGCGGCAGCATGAGCGTCGGCGAGAGCGGCGGCGGCCTGCCCCCGGACGCGCTCGTCGAGCGCGAGGATGCGATCCTCGCCGACACGCGGCGCGTCATCGAGTCGTACGACGACCGCGGCCGGTATGCGATGGTTCGGGTCGGCGTCGCGCCGTGCTCGCCGTTTTCGGTCAGCCGCGACCTCATGCGGGAGTCGGCGCGGCTCGCCCGGAGCTACGGCGTCGGCCTGCACACGCATCTCGCCGAGAGCGTGAACGACGTGGCCTACAGCCGCGAGCGCTTCGGCGCGACGCCCGCCGAGTACGCCGAAGCGCTGGAGTGGGTCGGTCCCGACGCGTGGCACGCGCACTGCGTCCAGCTCGACGCCGCGGGCATCGCGCTCTTCGCGCGCAGCGGGACCGGCGTCGCGCACTGCCCGTGCTCCAACATGCGGCTCGCCTCCGGGATCGCTCCCGTGCGGGCGATGATCGACGCCGGGGTCCACGTCGGGCTGGGCGTCGACGGCAGCGCATCGAACGATGCCGGCGATCTCATCGCGGAAGCCCGCCAGGCGCTGCTGCTGCAGCGCGTCGGCTTCGGTCCGGCGGCGCTGACGGCGCGCCAGGCGCTGGCGCTCGCGACGCGCGGTGGCGCGCGGGTGCTGGGCCGCGACGACGTCGGCTACCTGGCCCCGGGGATGGGCGCCGACCTCGTCGCGTTCGACCTCCGCGACGTCGCCTACGCCGGGGCGCGCCATGACCCGCTCGCCGCACTGATCTTCTGCGCGCCGCGCCGCGTCGCCTGGAACATCATCGACGGACGCGTCGTCGTCCGCGAGGGGCGGATCACGACGTTCGACCTTCCGGCGACGCTGGCCCGCCACGAAACGCTTTCCCGCGCGCTCCTCGACGGCGCCTGAGGCCGCGGCGACCGTCCGCCGGCCGCGACGGCGAGCGCGACACGCTACGATTCGCGCCGGCCGGGGCGGACGCCCCGCCGCGTCACGTTGGGGGATCTGAAATCGAGAAGGAACTGAAGCTGGCGGCGCTTCGCGGCCGCCTCGTCATGCTGGGATTCGGCACCGTGGGCCAGGCCGCGCTGCCGTTGGTGCTGCGCCACCTGGAACTCGATCGCGAGCGGATCACGATCGTCACCGCCAGCGAGGACGGCCGCGAACTGGCGCGCGCCTGCGGCGTCGCGGATTTCCGCTGCCTGCCGCTGTCACCTGCCAACTACGCGGAGATCCTCGGCCCGCTGCTCGCCCCGGGCGGCTTCCTGCTCAACCTGTCGGTCGACGTCTCCTCCGTGGCGCTGGTCGAGCTTTGCCACGAGCGCGGCGCGCTGTACCTCGATTCGTGCGTCGAGCCCTGGGCCGGGGGCTACGTCGACACGTCCGTCGCGCCGGCGGAGCGGAGCAACTGGGCGCTTCGAGCGCGTGCGCTGGCGATCAACGACAGGACCTGGGCGCGGCGGCCGACCGCCGTGCTGACGCACGGCGTGAATCCGGGGCTGGTATCCCACTTCACGAAGGAAGCGCTGCTGCAGATGGCGCGTGACGTCGGGCAGGCACCCGCGGTCCCGGCGAGCCGCGAGGAATGGGCCGCGCTGGCGCGGTCGCTGGGCATCAAGGTGGTCCACGTCGCGGAGCGCGACTGGCAGGTTCCATCGCGTCCGAAGGAGCCGGGCGAATTCGTCAATACGTGGTCGGTCGAGGCCTTCGTCGGCGAAGGCTGCCAGCCGGCCGAGCTGGGCTGGGGGACGCACGAGAAGCGGATGCCGCCCAAGGGCCGCGAGCATCCCGGCGGCGATCGCGCGGCGATCTACCTCGAGCGACCGGGCGTCGCGGTGCGCGTCCGGAGCTGGACGCCGTTCGCGGGTCCGTACCACGGCTTCCTCGTCACGCACGCGGAAGCGATCTCGATCGCGGACTACCTGACGCTCCGCGCCGGCGAGCGCACGGTCTACCGACCGACGGTCCACTACGCGTACCACCCCTGCGATGCCGCGGTGCTGTCGCTGCACGAATTCAGCGGCGCCGACTACCGGTTGCAGGCGCGGCGGCGCCTGTTGCGCGACGATATCGTCGGCGGCATCGACGAGCTCGGCGTCCTGCTGGGCGGCAATCCGAAAGGCGTCTACTGGTACGGCTCGCGGCTCGGCATCGACGAGGCGCGACGACTCGATCCGAGCAGCAATGCGACGACGTTGCAGACCGCCGCCGGCGTCCTGTCCGGCATGGTCTGGGCGCTGGAGAACGACGAGCGCGGCGTCATCGAGCCCGACGAGATGGACTACGCCCGCGTGCTGGAGATCGCGCGTCCGTATCTCGGCACGATGGTCGGGGTCTGGGGCGACTGGACGCCGTTGAGCGGCCGGCAGCAGCTCTTCGAGGACGACATCGACCCGGACGATCCGTGGCAATTCACGAACGTCCTCGTGGCGTCCTGAGATCGGGGCGGCAGCCGCCGCGCAGAGGCTCCTCAGGGTGCCTTTTTCGGCGGCTCGGCAGCCGCCGGCGGCGCGTCCTTCCTGTAGTCGCCCAGGATGCTCTTTCCGGGGCAAACCTTGACGACCGGGCACTTCGCGCAGCCTACCGCCATTGCAACCGGGCACAGCGTCATGATTCCCTCCTCGCGTCGCGCGGCCTCCGGTGCAGCCCGGCCTGTTGCCCGGGTCCCGAGGCCGTCGAGGGCATCGTACTCCCGGCGTGTCACTCGTTGCTGGTCGCGCGGACTTCCTCGATCGTCGTCAACCCCTGCAGCACCTTCTCGATGCCGTCCTGGCGCAGCGTGCGCAGGCCGTCGAACATCGCGCACGCCTGCAGTTCCAGCGCGGCGGCCCGCTTCTGGATCATGCGCCGGACCTCGCGGCTGTTCACCATCAGTTCGTGGATGCCGATACGCCCGCGCAGCCCGCTGCCGCCGCAGTGCTCGCAGCCGGCAGCGCGGTAGCTCATCAGCCGGCCGTCGCGGCCGAACCGCGCGCGCCAGTCGTCGAGCACCACTTCGCGCGACATCCCGGGCATTTCCGGCGGGACGCCGCCGAGGTAGTCGGCGAGCAGCTCTTCGATCTCGGCCGGCGTCGCCGGCCGCTCGGTGCGGCAATGCGGGCACGTCTTGCGGACCAGGCGCTGCGCCAGCACGGCGAGCAGCGCATCGGCGAAGTTGAAGGTGTCGAGCCCCATGTCGATGAGTCGCGTGACCGTCTCCGGCGCCGTGTTCGTGTGCAGCGTCGACAGCACGAGGTGCCCGGTGAGCGACGCTTCGACGACCATCTGCGCCGTTTCCTGGTCGCGGACCTCGCCCACCATGATGACGTCCGGATCGGCGCGCAGGAACGCGCGCAGCGCCTTCGCGAACGTCCAGTCGATCTTCGGGTTCACCTGGACCTGACGCAGCCCGAGCTGCGTGATCTCGACCGGATCCTCCGCGGTCCATATCTTGCGTTCCGGCCGGTTGATGTGGCCGAGGGCGGAGTGCAGCGTCGTCGTCTTTCCGGAGCCGGTCGGGCCGACGCACAGCACGAGCCCGTAGGGCCGCTCGATCGCGCGCGTCAGCCGCTCGAGGTTCGGCGGGCTCAGGCCGATTTGCCGCAGCGGCATCGGCTTGGCCGACGCGAGCAGGCGCAGGACGACGTCCTCGAGGCCGTTGTTCGTCGGGATCGTCGCGACCCGCAGCTCCAGCTTGTGCTGCGGCGAGAAGCGCGCGAAATTGATCTTGCCGTCCTGCGGCTTGCGGCGCTCCGAGATGTCGAGGTCGCACATGATCTTGATGCGCGAGACGATCGCGTTGCGGTACGCGGGCGGCAGCTCCAGGTAGGGCCGCAGCTCGCCGTCCTTGCGGAAGCGGATGCGGACCTTCTCGCTGCCGGGCGAGCATTCGACGTGGATGTCGGAGACGCCGTCGGCGTGCGCCTCGACGATCATCTGGTGGATCAGGCGCACGAGCGAATTGTCGCTCTGCTCGATGACGCGCTCGTCCTTCAGCTGCAGCGGCTGGACGCCTTCGCGTTCGAGCGTCTCCGCGAGCTTGCCGGTGTCGTCCGGCTCCGCTTCGTGGTGCTCGCGGCGGACGCTCGCCCCGCCGCCCGCGCCGCCCGCGGCCGCGACGCCGATCCGCGCATAGGCCTTGTTCAGCGCGTCCTCGATGTCGTCGTGCGCCGCCAGCGTCGGGATGACCTTCGTCTGCGCGACGAACTCCAGCTCGTCGATCGCGGTGCGCCGCGTGACGTCGTCGAGCGCGACGACGAGGTTGGAGTCGCGCAGCAGCAGCGGGAGCGCGCGCTGCCGCAACGCGACGGCATAGGGCACGCGCCGCAGCGCGTCCGGCTCCGGCGCGAACATCGCGAGGTCGACGATCGGATAACCCATCTTGCGCGCGAGCGCGACCCGCAGGTCCTCGCGCGAGATCATCTTCTGCCGCACCAGCAGTTCGCCCAGCGGTGTGGCGCGATCCTGCTTCTGCGCCTCGAGGACGGCGTCGAGTTGCTTCTGGCTGATCAGGCCGAGCGCGATCAGCGCCTCGCCGACGCGCATCATCGGCATCCGCGACTGCATCTCCAGCGCCTTCAGCAGCTCGCCGGGCGTCACGATCTCCTTCTTGACGAGGATCTCGCCCAGCTTCAGCGAACGCAGCTGCTCCTGCAGCACCGCGGTCTGCTCCACCTGCGCCGCCGTCGCGGCGCGCTGCTCGACCAGGACGCGGCCGATCGGCGCCCCGAGTTCCGAGCGCAGCATCGCGTCCCGCGGGACGAACATCCGGATCACGCGATCGCGGTCGTCGACCGGAGGGAACAGGAAGAGGCCGGCCTCGTTCTCGACGTGGCCGATCGTCTGGCCGCTCATCGCGTGGCCGCCCTTCAGCAGCAGGCGATAGGGCGTGCGGGGGCGCTTTTCCAGCGCCAGCGTCGCCGGCCCCGATGATCCCGATGGGCCGCTCGCCGGCGGGCGCACGGGGGCGAGCGGTTCCGTCAGCGTCACGCTGCGGAACTGGTCGAAGCGCAACGGAACGGCCGATTTCGAGGCCGCGACCTGGACCTGCGCGATGCGTTCCTCGGGGCCGAAGGCGAGCAGGTTCCCGCGCACGATGCGCCCGTGATTGCCCTCGATGACGCAGGCGCTGCCGACGGGGGCTGCCACACTCGACGGGTAGCTCGCGAACGGCGGCGAGGGCCATGGCAGGCGGGCGGGCGTGGCCGCGGGCCGCGCCGCAGCCGCGACCAACGCCGGACGCCCCGCGGCCGGAGGCGGGGTCGTCGCTGGGGCGGGGGCGCTGCTCGTGCGGCGGTCCATCGAAAGAAAAGGGGCGACAAGTCCTGCGGACATCCGCAAGTGCACCGATCGTCGCATGGCGTCGCCGCCGGCAAGGTCCGGAGTTGCGGCGCCGAAGCGGGCCACTTCGAACGGGCCGGAACGCCGGTGCGCTACCGGCGGCCGCTGCCGGCCGACGGCCGGCTCCGTCGTGTCAGGGCGCGGCCGTCCCGCCGTTCTGGGCGCGCGCTTCGTCGATCGACGCGCGTTCCTGCTGCAGGCAGGAGCGGAGCTGGGCTGGCGCCGCGGCCGCGCTGACGCAGGCCTGCGCGGTGGTGGCGATCTCGATGCGGCGGGCGAGCTGCCTGAGGACGTGCTCCTTGCGTTCGGCGAAATAGTGCTGCCGGATGTCGTCGCGCAGGTGCGGTCCCGCAACGGAAGGCGCGGCGGACGTCGGCGGGGGCGACTGCGACGATGGCTGAGATGGCGAAGACTGAGAAGACTGCGCCTGCGCGACACTCGCCGCGATGGCGGTGGCAGCGACGGCGAGCACGCGATGGAACCGGTTCATTTTGGACACCCTGTCGCGCGGACGGTCCCGCGCCTGCGAATGAACAACGACCCCGGCAATCTACCGCCGCGCGCGCAGGCCGCGGTAAGCACCTGTTGCCGGCGGCGCCGGGAGAAACAAACGCTCACACATCTTTCCCGCCCGCCCGATGCGCGATGCGCGATCCGCGATCCGATCGACGAGCAGATGTAAGCGATCGTTCGCCATGCCTGCGTGCGGTCGCGGGCCGTGACGCGGGAGGGTCGCGACGGCGCGATCGCGCAGCCGTTACGCCGCGTTACGAGCCGACACCCATCGATTCACCTGTCTTGCGCCTTGGGGGATCCAATGCGGCTGCCTCGTCACTCGATCGCGACAAGCGACAAACCCCAGGAGCCCGTCATGAAGCCGTTGCACCCGACATCCCGCCTCGCCCGTTCCGTGCCGCCATGGGCACTGGCCTCGACATTCGCGCTGATGCTGGCCGCCTGCGGCGGCGGGGGCGGATCCTCGACGACCTCGACGCCCGTGGCGGCCAAGGGCACGTTCACCGCGGGGTTCACCGATGCGCCGTCGGCCGACTACCAGAACGTGTGGGTCACGATCAGCGAGATCGATTTCCACGCGGACCTCGACGCGTCGCCGAGCGACCCGGCGTGGCTGAAGTACCCGTTGCCGGCGCCGGTGACGATCAACCTCGCGGCGCTCAACCACGGCAACTTCCAGGACGTCTTCCAGGACATCGAGCTTCCTGTCGGCGTCTACCAGCAGGTCCGGCTGATGCTCGTCGACGACGAGGCGGCCCTGACGGCTTCGGCGAGCGCCGCCGGCCTCGCCTACAACGACCAGGTGGACTACCTCGACGCCGGCAATAGCCTGCAGCATGCGCCTCTCGAACTGGTCGGGCCGCGCCGGGGCATCGGCGTCTTCGGCACGTTCACCGTCGCCGCGAACGCGAATCTGCACCTGATCTTCGACTTCGACCTGGACGACGATGTCGTGCGGTTCCCCGACGAGCTGGCCGGCTCGGCGGCGTTCACGCTCAAGCCGCACTCGCTGCGCTACTTCGACATGGCCGAAGTCGGCGCGATCACCGGCACCGTGGATCCCGGCAAGCTCGCCGCGCAGGACGCCAGCGGGGCGTACGACCTCGTCATCAAGGCCGAAGTGCCCGACAGCACGGGCGCGTACCACGTCGTGGCGCGCGCGACGACCGTCGATCCGGTGACCGGTGCCTTCACGCTGTTTCCGCTTCCGATGGGCGGCCAGCAGACGCGAAACTTCGACGTGCTGATCCGTGGCCGCAACATGGATACGACGATCGTCAAGTCGGTGCCGGTGGCGACCGGTACGTCGCCGACGAATCATCCGACGGTGATCGCGAACGGCGCGATCCCGGTCAACCTCGACGCGGAGTACACGGTGAACCTGGCGTCGGCGGCGAATCCGACGGGCACCTGGGTCGATTTCTACCAGACGCTGCCGGCGAGCGGCGAGATCCCGTACGAGGTCCGTTTCCGCCACGTCAATCCCTTCACCGGGTTGATCGATGTCGGGTTCCCGCTGTCGTCGGGCAACATCTACGCCGGAACCTACGTCGCCAACGGGATGCCGACGTTCACGGGCATGGTGCCTGCCCAGGGCGCCGGAGGCTTCGGCGCGGTCGCCGACGCGATCCAGTACGTGCCGTCGGCGCCGATCGGAGTCACCCCTGGCGCGAGTTCGATCACGCTGCCGCAGCTCTCGATCAACAGCGCCGTGGCCGCCGCGGCGGGAACGATCACGCTGAACGTCACGACGGCGACGCCGGGGCGCTACGACAGGGCGCAGCTCGTCATCGCGCGCTATGGCGAGATCGTCGACACGGTGGCCGTCGATCCGACGATCCTGGCGGGCAGCGGCGGCGCGGTCTCGGTATCGAACCTCCCGGCGGGCACGTCGGCGAGCCCGGACAAGGCGGCGTTCTACTATGGCTACCTGCGGGTATGGAAGACGACGAGCGCCGGCACGCGGGCGCACGTCGTGCCGATCCTCGACTTCGCGGATTTCCGCACGCAGAATGCGGCCACGTTGAGTGTTACGCTGCCGTGATATCCACCACCCCGCGATTCACCACCCCATAAGGCGGGTCCGGCAGGACGAGGGCAGGCCCGCGGGCCCGCATGCGTCCTGCCGCCACGTCGCATGTTGTCGTTCACGAGGAAGCGATCGAAGATGGAACCGTATCGTCGTCACGCGTTGCGCGTGCTCTCCGGATGCGCGCTGGCGGTTGCCCTGACGGGCTGCATCGTCGCACCGGCCCCTCGGCCGTATTACGCGCCGGCCCCGGTCGTCGTCGCCGCGCCGCCGCCGCCGGTCGATGTCGTTGCCGTCGCCCCCCCTCCTCCGCAGGTCGAGGTCGTCGGCCCGCCGCCGGTCGTCGGCTACGTCTGGATCGGTGGCTACTGGAACTGGGTCGGCGGTCGCCACGTCTGGGTCGCGGGTCATTGGGACGCGCCGCGGCCCGGCCACGTCTGGGTCAACCATGCCTGGGTCCGCGAGGGCGGTGGTTGGCGGATGCAACCCGGCCATTGGGAACGGCGCTGAACGGCATGGTAGGCCTCGAGCGCTACAGCTCGAGCTCGTCGATCGACGCCGGGAAGCTGTCCTTGAGCAGGCGCGACAGGGAGCGGTCGGCGAGGATCCGTCCGCCGGTCTGGCAGCGAGCGCAATAGTCGGTCTCGGTATCCGCGTAGACGATGCGCTGGACCGGCGCTCCGCAAGCGGGGCAAGGCTGGCCATAGCGCCCGTGGACTGCCATGCCGGGCCGGAAGGCCGTGGCGTCCGGAAGCGCGTCCGGATGCTTCGTCGCTTCGTTCCGCAGCCGTTCGATCCATTCGGAAAGGACCGCCTGGACGGCGTCGTACAGGCGCCCTGCCTCGGCGTCGTCGAGGCGGTTCGTCAACGCGAGCGGCGACAAGCGGGCCCGATGCAGGATCTCGTCCGAATACGCGCCGCCGATCCCGGCGAACAGGCGCGGATCCGTCAAGGCACGCTTCAGCGTATGGTTCTCGCGCCGAAGTCGCTCGAGGAACGTCGCGCGATCCGCCCGCAGCGGCTCCAGGCCGCCGGGGTCGAAGGCGGCCGCGATCTGCGCGTCGGTGCCGCGCGCGAGGTGCAGCGAGGCGCGGCGCCGCGTCCCGGCCTCGGTCAGCAGCAGCGTTCCGGCGCGGAATCGAAACGCCGCCAAGGCGTGGCGCGGCGGCGCCTTGCGCGCGGCCGGCGGCGACGCCTTTTGCCATCGCAGGCGACCCGCTCGCATCAGGTGGACGATCGCGACGAGGCCGCCTTCGAACCGGAATGCGAGCCGCTTGCCGATTCGGCCGACACCGAGCAGTGCGCGTCCGGCGAAGTCCGCGGGCGACGGCTCGACCGTCCGCAGCACGAACGGATGCAGCACGCGGATTTCCTCGAGCACGGCGCCACCCGCCAGCGCCTCGGCGCGCTCGGCGTAGACCGTCAGGTCCGGAAGCTCGGGCACCGCGTCGTCGCGCCGCGTGGTGCGTCCGCGTTCAGCGCGGCGCGGCGCGCAGCCGTTCCTCGAACACGCGGGGGTCGAAGCCGACCGTCAACGAACCGTCGGCCCAGCGGACGACCGGGCGACGAATGACGCTCGGCTGGGCCTGCATCAACGCGCCCGCGCTTTCCGCGTCGCGCACCGCGCCGCGTCGAGCCTCGTCGAGGCGGCGCCACGTCATGCCGCTGCGATTGACGAGCGCCTCCCAGCCGAGCGCCGCGATCCACGGGCCGATCACCGCCGCGGGAGCGCCGGACTTCCTGAAGTCGACGAATTCATAGGCGACGGCGCGCTCGTCGAGCCAGGCCCGCGCGCGCTTCACCGTGTCGCAGTTCGTGATCCCATGGACCAGGATGCCCATCCGGACGCCACCCGATCGTTTCGCCGTCTCCGAACTATCGCACGATATCGAAGGCCGAAGGCGGGCGCGACGTGGCCGGCGGCGCGACGATCCGCTTCGACGATAATGGATCGATGAACGAAGACGACGCCCGGGACGTGATTCTGGTCAAGGCGATCGAGGTCGCCGACACGGCCGGTCAACTGCTCGGCGAAAGCGATCGGCGCCACGCGGCGCGCGCCGCCGCGGAGCTCGCGCGCTGGCAGGCGGCCGACGACGGCAAGCCCGCCTCCGCGGAGGCGTACCTCGCGAAGCGCGCGCGGCTGCTGCTGGGCAAGCTGCAGGAGCGCTCCGCTGCCGTCGGAGCCGTCGCCCGCGGCGTGACCTGGAGGCCGTGGATCGGTGTCGTGATGCCGGCCGCGGCGTTCGTCGGCGGCGTGGTCCTGGAGCACGTCTCGGATCGCCACGAGATCAACATCCTCGCGTTGCCGATGATCGGCATCGTCGCCTGGAACGTCGCCGTCTACGTCGTGCTGGCCGCGCTCGCGCTGAAGAAGGCGTTTTCCGGCGTCGCGCCGACGCGGCGGCCGCGAGGTCACTGGCTCGTCGAGTTCGGCCGACGCGTGCCGGCGGCGCTGCGCGGGCCGATCGGCAGCGGACGGGAGAGGGCGCTCGCCACGGCGCTGGCGGCATTCGTCGCCGAGTGGACCGTGTTCATCGCGCCGCTCGCGACGCAGCGCGCGGCGCGCGTGCTGCACCTGGCTGCGGCGCTCTTCGCGCTCGGCGCGGTCCTCGGCCTCTACGTGCGCGGGCTCGTGTTCGAATACCGTGCCGGTTGGGAAAGCACGTTCCTGGACGCGACGCAGGTGCATGCGATCTTCGCGTTCTTCTTCGGCCCCGCGGCGCGACTTGCCGGGATGCCCCTGCCGTCGGTCGATGACGTTGCGGCGATACGCCTGGGCAGCGGCGGCGGCGGCGAAAACGCCGCCCGCTGGATCCACCTGGTGGCGATCACGGTGGGCCTCGTCGTCATCCTGCCGCGGGCCGCGCTCGCCGCCGCCGCGGCCGCGACGGAATGGCATCGCCGCGGCCGGCTGCGACTCGACCTTCGGCTTCCGTACTATCGCCGCCTCGCCGGAACCTTCGCGAGCGGACCGGCGCGGATGCGTGTCGCGCCATACAGCTTCACGGTCGACGAAAAGGCCCAGGCCGGCCTGCGCGACGTCGCGCGGCGCCTGCTGGGCGAGGACGCGGAACTCACGTTGCGGCCTTCCGTCGCGTTCGGCGCCGAGGAGGGCGCGGCCGAGGGGCTGCCGGGCACCGATCCGCAGGTCGCGCTCACCGTCGCGCTGTTCAACCTGGCATCGACGCCGGAGACCGAGAACCACGGCGTGTTCCTGGATCGGCTGCGCGAGGGTGTCGCGACCGCCTTCGCGGTGCTCGTCGACGAGGGCGGTTATCGCACGCGCCTCGGCGCGCAGGGCGGAGCGTCGGAGCGGCTGCAGGAGCGGCGGCGCGCGTGGATGTCGTTCTGCGCGTCGCGCCGTGTCGCCGCGGCCTGCGTCGACCTGTCGGCGCCGGCGCTCGCGCAGCTCGAGCAGGAACTCGCGCCGGCGCTGCAGGGGGCCGAATGAGCGTCGCCGACGGCTCGACGGTCGCGGGCGGCACCGCGGTCCGGATCGCGCTCGTCTCGCATACCAACGCCGGCAAGACGACGCTGGCGCGGACGCTGCTCGGCCGCGACGTCGGCGAGATTCGCGACGCGCCGCACGTCACCGAACTGGCGCAGGCCCACCTGCTGCTGCAGACGACGCGCGCCGACCGGCTCGAACTCTGGGACACCCCGGGCTTCGGCGATTCCGCGCGGCTGGTCGCGCGCCTTCGCCACGCCGACAACCCGATCGGCTGGATCCTGCGCGAGGTCTGGGACCGGCATCGCGATCGGCCCTTGTGGTGCAGCCAGCAGGCCGTGCGCGCGGCGCGCGACAGCGCGGACGTCGTGCTCTACCTCGTGAACGCGGCGGAGGACCCGCGCGACGCCGGCTATGTCGCGCCGGAAATGCAGGTCCTGCGCTGGATCGGCAAGCCGGTCGTCGTGCTGCTCAACCAGGTCGGTGCGCCGCGCGCCGTCGCCGACGAGGAGGCGGAGGTCGCGCGGTGGCGCGCGCACCTGGATCCGCATGGCGTCGTCGCCGAGGTCCTGACGCTCGACGCCTTCGCGCGCTGCTGGGTCCAGGAGCGCGTGCTGCTCGACGCTCTCGGCCGCCTGCTGCCGGCGGATGCGCAGGCCGGCTTCGCGCGCCTCGTCGCGGCGTGGGAAACGCGCGCCACCGAGCGTTTCGCGGCGTCGATGGCCGCGATCGCGGAACAGCTCGTCGCGACCGCGCGGGACTCGCAGGCCGTCGCGGCGACCACGGCTAACACGATGCAACGCGTGCTGCAGTCGGTGGGGGTCGGGCGCAAGGGCGGCGATGCGGCGCGCGACGAGGCGCTTGCCGCGTTGGCGAAGCGCCTGGACGCGCAGATCCGCGCGGCGACCGATCGCCTGATCGCGCTTCACGATCTCGACGGCGAGGCGGCCGAGGGCGTCCTGCAGCGGCTCGCGGAGAGCGTGGCGACGCGCGGACCGGTCGACGAGGGGCGCGCGGCGCTGTGGAGCTGCGTCGTGTCCGGCGCCCTCGCGGGACTCAAGGCGGACCTTGCGTCCGGTGGCCTGACGCTGGGCGCCGGAATGCTCGTCGGCGGACTGATCGGCGGCCTCGCGGGCGCCGGCGTGGCGCGCGGCATCAACGTGTGGCGTGGCGCGGAGGCACCGCAGGTGCGCTGGTCGGACGATTTCCTCGTCGGCCTCGTCGTCGCCGGGATCCTGCGATACCTCGCCGTCGCCCATTTCGGCCGCGGTCGCGGCCGCTATGTCGAAGGCGAGGCGCCCGCGAGCTGGCGCATCGACGTCGAGGGCGCCGTGGCACAGCGCCGCGCCGTGCTGCGCGCGCTGCTGCACGCGGCGCGCACGACGGCGGATCCGGGCGAGGTCGCCGGGACTGCAGCCGGCGACCTCGCGCGCGAGCTCGGCGCGCTCGCCGCGCAGGTGCTGCGCGACCTCTATCCCGTGGCGGCAGTCGCCGGCCTGTTGCAGCGCGCGCAGGTCGTCATGGGCGAGGTCGGCGCGGAGTACGAGCCGATCGGCTGAGCGCCTCGGCGCGCGTTCCCGCGGCCGCTCAGATCGATCCGCGGCAGTTCGATGCGCCGCAGCGACAGCCGAGCCTGCCTTCGTGGTGCGTCGGCCCGTAGTCCACGGTGATCTCCTCGCCGACGCCGATCGCCCGGAGCGCATAGAACTCGACATGGACGCCGATGACGCGCATGTAGGCGTTCGGATCGCAGGAATGATTGATGTAGCGCGTCGGCAGGTGCGAGGCGGAGGCGTCGAGCGCATCGCGCTCGTCGAGCTCGACGAGCGCGATGCGCTTTGCGGCGGCGACCCGGCGCGCCGCGGAAGCGATCCGGATCACGCGCCCGCCGAGTTCGCCGATCTTGCGCCGGGCGGCGATGCGTTCCGCCGCGAAGAGGCCCTGCCCGTCGATCGCGCTCGGCGCGACGCGAACGCGGAAGCGAATATCACCCGGGACCGTGCGCATGGCGCCGGATGTTACCCGCCGATACCGGCATTCGGCATGCCACAATCGGCTCATGCACGGCACGAGGGGCGGGTGATTGATCGATGACGCGCGTTCGCGTCCGGGCGGCGCGACACGCAAGCCGCGCTCGCGGTCGGCTCCGGAGGAGTCGTCGCGCGACAGGCATCGGCCACAGATGGCTGACCTGGCGCGCATGGCGGGCGTATCGGTGGCGACCGTTTCGCGGGCGCTCAACGGAAGCCCCCTGATCAGCCGCGCGACACGCGACCGCATCGAGGAGCTGGCGCGGTCGCTCAATTATTCGATCAACGTCAACGCGAAGAACCTGCGGCTGGGCCGCAGTCGAACGGTCGCGGTCGTCATCCCCTATGACGCGCGCTCGCGCCAGCATATTTCGGATCCGTTCTTCCTGGCCATGCTGGGCAGCCTCGCCGATGCCCTGACCGAGCGGGGCTTCGACCTGCTGCTTTCGCGCGTGGACGCGGAGGACCTGGAGTCGGCCGCGCAGCCTTTCGAGGCGGGTCTGGCCATCGGCGTCGTGCTGATCGGGCAATGGCGCCATCACGACCACCTGAATCGGCTCGCGTCTCGTGGCGTGCCGCTGGTGGTCTGGGGCGCGCAGATGCCGCAGCAGCTCTACTGCAGCGTCGGCGGCGACAATGTCGCCGGGGGCGCGATGGCGACGCGGCACCTGTTCGAGCAGGGACGCCGCCGCATCGTGTTCATCGGCGACCGCCAGCTGCCGGAAGTCGCGCAGCGCTATCGTGGATTCGAGCGCGAAGTCCGGGCTCACGGGGCGGAACCCGACGCCCGCCTGCTGCTCGAAGTTCCGTTCGACGCGAACCTCGCGAAATCCGGTCTCGGCAGGCTGTGCGATGCGGGCGTCGCCTTCGATGCCGTGTTCGCCTGCAGCGACGTGCTCGCCCTGGCGGCGGTCCAGGCGCTGCGGGCTCGCGGGCGCCGCGTGCCGGGCGACGTGGCCGTCGTCGGCTATGACGACATCGAGTGGGCGAGCCATTCGGACCCTCCGCTCACGACGGTCCGGCAGCCGATCAGCCGCGCGGGTGTCGAGATCGTCGACGCGTTGCTCGCCATCGTCGACGGAGCGCCGATGGCGCCACGGACGCTCGGCGTCGAACTTGTCGTCCGGCAGAGTTCGCTCCGCTAGCGGCTCGATCGTTGCGGTGCAGCGCCAGGCCGACGGGCCGCGCCTCGATGCGTGCTTCATTCTCAATCGATTGCATTCGCACGATCGATTTCGAATCGATTCGACGGTTCTTGGCCCTTTCACTTGTGCGGCGCGAAATCGAAAGTGAATGCAATCGATTGCATTCCTTCGCATCGTCGGATAGATTTCCGGCCGGCAGCGTGTCGTGCGTCGACGGGAACGGGGCAGAGCCCTGCGATGCCGATGCCGGTGCGCCGGCGGCGTCGCTGCCACGAGTCGCCGCGTTGCGGTGGTCGTCACAACAACCAGGGGGACATCCATGCACGGAAGACCGGCTCCGAGCCGCATCGCAATCGCCGTGGCTTTCGCCCTTGTCCACGTCGCCATTCGCGCCGAGGACAACGCGCCGGCCGCCACGCCGTCCACGCCGCCCGCCGCGCCGGCGGCGCAGGACGCGCTCAATCTCGACAGCGTCGTCGTGACCGGCACGTCGCAATCGATCACGAAGATGAAGTCGAGCGTCTCGATCAGCACGATGAGCGCGTCGCAGATCCAGGAATCGCAGGCGTCCAGCGCCTCGGACCTCCTGCGCTCGATCCCGGGCGTGCACGTGGAAGCGAGCGGTGGCGAGAGCAATGCCAATCTCGTCGTTCGCGGCATTCCGCTGTCGGCCGGCGGTGCCCGATACGTGCAGTACCAGGAGGATGGGCTGCCGGTGCTGCAGATCGGCGACCTCGACTTCCTGACGCCCGATACCTACATCCGCGCCGATCGATCGATCGAAAGGCTCGAGGTCATCCGCGGCGGCTCCGCCTCGACGACGGCGACCAACGCGCCCGGCGGGATCGTGAATTTCATCAGCAAGACCGGCGACGAGGAGGAGGGCGTCGTTGCGCTCGAGACCGGACTGAACTACGACGAGAAGCGCTATGAATTCAGCCGCGGCGGCGCGATCGGCGAGAAGACGCACTACTACGTCGGCGGCTTCTATCGCGACGGCGAGGGCCCGCGCAAGGGCGGCGTGCCGCTCGAGGGCGGCGGCCAGTTGCGAGCCAACATCACGCAGACGCTCGACAACGGCTACGTGCGGTTGAGCTTCAAGGAACTGGACGACCGGACCCCGACCTACCTTCCGGTGCCGGTCAACGTCTCCAACGGGAACATCCAGACGGTGCCGGGGATCGATCCGCGAACGGCCAGCCTTTATTCGCCGTATCTCCTGCCGGACGTCTCGCTGACGGCGAACAACGGCCACGCGGTGAGCAACGTCAACGACGGCCTCAAGGCGACGTCGACGGCGATCGGCGCGGAAAGCGGTCTCAACCTGGGTTCCGGCTGGTCGCTCGACGAGAAGTTCCGGACCGCGAAGAACGGCGGGCGCTTCCTTGGCGTCTATGGCGGGTCGGGCGTCGCGCCGGCGCCGGGAGGAACGACTTTCCTGACCGGTCCGTCCGCCGGCCAGGCGTACACCGGGGGGGCGTTCACCGCCGTCGTGTTCAACACGTCCTTCGACGACGCGAGCCTCACCGCCAACGACCTGAAGCTCTCGAAGAAGATCGCGCTGGGCGACGCCTCGACCCTGACCGCGGCAGCGGGGCTCTACACGTCCTCGCAGCGGGTCGCGATGACGTGGAACTTCAACCAGTACCTGATGCAGGCGACGGGCGACAAGCCCGCGATCCTGTCGTCGACGATCGACGGCACGCCGGGCTTCGGCGGCTGCTGCGAGCGCGTGATCGACGCGACCTACCGGATGACGTCGCCCTACGCGAGCCTCGGCGCCGAAATCGGGCCATGGAATTTCGACGGCAGCGTGCGGCGGGACGACCAGAAGGCGACGGGCTACTACCGGAAGCCGCCGACGTCCGGGGCGCCCTACGACCTGACGACCCTCAGCACGCCGGGAAGCTCCGGGGTCATCGACTACAGCATCGGGCATACGTCGTATTCGTTCGGCGGTAACTTCCGCCTGAGCCCGACCTTGGCCTTCTTCGCCCGCTACAGCGACGGCGTCTCGTTCAACGGCGACCGGATCGCGTGGGGCAATCCGCTCGACGGATCGACGCCGATCAAGCTCAACGAGGTGAAGCAGTTCGAAGGTGGCGCCAAGCTGCGTTTCGGCCCGGCCAGTCTCTTCGCGACGCTGTTCCAGGCCAAGACGGCCGAGTCCAACTACGACCTCACGAAGCAGCAGTCGACGGCCTTCCACTACAGCGCCGACGGCATCGAGTTCGAGGGCGGCTACGTCGTCGGCAACCTGCACCTGAACGCCGGACTGACGCTGACGAACGCGAAGATCACCGGCACCGCGCCGGGCCAGGAATTCCAGCTCGGACAGACGCCGCAGCGCTGGGCGCACACGCTCTACCAGGCGGCGGCGACGTACGACTTCGGGCCTGCCCGGGCCGGCATCAGCGTCCAGGGGACCTCGTCCGCGAAGGACAACACGAGCGGAACGCCGGTCGCGACGCTTCCCGGCTACGCCATCGTGAACGTCTTCGCCACCTATGCGTTCACGCCGGCCGCCACCGTGTCGCTCGGCGTCAGCAATCTCTTCAATCAGCTCGCCTACACGGAGTTCGATGGCGCCAGCGCTCGCGCGATGAACGGCACGACCGCCAAGCTCGGCATCAGCTACGCGTTCTGAGCACGAGCCGGTCCGCCGCGGCGACGCGGCGGACCGGCACCTTCCGGCTCCCTGCCCACGCGGGACGCGCCGGCCTGCCGCGACGGCGCTGCGGCAGCCCCACGATTCGACGCCAGCCCGATGAAGAACCAAGTTCAACTGATCGCCTACGTCGATCGCTTTGGCGGTGGCGCGCTCGGCGACCTCCGCGACCTCCTGCGCGGTCCCCTCGCCGGGGTATTCGGCGGCGTCCACCTGCTCCCGTTCTTCCATCCCATCGATGGCGCGGATGCCGGCTTCGACCCGATCGACCACGAGCGCGTCGATCCGCGATTGGGCGACTGGACCGATATCGCCACGTTGTCGAACGACGTCGACGTCGTCGCGGACCTGATCGTCAACCATGTCTCGGCCGAATCGCCGCAGTTCCGCGACTTTCGATCCGCTGGCAGCGCCTCCCCGCATGCCGGGATGTTCCTCACGCTCGGCAAGGTCTTCGCTGCCGGCGCCACGGAAGAGCAGTTGCTCGCCATCTACCGGCCGCGGCCCGGGCTCCCGTTCACGACGGCCATCGTCGGCGACGGCGAGCGGCGCATCCTGTGGACGACGTTCACGCCGCAGCAGATCGACATCGACGTCGAGAGCCCGCAGGGCACGGCGTACCTGGACGGCATCCTCGGAAGGTTCCAGTCGGCCGGCGTGCGGACGATCCGCCTCGACGCGGTCGGCTACGCCATCAAGCGGGCCGGCACCAGCTGCTTCATGATCCCGGAGACCTACGATTTCATCGACGACCTGGTCCGGCGCGCGCGCTGGCGCGGCATGCAGGTCCTGGTCGAGATCCACGCGCACTACCGGCAGCAGATCCAGATCGCGCGGCGCGTCGACTGGGTCTACGACTTCGCGCTGCCGCCGTTGCTGCTGCACGCGTTCCACGGCCGCAGGGCCCGCCATCTCGCGCATTGGCTCGAGGTTCGCCCGCGCAATGCCGTGACCGTCCTCGACACGCACGACGGCATCGGGATGATCGATATCGGGGCCGATACGCGGGACGGCGGCAGCGAAGCCGGCCTCGTGCCACCGGACGAGCTGGCGGCCCTCGTCGACCGGATCCACGACGCGAGCCGCGGCGAGAGTCGCGCCGCAACCGGCGCGGCCGCCTCGAACCTCGACCTGTACCAGGTGAACTGCACGTACCTGGACGCGCTCGGCGGCAACGAGCGGGCCTACCTCGCAGCCCGGGCGCTGCAGCTCTTCGTCCCCGGAGTCCCGCAGGTCTACTACGTCGGCTTCCTCGCCGGAAGAAACGACATGCAGCTGCTCGCGAAGACCGGCGTGGGTCGCGACATCAACCGTCCCTACTACCGTCGCGAAGACGTCGCCGCGGCGCTGAAGCAGACCCTCGTCCGCGACCAGATCGAGCTCTTCCGGATGCGCAACACGCATCCGGCATTCGACGGGCAGTTCGGCATCGAACGCGTGACCGACGATGCGATCGTGCTCCTGTGGCGCAACGGCGCGCATCACGCGCGCCTCGGCGTCGACTTCGCCGCCGGCGACTTTGCGATCGACGTGTCGTAGCGCGGCGACGCGCAGAAGGGGAAGGACGGATGGATTTTGCGCAGTCGCAGCGCAACCCTGGGCGGCACCTGGTGGGGCTGGGGGCGGTGGTGTTGTTGCACGTGATCATCGTGTACGCGCTGCTGACGGGGCTGGCGCGCAAGGTGGTGGAGGTGGTGAAGGCGCCGCTGCAGGTGAAGGTGATCGAGGAGGTGAAGCCGCCGCCGCCGCCGGATCTGCCGCCGCCGCCGCCGCCGAAGCTGGCGGCGCCGCCGCCGCCGTTTATTCCGCCGCCGGAGGTGCAGATAGCCACGCCGCCGCCGGTGGCCCCGACGATCACGGCGGTGTCGAACCAGGCGCCGCCGGAGCCGACGCTGCCGCGCGAGGTGCCGCAGCCGGCGCCGGTGGCGGCGGCGCCGGCGCCGCCGGCGCGTGCGCAGATTGGGGTGACGTGTCCGAACTGGGGCGAGATCAAGGGCGAGATCCAGTACCCGAAGCAGGCGATCCAGGACAACATCCAGGGCGACGTGACGATCGAGTTCACGGTGGGGCCGGGGGGCGAGATCAAGGATCCGGTGATCGTGAAGTCGGCCAACCGGGTGTTCAATGCGGTGACGATGAAGGCGGTGCAGCGCCTGAAGTGCGTGGGGCAGGGGCGGGACGTGAAGGTGCAGGCGCCGTTCACGTTCCGGCTGGAGTAGCGGCGCGCGGGCGGGTCGGGCGATGCGGTGGGGCGTGCGGGGTGGCGCCTCGAGGGGCCGGGACGGGGTGGGAATAGGGATAGGGATAGGGATAAGGAGAAGGCGAGATGAAGTGGAACGTGGGGAAGGCTGCCGTGGCGGCGACGCTGGTGTGGGCGGTGCTGGGCGCGGGCGTGCTGCTGCAGGGGGCGAGGGCGCAGGAGGCGGCCAAGCCGGCGGCGGAGGCGGCGCCGGGGGCGGCGGCGGGCAGCGGCAATGCCGAGGCGCCGGCGGCGGCGGCGCCGGGGGCGGTGACGAAGGAGACGGTGGACAATCCCTACGGGCTGGAGGCGCTGTGGAAGGGGGGCGACTTCGTGGCCAAGGGCACGCTGATCATCCTGGTGATCATGTCGATGGGCAGCTGGTACATCATTTTCACGAAGGTCTACGAGCAGTTCCGGCTGATGAGCGATGCGGGGGCGATGCGCAAGTCGTTCTGGAAGTCGGGGTCGATCGATGACGGGGTCAAGACGCTGAAGGACAGCAGCGCGTTTCGGTTCATCGCGCAGCAGGGGGTGGATGCGAACCAGCACCACGAGGGGACGATGACCGAGCGCATCGACCTGCACACGTGGGTGACGATGTCGATCCAGCGGGCGGTGGAGAACGTGCAGAACCGGCTGCAGGACGGGCTGGCGTTTCTGGCGACGGTGGGCTCGACGGCGCCGTTCGTGGGGCTGTTTGGCACGGTGTGGGGGATTTATCACGCGCTGACGGCCATCGGGATTGCGGGGCAGGCGTCGATCGACAAGGTGGCCGGACCGGTGGGCGAGGCGCTGATCATGACGGCCATCGGTCTGGCGGTGGCGGTGCCGGCGGTGCTGGGGTACAACTGGCTGGTGCGGCGCAACAAGGTGGCGATGGAGGCGGTGCGATCGTTCGGTGCCGACCTGCATGCGGTGCTGATGGGGGGTCGGGCCAGCGGCACGAGCACGGCGAAGAGCGGGGCGTGAGGGGCGGGGGCTGGGGCGGCGGGACGGAGGGCCACGGATGGCGATGAACGTCGGGTCGGCGGAGGGCAACGGCGAGGACGAGGTGGTGTCGTCGATCAACACGACGCCGCTGGTGGACGTGATGCTGGTGCTGCTGATCATCTTCCTGATCACGATACCGGTGGTGACGCACACGGTGCCGGTGGAGTTGCCGAAGGAGAAGAACCAGCCGCGGCAGACGAAGCCGGAGAACGTCGAGCTGTCGGTGACGAAGGACGGGGACGTGTACTGGGGCCAGAAGCTGCTGAAGGACAACGCGGAGCTGGTGGACAAGCTCAAGGCGGTGGCGGTGCAGGTGCCGCAGCCGGAGGTGCACATCCGCGGGGACCTGGCGGGGCGCTACGAGTTCGTCGGCCGGGTGGTGTTCGCGGCGCAGCGGGCGGGGATCCAGAAGCTGGGGTTCATCACCGAGCCGCCGGCCAAGGGCGGCTGAGCGAGGAAGGACAAGGAACGAGCCATGGCGATGAATGTCGGGTCCGGCGGCGGCGAGCAGGACGTGATGGTGGACATCAACACGACGCCGCTGATCGACGTGATGCTGGTGCTGCTGATCATGCTGATCATCACGATCCCGATCCAGCTGCACGCGGTGAACCTGAACATGCCGGTGGGCAATCCGCCGCCGCCGGCGGAGCCGCCGGTGGTGGTGACGATCGACGTCGACTTCGACGGCACGGTGCTGTGGAACGGCGAGGCGCTGCCCGATCGGGCCGCGCTGGAGGCGCGGCTGACGCAGGCGGCGGCGCAGCCGGTGCAGCCCGAAGTGCACCTGCGGCCCAACAAGCTGGTCGCCTACAAGGACGTGGCCGCCGTCATGGCCTCGGCCCAGCGCCTCGGCGTCAAGAAGCTCGGCCTCGTCGGCAACGAGCAGTTCGTCAACGCCAAGTGACCGCGCCGCGCGG